>NZ_VFVW01000019.1:0-8332 GCF_006442305.1 Mesorhizobium sp. B2-3-6 | reverse complement strand
AATCGAGGCAGCCGAATGCAGGAACTACTTCGAAAACGCAGGCTACGCTTCCGTCAAGATATGAAACGCTCTAGGCCGCCTTTTGCATCGCTCTCTCGTTCACACCGGCCTCCCCGAGTTGCGTCAGTGCTTCATCGGTCGCCTTCTCCTCCTTGAGCGACTGTTCAAGCAGCGGAACGGCCTTTTTCAGCCCAAGCAAACCGGCCCAGGTGATCAGCGTTCCATATCGGGCGATCGATCTCATAATGCTCGACGGCTTGCGCGGCGGCCACGAGCCCGGCATCCAGGGCTGGAGCCTGTTGAAAGTCCTCCAGGATCTCCTGCCCTTCTTCTATGATGCCGTCGATTGCCGGGCAGGTCTTTCCCTGTGCCCGCTTGCCGAAGATCTCGAACACCTGCTGCAGGCGCTCGATCTGGCCTTCCGTCTCACCTCGATGCTTCTCAAAGGCAGCAATCACCTTTTCGGATTCAGCTCCCTTCGCCATCTTCTTCAAGGCGGAAGGATTTTGCGCTCGGCGTAGTAGATATCCTTCAAGCCGTCGTGGAAGAGATCCTCAAGTCCCTTTGTCTGCGAAGCTTTCTTGGTTGCCATCCTCATCTCCTGCTTGAAAGCGCGCCGGGCGGCACCCCGTTCAAACGAGGCGGCTCCTTGTTTGTTCCGCCGTTTTTCCCCAGCAGACGCCGGCACCCCGTCGGTTGCGAATAAGCGGCATCGACGGCAGTGCCTGAATGCGCACACAATAGGTGTTGTCTCGCCAATGCCGCATTGAGGCTCTTACGGCGCCAATGGGGGGCACCAGGATGCCGGGGAAGCGACGAATATCCCCGCGAGGGCTGCGCCACGCGCCATCCTGTACGACTGAACGACTGAACGACTGAACGACTGAACGAGGGCGGACCTGTTCACTCGTTTTGCGCAAGATAGCTGTGCATATCGGTTGCGGCGATCGCCGCGTGTCCGAAGGCGACCGCGACCTGGTTGATTTCGTCAACCACATCGCCTGCGGCGTAGAGGCCCGCAATTGCGGTTCGCTGGCGCGAATCCACGACAAGATTGCCGATTTCGTCACATTCCGCGCCGAGGTTGGTGGCCAGCTTCGATCGCATCGTGCAGCCCAATGCGGGATAGATGGTATCGAAAGACAGCGTGTTTCCGGCAACGAGCCTGATGGTCGCCTGATGGCCGGCAGAGCGGATCGAGCCCGGGAGGCACGCGTGCACCTTGATTCCAGCCTTTTTGAGCAAGGCGTCGGCGGCGGGGTCGAATCGAGTTGTCGTCTCGACCAACATGGTGACGTCACTTGTGTAGCTTCGCATAAACAACGCCATCTTCATTGCGTGATCTGCCGGGCCCATCACCGCAACCCGTCCGTCGATGACCTCGTAGGCGTCACAGATCGGACACAGCCGCAACGTGCCGGCCTTGATCATATCGGCGGCGTCGGGCGTGTCTGGAAGCGTATCGACAATACCGGTGGCCATGAGCACCGCGCGAGCCCGAATGGGAACCGATGCCGTGGCGATGAAATCGGTCCCACCCCGCTTAATGTCGTGGATCGTATCGTCCACGAGATCGACTCCGCTCAGCAGTGCCTGCTGCCGCAGACGATCAAGCAGCTCAACACCGGCAATACCGTCAGGAAACCCGGGACAGTTGTGGGTTACCGGTATCCACTTTGCGCGGCTTTGGCCGGCATCCACAAGGACGATCCGGCGCCGAAAACGCCCCAGGTAGGTCGCGGCGGTCAGGCCGGCCGGTCCGCCGCCGATGACCAGGCAGTCGTATGATTCGCCAGGACGGATTTCATCGTCTGAAACCACAAGAGAACTCCCGACATGAGCGCGTCATTCCTGGCTGCCACCGCTGAGCGCCTCGTAAACCTCAGAACGCAACCAAACGAAGATCATCGCTCAGTCCTTGAGGCAGCGGGATCCAGCACGTCCGCGACCGCGTCCTTCTTCGCGCGAGGAAGGAGCGTCATCAGAAGAATGAATGCCGAGAGAACGAGACAGGCGGCGTTTGTGATGATGATCGGCCACTCGCCTTTCATGGACCCGAAGATGAGCCAGAGGGCGAACCCTGCTGCCGTAATCGCATACATAGGCGCGGAGATACTGCCCGTGTCTCGCGTCTTTATGATCTTCCAGGCTTGCGGCGTAAAGCTCACCATCGAACATAGTGCCGCGAGATAGCCGACCAGTGTCTCAGTTTCCATGCAATCAAACCGTCGGCGCGCGGTTTTGTTCACGACGGGTGTCTCTAAGTTCAATTTGACCGCTGCCCTGGCACCCTGCAGATGGCTTAGGGCTTGGCCGTGGAGGACTGATCCGATTCGGGAAGTCGATCTCGAACCGCCTTTTCGGTAGTTTTTGCGGTGGCCTTGACGACCTCACCGACCTTACCGGCTAACGTGTCGGCGGTGCCGCTCGAGCCCTGCCGGTCCGCCTCGCTCTTGACTGTCTCGTAAGCTTCGGCAGCGATCTCTTTCGCTTGCTCCACGCCGTCCTCTAAAGCACTGTTGGCGCTGCCAAGTAGTTTGTCGCGGTAGCCGCCGAGTTGCTCGTCTTCCATGGTTGTGCGAGGCAGAAGCACGCCTATAGCCGTACCCGCCGCCAGGCCGAGGACGGCAAGTGCCAGTGGTTCGCGCTCAAATAGTTCCTGCGCGGTTCGACTCGCCTGCACAGCCATATCACTCGCACTGGAGCCAAGCTGCCCCACGGTGTTTACAACCTTATCCTTGGTCTCGCCAGCCGCAGTTGCGGCCGCTTCGCTTGCATTGCTCGCAATCGAGCCAGCGGTCGCGCCGGCATCCGAGAGCATCTCTGCGACCGCCGATGGTCCACCATTGGGGATCTCTTGTCCGGAACTCGGCCCTTCCGCAGCCCCCGTCACATCGCTGACCCCGAACGTCCCCCCATCCGTGTCGGCCTGATTGTTGACAGCCTGGGTTGCAGGAGAGCCACCCGCCGAAGCACCGCTGCCAAGCATCAGCCAAGCCAGGCCGGTCCCAACCAGCATCAGGGCCAAAGGGTTGTCGCTGACTTGGGTCTGGAATCTGCTGAGGGCGGCGGTCCCTGCGCCGCCAGAAAACAACCCGGTGAATTCGTCGATCAACTGACCGGGTGTCATTTTGCTGCGGATGGATTCGGCGGTATCGACGACCGCTGCGCGGGCAATCTCGGCTTCGCGTTCGAGTTCGGCTGCCGATTTCTCGCTCATCTCATTTGTCCTTTGATCACACGCGCATCGCTGTTGAGTTGTTCTTGTGTGCGGTCAGGAGCCAATCCGGAAGGCGCAATGCCGGCCATTCCCGTGCGAAGGAGAATCACCCCCAGGATCGCCACGACGACACCGACGAGCAGCGAGGCCCACCCGGCCCCCAGACCCGCCTTAGCCAAAGCGATCACGAGCGCTTGGAGCAGTACCACCAGCGATGCCAGCAAGCACACGGCACCGCCTACGACTTCGACCACGCCGTGCCCGGCTTTGCTGACGTTTTCGGATATTTCGGCCCGCAGAAGCCTTGTTTCGGTCTGTAGCAGGGTCGTCACTTGCTGTGTAAGGTCGCTCACAAGGCTCGCGAGACTGCGGCCGTCCTGATCGTTGTTCATCGGTCATGCTCCGTGCTCGGCCAAGAAAGTGGCTGCATTCGTTATGACGTGAGGTCGTCCCGTGGAGAGCTGCCTGTGGTCTTCGGGCGCGTTACAGTCTTTGGGGCGCCACTGCTTTTCAGCCGACCGTCCGCTTCGCTCGAATCAGCGGGTTGCGAGCTTTTGATGAAGCGTCCCAGAGCCAAACCGGCGAAAACCGACCCGGCGATAAGCACTCCAGAGTTTTCGCGCCCGAAGGACCTGACCTCGCCTAAGACTTGTTCGACTGGTTTGTCCCGCAAAGAGGACGAGAGGCGCTCCAGCCCGCCAGCGGCAGTAAGCACGAACTTCGAAACGGTGGCTTGATCGCTGTTGGCCAGATGCTCACTTGCTGCCCGCAACGCGCCCCCAAAAGCGGCTAAGCTCGCGCTCATGTCGCGCTGCGTTTCCTGCGCCTTCCCTGACAAAGCCTCCTGCGCTTCCGACGCGTACTCGCCAGCTTTGCTGACGACTTCGTCACTGGCGTCGTGAATCAACCGGGTGGCATTTTGGGTTTCTTCCTGGAGCCGGTCGGAGAGCTCGCTCTTTGCCGTATCGAAATCGGATGCTGGACGTCCTGGATCGCCTTCGCGTTGCATAATGGCTCCTAGTGAAAACCGAGGAAGGAGAGAATTGCCAGCACGACGACAACGAGACCTATGAGATAAATGACGCTGTTCACGGCCTGATTTCTCCATTTTCGTCGAAAGCAAACACGCTGAACCGCGCGATGTTCCATCAGCCAAAACTTTTTTAGCTCCCTTAGATTTAAAGACCCCCTGCGTGGGTTGATCGTGCGAGTTGAACGCGAGCACGTCGCCATGTTTGGAGCCCAAGGGTTACTCGTCACCGGTGCTCTTTTGGCTATCCAGTCTGTGGAAACGGCTGGCAAGACTAACGCCTCCCCCGGCTGTCATTCGACCTTCCGCGGGCTCAATCTCGAGGAGCCCTAGGCCGAGCTAAGCCCGTAGCCTCGTTCGAAGGTCAGGCGATCAGGCGCCGGAACAACCTTGTGGCGTCTCAGTTCGGATGGCGAAAACGGTGAGCCTTTTGGGTGCGACGTCCCAGCGGCGATTCGCCAGTCGCCGCAACCTACGCAAGGAGCACGGCAGCTTGTCTTTCCGGTTTCAATTCTCACTGAAACGATCATCACGCGTCTGGGTCGGCGGCCTGGTTGCGGCGGTGGCCTTGCTAGCGTTGAACAATCGAGCAGCGACCAAGCAAGCGCTTTCCGTCCGCGCGAAAGGAAGGACCATAGAGGTCGACGGTGTCCGCCTTCGATATGTCGAGGCTGGAAGCGGCAGGGACCTGGTTCTCCTGCATGGGAACGGTTCCGCCGCTGAGGACTTCCAAACCAGCGGTCTAGTCGACAAAGCAGCCAAGCGTTATCGCGTTATTGTATTCGACCGCCCCGGGTTTGGCGGAAGTACTCGGCCGCGCGGTCGCCTATGGACCGCCGCGGCCCAGGCAGATCTGCTCCAGAGCGCCACGCAGAGGATCGGGGCAGACAATCCCATCGTTCTTGGGGGGCATCGATCGCCCTCCAGTGGGCGGCCCGGTATCCGGACGAGATTGGTGGCGCGGTTCTCCTCTCCGGCTATCATTTCCCCTCCGCAAGGTTCGATGCCATGCTTGCCGCCCTGCCGGCACTGCCAATCGTGGGAACCATCATTTGCCACACCATCCTGCCGCCTGTCGTCAGGCTGATCTGGCCCGTTTTGATGCGCCGCCTGTTTGGGCCGCAACCTGTCCCGCCAGAGTTTTCAAATGCTTTGCGAGATCTGGTCAGCGCACCGTCGCACTTGCGAACGACTGCCGCGGAATCTGGTCTGCTGATCCCCGTTGCCGCGTTGGCTCCCAAGACCGCAGGGAGGACAAACGCGCCGATAGGTATCATGGCCGGGGACGCGGACAGCCTGCTCGACACCAACTATCATTCCCAACATTTGCACGCGGTCCTACCGGGCTCGATGATGCGCATCGTCGCGGGTGCCGGTCACATGGTTCATCATGCTGCGCCGCACCTTGTGCTCGAGATGGTGGACAGCATCGCGGCAGCCGGATCGCTCTCACCTGAAGAAGCTGCTTACTATGCTCCTGCACCGCGCGAATGACTCGGGCGGTAGCCCCGAGCCCGGGCGGCCAATCGATCTTTTCTGATCCAGGCACAGAGTCGTTTTGTCATAATTCGAAGAAAGCTTTTCGGGTCTTTGAATATAGTCTCTTCCGAGATCATCTCGTCATGGGTCCGCAACTCGGTAAGCAGCATTCCCTTGCCATAGGGCTGTATCACGACTTCGCGCCCGCGTTGGTACAGCACCACGCAGGACCGCGCCGCCACACCCTTGGCCATCGCTTCGCGCAGCACGGAGAAGGCCTCGGTGGAAGCACCGTCGGCAGGGATCAGGTAATAAGGCTTTTCCAGGTAGCGCGTGTCGATATCCTTGATGGCGACAAACTCGTCGACCTCAAGCGTGTGCTCAGACGTCATCTTTAGCTTTTTGATCTCGTCCGGTTCGACCTTGATGAAATCGCCCGCGTCTGCCTCGTAGCCTTTGACTTGGTTTTCGCTATCGACGACATCGCCCGTCTCTTCGTCAACATAGGCAGCCTTGACAGGCAATCCATCTTTCCGATTCAAAATCTTGAAGTGGATTTTCGATGCCTCGCTGGTTGCACCCACAAGCTTCACTCCGCACGACACGGACCCGACTTTTAAAATCCCTTTCCAAACTGCTCGTGGGGCTGCCATGCAGTCCTCCTGTCGGGCCGATCCTCGGCACAAACGTCAGCCAGATCGTTATGTTCCGCCCGCCTGACTTGGATTGCCGCCGGCGACTGTGCCTGGGTTGAGTGGGCCTGATCCAACGACACATGCTCCAAGGAAATGAGGCGCTCATGCCACCGCGGACTGAACGTCAGGCCAACGCACGATTTGGACCAGAAACTCGATTGCGATCGTACGCGATAAAAAAATCCTGCCTCACAACAAAATCCAGCTTGGAACCTTCTGAAATCGCCAAGGTTCGGACAGAAAGGCCCCGAACGGATACACGAACATGGCACGCTTCTTTTTTGATCTTACTGAAAATGGAAACGTTACTGAAGACAACGAGGGGAGCGAACTTCCCGATACGGAGACCGCTACAGATGAAGCTGTAAAGGCTTTGACCGAAATAGCGAGAGAGACACTCCCCCATGACGGCAATGAGTGCGAACTCGCTTTCATCATACGCGACGAGGAGCGACCAATAGCAGAGGCAGTTATACGGTTCGAACTTCGCCCGCTTTAAAGCGCTCCCCGGGCTGAAATCCATCGATCTGGCGACGCTCTCGGCAGGCGATCCTTGTCTGGTCGGAGAGTGTCCTGAAGCGCTCCATGTCGTTTCGGATTGCACAACTGCATCAGCCTCCACTACCATCAGAACCTCCCGTTTCGCTAGCGACTCCTCATCCGCGTATCCTATCGCGGCCTTCGACCGGCAAGTCGCCAGGCCCATTTGCGGCGTTGACCGTCTCGCTTACCGAACACCTCTGATAGGTATGTCTCATTGGGTGAGCCATTCGTGATGAAGGTCCGTCAGCGCTCCTGAGGCTGCATGGATCGAAACGCCAACCGACCAGTTAAGTGGGTCAGGTGGAGACACGGAGAGAGCTATGCGCCCAAACACCTCAGGCAATGACATGGGATCCGCCACCCCAACCACACCACCCGCGGACGGCCTCGCTCCTGCCTTGGCCCGCAACATCGAAGCAATCGTTCAACGACGGAAGCGCGATGCGAACGCTGCCACTGCGGAGCAACGCGCCGCGGGAGCAATTAGCCAGTTCGCAGGCAGCATGATGTTCGTCTATATCCATCTTGTTTTCTTTGGGGGCTGGATCGTCCTCAATATCAAGCCCGTCGGCTTTGTTCAGCCTTGGGACCCATCCTTGGTTATCCTGGCGATGATTGCATCCGTGGAGGCGATCTTTTTGTCCACCTTCGTGCTCATCAACCAGAACCGGATGGCCGCTGAGGACGATGCGAGAGCAGACCTCGATCTTCAGGTCAGCCTGCTCAACGAACACGAGACGACCAAGCTCATCAAGATGGTCGAGGAGATTGCCAAGCGCATGAATGTTGCCACGGAAGCGGACGATGAATTGAAGGAACTGAAGCGCGACGTGGCACCTGAAGCTGTTCTCGACAAGATTATGGAGGCAGAGGAGTAGAGGAGGTGTCGCCAGTATCTCACCGATAGGCGAAACCGTGTCGATGAACGCTCGTTTGCTGTCAGCAGGGCTGGCGGGTACAAAGTAGCCGCAGACAAAGACGATCCCTTCGCACACTTGCCCCCTCCGACATGGCTCCCTGCGTCGCAGCCGCTATACCTGGCACGACATGTGTCTCGTCGGATCCATTCGGTATCCCACACTGCACCTTTATCAGCGGCCTCCCTTCGCCGCTGCCATTGCCGGCAGAAGCTGGCATTGGTCGAATTCGATCTGGCTTACATCAGCGGCCAGATCGTCGACCATCAGAAGACTGTGCAACTCCTTGAATGGGAGATCGGCTCCGGCCGGGATCCGGATGTCCAGCATTTCGCCTCCGATATCCTGCCGGCCGTACTGGAGCACCTGCGAATGGCGCGGGACGTCCGCAGCAAGCTGGTGAACCCGGCATTGGCCGATGCCTCGGGCCAGAGCAAGAAGTGACCGT
>NZ_VFVW01000018.1:0-13984 GCF_006442305.1 Mesorhizobium sp. B2-3-6 | reverse complement strand
CAGACCTACCTACCAGCTCACAATGCCCGCTTCGCCAGGCCGGCCGCGGTCGAGGACAGCGCCTTTGTCGCCGCAGATCCGCAACAACTGGCCCAGATCCTGTGCAACGCCATCTGCCTCGACGCAACCATTCCGGCCTCGTCCATCACGAAAACGGTCTTGCCGTCGAGGAGGTCAGTACCCCTCCCCCACCGAAGCTCCCATGACGCCAATGTGCGCGCCGCGATTGCCGCTTCCTTTTCCAGGCCTTCGGCCGCCTTGCCGGCGAGCGCCCCACCAACGACGCGAAAACCTTCGCGTTCCCAAGCCTCCCGTGCCGCTTTCAGCGCGCTGGTTTTTGCGGGCTGGACTTGGAACGTCGCGCCTTGTCGGGGGTTGCCCTTCAGCGCGCGCGGATCGACAAATTTCAGTTCCATGGAAATGCTCCTTACGGGGTTGCCGGACACAGCCCGTCGCTGCGTCCTTTCTCGTCTTCTTCTCGAAGACACCCCCCGGCCCGCGGAGCGAGCGGGCCGGTGCAACTGCGGCCGAGCATCCCTGCCCGGCAGGACAAGCGGGGCTAACAGCCCTGCGAAGGACGACGTGGCCGGGATCGCGAGCGGCGCGGTTGAGCGCAAGCGTCAGCGGTCCGCTCGATCTGCGAGCAGGTTTTCCCCTCCCCTTCCTTCTCAGCCTTCTTCCCAAATTTGGATTGAACCCCGCTATTCTGACGCTATATTGCGTCATAATTATTGACATACAGGAATGGAGGTAAGCGTCATGGGACTTGCCCAATATGCTGACGGCGGACTTTTTTCACCGCGCAAAATCGCAGACGCCTTGCGTACTACCAGCGAGGAGATCGCCCGAACCGCCGGTCTCGGAAAGGATGCCATCCAGCGCAAGGACCGCATTGGCTCGGACAAGACGCAGCGACGGCTGCGCGAGATGTCGGAGATCGTCAACAAGGTCGAGCCCCGCTTCGGCTCGGCGCTGATGGCCTATGCCTGGTATCGCTCCGAGCCCCTGCCCGGCTTTTCCGGCCTGACCGCGATGCAACTGGTCCGTGATGGGCGCGCCGATGACGTGCTCGACTATATCGACGCGGTCGACGCCGGCGTTCACGCCTGATCCGGTCGATGCATTTCAAGGGGGAACTCTATCGGGCGCTGAATCCGATCTATGCACGCGAGCGGATGTCTGGCCGTGGCGCGGAGCTTTACGGTGGCCGTTTCAACCGGAAAGGAACGCAAGCGCTCTATATGTCCTTGTCGGTCATGACGGCGTTGCGCGAAGCCAATCGGGCCGGCAGTTTGCAGCCGACGACACTCGTGTCTTATGATGCGGATATCGAGGCGGTTTTTGACAGCCGCGACCATGAGCGCCTGCGTGCGGAGGGGATGGATGCGGCGGGGCTCGCCGGTACGACTTGGCGCGATCAGATGAAAGCAACCGGAGAGGCGAAGACGCAAGCCTTCGCACGAAGACTTGTCGCGGCTGGCTATCATGGATTGCTCGTCAGAAGCTTCGCCCCCGGAGCGACGGAGGACGGCCTTAATCTCGTCCTCTGGACATGGAGCGATGTGGCGCCCTGCCGTCTCACCCTGATCGACGATGAAAACCGCCTGTCGCGATAGCGGCGATCGAGGACAGCCGGTTATGGTTAACAAGAAGAAAGGCCGGCCACGCCGCGAGGCGTGACCGGCCAGCACATTCGATCAGGCGGCAATTGCGTCGGTCGCCCCGGCACCTTCAATATCCGTCGCCAGTGCCGCCTCCACCTCAGCAAGCTGCCGCCGCTTGTCGGCCAATTCACCCGCGAAGGCGAACTCGGCACTATCATCCCGGGACTGGTACGACGCAAGCCGGCGGCGGGCGTCGGCGAGGCGCTGGCGATAGCGCTCGCGCTCTCCTTCGAAATCGTCGAGCGCGTGCTTGAGGCGCGAAATCGCTCCGAGCGGCGTGACCGTCATGGCAAGCTCGATTTCGGAATCGGCACCGGTGCGCATCAGCGTGGTGCTATAGAGGCCGTTGACCTCGTCGTCATTGCCGGGGCGTGTACGCGGCGAAGCCTCACTTGCGCCCTGTCGGGCGCAAGTGGCAGGCAACGATCCCCTCTTAGTGAGCCGGGCGGTACTCGTAAGGATCGTATTCGTGGACCACCGTGCCCTTGTCACCGTCATATTCGCTCGACACCATGACGCCGAACTCGCCATCGACTTGGAAGAGCGTGACCGGGACCATCAAGGTCTGCGCGAGATTGAAGGCATGGTGCTGAGCAAGGGTGAAATTGTGCGACATCGTTTGGCTCCCGTCTTTGGGCGGGGTCCATCCCCGCTCGACAGGCGCCCGACGTGTTCAGGGCATGGCCGCGGTCACCTTGAAGGCGCAGCCGCAGAGGTCGCACGCTTGCGTAGCGAACCCCTTGCGGGTTGATTGTGGAAGGCCAGGACCTGAACCAGGAAAGCCGGACATGAGAGCGGGATTGCACCTCCTCAATGGCGGCCGCCCTGTCCCCCGTCTCACACTCCTTCACGTGCTCGCCCGAGAGCCGTTCATACCGAGCCCGTTCGCCTTCAGTTCCCCGCGTTCTCGAGAGGCCTACAACATCGCTGCTACAATCCGGTTCCAAGGCATCCTGAAATAAGCGCTAGAGTCCAACGCTTCATAGCTGCCACAGCCAGGATTTCCGCTTGCCGTTTGACAAGGCCCACCCGCCGAGCAGCATCAGCGCACCCCAAATCAAACAACCCGCGGTCCCAATAGACCCACTGGGACCGCGGGACGGTTTCGTTGACATGGTGTGTGCCGAGAAGCTGGTGATCGTCCACTCCCTCGACCAGGTTGAATATGCCAAAGCCCATGAGCATCGTTGCAAGTAGCAACTTTCCTGACCACCCGAGATGAGGTTGGCGCGCCGCACGCCATAGCACAATGAGACCTAATGCGACGAACACGTATGTGCCGGCGTGGAACCAGCCATCGAGGGACGTGTTGAACCGAAGGTTCTCAAGATTGCGGCGGGATAGCCGGCTGGTCGCCATATGATGCCACTGGAGCAACTGATGCAGAACGATTCCCTCGAAGAACCAGCCTGAGCCCGAGCAGGATTCCGGCCGAGGTCGGGAACCTGTGAGGCTCTTCGTCGCTGTTCCTTTTTCTCCTAAGGGGACCCAACGTCGAGCCCGCCAATGTACATCACCGTTTTTGCGCTACCGGCGCGTCATCATCGCTTTTTGAGAACCGCTTCAGCTGGCAGACCGAGACGGTGACCGCCACCGACCTTGTGGTATGCGACTGGACAGAACGCTATGATGTCAGGAGCAACTTCGCATGACCGACCAACAACTGATTATAGGAGCATTGGGAGTCTCGTCCAGTTTTGACGTCGCGCTTGAAACGCGCCGACGCATCGATTTTCTCGGCACCTATCTGCGTGCCTCGAATCTCAACACCTACGTTCTGGGCGTAAGCGGTGGCGTAGATTCGCTTGCTGCCGCTCTTCTTGCGCAACGGGCCGTGGAGGAACTGCGAACGGCAGGATATGAGGCCAGATTCCTGGCCGTTCGGCTTCCATACGGCTTACAGGCCGACGAGAGCGACGCGCAGCGGGCACTGGATACAATACAAGCAGACGAAGTGCGCCGGGTCGACATCAAGCCCGCCGCCGACGCGATGCTGGATTCGATCAAGCTTGCGGGCACCGACCTCGGCGATGCCGGCGGAGAGGACTTTTTGCTTGGCAACATCAAGGCTCGTGAGCGGATGATTGCCCAGTTTGCGCTTGCCGGCGCCACCCGAGGGCTGGTCATCGGTACCGATCATGCGGCCGAAGCACTGATGGGTTTCTTCACCAAGTTCGGCGACGGTGCTGCCGACATCCTTCCTCTTTCCGGGTTGAACAAGCGTAGGGTTCGCGCCTTGGCGGCGCATCTGGGCGCTCCGCCTCAATTAGTTGCCAAGATTCCGACTGCCGACCTGGAGAACCTAATTCCGCTTCGCCCGGACGAAGATGCCTATGGCGTAACTTACGATCAAATCGACGATTTCCTTGAAGGTCGGGAGATCGACGAAGCAGCGCGCACGCGCATATTTCAAGCGCACGCCGGCACCGCACACAAGCGCGCGCTTCCAGTGGCGCCCGTCGCCTCGTCCGGTCCATCACGACAGTAGCCGGACTCTCGGGATGGATGCTCACTATTGCTGCGACCGCCGCCAGATCTTCCACGTCCGATCCGACAGCGTCAGGTGCCGAATCCCGCCCTCGGGCTCACTTGGATTCAGCGAATAAGTTGAGCCGTCCTATCGCGCGCAATGCATCGGCCGTCGGCCCCGAGGGCGACTCTCGATCGAAACGAGCACTGCGTAGGGACGGTTGTCCGTCGCGGTGATGGCGCCTTTCCGGGCGCGCTGGGTTAAGCGACGTTTGAAAAAATCTGCTGATCCAGGTCGCACGTGGCCAGCCCATAGCGCCACCTGTGATTCGTTGCCTCGCGCCGGCTCTGATAGAACAGCGTCAGTTGCCGGCCCTCTATCATCACAGTCGAGTGCCCGTTCTCTCCCGGCTCGCCCGGATCCAGCACTGGGCCGACGGACACGTAAGGTCCTTCGACGCGATCGGCAATTGCGAAGAATACACGCTGGCGGCTGCCGCGCGGCCCCTCGGGCAGGAAGCAGGTTGCATTGAGCAGCACGCGTCCATCCGGCAACTCGACCAGTTGAGCGCCTTCGATGCCCCATTCATAGTCGGGATGCTCGCGTGCGTTGTGATGCGGAACGTCCAGGTGGTCCAGGATCTTGCCAGCGCGCTTCCATGGTCCGAACCAGGAGTCGGACTGGCTGCGTGCGAGATAGACGTCGGGTTGCGGGACCCTGCTGAATTTCGGCATTCCCGAGTAGACGATGTAGCGCTTGCCGCCGATGACCGCCGGATGGGGATCGTAGATGCCATCTTCATCGGTGTCCGGCAGGGATAATATCGCCGACGTCAAAACAACCCAGTGGAAACCATCATTAGACACCGCATGCTCGCACCGCCCACCCGACTTCATGAATTCGGTCTGGATGAACATGTGGAAAACCCCGCCTTCGTGGATGACACCGGGCGCCGCCACACCCGAGCCGGTGATCGGCAAGGCGATCGGTTCATGCTCGGTCCAGGGGCCACGCGGATCCGGCGCTGTGGCGTGCAGTATCTTCCATTCCTCGCTCGTGACGGTGCCGCTCGATCCGAACATGTGCCAGAGCGTTCCGTCGAATACGGGACAAGGATCTTTCAGGTCGTCCACCTGCTGCGGGTGAAACAACGGAAAGACGTGCGTTTCAAAATTGATCTGCATGTCCATAAACCTCGACAGCCTCTCTCAGCTTCCGACACCCAGGTCCAAACAAACTGATTCGAGGCGCTCTTATTCTAGCAGCGTCGGCTAACACGTGTCGATTTTCCCACAGGCCTTCAACAGCTCGAGGAGTGACAAAGCGCCACGTTAGGGCGCCGTGGTCCCAATTCCAGCGGATCTCGTGCCGCATTCGGACCGCCCGCGAAGCAGTCGAGCGGCCCTACCTCTGATCGTTGAGGCCGATGATCGGCCACGCAAATCAATTAATACCGCGGGAACAACTTACTAAATCGAAAGTTAGATGGAACTGAAAGCATCAGGCAGGAGTGTCGAAAATTAACCTAGGTTAATTCTTCGAGACTTGACTCGTATTAAAAGGGAAAATATATGGAAATCGCGCCGGCAAAAACAAAAAAAATCACGTCTATTGCGTACAATGCAGTAGTTATCTGCTTTTCACATCTCCGATGGAATTTTGTATTTCAAAGGCCACAGCACCTCCTGACCCTCGCCGCCCGGCAGCAACAGGTAATTTACTTCGAAGAACCAGCCTTCGAAGATGTCCGCGGTCCCTTCATGCGCGTGAACGACGTAGCTCCGGCAATCAGGGTTGTCACGCCGGTCGTCCCGCTTGGAACATCCGCGACAAAGGTGGACGCCATCCAGCGAAGCTTCGTCAATGAACTCGTCGCACCCGTTCCTCATGACCGGCTGATTGCGTGGTATTACACGCCAATGGCGCTGCGCTTCAGCAGTCATCTGCGCTGCAATGTGTGTGTCTACGATTGCATGGATGAGTTGTCCGCCTTCCGCGACGCGCCCGCGGAACTGGCACAGCTGGAAAGAGCGCTGTTCCGCCGTGCCGATCTGGTCTTCACGGGCGGGCAAAGCCTCTATGAGGCAAAGCGCAGTCAGCATCGTTCGATCTTTGCGTTTCCAAGCAGCATCGACGCTGCTCATTTCAACATGGCGAGAGAGGGGGGCGAGGAACCATCCGACCAGGCAGCCATTCCCCATCCAAGGGTTGGCTATTTCGGCGTGATCGACGAACGGCTCGACATCGCCCTTGTTGGCCAGACGGCTGCCGCGATGCCCGACATCCAGTTCGTCATGCTTGGGCCGGTGGTCAAGATCGATCCGGCGACCCTGCCACGGGCAGACAATTTGCATTGGCTCGGGCCCAAGAACTATGCCGACCTGCCGAGCTATCTTCGTCATTGGGCAGTCGGTTGGATGCCGTTCGCGCTCAACGAGGCAACGCGATACATCAGCCCAACCAAGACACCCGAGTTTCTTGCGGCCGGACTGCCCGTGATCTCCACCGCGATCGTTGATGTCGTTCGCACCTACGGTGCGGCTGGTCTCGTCGAGATCGTCGACGCCGACGACATTGCGACCAAGCTTCGCTGCATGCTTGCCCGCCCCAGAGACCTGCAGGTGAGGGCAGTTGATGCCTATCTCGCCGACAAGTCGTGGGAACGCACTTGGGATGCCATGACCTCACACATCCACGGTGTCCAGGCGATGAAAACTGTCGTTCCGCTGCGCAGGAGAGCCTGACGATGTTCGACTGGCTGATCGTCGGAGCCGGCTTTGCCGGCAGCGTGCTTGCCGAGCGCATTGCATCGCAACGCCGCGAAAGTGTCCTGCTCATAGACCGCAGAAATCATGTCGGCGGCAACGCCTATGACTGCTACGACGAAGCGGGACTCCTGATCCATCGCTATGGTCCCCACATCTTCCACACCAACGCGCAATCCATCGTCGACTATCTGTCGCAGTTCACGGCGTGGCGGCCCTACGAACATCGCGTCCTCTCTTCGGTAGACGGCAAACTGCTGCCCATCCCGATCAATCTCGACACGATCAATCGTCTCTACGGACTTGATCTCACCTCCGAACAACTGGAAGAATTTTTCGCTTCGCGACGAGAAACGGTGGAGGAGGTCCGAACCGCCGAAGACGTGGTGGTCAGCACCGTGGGCAGGGAACTCTACGAAAAATTCTTTCGCGGCTATACTCGCAAACAATGGGGCGTGGATCCGTCCCAACTGAGTAAATCCGTAACGGCACGGGTGCCGACCCGCACCACCCGCGACGACCGCTATTTTGGCGATACGTTCCAGAACATGCCCGCCGGCGGCTATACGCGGATGTTCGAGCGGATGCTGGACAGGCCTGAAATCAAGGTGATGCTGCAGACCGACTATGGCGAGATACGCGACAAGATCGGCTTTCGGCAGCTGATCTATACTGGGCCGATTGATGAATATTTTGATTGGAGGCTCGGCCGTCTGCCTTACCGTTCCTTGCGGTTCGACCATGTGACAGTGGATTGCGAACAATTCCAGCCAGTGGCGGTGGTGAACTATCCGCAGACGGAAAACTACACCCGCGTCACGGAGTATAAGCATCTGACAGGCCAACGGCATCCGAAAACCAGCCTCACCTACGAATACCCGACCGATATAGGCGATCCCTATTATCCTGTTCCGAGAGCCGAAAACGAGGAGCTGTACAAACGCTACGAGGCAATGGCGGACGCCTGCCCAAACGTCTGGTTCGTTGGACGGCTAGCGACCTACCGTTATTACAACATGGATCAAGTGGTGGGTCAGGCCTTGGCCACATTCGCGAGGATACAGAAGACCCTGCCGGCCTCGGCTTCGTTGGAGGCGCCGACATTTGCTGTGCTCGCGCCGTAACCATTTGCCGGACGAAGCCGAACGCGATGCCGTTCTACCCGACAGGCCCATGCTGCACGCGTGATGGCCGGGCTTACGCGAACAGAAGGCGCTGGCGCGCCAGCTCGTCCGCAACTGGCTGCCGGATGCTGCGCGAACCATCCGCGTGCACGGTAGAAAACAAGCCGACTTCGGCGTGGCGGGAATTGTCCCAACCCGGATAGGCTGTCACGGGATAAATGCAAATGCCTTGGATGGGGACGCCCAGCTTCATCGCGGCGCGGACCTCATCGCAGACATAATGCAGCCATGCTGGCCCGGCGGATCCTTCGGACCCGGTTTCAGCAATGAACATCGGCTTGCGGAACCTGTGAGCGACCTCGAGCAACATCTCGGACAGCGCCTGATATTCATGGTGGCCCATGGGAATGGTCGGACCGTTTAGATACCATTGGTTGTGAGGATAAAAGTTCAGGCCAATCACGTCGACAAGATCTTGGCTGCCGCCCAGTTCAGGCTCGACCTGTCCCATCAGCATCTCATACGCCTCGAACTGACCTCGCCGGGCGTTCTGCGCGCGTTGCCGTTCCGCTCGGCTGCCGTCGCGAGGCGCGATATGGATCAGCGGCTCAGCCCAGACGAATCGACAGTCGGGGTCGGCCTGTCGCATTGCACGGATGCCCGCGACCGCTGCCTTAACGAGATGCCGTTTGAACCATCCGCGCTTCTTTGGGCCGACACGCGGGAAGTAGCCGACTTCGACGGCCCAGGCAAAGAACGAGATTTCGTTGATTGGACAAAGCAGCGGAGAGGTGCCCGTGAAGGAGCGATGGAACCGCACGGCCTCCGCGGCAAAAGCGGCGTAGGCGTCGATGAATTCCTGCGATCCCTGATCGATGTGATCGGGCGACCCGTAATGAAAAACATCCCAGATCACCTGCACGCCAACGGCACGAGCCGCTTCGATCATGGCCGCCCAACTCGACCAGTCATAGATGCCCGGCGCCGTTTCGATCAGGTGCCAGCGCAACCCGTCTCGGATCGTTCGAAGCCCGAGCTCGGCACAGCTCCGGTAGTCCGCCAAGGCATGGATGTTGTGCGAGGTAGCGCGAACAAGATCGAGCCGGACACCGTCGCTCCGCCTGTGGGAGGAACATTCAAAGCCGGCCATGAAGAAGCTTTCGAAGGTTCGGCCGACCGCTCGGTGTTGACCATCGTCTACCACATCCTGGACCGGGCCGGATCGTTCGGTGGGGGCCGGCCTGGCCATCATGCTCTCTCGCGGGTCTGGCGATTTGCCCGTAGCTCGTTACAGTTCACGGTGCTACGCGATTCGTCGACAGGATCGGCTTCAGGATGCCGACTGGCGCGAGCCTCTGCTTGGCTTCTGTCCTGCTCGTCCATGCCGCGCTTGGCTGTGTGCGGCCAGGCTAGCCTACCCGAGTGTGCCGGCTCCTTGATTGTCATTGATGCATTTCTCCGCTGGCGATCGGCGCCGGAGCTAAACCGCGAGCACAATGCTTTGTTCCGGCTGCGCCCGTTACGAACCCCATGCGGATGATTGTTCCCCGGCGCGTCGCAAACCCCACGGCGGGTCACCGCCTGCACGAGAATGGAACCGGCGACCGTCCCGGTAGTTGGGATGATTATCGGTCGGAGGTTTGTCCATGCTTTCCCCATCGAGGAACTCGCGCGTTCCGTCAGGGAGCGGCGCGCGATCCTGTTCGTTGGGGCTGGCGTGTCAATGAGTGTCGGCCTGCCCTCCTGGCGTAAGCTCATCGATCATCTGGTCGAGGACCTGGGCATCGATGACGGCATCATCGCGCCGTCGGACGTCAGCTACCAGACCCTGGCGGAGTTCTACCGGTTGAAGCGGGGCACCATCGGACCGCTGCGAAGCTGGATGGATCGGAACTGGAGTGTCTCGCATGAGAAAGTGAGACGTTCGGAGATCCACCGCCTGATCGTGGCACTGGACTTCCCGATCATCTACACGACCAACTACGATCGCAACCTCGAGGTCGCCTTCGAAGTCCATAGCCGCGACTACGTGAAGGTGGCAAACGCAAAAGACATCGCCAAAGCCAGCAACGGGGTCACCCAGATCGTCAAATACCACGGCGACTTCGACGACGACTCCTCCCTCATTCTGGCCGAGACCGACTATTTCGACCGGCTGTCCTTCGATTCACCGCTGGATGTGAAATTCCGCGCGGATGCATTGGGGCGGACGATCCTTTTCATCGGCTACAGCATGTCGGATATGAACATTCGCCTGCTTTTGCACCGCCTGTGGCAGACCTGGAGGCTGTCCGGCTATGAGACCGACCGCCCCAGATCGTTCGTATTCATGCCTAGCCCGAGCGTCGTCCAGGAGGCGGTGCTGGGTCGATGGGGCATCGAAATGTTGAGCGAAGAGGCGGCTCAGCCTGAACAAGCGTTAGCAGCGTTTCTTTCCAAGCTGCTTGACGCCATGAGGGGTCCATGAGGGGGGACGAACCGGGCACCAGGGCCGCCTTGAGGGCGGGGTGAAGGCGATCACCCCGCGGGTCGCTTCATCTTGGTCTTGCGCCAAACAACCGCGCCCTGCCGAAGCGGATTGCACACGTTTCGCGCACGCGCGTCCAACTCGACATGGTCAGGATAAATACTGTCGAACAGAAGGAACATCTGGTTCTGCGGTCGGTTGGGCGAGATCAACGGAGATAATATGAGATGTTTTACACCGACAAGAAATTGCAATTCCCTGTGCGCGTGGAAACGCCCAGCCCGATCTTTGCTCGTGCTTTGCAGCAGGCGATCGGTGGCGTCGAAGGCGAGATACGAGTTGCGCTGCAGTACTTCTTCCAGGCCTGGGGCGCGCGCGGCCCAAGCAAGTATCGGGACCTGCTGCTGAACACCGCCACTGAGGAACTCGCCCACATCGAGATGCTCGCGACGGCCGTGGCGTTGAATCTGGAAGGGGCGCCGCTGTCTTTGCAAGAAGACATTTCAGCCGATACGATCGGCGGCTCCGTGTTGAACGGCATGAACTTCCGCCACATCCTTTCCACCGGACTCGCGGCATTGCCGGAAAATTCAAACGGCGTGCCCTTCAATGCTTCACACGTCTACGCCAGCGGCAATCTCGCCGCCGACATGATCGCCAATGTCACGGCGGAAAGCAGTGGCAGAGTGCTTGCCACACGCCTCTACAATATGACCGACGATCCCGGCATGAAGGAGATGCTGTCGTTCCTGATCGCCCGCGACACGATGCACCAGCAGCAATGGTTAGCAGCCATCGAGGACATGGGCGGGCTCGCGGCTTCACTGCCGGTTCCCAATTCCTTCCCCCAGGAACAGGAACTTCGCGACGTCAGCTATGCTTTCGTCAACTGTTTCGTCGACGGCGTGCCGCCGCCCGAGGGCCGTTGGTCGAGCGGCAAATCCATTGACGGCAACGGAGAGTTCACGACGGTCGCGGGCGAGCCGATGGGTGAGGAACCCATGCTTGGCTCCCCCCGCGTGGACAGCGGAGCACAGAGCGAACAGATCGGTTCTACCCGGGGCTCCAGTCGCGCCAGGGGGTCAGACGGTAACGGCGCTCGCGGCTAGTGTCATTCTCCAGCTTAGGCTGATGGCAACGCTTTCTCCCTCCAATCGTCGGAAAGCACCTATGGCGTCGCGCCTTCTGTTCAGGGTGAGAAGCCGTGTTGGTTCCCGAACTCACCACCTGGCCAAAGGACCTGCTGCCCATCAGTGGCCAGCGAAGCTCTTGTCACCGTCAATCGAACAAAACGATGAGGGGACGCGTGATCATGAGCCAGAAGATGGCGAGCACGGCGGCGAAGGCAGGAAAACCGAAGACAAACCACAACCGAAACAGCTTGTTGTACCGCTCCGGCGGCGGGTCGCCAGATGTGGCGGCGCGCGTCGCCAGATTGCGCATCTCCATCTGCATCCAAACGACCGGCAGCCAGAACAGGCCGGTCACGACATAGAGCACAATCGACAGCACGATCCATCCTTCCCTCAATGAATAGCCAGCCTGCCAGGCGAGGGCCACGCCGGTGATCGGCTGCGCGACGACGGCAGTCGCGGTAAAGAGGAAATCAGCGACAACCACGATGTGGGCAACTGCCGCGATTGTTGCGGCATTGCCGGTCCGGTGAGCGAGAAGCATGAAGAAGGCAATCCCCGCCCCTGTCCCAAGCAGCACGGCTGCGCCGATGACGTGCAGATATTTGACCACGAAATAAAGCATCAGCGCTCGTCCAAGATCGCCAGCGCAACGAAGTGCAAGGCGAGGATCGGCAGGATTTTCATCAGCGGGCCGAGTGGCTCGTTCCAGAGATCCGGGCGCAGGATGGTGCCGGCGATGGCGTAGGACAGCGAGATCGCGATCGCACCCCAAAGACCCGGGCGGCTTGTCGGCCGGAACGCGATCAGAGCGCCGACAGCCGCGTCGGCGATTGCACCGGCCACGACCGCGGCCTCGGCGTGGGGCGCCACCGCAGTGCCGATCAGCAGTTCGACGCCATTACGCCAGCCTGTCGTGAGCGAGATGATGCCGGTCATGATCCAGAAGAATGGCAGCACAACGAAGATCGCGGGCTTGATGAGATAGAGCCCGGCAAACCATCGCTCCTGGACCGTTGCCGGATCGGCCGCAAGTGCTGATGCGAGGCTTGCCGGGTGAATGCCTGTCGTCACAATCCAGGGCTGCGGATCACCGACAGCGCCTCGCGTGATTTCTTTTTTGCGCATTGCTGCGGATCGGCGGTCGCCAGCCGAGCCATCCAGCCAGATCGCCCAGACGATAGAGGCCTCTCGCCACCCAGCCGGGCAAGGTGAATATGGCTGCCTTCTTCCATCCAAACCACTGGCGGTAACGACTGACGAGCTCTGTCATGGTGAGCGCCTCCGGCCCCGCAAGCTCCAGCGTCAAGCGAGAAGGACTCGTGGGCAGGAGGAAGAAAAGAACGGTGGAGACAATGTCATCGAGCTGAACGACTTGCAGGCGACCGGTATTGGGCATGGCCGGCAACAATGGCAGCGCGGCTAGCCCACGCAACAATGCGCTTGCGCCAAAGACGCCGCGCCGCGCCACCGAGGGACGCAGGATCACCCAGCCGACATCGAGCGCCATCAATACCTTGTCGCCGGCCAGCTTGCTGGCGGAGAAGGCGGACAGCTGATCGCGGTCGACACCGATCGCCGAGAAATGGATGACCGTCTTGATGCCGGCCCGTTCGCAGGTCCTGAAGAGAGCGGAAGCGGCGATGGCATGGACCTCCTGAACCTTTTCCCGCGCGTTGTCCTGCAGAACGCCGGCGCAGTTGACGACGGCATCGACGCCTGAAAGAGGCGAACTCCAGTCCTCCGGTCGGACCGCCTCCGTCATGTCCAAAATGACGTCCGAACTTTTCGAAGAGCCGGCAGGTCGGGAGCGGCGGAGCACGCGCCGTACTTCGTGTCCCTCCGCCTCCAGGCGCGCGCATAGTGAGGCGCCTATCAAACCTGTAGCGCCGGTGACGAGGATCTTCATCCCGTGAGCCCGGCCTGCGGCGTCGCTCGAGCCGCCGGCGGCCTGTTTGCCGGCAGCACGCCTTGTTCGTCGAATCCCCATCTGTGGCAGGACCAGTACCATATCCGGTCGACCGGGTTCCAACCGTCGATGCAGCCGGCACTCGAACCGTCTGCCGCCTCGCTGATAGCGAGTTGCTCGCCATCATGGTTGATCACCCGGCCGTCGCCTGGGTCGATCTCATCGATCTCAACAGCTTTGGTGCGACGTTCGAACAGGAGCTGTCTTTTGCTCGACGCCGGTTCCGCGGACATAGGCGCGGCCGATGCTTGGTCAAGCGGCATGGGTTGCCGGACATCCATGACGGACCTCCTCGGCGTGATCCAGTGCGGATATCTAGAGCATTTCCTATTTTGGGAGAATCGTAGGATTCCCAAAACCGGATGTTTGTGATTCAAGATGCTGGCTGGATT
>NZ_VFVW01000017.1:0-47557 GCF_006442305.1 Mesorhizobium sp. B2-3-6 | reverse complement strand
AACAATCGAGGCAGCCGAATGCAGGAACTACTTCGAAAACGCAGGCTACGCTTCCGTCAAGATATGAAACGCTCTAGTGCCTTCGGGCCGAAGAGGTGAGCAGAAAACATCGCGTCCGCTATTACATTAGCAGTAAGAAATATATTGCCAAACGGCGGCGCGAGGCGGATCATCAACGCCCGCACCTCCGATCGAGAATTGGAAAGACAGGGCTGATCGGAGCTTGCCGATCGTACCGAACGCCAGGAGGTTCAGATGAAACTGCGTGCTTGCCTGCCAAGTGCAGGATGGACAGCTATTGCCTTAATGAGTTTCGGCACAGGTGCTGCCATTGCTTACGCCGCGGACAGTCCGTTGCAGTCGCAGCTTGCGACGCCAAGAGTATCGTTGCCGGGGGAACTCGACATCACACACTGCGTCGCTCTGGCCGCTGCCGGCCAATCACTGGCCCCGCAAGACTTGAAGGCCTACGAGGAGGCCCAGCCGCCATTGTGGGACGACCTAGGCTCCCTGAGCTATCCGATCAGCACAAAGAGCGCCGATGCCCAAAAATACTTTGACCAGGGGCTGCGGTTCGCCACCAACTTCAATCACGCGGAGGCGCGACGCGCCTTCCGCAAGGCACAAAGCCTCGATCCCGACTGTGCGATGTGCTTCCTCGGCGAGGCACTGGTCCTGGGCCCGAACATCAACGTGCCGATGGATCCCACCGCAAATGCACCAGCGATCACTGCTCTTCGAAAGGCGCAGGCGCTTTCATCCGGTGCCACCGAGAAGGAGCGGGGACTGATCGAGGCGGTCGCCACGCGGTATTCCGAAGATCCCAAGGCCGATCGAAACACCCTGAACGCCGCCTTCGCCGATGCAACTGCGGCGCTTTCCGACAAATATCCTGACGATCTCGAGCTCGCTGTGCTGGCCGCAGAGGCCGGCATGGACACGCAGCCTTGGGACTATTGGCAGCCGGGCGGCAAGGAACCCAAGGGCCGCACCGCCGACATCCAGAGGCGGCTGGAAGGCGTTCTCGCCAGGAAGCTCGACAATCCGATGGCGATTCACCTCTACATTCATCTTGTTGAGGCCTCGGATCGTCCGGAGCGCGCCGAGCCCTACGCGGACCGGCTAGCAGCGCTGATGCCGGGGGCCGGACACATCGTCCATATGCCGAGCCACATCTACTATCGCGTCGGCCGCTACACGGATTCGCTGAAGTCCAACGAAGCTGCCTCGAAAGTGGACGAGACCTATCTCGCCGAAACCGGCGCTACCGGTGTCTATCCGCTCGGCTACTATTCCCACAACGTGCACTTCGTATTGGTTTCGGCCCAGCTCCTCGGTGACTCGAAGACGGTGCTTGCAGAGGCTGAGAAGCTGGACAAGTTTCTGACTAACGAGGTGGCCACGGCAATACCGATCGTGCAGCCGGTGAAGGCAGCTCCGTATTTCGCCTGGGCGCAATATGCCGAACCGGATGCGATCCTGGCTAAGGCCGAGCCGGCCGGCGCGCCGCCTTACATCACATCGATGTGGCACTATGCGCGCGGCGTCGCCCTGGCCGAGAAGAAGGACGCCTCGGGCGCGCGAGTCGAGGCGGACGCCATCCACAAGATCGCTCAGGAAACCGACTGGTCGGTGCACGATGCCTGGGGAATCCCGGCATTGTCGGTCCTGCAAGTGGCCGAAGATGTCGTACGTGCCCGCGCTGCGCAGGCCGAGAATGACGTCGGCGGCTCGATAGCCTTCTGGAAGAAAGCGGTCGAAACGGAGGACACGATCCCCTACATGGAGCCTCCGTACTGGTATTATCCCGTGCGGCAGTCCCTCGGTGCCGCCCTCCTCAAGAACGGTCAGCCGGCGGACGCGGCGAAGGAGTTTGTGGCGGCGCTCCACCGCGCACGCAGCAGCGCCTGGGCACTGTTCGGGCTGCAGCAGGCGGCGGAGGCCCAAGGCGATACTGCCGCCGCAACGAAAGCCGCGGACGAACTTTCCAAAGCCTGGAAGGGCGATCCGGGCATGCTGACGCTGGAACGGCTCTGAACCTCATCCCGGACGGGACCGCTGCGGTCCGTCGACCGGGCTCCAACCAATCAACCAATTTCCGATTTGTCGGAACGTCTGCAAGCGCTTTTCTGACGTTATTCGAACGGTAGAAATCCGCATGCAGGTTCCGTACAGATGACCGATGCGACCCCGGTGATCGGCTCTGGTTTCAGTCCGATTCAGGTCCGACAGTATCCGGCTTAGCAGCAAAACGTGGTGATCCCGACAGTCCATGGCGAACCAGTCTCCGTTTGAGAATTCCCTGATAACGGGCAAAAACTGGGAGTTCGCGAGAAACGAGCGCTTTGCATGGGGCGGAAAATCAATATTGCATAGCGATGTCAGCTACTTAGCGGAACATTCCCTGCGCGGTGGATCAGGAAAATTCGCCCCGGACATCAGGAAAATCACGCAGCCAGGGATGATTCATCAGGGAAACCGGCTGTCGTTGCGCGGGATCTGATTGCGAGTTCTTGGGATCGAATTGTCGTAGTCCGGGAACGCCTTGCTGTATCGCAGGGAACGTAGGCGCGATTGCAATTGTGAAGTGATAAGGGGTGGCAACGATTTGACGCTTCCCGAAATTTAAATGCGACAGGCTGAGATCTGACTGTCGGATTGGAAGTCGGACGGCAGGATAAAGAGGGGCGTCTTCGCCCAAGCGTTCCATTGAAAGTCGTCGGCTGGACCTCGCGTGCGCATGCATATCGGTCGCGGAGAACATCGTACAGCTGTGCAAGCCATCGGCACACAATAGCGTTGTTGGGGCGTCTCGGGATCAAGGCAGACTTTGCATGGCTCTGGCCATCGACGAGCCGTTCGCAAATCTGGTCGGTTATCTCCGCAGAACACTTGGTCGGGCCATAGATGTCCTTTTGCGGTCTGGGCGCATGCTTTCATTTTTTGGGCAGCGCCGCCCTACTTGCTCGGCTTCTGCATTGGTGATCTTCTGTCGAAAAATAATGGAGGAATGACCATGTCAGACGCGAGACAAGAACCGTCCCAGTCGACTCAACAAACAGAGGAACAGAAGAGAAGTGCAGGTACTCGCGGAAAATTTTCCGATATTTCTATCAGCGAGCTGAGCTTAGATGAGGCCATAGCACTCAAAGCCTTGCGAAAGTTCGACTTCGAATTCGTCGACTACAATGTCTACGACACGCTTAGTAATTTCGGTGGCGGGACGCTCGTGCTAGTTGAGACTTTTCGGCAACCGGAGAACGAAGTTGGACGAGTGGCTCATGATTATCAAGTGCTTGTAAAAAATGGAAAGGGAATAGTCTACAACGACTACACTCAAGCCTTGCGTCTCGGCTCAGAGCGGGCGGATTTTCTGTCTCGACTGGTTTCCCCGGATACAGTTCTCGCGCTTCTGACCCTTGTTTTGGTGGCAGCGTTCTTGGCGTTCTGGGGGGTTTTCAAAGAAAAGACCCCGGAAGTGTTGGGTGTCGCTCTCACAACGGTCATTGGCTTTTGGTTTGGGCGTCAATCGAGGACAACGTCAAACACAAAATGACCAGATGCAATGCGCCTCACTTTCGGTGGTGTGACTAGCTGAAAAGCGGGGCAAGACATGGGTAGTATGGCACTCACTAAGTCCTTGGAGGAGGACAATGGCATCTCGGGTGACGATCGATGAACAATTGCATGACACAAATGGCGGTGGGACCAGGCACGATCCTGCACTGAGCCGTCAATTCACTGTAGCCTGCCCGCTTGGCACTTGTGTAACGTTCAAGTCGACTATGTATTCATTGACGAACAGGTACTTGTATTTCCTAGTGAATTTATGGTGATCCCGACAGGAATCGAACCTGTGACCTACAGATTAGGAATCTGCCGCTCTATCCTACTGAGCTACGGGACCACGCGGCCCGACACATAGCCGCTTCCGATCGTTTCGCCAAGGGGCGGGCCGAACACAATCGGCCGGCCCCTGCCGCCGCCAGGCCTCAGGCGGCGAGCGCGGTTTCGGCCAGCTTCACCCAGTAGCTCATGCCGTGCGGGATGGCTTCGTCGTTGAAGTCATAGGCCGGGTTGTGAAGGCCGGCGGTGTCGCCATTGCCAATGAAAATGAAGGCGCCGGGCCTGGCTTCAAGCATGTAGGAGAAGTCCTCGCCGCCCATCACCGGCTGGATGCCGCGGTGGACATGAGCGTCGCCGGCGACGTTTGCCGCGACGTCGCTGGCAAAAACCGTCTCTTCCGCATGGTTGAAGGTTACGGGGTAGTTCGCCTGGTAATCGACCTCGATCTTGGCGCCGAACGCCGTGGCCAATCCGTCGCAGATGGCACGAATGCGCTCTTCCGACTTCTTGGCGATTTCCTTGCGCAAGGTGCGCACCGTGCCTGCGATCTCCGCCGATTCCGGGATGATGTTGTAGGCGTCGCCGGCATGGAACTTGGTCACCGACACCACCACGGCTTCGACCGGGTCGGTGCTGCGCGAGGCGATCGTCTGCAGGGCGCCGACCAACTGGCTGGTGATGACGATCGGGTCGATCGTGCCGTGCGGCATCGCCGCATGGCCGCCGCGGCCCTTCACGGTGATGGTGAATTCCGCGGTCGCCGCCATGATCGGGCCCGGCCGGATGGCGAACTGGCCGACCGGCAGGCCCGGCATGTTGTGCATGCCGAACACTTTCGCGATGTCGAAACGCTCCATCATGCCGTCCTTGACCATCTCGTTGCCGCCACCGCCGCCTTCTTCGGCCGGCTGGAAGATGACCGCCACCGAACCGGCGAAATTGCGCGTCTCGGCGAGATATTTCGCCGCACCCAAAAGCATCGCCGTATGGCCGTCATGGCCGCAGGCATGCATCTTGCCGGGAACGGTCGAGGCATAGGGCTTGCCGGTGATCTCGTTAAGCGGCAGCGCGTCCATGTCGGCGCGCAGGCCGATGGTGGCGCCTTCGCCCTGGCGGCCGCGAATGATGCCCACGACGCCGGTCTTGCCCAGCCCCGTCACCACATCGTCGCAGCCGAAGGCCTTCAGCTTCTCGGTGACGAAGGCGGCTGTCTTGAAGACGTCGAAATTCAGTTCCGGGGTCTGGTGCAGATGTCGTCGCCAGCCGGCAACCTCGTCCTGCATTTCGGCGGCACGGTTCAGGATTGGCATGATGGTTCCATCTCGCTGTTGGGGCAGGTCCGCTGCCTTGCAATTGTGATCGTCAGGCACTTTGCCATGTTGACGTCACATAGAGTAAATAGCACCGCAACAATGCGGTCCGTTTTTGAGGGCGGACTCATTTTGCTGGCGATCGCGTAAATCTTACGGAGCCAGGGGCGACTACGGCAAGAGGCGATTTCGGATTCGATCATGCGGCACAGGCATTTCCTCAAACTATTCTGCGCGGGCGCCGTGGCGTTCTCGGCGCTGGCCGGGCCGGCGCTGGCCAATCCGGTCGTGCTGTTCGACCTGAACAGCGGCAAGATCCTCCAGCATCAGGACGCGTTCAAGCGCTGGTACCCGGCATCGCTGAGCAAGCTGATGACGGCCTATGTGACCTTCCGGGCGATAGCGGCCGGCGAGGTCCGGCTCGATTCGCCGATCAAGGTAACGAAACATTCCGCCGCCGAGCCGCCGAGCAAGATGGGCTTCAAGCCAGGCTCGGTGATGCGGCTCGACAATGCGCTGAAGATGATGCTGGTCAAGTCGGCAAACGACATCGCCATGGCCGTCGGCGAGAATGTCGGGGGATCGCAGGCAGCCTTTGCCGAGCGCATGAACGCCGAAGCGGTCCGGCTCGGCATGAACGGAACGCATTTCGTCAATCCGAACGGGCTTTATTCGCCGGACCAGTACACCACAGCGCGCGACCTGGCCGTGCTGGTGACGGCGATCCGCCGCGAGTTTCCGCAATATGCGCCGTGGTTCTCGATCGAGGGGCTTGCTGTGGGCAAGAGGGCGATCCCCAACTACAACCTGTTGATCGGCCGCTATCCGGGGGCCGACGGCATGAAGACGGGCTTCGTCTGCCCCTCCGGCTTCAACATGATCGGTTCGGCGACCCGCAACGGCCGCACGCTGGTGGCGGTGGTGCTCGGCGAGAAGTCGGCGATCACCCGTGCCGAGGCCGCGGCCAAACTGCTCGACCAGGGTTTCGATACGCCTGCCGCCGGCTCAGCCACGATCGCCACGCTGGCGCCCTACGGTGATACCATCTCGCCCAACGACGTGCGGGACGAGGTCTGCAAGAAGAAGGCGCCGGCGGAGCAGTCCGAGGCGCCGCCCGCCGTCGCCAAGAACGTGCCGAAATCGCCCTACCAGGAAAAGCTCGACCATGTGCCGACGCTGGTTGCCGTCGGGCTTGGCGGCGCGACCGGCCCGACCCCGCTGGCCATGCTCGCCCAGGGCAGCCAGGAATATGCCGACGTGCCCATTCCGACCTGGCGTCCGGACAGACCGGCGCCCGGCGCCGGCCCGACGGTGGCGGGCTCGGCTGCGCAGGGCGACCAGCCGGTCAAGGTTGCGAACTAGGCAATGAGCGGTTTTCCCATCCCTGTTTCCGTGCTGACCGGTTTTCTCGGTGCCGGCAAGACGACGCTGCTCAACCGGCTCCTGAAGGACCCGGCGCTGGCCGACACGGCCGTCATCATCAACGAATATGGCGAAGTGGCGATCGATCACCTGCTGGTGGAACAGGCGTCCGACGGCATCATCCAGCTTTCGGACGGCTGCCTTTGCTGCACGGTACGCGGCGAACTGGTCGACACGCTGGCCGATCTGGTCGACCGGCTGCAGACCGGCCGCATCGCCCGCCTTGCCCGCGTCATCGTCGAGACCACCGGCCTTGCCGATCCGGCACCGGTGCTGCAATCGATCATGGCGCATCCGGCACTGGTCCAGGCTTTCCGGCTCGACGGCGTCATCACCTTGGTCGACGCGGCCAACGGCGATGCCACGCTCGACGCCCATGTCGAGGCGGTCAAGCAGGTCGCCGTCGCCGACCGCATCGTGCTCTCCAAAACCGACCTGGTCGCTGGTCCGGATGGACCGGAAGCGCTGCGGACGCGGCTGCGGCAGATCAATCCGGGCGCCGAACTGCTGGCTGTCGACGATGTGAAAACGAGCGTCGCAGCGCTGTTCGACTGCGGCCTCTACAACCCGGCGACCAAATCCGCCGATGTGCGGCGCTGGCTCGGCGAAGAAGCGATGCATAACCATGATCATCATGATCATCATGATCATGACGGGCATGACCACGGGCATGACCACGGGCACGGCCACGACCACGGGCACCGGCATGATCAGCGCATTCGCACCCACTCCCTGGTGCATGACGGCCCGGTGCCGTTCTCGGCCATCGAGATGTTCCTCGATCTTTTGCGCTCCACGCATGGCGAGCGCCTGCTGCGAATGAAGGGCGTCATCGAACTCGAGGAAGATCCGTCGCGGCCGCTGGTGGTGCATGGCGTGCAGAAAATCCTGCATCCGCCGGCTCGATTGCCGTCCTGGCCGGACGG
Organism: Mesorhizobium sp. B2-3-6; assembly: GCF_006442305.1. NCBI lineage: Bacteria > Pseudomonadati > Pseudomonadota > Alphaproteobacteria > Hyphomicrobiales > Phyllobacteriaceae > Mesorhizobium > Mesorhizobium sp. B2-3-6. The sequence continues at coordinate 40,053 of NZ_VFVW01000017.1, read as the reverse complement.
CCAGCGCGGCACCCGGCTGGTGCTGATCACGCTCGACATGCCCGAAGACTATGTAAGGCGACTGTTTGCCGCCTTCACCAACCGGCCCTCGATCGACACGCCCGACCGCGCGGCGCTGGAGAACAATCCCCTGGCGATCGCGGGACGCTGACCTTTACGACAGCTATTCGCCGCGCTCGACCAGGAAGCGGTGACCGCCTGATATGGCGGATGTCTCTACGAGATGATGACCAGAGTCGGCGCAGAACGCCGGAATGTCGATAACCGCGAGCGGATCGGTCGTTTCCAGCCAGAGCCGGCTGCCGGGCCGCATCCCGGCCAGCCGCTTCTTCGCCTTCAGCACCGGCAAAGGGCAGTTCAGCCCCTTCAGATCGTAGACGGTGACGTCGGTCACGGCGAAAAATGTCAGCCGCCGAACATGCCGAGCAGCTTGTTCTTCAGCCTCGTCACGCGGCTCTCGTCGGCACTTGCGGCCTGCGTTTCGGCCGGCGGTGCGGGCTCGGCCGGCGCTTCGATCGTCGCGGTGGCGACAGGGGCTTCCTTGGCGGTCTTGGCCGCTTCCTTTTCGGCCAGCGCCTGCGCCTTGGCGGCTTCCTTTTCGGCCAGCGCTTGCGCCTTGGCCTGCTTGGCAGCTTCTATCGCGGCCAGCCGCTGCTCCTCGGCTTTTTGCTTCGCGGCCTTTTCGGCATCGAGCGCGGCCATCTTGCGGCCGGCGGGCGAATCGATGCGGCCCATGCGCGCCGTCTCGGTGACCGAGCCGTCCGAGTTGAGCGATGGCGGGTCGATCGGCACGCGCTCGCCGCGCGCACGGCGCTTGGACCAGTCGGAGACGATGCTGGCTTCCTTGATGCCGGCGATGGTGGGCTTGGGCGCCGGCGTGCTTGCCTTGAGGGCGCCGTTGAACGCAGCCTCATACGTGCTCTGATAAGCACTGTAGGCGCTTTTCAGCGAATCCGGCTGCGTGGACGCAGGGCAGGGGCCGGTCGGATTGAATGTGGTGCCTTCGGGAGCCACCTGGTTGAAGACGTAGCGCTTCTCGCAAACGTCGACTTTCGGCGGTACCTTGGTGATCTCGAAATTGTCGTAGCCGACCTTCAGCATCTTCCAGAATTCGTAATTCGGGTCGTTGCGGTAGCGCGCCATGTTGGCGGCGGTCATGCGGAACGGGAAGGCCTGGATCTGGAACTCGGTCTGGCCGCCCTGGAAGGCATCGCGGCCGAACGCATAGATCTGCTCGATCTGGGCATCGGTCATCGAATAGCAGCCCGAAGACGAGCAGGCGCCGTGCACCATCAGGTTGGAGCCGGTGCGGCCGTTGGCGCGGTCATAGGCATTGGGATAGCCGATGTTGAAGGACAGATGGTAGTTCGAGCGCGGGTTCATCTGCGCCGGACGCACGGTATAAAAACCTTCCGGCGCCTGGCGGTCGCCCTCGGTGTATTTCGGCCCGAGCTTGCCCGACCATTTGCAGATATCGTAGCTGGCGACCATGTCGTAGCGGCCGTTGGTCTTGGCCTTCCAGATTTCGAGCTTGCCCTCTTCCTTGAAGATGCGCGCCATCACCGAGGAGGTGCGCACCATGCCCTTGGCCCTCATGTCGGCCAGGATCTTGTCGGGCAGGGGCTTGTTGGCCTCCGGGGCAAAATCCTTCATCGACGAATCATTGCAGCCGGCGACGGCTATCGCGGTGATGAGAATTCCGGTGCGGGCAAGCTTGGCAAACATGGATAAGGCTACGTCTTCTCTTTCGGGCCAATGGCTTCGAAACGGCCGAGCCCGCATGCTGAACACAGACGGACCGTAAGCCCGTTAACCTTGAAAATTCCTTACCGCAAGCCCCGGCCACCCCTCACGGCAATTCCATTGAACCGAATCCGGCGGCATTTTTGTGGCGAAATTGCTCATCGCCGCCACATTGCCGTGGAGCGTTGCCGTGGAGGCGGCTTGCGGCGGCCCGGTTGAGCCGCCAAATCGTGGTCAGAGGCTGCGGCCCATTGCCAGATACTTCTCGCGGCGCTGCTCGCGAAAATCCATGTTGGCGCCGGCAAAATCCTTCATCGTCCTGGCGATGAGATCGCCCGTCGCGGCAATCACCGTTTCGGGTGCGCGCTGGGCGCCGCCGATCGGTTCGGGAATGATGGCGTCGATGATCTTCAGTTCCAGAAGGTCCTGGGCGGTGATCTTCATGTTGGTCGCCGCGTCCTTGGAGCGCGTCGTGTCGCGCCACAGGATGGAGGCCGCGCCCTCGGGCGAGATCACCGAATAGATGGCATGTTCCAGCATGTAGACGCGGTTGGCGGTGGCGATGGCAATGGCGCCGCCCGAACCGCCTTCACCGATGACAACCGAAATCGATGGCACCTTGAGCGCAAGGCAGGCCGAGGTCGAACGGGCAATGGCTTCGGCCTGGCCGCGCTCCTCGGCGCCGACGCCAGGATAGGCGCCGGCCGTGTCGACCAATGTCAGCAGCGGGATCTTGAAGCGGTCGGCAAGCTCCATCAGCCGCACGGCCTTGCGATAGCCTTCGGGGCGCACCGAGCCGAAATTGTGCTTCAGCCGGCTCGCCGTGTCGGAGCCCTTCTCCTGGCCGAGGATCGCTACCGGTTCGCCGCGGAACCGGGCAAAGCCGCCGACGATCGCCTGGTCCTCGCCGAAATTGCGGTCGCCGGCGAGCGGCGTGAAATCGCTGAACAGGCCCTTGATGTAGTCGACGCAGTGCGGCCTGTCGGAGTGGCGCGCCACCTGCACCTTCTGCCATGGCGTCAGTGCCTTGTAGAGATCGCGCAGGGCATCGCGCGACCGCTTCTCGAGCCTGCTGATCTCGTCGGCGACATCGACCGCCTCGCCGTTCTCGGCAAGCTTCTTCAGTTCCAGGATCTTGAGTTCCAGATCCTGCACCGGCTTTTCGAAATCGAGGTAGTTGTACATGCTTGGGCGGACCGATACGTCGGAAGCAAAGACTGGCGGGACCCTGAAATCCGGGGCTCCGGGCGATGGAACGTCGCCCTCACATAGCGATATGAGGTCTAGTCGGCAAGCGGGTGATGATCGTTGACCAGCCGCACCAATCGCTCCTCCAGCACATGGGTATAGATCTGTGTCGTCGATATGTCGGCATGGCCAAGCAGTTGCTGCACGGCCCTGAGATCAGCCCCGTTCTGTAAGAGATGGCTGGCGAAAGCATGGCGAAGCACATGTGGCGAGACCTTGGCCGAGGCGATGCCGGCCCGGGCCGCCAGCCCCTTGAGGTCGCGAGCGAAGACCTGGCGCGAGAGGTAGCCGCTGTCCGACGCGGCAGGAAACAGGAACGGGCTGTCAGCGAAAGCGGGCACCTTGGCCCGGGCGGCGAGCCAGGCTCGCATCGCCGCGCGCGCCTTGGCCGACAGCGGCACCATGCGCTCCTTGTCGCCCTTGCCGCGCACCATGAAGAAGCGATCGTCGCGTTGCGCCACCGTCACCGGCAAGCCGACCAGTTCCGAAACGCGCAGGCCTGTCGCATAAAGCACTTCGACCAGCGCGTGCAGACGCAGCGCCGCCAGCCTGTCGCTCTCGCCAAGCCCGGCATCGCCGGCCTCCTGCGCGGCGCGGTCGATCAGCCGGCCGGTGTCGGCCTCGCTCATGGTCTTCGGCAGCGGGCGGCCTTTTTTCGGGCTGTCCAGCGTGCCGGTCGGGTCGTCGCCGCGCAGGCCCTCGGCGTAGAGGAATTTGAAGAACTGGCGGATCGCCGACAATTTGCGTGCCTGCGATGTCGGTGCGAAGCCGCGTGCGGCGATGTCGTCGAGATAGGCGCGGATGTCCGCGGCGCCGGCGCCGGCAAGACCGCCAGGGATTTCCTGCGAAGCGTCATCGAGGTCGCGGCGATAGGAGGAAAGCGTGTTTTCGGCGGCACCCCGCTCGGCGCTCATCATCTCCAGAAAGGCTTCGATGCGGGCGGCGCTGTTCATTTCCTGAAGTTTTTCTTCGGGCTCAGTTTTTCTTTGGGTTTAGCTTTTCCGCAGGGATGCGCACGCTCATTTCCGCCTTTTTCGGCTCGACGAACATCACCAACGCGAACATCGTACCATAGGCGATGCCCGCCAGAATCGCTGTTATCACGACGAGGCGAAACAGTGTCGGCATCAATCTTCGCCCGTCTCTTGTTCTGCGTTTCCAAACCCTGTGCCCTTATGGGACGCCAATCCGGCCAATTCAAGCGAGAAGCTGAAGCGCGCCGGCAACTTCCAATGCAGCCGGTTGCTCGCCCGCGGGAGGCCAGCCTGCCTCAGTGCGCTTGACGCAACCGGGCTTTTCATGTCGATACGCCGGCAAAGAGGGCTTCGAGACTGATGAACGCGCTACCAGCAAATCCTCCGGGCGGGAGCCATGCCGCGCTGCTGGGCAGGCTCGGCGGCCGCTCCATCGTTTTTGTCGGCCTGATGGGCGCCGGCAAGACCGCGATTGGCCGCAAGGTCGCCAGCGTGCTGGCGCTGCCTTTCATCGACAGCGACCAGGAGATCGAAAGCGTCTCGCGCATGACCGTTCCGGAACTGTTCGAACGCTATGGCGAAACCGAGTTCCGGGCGCTGGAGCAGCGCGTCATCCTGCGCGTGCTGGAAAACGGCCCGCAGGTGCTGTCGACGGGCGGCGGCGCCTTCATGAACGCACAGACGCGCGAGGCGATAGCGGCACATGGCGTGTCGGTATGGCTGAAGGCCGAACTCGACCTTTTGATGGACCGGGTCTCCAAGAAACAGAACCGGCCGCTGCTGAAGAGCCCCGATCCGCGTGGCGTGCTCGAGCGGCTGATGAGTGAACGCTATCCGGTCTATGCGACATCGGACGTCACCGTGCCGACCCGCGACGACCGCAAGGAAGTCATCGCGGCCGAGGTGGTGGAGGCGCTGTGCCGGCATTTCGATATCGCCCAGACCACTCCCGCGGGTGAGGTCGAACCGTGAACGCCAATGCAGCCGTTGCCGTCGAGGTCGGACTTGGCGAGCGGGCTTACGACATCCTGATCGGGCCGGGGCTTTTGTCGCGCGCCGGCGCCGAGATGTCGCGCCGCCTGCCGGGCCGACGCGCTGCAGTCGTGACCGACGAAAACGTCGCGGCGGCGCATCTCGATACGCTGAAGGCCGGCTTGCTCGAGAGCGGCATCGAGCCCGCCGTGATCACGCTGCCGCCCGGCGAGAAAACCAAGAGTTTCGCGCATCTCGAAGCGGTGGTGGACGGCGTCCTGGCCGCGAAGCTGGAACGCGGCGATGTCGTCATCGCCCTCGGCGGCGGCGTCATCGGCGACCTGGCCGGCTTTGCCGCCGGCATCGTGCGCCGCGGCATGAACTTCGTGCAGATCCCGACCTCGCTCCTGGCGCAGGTCGATTCCTCGGTCGGCGGCAAGACCGGCATCAACAGCGCGCGCGGCAAGAACCTGGTCGGCGTCTTCCACCAGCCGAAGCTGGTGCTGGCCGATACCGGAGTGCTCGATACGCTGCCGATCCGCGAATTTCGCGCCGGCTACGCCGAACTCGCCAAATACGGGCTGATCGACCGGCCCGAATTCTTCGCCTGGCTGGAGAAAAACTGGGCCAGCGTGTTCGCCGGCGGACCGGAGAGGGTAGAGGCCATCGCCGAGGCCTGCCGCGCCAAGGCCGATGTCGTTGCCCGCGACGAGTTCGAGACCGGCGACCGCGCGCTCCTCAATCTCGGCCACACTTTCGGCCATGCGCTGGAGGCCGCCACCCGATATGACGGCGCCCGCCTCGTGCATGGCGAGGGGGTCGCCATCGGCATGGCGCTGGCGCATCGCTTCTCGTCGCGGCTCAACCTGGCCAGTCCTGACGCCGCGGCGCGCGTCGAGGCGCATCTCAACACGGTGGGACTGCCGTGGCGGATGGCCGACATTCCGGGCGAACTGCCCGACGCCGATGCGCTGCTTGGCTTCATCACCCAGGACAAGAAAGTGTCGCGCGGCGCGCTGACCTTCATCCTGACGCGCGGCATCGGAGAGGCCTTCATCGCGAAGGACGTGCCGGCCTCGGAAGTGCTCTCGTTCCTCAGGGAGAACCACCCGAGCGGGACGGGAAGCCGTCCGAAATGAACGGGGCCGGCTGGATCGTCGTCGCTGTCCTTGCCGTCCTCATCCTGTTGGCCGTCGCCATGCGCACGCGCCTGCTTGCCGCTTTGGGCTATGAACTGTCGCGCATCGAGCCGCAGCGCTCGAGCGGGGACGAGCTGCGCGGCGCCGTCGACGATTTCCGCCGCGACGGCCAGGTGGTGCGCGAGGAGCGCGACCGCATCGGCGGGTTGTTCGACCTCGAGGAGCTCGAAGTCTCCGACGTCATGGTCCACCGCACCAATATGCGCTCGGTCAATGCCGACAATGCGCCGGAAGCCGTGGTGCGCGAGATCCTGCAGAGCCCGCACACCCGCATGCCTTTGTGGAAGGGGTCGCTCGACAACATTGTCGGCGTGCTGCACGCCAAGGACCTGCTGCGCGCCCTCAACGATGTCGGCAACGACTTCTCCAGGATCGATGTGATGAAGATCGCGTCAAAGCCCTGGTTCGTGCCCGATACGACGACATTGCAGGAACAGCTCAACGCCTTCCTGCGCCGCAAGGCGCATTTCGCCGTCGTGGTCGACGAGTATGGCGAGGTCGAGGGGCTGGTGACGCTGGAGGACATCATCGAGGAGATTGTCGGCGAGATCGCCGACGAGCACGATGTCGACATACAGGGCGTCAAGCAGGAGGCGGACGGTTCCGTCGTCGTCGACGGAACCGTGCCGATCCGCGACCTGAACCGGGCGCTCGACTGGGACCTGCCGGACGAGGAGGCAACCACCATCGCCGGCCTGGTCATCCATGAGACGCAGTCGATCCCCGAGGAGAAGCAGGCCTTCACCTTCCACGGCAAGCGTTTCATCGTCATGAAACGCGACAAGAACCGCGTCGCCAGGCTCAGGATCAGGCCGGCAGGCGACAGCTGAACGGTCCATCGTGTCGCAGACACGCACAACCGCGTCATCCCTGATGCTCAACAGTCCTTGGTCGAGCGTTCGCCGACCATTGCGTCGGTGTCGGCGTCGACGGCCGCCAGGCTGACTTCATAGCCCCAGAGATGCCGGATGTGGCGAAGGGTCGCGTCGCGGCTGTCATTCTCCAGCACGACCCCATTCTTCACCTTGTGCTGTAGCCGCAAATGCCGGTCGCCGAGCAGGTCCACGTCCACAACCTGGATGTCGGGCCGGCTCGCGCCCACATCATAGCTGTGGGCCAGCGCGGCGCGTATGTTGTTGTAGCCCCGCTCGTTGTGGATCGATGCGACTTCGTAGTGCGGTTGGTCGGCTCCATCGGCCAGGACGAAGAGCCGCCATTTTCGTATCAAGGTCGGGCTGAGATACTGGCGAATGAAGGATTCGTCGCGGTGGTTGGCCCAGGCGTCGAGCAGCGTCTCAAGCCAGTCGCCACGGCCGGCTATGTCCGGGAACCAGTCGCGATCTTCGGCTGTCGGCTCGGTCGAGATGCGCTGAATGTCCTGCATCATGTCAAGCCCGAGCGCGTAGGGGTTGATGCCGGAAAACCGCTGGTCGTCGAAGGATGGCTGGAAGATCACGTTCGAGTGGTTGCGCAGGATTTCGAGCATCGCGCCTTCGGTGATCCGGCCACGGTCGAACAGCATGTTCATGAGCGTGTAGTGCACGAAAGTGGCGCAGCCTTCGTTCATCACCTGGGTTTGCCGCTGCGGGTAAAAATACTGCGCAATGACGCGGACGATCCTGAGGATCTCGCGCTGCCAGGGTTCGAGGACAAGGCTGTTCTTCTCAAGGAAATAGAGCAGGTTTTCCTCGGGCAGATTGAGCGATTTCTTCCGCTCCGACACGCCTTCATCGCCCGCTTCGGAGTTGTCGGCGTCCTGCGCGGGCGGCAGGGTGCGCCATAAGTCATTGTAGGAACGCTCCTCGTATTCGAGGCGCTCGCGAAGTCCCTCGCGCTGCTGCTCCGACGACAGTTTCGGCGGCCGGTGATACCGGAACACGCCTTGCTCCATCAGCGCGTGTGCGGAATCGAGAATGGCTTCCACGGCAGCCAGGCCGTGCCGCTCCTCGCACCGGGCGATGTAGCCCTTGGCAAAGTCCAGATAGCTCAGGATTCCTCCGGCATCCGTCCATTGGCGGAAAAGGTAATTGTTCTTGAAGAAGTGATTGTGTCCAAGTGCTGCATGGGCGGTCACCAAGGCCTGCAGCGCCATGGTGTTTTCCTCCATCAGGTAGACGATGCAGGGATTGGAATTGATGACCAATTCATAGGCCAGCCCGCGACCGCCTTTGCGATAGAGAAGCTCGTTGTAGAGGAAATGCTTGCCGAACGACCAATGCCGGTACATCAGCGGCATGCCGACCGACGAGTAGGCGTCGAGCATCTGCTCGGAAGAGATGACCTCCATCTGCACCGGATAGGTGTCGAGATGAAGCTGGTCGACCGCAATCGCCTCGATCTCCTCATAGACCCGCGACAGCTTTTTGAAATCCCAGTCGGATCCGGAGAAAAGCAACCCCGATTTGTTGGCCTGGCCAGCCATCCGGCACCCCTTACGCGCTCTTGGCCATAGCCGGCTGCCTGGCGAAAAGCTGGCGAAATACCGGGTAGATATCGGCCGGAGCGGCGATGCGCCTCATCTGGAAGTTCGGCCATTTTTGCTCGACGGCGCTATAGGCGCGCCAGAGCGAGGTGCCATTTTCGGTCGAGCCGAAAATATGACTTTCGCGTTCGTCGATGATCTCCACATAGGCGAAATACTGGCACAGGCGCATGAGCTTGCCGTGGAGCAGTTCTATGCAGCGCTGCGAGTCGGTGGCGAAATTGTCGCCGTCCGAAGCCTGGGCGGCATAGATGTTCCACTCCGTGGCCGGATAGCGTTGTTCTATGATGCGTTGCATTTCCTCCAGCGCGGTGGAAACGACCGTGCCTCCGCTTTGCGTGCAGTAGAAGAATGTCTCTTCGTCCACCTCCTGGGCCTCGTGCGTGTGGCGGATGAAGACGATCTCCGTGCGCTCATAGCGTCGGGTCAGGAACAGGTGCAGCAGAACGAAGAAGCGCTTGGCCAAATCCTTCTCGCGCTCGCCCATCGACCCGGAGACGTCCATCAGGCAGAACATGACGGCGCTGGCATTCGGCACCGGCTGCGGGTCGAAGCGATTGAAGCGGATGTCGACGGGATCGACAAAGGCAATGCGCTTTCGGCGGCGCTCCAGCCGCTCGAGTTCCTCCCGCAAAGTCAAGATGCGTTCGCGGGTCGCGGCATTTGGCGGCTTCGATTCCAGTTTGGCGAGCTGCCGGAGGATCTCATCCAGCTCCGGCTGCTTTGGGCGCCCAAGCGCGATACGGCGGGCGTGGCTGTTTCGCATCGTGCGCCCGACATTGATGTTGGTCGGTGATCCTGTTGCCGCAAAACCTGCCCGCCTTGGCTTGAATGCGAGTATCTGCTTGAGATTGAGCTTGACCAGATCCGGCAGTTCGAGATCCTCGAAAAAGAGGTCGAGAACTTCCTCGCGCGAAAGCACGAAGCGAAAGTCGTCCTCGGATGCCGTGTTTCCCGGCGACGAGGAGCCTGCGCCGCCCTGCCCGGGTTTGGGCACCAGGTCACCGGGAATGAACGTCCTGTTTCCTGGCAGGATGTGCTGGCGCCGGCCGCTGTCCCTGGCATCGCTGAAGGTCGGTTCGCTGGTGCCTCTGTGAGGCATCGGCACGGCATGCCCGCTGTCCACATCGGCGATCCGGCCCGTCCTTATCTGGTCACGGATGCTCCGCTTGAGTTCTTCCCGCGCGCGCCTGAGAAAGCGCTGGCGATTGCCCAGGTTCTTGTCCTTCGGATTGAGGCGGCGGTCGATGAAGATCGGCATGGAACCATCCGGGCTTTTCTCAGCCCGCCTTGTTCACGCGCATGTACCAGTCGACCAGCCGCCGTACCTGCCGCTCGGTGTAGCCGCGTTGCACCATGCGCTGCACGAATTCATTGTGCCGCTTTTCCGTGACGCTGTCCTGCTTGGAGCCGAAACTGATCACCGGCAGAAGATCTTCGACTTGGCCGAACATGCGCTTCTCGATAACCTCGCGCAGCTTTTCGTAGCTTGTCCATGATGGGTTGCGGCCGTGGTTGCGTGCCCGGGCACGCAGCGTGAACTTGACCACTTCGTTGCGGAAATCCTTGGGGTTGGCGATGCCGGCCGGTTTTTCGACCTGCGACAATTCCTTGTCCAATATCTCGCGATTGAGGATCTGGCCCGTATCGGGATCCTTGTAGTCCTGATCTTCGATCCAGGCATCGGCATAGGCGATGTAGCGGTCGAATAGGTTCTGGCCATACTCGCTGTACGATTCCAGATAGGCCTTCTGGATCTCGTGGCCGATGAACTCGGCATAGCGCGTTGCCAGTTCCGACTTGATGAACTCGAGATAGCTCGCTTCCGTCTCCTTTGGGAACTGCTCGCGCTTGATCGCCTCTTCCAGAATGTACATCAGGTGCACGGGATCCGCCGCGACCTCGTTGGTGTCGTAGTTGAATGTCTGCGACAGGATCTTGAAGGCGAAGCGCGTGCTTACGCCGGTCATGCCCTCGTCGACGCCGGCGGCGTCGCGATATTCCTGAACCGACTTGGCCCGGGGGTCGACCTCCTTGAGGTTTTCGCCGTCATAGGCGCGCATCTTGGTGTAGAGCGGCGAATTGTCGTGCTCGGCAAGACGGGTCGAGACCGTGAACCGGCTGAGAATATCCAGCACTTCAGGTGCGCAGGGGCTGCCGGCCAGCTCGCTCTCGCGCAACAGTTTCTCGTAGATATGCCTTTCTTCGGTGATCCGCAGGCAATACGGCACCTTGACCACGAGGATGCGGTCGAGAAAGGCCTCATTATTCTTGTTGTTCTTGAACTGTTGCCACTCCGATTCGTTGGAATGGGCAACGATGATGCCCTGATAGGGGAAGGCGCCGAAATTCTCGGTGCCGTTATAGCTGCCTTCCTGGGTCGCCGTCAGCAGCGGATGCAGGACCTTGATGGGCGCCTTGAACATCTCGACGAATTCGAGCAGGCCTTGCGTGGTCCGGTTCAGCCCGCCGCTGTAGGAATAAGCGTCCGGATCGGACTGGCTGAAATCCTCCAATTGCCTGATGTCGACCTTGCCGACCAGAGCCGAGACATCCTGATTGTTCTCGTCGCCAGGCTCCGTCTTGGCTATAGCGATCTGGCGCAGCCGCGAGGGCATCAATTTCACCACGCTGAATTTGGAAATGTCGCCAGACAATTCATCAAGCCGCTTGGCCGCCCAGGGCGAGATAATGCCGTTGAGGCGACGCCGGGCTATGCCGTATTTGTCCTCCAGCAGATCGCCCATGCGATCGGGATGGAACAGGCCGAGCGGCGACTCGAAAATCGGACTGATCTGATTGCCGGCCTTGAGCGTGTAGATCGGGCGTTCCTCCATCAGTTTCTTCAGCCGTTCGGCCAGGGAGGACTTGCCGCCGCCGACAGGGCCGAGGAGATAGAGGATCTGCTTGCGCTCCTCGAGCCCTTGCGACGCATAGCGGAAATAGCCGGCGATGCGTTCGATCGTATCCTCCATTCCGTAGAAATCGGAGAAGGTGGGATACACCTTGACCGTGCGGTTGGAGAAAATGCGGCCGAGCCGCTCGTCCTTGCTGGTGTCGACCAGGTTCGGCTCGCCGATTGCCTCGACCATCCGTTCCGGCGCCGAGGCATACATTGACTTGTCTTCCCGGCAGGCAAGGAGATACTGCTGGAGGCTTATTTCCTCCTGGCCCGCGTTTGCATAAATCTCCGAAAACAGATCGAAGACGTCGGACTGGTTCTCACCCATGATGGTTGCCCTCAGAGCCATTCTGGCTGCCGCCCGGCTCATCTCATTCAACTACCGGGATGCATTGTGGTTCCCTCCACATTGGAGAGAGAGCGTGTATCTGCATCGAACTTGGACAGCACACAGTTACAATGCTCGTCTGATATCTCAGGTGGTGATGGCCAGAGGAGACCGTCAAGGGCAAATATCGATTTCGTGAACCGAACGGCAAAGCGAGTGCATTGATGCGGCTGGTACGGTGTTGAATCAGATCGTTGAGCACTCCCAAGTCTAACGGGATGCTCGTGGTGCGTGCGGGCATTCCTCGTCTACATATCGGGCCCAACGATCGGGAGATTGCGATGATCGATCGACGAAGCCTTATTCTGGTCTCCGCGGCGGCGATGTTGCCATTGGGCACATCGGCCGCATGGGGCCAGCGCCAACCCGTGCCGACAACCTTCGATTACGGGCCGGCCAAGCTCGATATCTATGCGCCGGATGGCGCACGCGGATTGCCGGTCGTCTTCTTCGTCCATGGCGGCGCCTGGCGCTCCGGCAAGCGCTCGCAGGTCAATGCGAAGCCGGCCTTCCTGCTCGCCAACGGGTTCTGCCTGGTCTCCATCGATTATCGCATGCTGCCCGAAGCCGAGGTCGCCACCCAGGCCGACGATGTCGAAAAGGCCTATGCCTTTGTCCGCGCCAACATTGCCCGGCATGGCGGCGATGCCAGGCGGATCGTGGCCATGGGCCATTCGGCCGGTTGCCACCTCGTTGCGCTGACCGGCATGCGCGGCGGTCTACCGGGTGTCGCCGCGCTGCTTCTCGACGACACCAGGGCCTATGACCTCACCGCGCTTTCCAGGAATGGCGGCATGGCGGGGGCCTATGCGCGGGCCTTCCCCGATCCCGCGCAATGGGCGGCGTTGTCGCCGGCCAGTTATGTAGATGGCCGCAAGCACCCGCCGACCTTCATCGCCTACTCAGGCGCTTCGGACCGGGACGGGGACTCCAAGGCGTTCGCCGAGCGCTTGCGCGCCACCGGCACCAAGGTGACGCTGTTCGACGGCAGCGCCTATACGCACATGTCGATCAACCGCGATTTCGGCGAGGATGGCGACGCCTTGACCGGGGCGGCACTGGCATTCCTGAAATCGGCGGTTGGGTGATTGCGGCATCGAAACGGAGCTCTGAACGTCACCGCGAGGAGCGAGGAGGACCGGCCTACCAGCGCGTCTTTTCGCCGGGAGCCGCCGGTTCGATCGCCAGCGCGTGCAGGCCAGCCTTCAATTCGTCGGCCAAAAGCGCGTTGACCGCGCGGTGGCGCTCGATGCGGCTCATGCCGGCAAAATCCTGCGAAACAATGCGGACGCGGAAATGCGTCTCGCCGGTGCCGTCGAACGTAGCCTGGTGGCCGGATTCCACATGATGATGGCCGGCGTGCAGATGGCTTTCGTTGATGACGACCAGCCGCTCCGGCGAAAATGCCTTGCTCAACTTGTCTTCCATGGTTGCCTGTATGGACATTGCCGTCTCCCTTCACCACATATCGCCAGCGGGATCGCGGAAGCCGAACCGACTTCGTTGCATGCCGCGCTTCAACAAAATCGGTCCTTCGCCTGCTTTATGCCGCGATTCAGCGGTTAGGGCGATCATCGCGAAAATGTCAATTCTTGTTTCGCATCTGCGAACGCCCCATAAATGGGTTAGATGAAGCCGTATCCCAAATATTTCGAGAAGATCCGCATCCGCCAGGAGAAGGACGCGGAGCTGAAGTCGCACGCGCCGATCTGCCAGTGGGATGGCTGCAAGGAGGCGGGCACCCATCGCGCTCCGGTCGGGCGCATGAAGGAGGGCGAGTATTTCCGCTTCTGCTTCGATCATGTGCGCGAGTACAACAAGGGCTTCAACTATTTTTCCGGCGTTCCGGACACCGAGGTCGCCCGTTTCCAGAAGGAGGCGATGACCGGCCATCGGCCGACCTGGAAGATGGGCGTCAATGGCGCCTCGACGCGCTCGTCTCCCGATATGGCGCAGATGCGCTCCGGCCGCGCCGGCTACTACAACCGCATGCGCGACCCGTTCGACCTGTTCAAGGGGCCGAAGGATCCCCGGGAGGTGCGCGAGCGCAAGGCCAAGCCGCTTGAGGCCAAGGCGCTGGAAACGCTTGGCCTTGATACAAAGGCGACTGGCAAGGAGATCAAGGCGCGCTATAAGGAACTGGTGAAGCGTCACCATCCGGATGCGAATGGCGGCGACAGAGGTTCGGAAGACCGGTTCCGCGATGTGCTCCAGGCCTATCGCGTGCTCAAGCAGGCGGGTCTGTGCTGAGCGACCCAACGGTTCGTGTCGTTTTCCAACTTTCATAAGGGTGGAAAAGGCTCTAAGACCGCCCCCGGAGAAAATCGATTGCCGGCGAAATCAGTCGTTTCGCCCGTGGAGACGTGGATAGAGATGAACAAGGTCGATCGCGACATCGCCAACCTGCCCGACACCACGGTGTCGGTGAAGGACAAATTCGGCTTCGACTCCAAGATGGTGGTGCCGGCTTATTCGGTCACCAGCGAACATGTGCCCGACATCGATCCCGACTATCTTTTCGACAAGGCGACGACGATGGCGATCCTCGCCGGCTTCGCCTACAACCGGCGCGTCATGGTCTCGGGCTATCACGGCACCGGCAAATCGACCCATATCGAGCAGGTCGCGGCCCGCCTCAACTGGCCTTGCGTGCGCGTCAATCTCGACAGCCATGTCAGCCGTATCGACCTCGTCGGCAAGGACGCGATCGTGGTCAAGGATGGCTTGCAGATCACCGAATTCCGCGACGGCATCCTGCCCTGGGCCTACCAGCACAATGTGGCGCTGTGCTTCGACGAGTATGACGCCGGCCGGCCGGACGTGATGTTCGTCATCCAGCGCGTGCTGGAATCGTCTGGTCGGCTGACGCTGCTCGACCAGAGCCGCGTCATCCGTCCGCATCCGGCGTTCCGGCTGTTCTCGACCGCCAACACGGTCGGGTTGGGCGACACCACCGGCCTCTACCACGGCACCCAGCAGATCAACCAGGCGCAGATGGACCGCTGGTCGATCGTCACCACGCTGAACTACCTGCCGCACGACAACGAGGTGAACATCGTGCTGGCCAAGGCCAAGCACTATCGCGACGGCAAGGGCAAGGACATCGTCAACAAGATGGTGCGCGTCGCCGACATGACGCGCTCGGCCTTCATCAATGGCGATCTGTCGACCGTGATGAGCCCGCGTACCGTCATCACCTGGGCCGAGAATGCCGAGATCTTCGGCAATATCGGCATGGCGTTCCGGCTGACCTTCCTCAACAAATGCGACGAACTGGAGCGCTCGGTGGTGGCCGAGTTCTACCAGCGCGCCTTCGGCGAGGATCTGCCGGAGAGCGCCGCCAATGTGGTGCTGGGCTAAGCAGAGCCTCGATGGCGGGTCCGGGCGACAATACGCGCAACAAGTCGAAGACGGGCTCTGAAGCCGACAGCTTCAAGCGCGCCGTCACCGTCTGCATGCGCGCCATCGCCGGCGACAAGGAGCTGGAAGTCGGCTTCGCCAAGGACCGCCCGGCGCTCGCAGGCAGCCGCGCCCGGCTGCCGGAATTGCCCAAGAAGGCGTCCAAGACCGACATAGCCATCACCCGCGGCCTCGGCGATTCCATGGCGCTCAAGCGCGCCTGCCATGACGTGCGCATCCACAGCAGACTGGCGCCGGAAGGCAAGGCGGCCCGCGCCATCTACGACGCGGTCGAGCAGGCGCGCGTCGAGGCGATCGGCAGCCGCGCCATGCAAGGGGTCGCCGACAATATAGGCTCGATGCTGGAGGACAAATACGCCAAGGCCAATCTCGTCGACGTCAAGGACAAGGCCGACGCCCCGATCGAGGAGGCGCTGGCGCTGATGGTGCGCGAGAAGCTGACCGGCCGGCCGATCCCCAAGAGCGGCGAGCGGCTGGTCGAGCTCTGGCGCCCCTGGGTAGAGGAAAAGGCCAGCGCCGACCTCGACGGGCTGTCGTCCAAGCTCGACGACCAGCAGGCCTTCGCCCGCGTCGTGCGCGATATGCTCGCCTCCATGGAAATGGCCGAGGAACTCGGCGACGATCAGGAGACCGAAGACTCAGAGGACAATGACGATAACCAGCCGCAAGGCGAGGAACAGAGCGAGGAAGGCGGCGAGGACGATTCCGGCTCCGAACAGTCGCAGTCCGAGGATGCCGAGGCTTCCGCTGACGACGAGCAGTCGGCCGAGACCGAAGCCTCCGACGCCACTGCCGACGATTTGTCCGACGATGACGATGCCGATGCCGAGACGCCCGGCGAGGCGCGCCGCAATGACAACCCTTTCACCAACCTGCCGAAGGAGATCGATTACAAGGTCTTCACGTCAGCTTTCGACGAGACGGTGGGGGCGGAGGAGCTTTGCGAGGAAGAAGAACTCGACCGGCTGCGCGCTTTCCTCGACAAGCAACTCGCCAACCTGTCCGGCGTCGTCGGCCGGCTGGCCAACCGTTTGCAGCGCCGCCTGATGGCGCAGCAGAACCGGTCGTGGGATTTCGACCTGGAAGAGGGCTATCTCGACCCGGCACGGTTGGTGCGCGTCGTCATCGATCCGATGCAGCCGCTGTCCTTCAAGCAGGAGCGCGACACCAAATTCCGCGACACGGTGGTGACGCTGGTGCTCGACAATTCGGGGTCCATGCGCGGCCGGCCGATCACCGTGGCCGCCACCTGCGCCGACATTCTGGCGCGCACGCTGGAACGCTGCGGCGTTTCGGTCGAGATTTTGGGCTTCACCACGCGCGCCTGGAAAGGCGGGCAGGCCCGCGAGAAGTGGCTGAAGGACGGCAAGCCGCCGAATCCGGGCCGGCTGAACGACCTGCGCCACATCATCTACAAGTCGGCCGACCATCCCTGGCGGCGGGCACGGCGCAATCTCGGACTGATGATGCGCGAGGGCCTGCTCAAGGAAAACATCGACGGCGAGGCGCTGCTGTGGGCGCATAACCGGCTGATCGCCCGACCCGAACAGCGCAAGATCCTGATGATGATCTCCGACGGCGCGCCGGTCGACGATTCGACACTGTCGGTCAATCCGGGCAATTATCTCGAGCGCCATCTGCGCGCCGTCATCGAGCTGATCGAGACGCGCTCGCCGGTCGAGCTGCTTGCCATCGGCATCGGCCATGACGTCACCCGCTATTACCGGCGCGCCGTCACCATTGTCGATGCCGAGGAACTGGCCGGCGCCATGACCGAGCAATTGGCTTCGCTGTTCGCCGAGGAAAGCGCACGCGATACGCGGCGCGGCGGCATGCGGCGCGCCGGATGATCTTTTCGCACGGCGGATTTCGACAAGCACTTTTCGCCGCCATCGCCCTGTTTGCCGGTGCAGCCCCGGTGCCATCCAGTTCGGCCGGCGCGACCTCGGTTGAACCGGTCGAGGTCTTAGCCCGCCCGATCACCGAATTCCGTATAGGCCGTGCCGACAAGCAATTCGGTCCGCTCGAATTCGTCGGCGGGCTGGAGATGACGTCGCCGTCGCGCGATTTCGGCGCGCTGTCGGCCTTCCGTTTCCTGAAAGGCGGTCGCGACTTCGTCGGCGTCGCCGATACCGGATTCTGGTTCTTCGGCACCGTGACCCATGATGCGGACAAGCGCCCGTCAGGCATCGGGGACTTCCGCATGGAACAGATGGTCGATGCATCGGGCCAGCCGATCGACGAGAAATCGGAAGTCGATGCCGAGGGGCTTTCCGTCAAGGACGGCATTGCCACCGTGGGTTTCGAGCGCAACCATCGCGTCGCCCAGTTCAAAATTGGCCCCGACGATATGAAGGCGCCGTTCAGGCAGATGGATTTCCTGGTTCCGGCATGGGAGCTGCGCCGGAACCGAGGCTTCGAGACCGTCACCCACGCCAATGCCAATGGCCGCCACCAAGGCGGCCTGGTCGTGGTGTCGGAAAAGAGCTTGGACAAGGCCGGCAACATCTATGCCGCCATCATCGAAGGTCCGCACAAGGGCGTCTTCACCGTCAAGCGCAACGGCGATTTCGATATCACCGATGGGGCTTTCCTGCCGGATGGCGACCTTCTGCTGCTGGAGCGCAGTTTCACGATGGCAGGAGGTCTCAAGATGCGGCTGCGGCGCATTGATGGCGAGACCGTGGAGAAGGGCGCGGTCGCCGACGGTCCGGTGCTGCTGGAAGCCGATATGGGCTACCAGATCGACAATATGGAAGGGCTCGACGTCTGGACGCGCGAAGACGGCGCGCTGATGGTGTCGCTGATCTCCGACGACAACCACTCGATCCTGCAGCGCAATCTCTACCTGGAATTCATTTTGCACCAGGACTGATTTGGCGCTCCAACTGCGAAGCTGAAGTTGAAGGTATTCAACGCCGGCTTCGATTTGGTCGGACGCCTTCCCCCCACTCCGTCGAGCGCAACTCGACGGAGTGGGGGTCGACTACTCATCAAATGACGGCGTCCGCTCAGGGTCGCGAGCCGTTGGTGGCGATCCAGATGACATGGCGCGCGCCGCGCTTGCCGTTGGCGCGCGTGCTCACCTCCTCGACCGCGAAACCTGCCTGCTTCAGCCGCCGGGTGAAGCCGCTGTCCGGCCCTTGCGACCACACCGCAAGCACGCCGCCGGGCTTCAGTGCGATGCGCGCTGCCGCCAGGCCTTGCAGGCTGTAAAGCGCGTCGTTGGATTTGTGAACGATGCCGTCCGGGCCGTTGTCGACATCTAGCAGGATGGCGTCCCAGGCCGCGGGCCGGGGTCTTATCAACTGCCCGACATCGGCCTCCCGAACGATGACGCGCGGATCGTCGAGGCAGCCACCAAACAGCTCGGCCATCGGCCCTCGTGCCCACGCGACGACCGCCGGCACCAACTCCGCGACAGTGATTTCGGCATTCTCGCCCAACTCGGCGAGAGCGGCGCGCAGCGTAAAACCCATGCCAAGTCCGCCGATCAGCATTCTCGGCTGTCTGCGGCCGGCGATCCTCCGACAGGAGAGCCTGGCCAACGCTTCTTCCGAGCCGCTGAGGCGGCTGTTCATCAACTCGTTGGTGCCCAGCATGATCGAGAATTCGGAACCGCGCCGCTTGAGCCGAAGCTCCTGCGCGCCATCCGGGGTTTTCGCGGAGTCCAGCTGGATCCAGGGAATCACGGCCTAGACCGCAGCAACAGCCGGCTGGCTCCAGCGGGCGGCGAGCAGCCGATAGGGGATCAATGCCACGACGGCGATGATCAGCTTCACGCTGAGGTCGCCAAGCGCCCAGGAGACCCAACGCATGGCCTCGACCGGCAGCACGCCCATCAGCGGCGCCGTTTCCAGCGCAAAACTGTCGCTTGGGCCAACGAAGGCGAAAGCCGCGGAGAAAGCGACGCTGAAGAACACGACGGTGTCGAACACCGAGCCGACCAGCGTGCCGACGATCGGCGCGCGCCACCAGCTCTGTCGGCGCAGACGGTTGAACACGGTCACGTCGAGCAATTGCGCGGTGAGGAAGGCCGCGCCGGACGCCGCCGCGATGCACACCAGCCGGTCGGAGGCGGTCTCGAACTCGATGAAACCATGGCGGAACAGGAAGGGCGGCACGAGGACCGAGCAGACCACCGCCGTCATGAAGCCGACAAAGACGATCCGGCGCGCCACGGCAGGCCCGTAGCGGCGGTTGGCAAGGTCGGTGACCAGAAAGGAGAACGGGTAGGTGAACGCGCCCCAGGTGAGCAGGTCGGCCAGCGACAAGCCGCCGATCCGACCCTGCATCGGGAACTGCACGAGGATATTCGATGCCACAACGACAAGCGCCATGGCGGCCACGAAGGGCAGGTATCGCGAGAAGGAAGTCATTTTTTTATCCTGGGTAATGGAACCAGCGGAGCGTCATGCCGAAACCGGATCGCGCTCGCTTTGTTCGAGCATCGGATTTCCGAAACCGCCTTGCGGACGGCGATCCGATGCTCAAGGCCAACAAGAGGTTGGCCAGGGCGGTCGTCCCCCGCCTGAAAGACAGTTTACGCGGCAGCCTGCTCGGCGAGCTTCTTGGCGATCTGCTTCTTCAAGAGGCGCGCGCGCTGCGACAGCTCCTTGACGTCAGCCTTGGCCAGGAAGGCGTCGAGACCACCGCGATGCTCGACCGAACGCAGCGCGTTGGCGGAAATGCGCAGGCGCACGTTCTGGTTCAGCGCTTCCGAAATCAGCGTCACGTTGACGAGGTTCGGCAGGAAGCGACGCTTGGTCTTGTTGTTGGCGTGGCTCACATTGTTGCCGGTCTGGACTGCCTTGGCAGTGAGTTCGCAGGTGCGGGACATGGTTCTAACCTTCAGTTCTCTCGGGGACCTGCCAAACCTTCGTGCCCACGCCGGGTGGCGCGCGGTTCTGGTCAAGCGGCCTTATGGAAAAAGTTGGCGTTCCATAGTTGCATTTCGCCCATGCGTCAAGCTCCAGCCTGGGCCCAGCGGCATTTCATACTAAGGCCGGAATTCGTCGTATAAGCGGTTCCATAGGGACATGCCAGACCGGAGTTGTCCGCCTCCGGTTGAAACCAAGGATCCGATCGCGCCATGCTTCGCTTGCCCCATGCCCTTGCCGCCGCGCTGGCCGTCGCCTTGCCGTCGGCCGCCTCGCCGCAGTCCTTCAGGGGCGAATACACAGTGTCGTTTCTCGGCCTTTCTATCGCGAAATCAAGCTTTTCAAGCCATTATGAGAACGGCGTCTACTCGATCGACGGCAGCGTTTCCGCGGCTGGTCTCGCCAAGCTGTTCGACGATACGCGCGGCACGATCTCGTCCAAGGGTACGATTTCGGGCCAGAAGATGGTGCCGCAGGCGTTCCGCGCGGACTACACTTCCGGCAAGAAAGCCTCCGCCATCGACATTCGTTTTGCCAATGGCAACGTCATCTCGACGACGGTCGTTCCCGCGCCGGAAAAGCGCGATCCCGACAGTTGGGTGCCGCTTGGCGCCGGCGACCTGGCATCGGTGCTCGATCCGATGGCGGCAACCGTCATCCATGCCGGCAGTCTCGACAAGGTCTGCGGCCGCACCGTGAGGCTGTATGACGGCGAGATGCGCGCCAACCTGACGCTGAGCTACGCTTCAAAAGGGTCGATCTCGGTGCCCGGCTACAAGGGCGACACGGTCACATGCCGGATGGGTTTCGAGCCGGTGGCGGGCTACCGCAAGGGCCGCAAGGCGCTCAACTACCTCAAGAACAAAAGCCGCATAATGGTGACATTTGCGCCGCTCGGCCAAACCGGGGTATATGCGCCGATCCGCGCGACGGTCGGGACGCAGATCGGCACCTTGACCATCAGCGCCAGGCGTTTCGAAGCAATACAATAAGGCGCCACGCGCGCCGCTGGAGACAGAATGGGGCGCGCGACACTGATCGGCTTTTCGGCCGTCGCCATGTGGGCGCTGCTGGCGTTGCTTACGGACGCATCCGGCAAGGTGCCGCCGTTCCTCTTGTCGGCGATCACCTTCTCGATCGGCACCGGGGTCGGGCTTTTCGCGCGCCTTTTCATGCCGGCCGCGGATAAAAGCCAGAGGATACCTCGCCAGGTCTGGGTGATCGGCATTGCCGGCCTTTTCGGCTACCACTTTTTCTACTTCACCGCGCTGCGCAACGCGCCGGCGGTGGAGGCCAGTCTGATCGCCTATCTGTGGCCGCTGCTGATCGTGCTCGGCTCGGCGCTGATGCCGGGCGAGCGGCTGGCCTGGAACCATATCGTGGGCGCGCTGCTTGGCCTTGCCGGCACCGTGCTCATCGTCACCAAGGGCGGCGGCCTCGCCTTCGACGCGCGCTACGCCTTTGGCTACGCCATGGCTGCCGTGTGCGCAGTGCTGTGGTCGTCCTATTCGCTCCTGTCGCGGCGTTTCCCGTCAGTGCCGACCAGCATCGTCACTTGGTTCTGCGCGGCGACCGCGCTGTTGTCGCTTGCCTGCCATCTGGCGCTGGAAGAGACGGTGCTGCCCGCGAGTGCCGGGCAATGGCTTGCCGTGCTCGGGCTCGGCCTGATGCCAGTGGGGGCAGCCTTCTATGCCTGGGATGTCGGCGTCAAGCGCGGCAATATCCAGGTGCTGGGCGCGGCAAGCTATGCCGCGCCGCTCCTGTCGACGCTGGTGTTGATCGCGGCCGGCGTCGCCGAGCCGTCGCTGCGCATTGTCGCGGCCTGCGTGCTCATCACCGGGGGGGCCGCACTTGCGGCAAAGTCGCTGTTCCTGCGCAAGCCCGCTGCTTCCGAAAGCGGAGCCGGTGCATCCGAAGGCGGAGCCCGGGCGTGACGATGCCGTCTCCAGGCGGCATCGACGCCAACGCCAATGCGACGCTGATCTTTTCGCTGGTGGCGGCGGTTGTCTACGCCTTCACATCAGGCATGGCGCCGACGCTCGCCCATTCGGCGGCAAAAACGCTCGCCGTGGCCATGCTTGCCGTGCTGGCGGCGATGCAGGGCGGGCCGCTGCTACTGGTCGCCGCTCTTGCGCTGAGCGCCATCGGCGACGCCTTCCTGTCGCGGGATGGCGAAAAGATGTTTCTGGGCGGGCTGGGCAGCTTTCTCGCCGCGCATATCGTCTACGTCGTGCTGTTCCTGCGCAGCGGCGGGGGAATGGGAGTGCTGGGGGCCGAACCCTGGCGCGCGGCAATCGCACTTGCGATGGCGGTATTCGTTATTCTCATGCTGGCGGCGCTGTGGCGCCGCGTCGGCCCGGCCCTGCGAGCGCCGATCGCGGGCTATGTCGCGGCCATCCTCGCCATGGGCATTTCGGCGCTGACGACGAGCAGTGCCGCTGTTATCGGCGGTGCCGTGCTGTTCATGGCGTCCGACGCGCTGCTGGCCACGGAACGCTTCCTGGCGGCCGCCATTTCGCCACATCGCGCCTGGATGCGTTTGGCGGTCTGGGTGCTTTACTACGCCGCGCAGCTCGTGGTCACGCTTGGTTTCCTGCTGCGCTAAGGGTTTCCGGCTGGGTCAGAGCTGTTTAGGCCGCCAACCAGGCTCCGCCAGTTCAAACGCCGCAAAGTCGAAGCCCGGCGCCACGGTGCAGCCGACCAGGGTCCACTCGCCCAGGCTGCGCGCCGATTGCCACCAGCCCGCCGGCACGACGATTTGCGGCCGCTCGCCGGCCGCAAGCTCGATGCCGAGCACCTGCTCGATCACCCCGTTAGCCTTTGGGCCGCCTTCTTCCCATATCGACAGCGCCAGCGGCGCGCCGGCGTAGAAGTGCCAGGCCTCGGCTGCATCCCTGACGCGATGCCAGGCGGAAACCTGGCCCTGCTCCAGCAGAAAATAGATCGCCGTCGAGTGGCCTCGAGCTCCGCCGCCCCCGTCGCGAAAGGTTTCCGTGTACCAGCCGCCTTCCGGATGCGGCTTCATGCCAAGGATGGCGATGATTTCTGCGGAACTCGTCATGGTTTCGACCAGTGTCGCTTGGCCTAGAAATTATCCTTGCGCTTGCGGATCTCGGCAAAAACCTCTACGTCCAACGCCTTCTCCATGCCGAAATGCCTGCGGATTGCCGGATCATGCCAGCGCAGGAAAGGGTTGGTCGACAATTCCTCGCCGATCGTGGTCGGCAGCGTCGGCTTGTTATCGGCGCGCAGCGCTTCAATTTTTGCCGCGCGTTCCTTCAATGCCGAATTGGTCGGGTCGACGCTCAGCGCGAAACGGGCGTTGGCGAGCGTGTATTCGTGCCCGCAATAGATCACGGTCGCGGCAGGCAGTGCCGCGAGCTTCTTCAGGGATTCAAACATCACCGGCGGCTTGCATTCGAACAGCCGCCCGCAACCGAGCGCGAACAGCGTGTCGGCGGTGAACGCCACTTTCGATGCCGGCAGGTGATAGGAGACGTGGCCAGCGGTGTGGCCGGGGGTGGCGATCACTTCGATACGTTCCTCGCCGAGATGCAGGACCGAACCGTCCTCGACCGTGTCGTCAATGCCGGGGATCCTGGCCTTTTCCGCTTCGGGACCGACGATGCGCAGCTTGAAGCGCTGCTTCAGCGCCAGATTGGCCTCGACATGGTCGACATGGTGATGCGTGGTCAGGATCATCGTCGGCGTCCAGCCGGTGCGCTTGACCGCAGCCAGGATCGCCGCTTCTTCCGGCGCATCGATAAGCGCGGTCTGACCGCTTTTGGGATCATGCACCAGCACGCCGAAATTGTCGCTGCGGCACATGAACTGTTCGATTTCGACCGCCATCGCATCTCTCCATCTTTCGCCGCAGACATAGGACGCCGACGCGCGGATGTCATCCCGGAGATGACTAATGTCAGGATGTCATTCGACATCCGGGATCTCGGGACGTCGCGGCCTTTTGTTGAAACCCGCCGATATCGCGGCTACATCCCTGACATGCATTCCGACATCGTCGATCTCCGCTCCTTCTATTCGACAGCGCTCGGTCGCTTCGCCGAGCATTCGATCACCATGGCCTTGTCATCAATATGGGCCACCGTGCCCAATGAGCGGCTTGTCGGGCTCGGCTACACCTTGCCTTGGCTGGAACGGTTCGGCAGCGACGCCGAGCGGGTGTTCGCCTTCATGCCGGCGACGCAGGGCGCCGTGGTCTGGCCGGCGGCGGGACCGACGGCGACGGCTCTGGTTTTCGACGAGGAACTGCCGCTGGTCGATTCCTGCATCGACCGCATGCTGCTCGTGCATTCGCTCGAGCATGTCGAAAACCCGCGCGAAACGCTGAACGAGATCTGGCGCGTGCTGTCGCCGGCCGGCCGGGTGGTCATCGTCGTGCCCAACCGGCGCGGCGTCTGGGCGCGGTTCGAGCACACGCCGTTTGGCAATGGCAGGCCGTTCTCGCGCGGTCAGCTCACCGAGTTGCTGCGCGAGGCGAATTTCACGCCCGCCGCCTGGTCCGACGCCCTGTTCTTTCCGCCATCGCGGCGGCGTTTCATGATGCGCTTCCACAATATGGTGGAGCGCGCCGGCCGGCGGCTGTGGCCGATCTTTTCCGGCGTCATCGTGGTCGAGGCGCAGAAGCGGCTCTATCAGGGCGTGCCGGCCGCCCAGCGCGCTTCCCGACGGGTTTTCGTGCCGGTGCTTTCGCCGCATGCAGCAACGCGGCTCGGCCGGCGAATAGAGACCGGGGCCACGACATCGCCGGGTACGCGAATGACACCTTCGTGATCATGCCAGAAACTTGCGCCGGACGGCATTTCGCGACCTATCTGTCGCTGACGGGCTCGCAGCCTGGCTGAGTGACCAGTGGCGTCACTACACTTCATCCGGTTTTCAGCACCGCTTTTGAACGCAAGGACTTCAGCTCATGGCCGATTATCCGGACAATGATGCCTCTGCCCGGCCTATCGCTGCGGTCGAAGCTTCGAGCCTGCGTGATCAGGTGGCAACCATCAAGCTGGCGCTTGCCGGGCCGCCGGTCCGCAAAGGGCTACGCTGGGCCTCCATCGGAATGGTTGCCGTCATTGTCGCGACCTCGATCGGCCAGGTTCTGCTCAACCGCTGGAACCAGCCTTTCTACGATGCGCTTGCACGCCGCGACATGCAGGCCTTCCTGCACCAGCTCGCCGTTTTTGCCGCGATTGCCGGTGGGCTTCTTGTGCTCAATGTCGGCCAGACCTGGCTCAATCAGACGATCCGGCTGAAGCTGCGCGAGGCGCTGACGCTCGATCTGATCGATGGATGGATGCGGCCGGCGCGCGCTTTTCGCCTGGCGCATGCAGGCGCCATCGGGGTCAATCCCGACCAGCGCATGCAGCAGGACGCGAGCCATCTTTCCGACCTGTCGACGGATCTTGGCGTTGGCCTGCTGCAATCCCTAATCCTGCTCGCCTCCTTCGTCGGCGTGTTATGGGAGCTGTCCTCGGGCTTCGTCTTCCATGTCGGCGGGACATCGCTCGCCATACCGGGCTACATGGTGTGGGCGGCCATCCTCTATGCCGGAACGGCTTCCTGGCTGAGCTGGCTGGTCGGACGGCCACTGATCCACCTCAACAGCGACCGCTACACACGCGAGGCGGAGCTGCGTTCCTCGATGGTGCGCGTCAACGAGAACATCGATGCCATCGCGCTCGCCCGAAGCGAGCCCGATGCCAGGCGGCGGCTGGAAACCGACCTGGGCACCGTGCTCGGCGCCATGCGACGCATCTATAACGCCCAGATCAATCTCGCCTGGGTGACGGACACCTATGGCTGGATCACCGTGGTGGCTCCCATCCTGGTCGCTTCGCCGGTCTATTTCGCGGGCGATATCAGCTTCGGCGGACTGATGATGGCGGTCGGCGCCTTCAATCAGGTCCATTCTTCATTGCGTTGGTTCATCAACAATATCGGCAGCATCGCCGATTGGCGCGCGACGCTGATGCGCGTCGCCGATTTCCGCATTGCGCTGGATGAGACCGATGTGCTGCACGGCCAGGAAAGGCGCATCGAATTCGGCGAGAATGCAAACGGCAAGCTGACCTTCGAGAAACTCGAAGTGGCCTCGCCGGAGGGCTGCACGAGGCTCGCCGACCAGCATGTCGAGATCCACGCCGGCGAACGCGTCATGCTCACCGGCGAGCCTGGCGCGGGCAAGACGCTGTTCTTTCGCGCCATTGCCGGCCTGTGGCCATGGGGGAGCGGGCGCATCGGCATGCCGGCGGGAGAGACGCCCATCTTCGTGCCGCGCACGCCTTACTTCCCAACCGCCACGCTGCGCGAAGTGCTCGACCGCGTGGACGGGGTTGCGCCGGCAAGCGATGCCGATATCTCAGCCGTGCTGGCCGAGATCGGCCTGGAACACCTGTCGTCGTCGCTCGGCCGCAGCGCGCGCTGGGAGCATGAACTGGCCGACGACGAACTGCGCCTGCTGGCCTTTGCCCGCCTCGTGCTGCGCCAACCAAAATGGGTGATCATCGATGAGGCTCTCGATGCCTTCGACGGACCGACACTGCGGCGGGTGTTGTCGATGCTGGAGAAGCGGCTGGGCGGGGCGACGATCCTCAATATAGGCCGCGGCCAGCACAACAATCAATTCTTCCCGCGCGCACTGACCATCGTGAAGGCGTCCGGCGTGCCGGCTCTGAAGCCCGCGCGCATAAGGGCAGGCGCGATCGAGCCGCCGCCGGCCGCTCCTCGCCGCAAGAAATAGCACTTCCGGCATCTATTCGGACCAGCCCGCGCCACGCCACGTGGCAGCTTTATTTCGCCGTGATCGCGAGGGAAGATCGCACCGGAAACATAGCTTGAGCCGGCCATGCTTGATGCTCTCAGCCTGCTTGCCTGCCTGGCCTGCACCGAGGCCGCCGTGACTGCGCCTGCGCCGGATAGTCTGGCCGTTGATGTCCAACTGGTGCTGGCGGTCGATATCTCATTGTCGATGGACGAGAAGGAGTTCGCCCTGCAGCGCGCCGGCTATGTGGAGGCGCTGCGTCATCCCGACTTCATCAAGGCGGTCCGCGCCGGGAACGCCGGTCGCATCGCGCTCACCTATTTCGAATGGGCCGGCACTGTGCGCGACGACGCGCTCATCGGCTGGCAGGTCATCGACGGCGCTGAGAGCGCCAACGCTTTTGCCGACAAGATTGCAGCCCGCCCGTTCCGCAGCTTCCGCGGCACGTCGATCTCCGGCGCGCTCGCCTTCGGTGCAGGGCTTTTCGACCGCACTACTTTCGAAAGCGAACGCAGCGTCATCGATATTTCCGGTGACGGACCAAACAATATCGGGCTGCCCGTCACCGCCACGCGGGATGCGGCAAACGCCAGAGGCATCGTCATCAACGGCCTGCCGATCCTGATCAATCCATCGCCCACCTTCAGCCATCTCGACCGGTATTACGCCCAGTGCGTAACCGGCGGGCCGGGCTCCTTCGTGCTGCCGATTTATACAGCCGCCGAATTCTCGACGGCGATCCGGCGCAAGTTGATCCTCGAAGTGAGCGGCGTTCAGAACGAGACCAGGATCATTCCCGCCGAAGCCGAGGCTCCGATCGACTGCCTGCAAGGCGAACGCGACAGACGGTTCTTGTCGGATCCGTATTTCCCGGAGCTCGATCGCTGAGCCTTCGCCGGGCTATGCGTCCCAACCTGCTGATGACCTTCGTCGCAGAGATCAGCCTGCAGCTCGACTTCGCCCGAAAAGGGGGTGTCATAGCCACCTCCGGGATGGCCCTTATCGCTTCAACAAGAACACCGCCTGCTGGCCGAAGAAGTTCCAGAACCACCATGGCATCGACAGGCCGATCTTCTGGCCGTTGGCGTCGAGCGCGGTCGCCCTTTCCACGGTCGCGCCAAGCTCCTCGCACAGATTGACGAAGTCGCGGATGGTGCAGAAGTGGATGTTCGGCGTGTCGTACCAGGAATAGGGCAGGTCCTTGGTCACCGGCATGCGGCCCTTGACGAACAGCGACAGGCGCACCCGCCAGTGGCCGAAATTGGGGAAGGAAACGATGGCGTGTTCGCCGATCCTGAGCAGTTCGTCGAGAACGAGCTTCGGGTTGCGGGTCGCCTGCAAGGTCTGCGACAGGACGACGAAATCAAAACCCTTGTCGGGATAGAATTCAAGATCCTTGTCGGCGTCGCCCTGAACGACGGAAAGGCCGCGCGCCACGCATTCGTTGACACCGCGCTGCGACAGCTCCAGTCCGCGGCCGTCGATCTGCTTGGTTTCCTGCAAAAGCTCGAGCAGCGAGCCGTCGCCGGAGCCGACGTCCAGCACCCGCGATTGCGGCGGGATCAGACCGGCGATCACCTCGAGATCGACGCGCTGGGCGCGGTTGACGCTCATGGCTTGCCCCTTGTCGTGGTGCGTGACCCTTGATGGACAGGTCTGCAATTTTGCGGGGTCATGCGCCGAGCCCTCTCGCTCGCGCGGCCGAGCCGATGAAGCCATTGATGGCGGCGAACAGTTCCGGCTCGTCGAGCAGGAAGGCGTCGTGCCCGCGATCGGTCTCGATCTCGACGAAGGACACCGACGCGCCGGCGGCATTCAGCGCATGGACGATCGAGCGGCTCTCCTCGGTCGGGAACAGCCAATCCGAGGTGAACGACACCAGGCAGAAGCGGGTCTTGGTGCCGGCAAAAGCATCGGCCAGCCTGCCGCCGTGGTCGGCGGCGAGGTCGAAATAGTCCATGGACCGCGTCATATAGAGATAGGAATTGGCGTCGAAGCGGTCGACGAAAGTCATGCCCTGGTGACGCAGATAGCTCTCGATCTGGAAATCGGCGTCGAAGCCGAAGGTCAGCGCTTCGCGGTCCTGCAGGTTGCGGCCGAACTTCCGGTGCAAGGCTGCTTCCGACAGGTAGGTGATGTGGGCGGCCATGCGCGCCACGGCGAGCCCCTTTTCCGGGCGTTTGCCGTGGTCGAAATACTTGCCGCCATGCCATTCGGGGTCGGCCATCACGGCCTGCCGGCCGACCTCGTGGAAAGCGATGTTCTGCGAGGAATGCCGCGCGCCGGTGGCGATCGGCAGCGCCGAGAAAACACGCTCCGGATAGCTCGACGCCCATTGCAGCACCTGCATGCCGCCCATCGACCCGCCGAGCACGCAAAACAGTTTTTCGATGCCGAAATGATCGATCAGCATCTGCTGGGCACGCACCATGTCGCGGATGGTGATGACCGGAAGGTCGAGCCCATAAGGCTTGCCGGTGGCGGGATTGGTGGATGCCGGGCCGGTGGAACCGAGGCAGCCGCCGATGACGTTTGAGCAGATGACGAAGAAACGGTTGGTGTCGATGATCTTGCCGGGGCCGATCAGCACTTCCCACCAACCCGGCTTGCCGGTCACTGGATTGGTGCTGGCCACATGCTGGTCGCCGGTCAAAGCGTGGCATACGAGAATGGCGTTGGAACGGGCGTCATTCAGCGTGCCGTAGGTCTGGTAGGCGATCTGGAACGGCGACAGCAGCGTGCCGGCGTCGAGCTTGAGCGGCTTGTCGGCGCCGAAGCGCACGACCGGACTCGACGGTTGGTCTGCCTCGTTGTTGGTTCTGCCAGCGCGCTGAGCGGCCATCTCGTCTCTCTTGCTGCACCCTTGCCTTGCGGAAATCGCTGCCGATCTCCGCGCCGCCGACGCGTTCGTCCGGCCGGCCGCGGACAATAAAAAACCGGCATTGCCTTCGCAAAGCCGGTTACGTCGCGCAAACGGCCCTTTAGCGAATTGTTTAACGTGGCTGCAAGCCGACCGGCCAAATCACCACGGAACTGTCGCTGCCCTTCTAGAACTCACCTGCCTCGCCGTCAATGCCGCCTGCTGGCACCACTGCCACCTCTCGACATTGCCGGCCATGGCTTGTATTTCCGCAGCGGCTTCCAGGACGGAAGCGTTCTCGACGGATTTTGCGATATGAGCCAGACCCCGGACAAGGCACGTCCAACCCCGCGCGCGGGCATCATGGACATCCAGGCCTATGTGCCGGGCAAGAGCTCGGCCCCCGCCGGGGTGGACAAGGTCCACAAGCTGTCGTCGAACGAGAACCCGCTCGGCCCCTCGCCGAAGGCAATCGAGGCCGCGCGCGAGGTCGCCGCGAAGCTCGACGTCTATCCCGACGGCACCGCCCGGCGCCTGCGCGAAGCAATCGCCGAGGTGCATGGTCTGAACGCACAGAACATCATCTGTTCCAACGGCTCCGACGAGATCCTCGGCCTACTGGCGCAGACTTATCTCGCGCCCGGCGACGAGGCCATATTCACCGAACACGCCTTCATGGTCTACAAGATCTACATCCAGTCGGCGGGTGCGACGCCTGTCGCGGTCAAGGAGACCCAGGAGCGCGCCGACATCGATGCGATCCTGGCGGCTGTCACGCCACGTACGAAGATCGTGTTCCTCGCCAATCCCAACAATCCAACCGGCACTTACGTGCCGTTCCAGGAGGTGCGCCGCCTGCATGCCGGCCTGCCGAAGAACGTGCTTCTGGTGCTCGATGCCGCCTATGCCGAATATGTCAGGCGCAACGACTATGAGGCCGGCATCGAGCTCGCGGGCAGCTCTCAGAACGTGGTCATGACCCGCACCTTCTCCAAGATCGGACTTGGCGGGGCGCGGATCGGATGGATGTATGGGCCGATGCACATCGTCGACGCGATCAACCGCATACGCGGTCCCTTCAACGTCAATGCGACGGCGATCGAGGCCGGCATCGCCGCCGTCCGCGACCGCGCCCATATCGAGCGTAGCGTCGCGCATAACGAGACCTGGCTGGCCTGGCTGAGCGAACAGATGACCGGGCTCGGGTTGCGGGTGACGCCGAGCGTCGGCAATTTCCTCCTCATTCATTTTCCCGACGACGGCAAGCATTCGGCCGCGGCGGCGGACGATTATCTCACCCAGCGCGGCTACATACTGCGGCGTGTTTCGGGCTATGGCTTTCCCAACGCACTGCGTATGACGGTCGGCACCGAAGAGGCCAATCGCGGCGTTGTCGCGGCACTCACGACATTCCTGAAAAGCTAGAACGCCATGGCATCACCGATGTTCGAAAAGATCGCGCTGGTCGGCATCGGCCTGATTGGCTCGTCGCTGGCCCGCGTCATCCGCCGCGAGGGCCTGGCCGGCCATGTCGCCATCTCGACGCGCAGCGCCGCGACGCTGGCGCGGGCGCAAGAGCTTGGGCTGGGCTCCTCCTACGCCATAGATGCCAAGGAAGCGGTCCGCGATGCCGACCTGGTTATCGTCTCGGTGCCGGTCGGCTCGTCCGGCGCGGTGGCGCAAGAGATCGCGCCGGCGCTGAAGAGGGGCGCCATCGTCACCGATGTCGGCTCGACCAAGGCTTCCGTGATCGCACAGATGCAGCCGCATATACCCGGTGGGGTGCATTTCATTCCCGGCCATCCGCTGGCCGGCACGGAGAAATCTGGGCCCGATGCCGGTTTCGCCGATCTGTTCGACAACCGCTGGTGCATTTTCACCCCGCTGCCGGACACGGATCCGGACGCGCTGGAAAGGCTTTCCGAATTCTGGCGCCGTTGTGGCGCCAACATCGACACGATGGATCCGCAGCATCACGACATGACGCTGGCCATCGTCTCGCATTTGCCGCACATCATCGCCTACAACATCGTCGGCACCGCCGATGACCTGGAATCGGTGACCAAGACGGAAGTCATCAAATATTCCGCTTCCGGTTTCCGCGACTTCACGCGCCTCGCCGCCTCCGATCCGACCATGTGGCGGGACGTGTGCCTGCACAACAAGGACGCGATCCTGGAAATGCTGGCGCGGTTCTCGGAGGATCTGGCTTTTCTGCAGCGGGCGATCCGCTGGGGCGACGGCGACAAGCTGTTCGACCTGTTCACCCGCACCCGCGCCGTGCGACGCTCGATCATCGAGGCCGGCCAGGACATCGACGTGCCGGATTTCGGTCGCCAGGCGGTCGAGCATCCGGCGAAAAACTAGGCTCCTTCAGGCCAGGTCGCCGCCATCATCGCCAGTGTCTCGGCACGATCGGGCGCGCCCAGCCTGCCGCCGAAGCGCTGGCATTTGAGCGCTGCGGCCGCGCTGGCAAAGCGTAGCGCCTGCTCGATCGGCATGGCTTGCGCCAATCCGGCTGCGAATGCGCCATGAAAGACGTCGCCGGCTGCCAGCGTATCCACCACCTTGACCTTTGGCGCAGCGACGTGGCGTACGCAACCGGCCTGCCTGTCATGCCACCAGGTTCCAGCCCCGCCGGCGGTTACCGCGACGAAAGCGTCGGTGCGCGACGCAAGGTCGGCGCATGCGGCCTGCGGGTCCAGCGCCTGGCCGCAGACGATGCGCGCCGCCGGTTCGGAGGCGACGATGTGCGAGGCGAGCGGCAACAGCCGCTCCAGCACTGCCAATGGCGCGGTGTCGGCATCGAGGATCCCAGGGCGGCGGGCAGCGCGCGCAGCGCTGAGCGCCAGCGCCGCAGCACCCGGCCAGCGCACATCGACCAGCACGGCATCGAAAGCCGTGAGATCGGCGACCGGCAAGCCGTCGGGATCGGCCTGAGCGCGCTGATCGTAGAAAGGCACGATGATGCGTTCGCCATGGCCGTCGACAAGGATCGCGGCCAGCGCCGAGGACGCTCCGGGGACGCGACGGACGAGGCTGCAATCGACGCCCTCCGCCTCGATGCCCGATATCAGCTGGTTGCCGACCTGATCATCGCCGGCGCTCGCCCAAAGCCACACTTCGGCGCCCAGCCGGCGTGCGGCGCAGGCGGCACTCGTGGCCATGCCGGAAGCGATCTGGACGCCATCGGCGGCCATGAACTTGCCCTGATGGATGGGCAGCGCTTCGACGCGAAGAATGGTGTCGAGCGTCAGCGCGCCGACGCTCAGGAGTTTTGCCGGTCTGTCCATTGGGGATGCTTAGTCGACCGGCTTGATCTTGCCCAGCGGGATAAAGCCGAGCGAGGCCTTGCCCTTGACCACCTTGAGCGGCATCGACGGTTCGTTGCCGAGCAGCGCCAGGGCGGCAAAGCCTTGTTCGATCTGGTTCTTCTGTTCGGGTATGGCGGCCCCGAGAATGGCGGCCACGGCTTTCGGGTCTTTCAGCCTGATCATCAGATCGGCATCGACCAGGCCCTCGGTGTCGACCGACAGCGGCCCGGAAACGGCGACGTGCGCCGTGCCCGACGACAAATCCAGCCTGCGGATCTCGACGGCCTGGCCGCGCAGGCTTTTCAGTTGCGTGCCGATCAGGGCCAGGCCGTTCTTCAGCGTCGCCTCGCCACTGGCGTCGAGCGGCGGCAGGACGCGGCCCCCGATCGCATCGGGGTCGATCTCCAGATCGCCGAAGCTGCCGATATAGTCGATATCCCTGCCGTTCGGCTGCAGCTGGCCCGCCGCCTTGCCGGCGCTGAACAGTTGCACCGGATCGGTATCGTCGGCCGGATCAGTCTGGCCGGACAGGCCCTCGGCCGTGAGCGAAATGCGTCGCGGCAGCGGCCATGAGAG
The DNA here is from genome assembly GCF_006442305.1 of Mesorhizobium sp. B2-3-6. NCBI lineage: Bacteria > Pseudomonadati > Pseudomonadota > Alphaproteobacteria > Hyphomicrobiales > Phyllobacteriaceae > Mesorhizobium > Mesorhizobium sp. B2-3-6. The sequence goes on along the minus strand of NZ_VFVW01000017.1, from coordinate 6,317 downwards.
CTTGACGTTGGCCTTAAGATCATCCCAGTCGATCCACAGCGGCACCATGCCCGGAACGGAGGTCCTGAGCGGACCGCGCAGGTCCGCGACCGGCGACAGCGGCTGGATGATCTGGGCGACGGCGTTGAAGGAACCGGCAGAGGCGGCAACGTTCTTGGCATCATCCTCATAGGCAAGATTGTCGCAGGAGACGGCGAAGCTCAGGGGATAACCGCTGACCTGGAGATTGGCGCAGCCGGCCTCGATGCCACTCTTGTTGAGCGTGGCGACCGCCTTGTCGGCTTCGCTCCGGACCCTGTCGGCGAGATAGAACCAGCCGCCGCTGTAGATGGCGAACAGCGCGATGACAAACGCTGCAAGCCAGAACAGGCGGCGGCGATGCTTCGGCTGGCGTTCGTCAGTGGACGTCATGCTGCGGTTCTCGTTCACGCATCGGGGCTGTGGGCGGGCTGTCGATTCTGGCAACGACAATAGGTAGACAGAGATGGACGGAAAAAACACCGATTCCGGTGTGGTGTTGCCATTCTTACGCAATCAGGCACGGCGATATGGGCGATTTTTGGGTGTTTGGCTATGGTTCGCTGATATGGCGGCCGGGGTTCGCGCATGTCGAGACAAGGCGGGCGCGCCTGCATGGCTATCGTCGCGCGCTGTGCGTCTATTCCTTCGTGCATCGCGGCACGCGGGAACGTCCGGGGCTGGTGCTCGGCCTTGACCGCGGGGGTTCCTGCGTCGGGCTGGCTTTCCGGGTGCCGGGCGAGTTGCGGGACGAGGTCATCGCCTATCTGCGTGAGCGCGAGCTGGTCACCAATGTCTATCTCGAGCGCATGCTCAATGTCCGCCTTGACGGCGGCGGCACGGTCGAGGCCGTGGCCTATATCGTCGACCGCAATCATGAGCAGTATGCCGGTGCGCTCGATGCGGCCCACGCCGCTGATGTGGTGCGCGGCGCTGTCGGCCAGTCCGGCAACAATGAGGATTATGTGTCGAGCACGCTGGACCATCTCCGGGCGCTCGGCATCCGCGATCACTGGTTGGAAGACGTGGCGAGGCGGATCGCGCCTTTGTGAAGCGCTGGCTTGCGGAAAAATCCGGCGAGGTCTTTGACCTCGATGCGGCGAGACCTAGGTTAGGCTCCGACTCTCAACGGGCGATAGCCGCCCAATCCCACCAACACGGAGATCAGCCTTGCAGAAACGCCGTCTCGGTCGCACCGACCTTTCCATCGCGCCGCTGGTTCTGGGCGGCAATGTCTTCGGCTGGACCGCCGACGAGAAGACGTCGTTCGACCTGCTCGACCGCTTCGTCGGCGCCGGCCTGAACGCGGTCGACACAGCGGACGCCTATTCGCGCTGGGTGCCCGGCCACGAGGGCGGCGAATCGGAAACCATCATCGGCAAATGGATGAAGGACCGCGGCAACCGCGATAAGGTCGTGGTGATCACCAAAGTGGGCTCGGACATGGGGCAGGGCCACAAGGACCTGTCCGCCGCTTACATCGAAAAGGCCGTCGATGCATCGCTGAAGCGGCTTCAGACCGAGTTCATCGATCTTTATCTGTCGCACTGGCCGGATCCAACCACGCCCTATGAGGAAACCCTCGGCGCCTATGAAAAGCTCCTCGCCAAGGGTAAGATCCGTTATGCCGGCTGCTCGAATCTCGACGCCGGCCAGTTGCGCGCCGCGCTCGACGTGGCAAGCCTGCGCAGCCTGCCGCGCTATGAAGTGCTGCAGCCGGAATACAATCTCTACGACCGCTCGTCGTTCGATGGCCCGCTGCGCGATCTCTGCATGGCGGAGGACATCGGCGTGATCACCTATTTCAGCCTGGCCAAGGGTTTCTTGAGCGGCAAATACCGCAGCGAGGCCGATCTCGGTCAAAGCCCGCGCGGCGGCGGCGTGAAAGATTACCTCAATGCGCGCGGTATGCGCATCCTCGCGGCACTCGACGCGGTGTCCGCCAGGCATTCGGCCAAACAGGCGGAAGTGGCGCTTGCCTGGGTCATTGCCCGGCCGGGCGTCACCGCGCCTATCGCCAGCGCCACCAAGCCTGAACAGATGGACAGCCTGATCAAGGCGGTGTCGCTGGAGCTGAGCGCCGACGACATGGCCGAGCTCGACAAGGCGAGCGGCTGAGCCGTCAGCAGCGCGCACGATCGTCCAAGACGGTCGCCCCGACCTTGCCATACCGTCATTGACGCTTGGCAAGACAGGAGGCGCGGATGGCAGGCCCGCTTTTTTCGCAGCCGGATATGTGGCGTCAGCTCGTTGCGCTGATGCTTGCCGCTACGGCCGTCATGGGCAGCCCGGGACCGGCGACGATAAGCGTCACCGCCGTCGGCGCGGCGTTCGGCCTGCGCCGTTCCCTGAGCTACGCCTTGGGGGTCATCCTGGGCACGATCACCGTGCTTCTGGTCGTGGCAAGCGGGGTGAGCGCCATGCTTGCCGCGATGCCGCCGCTCGCGCCGCTGCTTGTCGCGGCGTCGGCTGCCTATATCCTCTATCTCGCGTTCAAGATTGCCAGCGCGCCGCCCCTGGCGGCGGATGCCGGCGAGGCCGCGCGACCGACATTCACCGGCGGGTTCCTGCTGGCGGTGGCCAACCCGAAGGCTTATGTGGCCATCGCCGCGGTGTTCGCCGGCGCGTCCGCGGATTCGGGCGCCGGCGCCATCGGCACCGGGCCGAAGCTGACCGCTCTCGCATGCATGATCGTCGCCATCCATGCCGTGTGGCTGCTTGCGGGCGCTGCTTTCGCTCGCTTTCTTCGCAGGCCGGTGGCTTCGCGCATCATCAATCTGGTCTTTGCCGCGACGCTGGTGCTGACGACCGCACTGGCTGTGTTCGCTTGAACGTTGCGCGAGCCGCCATCGGCGCGCCGAAGGCCGCACTTCAGGCTTTGGCGCCGAGTTCCCGCAGCCGCTTGACCGCCGTCGGCGGCAAGGCGGGCGGATTGGGTGCACGGGACGCGTCGATGAGGAACTGGTCGCAGGCGGTTTCGGTTTCGCCGATCAGCCGCCGCATGAATTCCTCCTTGTCCAGGCCCGGCGGGATCGGCGGCAGGAAGCGCGCCTTGATGGTGCCGGGATAGCGCAGGAACTTGCGGCGCGGCCAATAAAGGCCGGCAACATGGGCGACCGGCACCACGGGAATGCCGAGCTGCGCATAGATTTCGACGATGCCGTATTTGTAGGCGGGTTCGTCGCCGGGCGCGCGGCGGGTGCCTTCGGGATAGATGATGAGCTGCCGCGGGTTGCGCGCGATTTCTTCCTTGGTCGCCGCAACCACCGCCTTCAGCGCCTTGGAGCGGCTGCCGCGGTCGACCGGGATCATGCGCATTTTCAGGATGTACCAGCCGAAGAACGGAATCCAGGTCAGCTCGCGCTTCAGAATGTAGAGTGGATCCTGGAGATAGGGGAAGAAGGCGATCGCGTCCCAGAAGGACTGGTGCTTGGGCGCCAGGATGAAGGAACCTTCGGGCAGATTTTCCACCCCGGTGATGTCGCTCTTGGTCCCGGCGATCTTGTCGTAGAGCCACATCGAGGTGCGCGACCAGAACTTCGGCACGAACCAGGCGCGATGGCGCGGCGACAGGAAATAATAGGGAGTCCAGAGGATCATCTGGACGATCAGATTGATGTAGAAGACGAAGTTGAACGCCAGCGATCGGACTTGGAGCATTGGGGGAGGCCCGGTAAGGAGGTGTGCGTTGGTTACACCAAGCGGGCGCAAAAAGGAAATGGCCGAAGATGCCCCCGAACGGCGCCGAAAGACATTTCGGCTTCGCCCACGGCCCAGCCGCGCTACATCAGCCGCGCCAGCCTTTCTTTCAGGCGCGGGGCGGCGAAGTCAAGAAATGCGCGCAGCTTGACCGGCAGCAAGCCGTGGCCTGCGTGCACCAGGCTTACCGGCCAGGGTTCCGGTTCGAACTCCCGCAGCAGCACGCGCAGCGCGCCTGACCGCACCGCCGCGTCGACCTGGTAGGACAGCACCCTCGTCAGCCCGACGCCGGCGAGCGCGGCATCGATCGCAGCTTCGGCGGTGTTGACCTGAAGCCGCGAGCGGACCCGAATCGGCATCTCGGCCTTCCCGACGGTGAAGCTCCATGTCGAGAGCGCGCCCGGCCCTTCGAAGGTAATGCAGCTGTGGGACTCGAGGTCCGCAAGCGCCGTCGGGGCGCCGCGTTCGGCCAGATAGCCGGGGCTCGCGCAAACGACACGGCGGATCGTACCGATCCGCATGGCGACAAAACTGGAGTCGGGAAGCCGGCCGATGCGGATGGCGAGGTCGAAATGGTCCTCGACCAACCGGGTTATGCGGTCGGCCAGCGTCAGGCGGATGTCTACGTCGGGATAGGCGGCGAGGAAGCCGGTCACGACCGGCAGCACATGCAGGCGGCCGAAGACGACCGGCGCGGTGATGGCCAGTTCGCCCGTCGGGGCGCTGTATTCGCCGGCCGCCATGCGCTCGGCCTCGCCGACCTCGCCCAGGATGCGGCGGCAGGCGGCAAGATACGCCTGGCCCGCATCGGTCAGCGTCAGCCGGCGTGTCGAGCGGTTCAGAAGGCGGGTCTTGAGATGTCGTTCCAGGTCGGAAACCTTGCGGCTGACCGTCGCCAGCGGAATGCGAAAACGGCGCGCGGCTGCAGACAGGCTGCCGGCCTCCGCCGCGGCGACAAAGAGCGACATGGCTTCGAGCCGGTCCATCGATTCTTCCGGAAATTGGAAGGATAGATTACAAATATGGCATCTACATCTGTCTGATGGAAGCCTCCATATTGGCCGTGACGCAGACGACCCGGGTCAAGAAGGAATTGTCATGTCGCAAGAGCGCCCGCCGCTGCCGCCATTCACCGCGGAAACCGCCGCGCAGAAGGCGCGCATGGCCGAGGATGCCTGGAACTCGCGCGATCCAGCCCGTGTCGCGCTTGCCTATACGGTAGACAGCCGCTGGCGCAATCGCGCCGAGTTCCTGCAAGGCCGCGATGCCATCCAGGCTTTCCTGACGCGCAAATGGAGCCGGGAACTCGACTACCGGCTGATCAAGGAGGTCTGGGCTTTCCATGGCAACCGTATCGCGGTGCGTTTCGCCTATGAGTGGCATGACGACAGCGGCTCGTGGTTCCGCAGCTATGGCAACGAGAACTGGGAATTCGACGAACATGGGCTGATGCGGCTGCGCATCGCCAGCATCAACGACCTGCCGATCGGCGCTGCCGACCGTAAATATCACTGGCCGCTCGGCCGACGGCCGGACGACCATCCGTCGCTGTCTGAACTCGGGCTTTAACCTCTCCGGGTAAGAAAGGCTATCGATGGACGCGCATGCTTTTACCAGCGACGTCGCTTTCACGCCGACCGTCAAGGCGATCCAGGCCCGCAAGGGCTCTCGCCAGGCCTATTCCCGGGTCGAGGAGCGCGGTGGCTGGCAGTCGGTGATTACATCGGACCTTGCGGCCTTCATCGAGATGCAGACCAGCGTCTTCCTGTCGACGGCCAACGGTGTTGGCCAGCCCTATATCCAGCATCGCGGCGGGCCCGCCGGCTTCCTCAAGGTGCTCGATGAAAAGACGATCGGCTTCGCCGATTTCGCCGGCAACAGACAGTTCATCACCCAGGGCAATCTGGCCGACAATCCGCAGGCCTTCCTGTTCCTCATCGACTATGCCCATCGCCAGCGCGTCAAGATCTGGGGCAGCGCGCGCGTGGTGGAGGGCGACGCCGAGCTGACGGCGAGGCTGATGCCGCGCGATTATGCGGCGCGGCCCGAACAGGTCATCCTGTTCACCGTGGCGACCTGGGATGCCAATTGTCCGCAGCACATTCCGCAGCGTTTCGAGGCCGCCGATGTGGCGGCGGCGCTGGCCGAACGGGACAGGCGGATCGAACGGCTCGAACAGGAAGTCGCACGCTTAACTGGCGCTTCGGCGCCCCGAGCTGTGTCAGCTCACTCAGGGTGACGATCCTTTCTGTACGCCTCGTTCGCTGCGGGCGTACTATGGCGCGGCTCATTCGTTGATAGCAACGTGCCACACGTCAGCCACGCCGTGACGAAGGCAGGCCATGCTGCCGTTGCGGGCGCTAACAGTAACGCTCGCTTTTTAGCCTCTGAAATCGGGGAGGCTTTCCTTGTACAAAACCCTGTGCAGAATCACATGATGATTTAATTGGCGCGGTGCTGAGGGTATCGCTGAGATAATCGCGGCTACAATGTCAGCGACATCATGATTTTGAGATTCGGGGGCTAGAGCGTTTCATATCTTGACGGAAGCGTAGCCTGCGTTTTCGAAGTAGTTCCTGCATTCGGCTGCCTCGATTGTT
>NZ_VFVW01000016.1:0-67777 GCF_006442305.1 Mesorhizobium sp. B2-3-6 | reverse complement strand
CCGATCGCAACCTCTTCGGCAACAACTAACAGCCGATCTCCAGTTGACGGCGGGCCTTCCGCCGTCCTGGCGAAATTCGAAAATTCAGGAGACTTGAAATGAAGAAGATCATCCTTGCTGCCGCCGCCGTCCTGGCCGTTTCGGGCAGCGCTTTCGCCAGCAGCGACAACTATGGCTCCAATGGCGCCAATCAGCCTGCCGTCACCTCGGTCGACAATGCGCACACGGCTTCGATCCGCGACAGCGGCTCGCCCGTCTACAAGCTGCTCAATTCGTCGGGCGATGTACACAAGTCCGCCCCTCAGGGCAGTGACCGGAATCTCTTCGGCCACTAACAGCCGAAGCTGACACCAAACACGAGCGGCGGGCTTTGCCCGCCGCTCCTGTTTTTGCGTGACCGGCAATTAATTCATGGCCTGCTCTCAGGCCGCTTTCGCTTCCGTCTCGTGCAGCGCGAAGGATCGTCCATCCGCGTCGAAGATATGAAGGTCTCCGGCGTCGGCGCTCAGCCGCAGTGTCGCCCCGCGCTTGACCTCGACATTGCCCGGCAGCTTGGTCACCAGCGGCAGGTCGGCGCGGCCGATGTCGACATAGACGAGTTGCACCTCGCCGAGCTGCTCGACATAATCCACCGTTCCTTCGAACAGATAGTCCGTGCCGCCGGCGATCGTCAGGTCCTCCGGCCGCACGCCGAAGCTCACCGACGCGCCCTTGGCCGAGGCCGGCGTCGCGATCGGCACCGTAGCCTTGCGGCCGCCGACATGACTGATGGCGGTCGGATTGCCCGATTTGTCGATGGTCGCCGGCAGGATGTTCATGGCCGGCGAGCCGATGAACTGGGCAACGAACAGATTGCCGGGTTTCTTGTAGAGTTCCATCGGCGTGCCGACCTGCTCGATATGGCCCTCCTTCAGCACCACGATGCGGTCGGCCAGCGTCATCGCCTCGACCTGGTCGTGGGTGACATAGATCATGGTGGTGTTGGGCATCGATTCCTTGAGCTTGGCGATCTCGATGCGGGTGGCGACGCGCAGCGCGGCGTCGAGGTTCGACAGCGGTTCGTCGAACAGGAACACCTTCGGGTTGCGCACGATGGCGCGGCCGATGGCCACGCGCTGGCGCTGGCCGCCCGACATCGCCTTGGGGAGGCGGTCGAGATAGTTGGTCAGCTGCAGGATCTCTGCCGCCTGGCGCACGCGCTTGTCTATCTCGGCCTTGCTTTCCTTGCCGATCTTCATCGAAAACGCCATGTTGTCGTAGACCGTCATATGCGGATAGAGCGCGTAGGACTGGAACACCATGGCGATGCCGCGTTTCGACGGCGGCACGTCGTTGACCACCTCGCCGGCTATTCTGAGCTCGCCCGAGGTGATCTCCTCGAGCCCTGCGATCGAGCGCAGCAATGTCGACTTGCCGCAACCCGACGGCCCGACGAAGACGATGAACTCGCCCGATTTGATGTCGAGGTCGATGCCGTGCAGAATGTTGAGATTGCCGTATGATTTCTTCACTTGCCTCAGCGTGACATCGGCCATGTTTCCCTCCAGTGGTCCCTAGAATTCAGTCGATGCGCCCGAACCAGGCGCCGTAGCCGCCGAGGCGGATGGAGCCGGAGCTCTGCTGTCCCGAAAATCCGTGTCCGGGCAAAGGTTGCAGCGATCGACCGCCAAGGTCAACCTCCGCTGGCCCGGATCCCAGGTTGAAGACGCAGACGATCTGCTCGTTGCCCGCGCGGCGCGTGAAGGCGACAGTGTCGCCCTGGCTTTCGATGAAATTGATATCGCCCTTGGCCAACGCCGGATGGGCACGGCGGAAGCCGAGAAAGCGTCGGTAGTGTTCGAGCAGCGAATGCTCGTCGCCTTGCTGGACATTGACGGCTTGCGACAGGTGCTTGGCCGGCACCGGCAACCACGGCTTTGCCTGGGAGAAGCCGCCATTCCTGGCGCTGCCGTCCCACACCATCGGCGTGCGGCAGCCGTCGCGGCCCTTGAATTCCGGCCAGAAGCGGATGCCGTAGGGATCTTGCAGATCCTCGAACCGCAATTCGGCTTCGCCGAGCCCCAGTTCCTCGCCCTGATAGATGCAGACCGAGCCGCGCAAGGACATCAGCAATGCCGAGATAACCTTGAGATAGGCGGTCGGGTCGGCTTCGTTGGCGGCCCAGCGCGAGGCCGGGCGCATCACGTCATGGTTGGAGAAGGCCCAACACGACCAGCCGTCGCTGGCAACCTTGCCAAAGGTTTCCAGCACCGAACGGACCTTGGCGGCGCTGATCTTTTCCGGCGCCAGGAAGTCGAAGGAATAGCACATGTGCACGCGCTTGCCGCCGGCTGTATAGGCCGCGACAACGTCCAGTCCGCGCTGTGAATCGCCGACCTCGCCGACCGCGGCCGTTGCCGGATATTCGTCGAGCAGGGCGCGGAAGCGTTCGAGGAAGCCGAGGTTCTCCGGACGGCTCTTGTCGTAGATGTGGTCTTGGTAGTTGTAGGGATTGACCGCGGGTGCGGTCTGGTCGTTGCGCTGCTCCGGCGGCAGCGGCGGGTTGTTTTCCAGCCCCTGGCTGTGGAAGTAGAAATTGATGGTGTCGAGGCGGAACCCGTCGACACCGCGCTCCAGCCAGAAGCGGGTCACGTCGAGCAGCGCGTCCTGGACTTCGCCGTTGTGGAAATTGAGGTCCGGCTGTTCCGCGAGAAAGTTGTGCAGGTAATATTGCTGGCGGCTGGTGTCCCATTGCCAGGCCGATCCGCCGAAGATCGACAGCCAGTTGTTGGGCGGCGTGCCGTCCGGCCTGGGATCGGCCCAGACGTACCAGTCGGCTTTCGGATTACTGCGGTTCGATCGGCTTTCCCTGAACCAGGGATGGATGTCGGCGGTGTGCGACAGCACCTCGTCGATCATCACCTTCAGCCCCAGCCTGTGCGCCTCCGCCGTCAGCGCGTCGAAATCGGCCAGCGTGCCGAACATCGGGTCGACGTCGCAGTAATCCGAGACGTCGTAGCCGAAATCCTTCATCGGCGATTTGAAGAAGGGCGAGATCCAGATGGCGTCCGCGCCGAGCGCGGCGATATAGGGCAGCCGCCCGATGATCCCCTTGAGGTCGCCGATGCCGTCGCCATTCGAGTCCTGGTAGCTGCGCGGATAAATCTGGTAGATCACGGCACCTCGCCACCAGTCGCTATCGACGGCGAGATCGGGCCTCGAACTGGCTTTCAAAGCGGATTGCATGGTTTCAGCCTCCTTTCACCGAGCCTGCGAGCAGCCCGCGGACGAAATAGCGCTGCAAAGAGAAGAACACGATCAGCGGCACGATGATGGTCACGAAAGCCGACGTCGTCAGGATCTCCCAGTCGCCGCCACGCGAGCCGAGCAAGGCATTGAGCTTGGCGGTCAGCACGATCTGATCCGCCTCCGTGCCAAGGAAAACCATCGCCACCAGGAGATCGTTCCATACCCACAGGAACTGGAAGATGGCGAAGGACGCCAGCACGGGAAATGACAGCGGCAGCACGATCTTGACGAATATCTCGAAATCGCTGGCGCCGTCGATGCGCGCCGATTCCATGATCTCGCGCGGCAGGCCGGCAATGTAGCTCCGCAAGAGGTAGATGGCGAAGGGCAGTCCGAAGCCGGTATGCGCCAGCCAGATGCCGAGATAGGTCTTGGAGGGCACGCCGAAGAAGGCGCCGACGCCGTTATAGAGCTTCAACAGCGGGATCAGCGACATCTGCAGCGGCACCACCAGCAGGCCGATGATGACCGCGATCAGAAGCGCGCGCCCGGGAAAGCGCATCCAGGCCAGAGCGTAAGCCGCAAAAGCGGCGATCAGGATCGGGATGACGGTCGCCGGGATAGTGACGGTCAGCGAGTTCATGAAGGAGCGGCCGATGCCTTCCGAAAACAGCACGGTCCTGTAATTGTCGGTGGTGAATTTCGGCGGCGCCGAGGAGGCATAGTAGACGCGCTGGCCGCGGTCGCCCTCGAACGCCTTGGGCGAGGTCATGACGAAGCTGCCGTCGGCATTGAGCTGCAAGGTAACGCCGTCGCCGAGATCGGCCGATGTGCCGGCCGGATATTGCGTCGGTGCCGCCGACTTGACGCCGAAGGCGCTGATCTCGCGCTTGGCGCCATCGCCGAAAATGTTGCCCTGGAGGACGAACTTGCCGTCCTTCTCGACCTGCGCCGAGGCGGGCGGCAGGCGTCCAGCTTCGGTCTGGGTCGAACTGGCGAACGAGTTCCACCAGCCCGAGGCGATGATCTGGTCCTTGTCGCGCAGCGACGATATCAGGATGCCGAGCGTCGGCATGGTCCAGATCGCAACGAAGACCAGGACGGCGATGTGAACGCCGAAGCGGCTGGCGAAGGAGTTTCCGGTCGCGACGGTCATCTCAATGTCCTCCCGTCTCTTTGTTGGCCTGGCGTATGTTCCAGACCATGATCGGAATGACCGCGATCATGATGATGATGGCGATTGTCGCGCCGCGGCCGAAATCACCGCCGCCACGGAACATCCAGTCGAACATCAGATTGGCCAGCACCTGGCTGTTCCATTGGCCATTGGTCATGGTCAGGACGATGTCAAATACCTTGAGCACCAGGATGGTGATTGTGGTCCAGACCACGGCGATGGTACCCCAGATCTGCGGCACCATGATTTTCCAGAAGATCTGGAACGGATTGGCACCGTCGATGACGGCGGCTTCCAGCGTCTCTTCCGGAATGCCGCGCAGCGCCGAAGACAGGATGACCATGGCAAAGCCGGTCTGGATCCAGATCAGGATCACCATCAGGAAGAAATTGTTCCAGAACGGCAGCGATATCCAGACCTGCGGCTGGCCGCCGAAATGCTGGATGATGGCGTTCAGGATGCCGATCTGCGTCTGGCCTTCGCCGCGATACTCATAGATGAATTTCCAGATGACGCTGGCGCCGACGAAGGAGATCGCCAGCGGCAGGAAGATCAGGCTCTTGGCGATCGTGCCCCACCAGATCTTGTCGGTAAGCACGGCGATGATCAGGCCAAGGAAGGTACAGGCGGCGGGCACTACGGCCAGCCAGAGCACATTGTTGAGGATCGAATTGCGAAACTCGCGGTCGCCGAAGGCCCATTGATAGTTGGCCAGGCCGACGAAATTGGCGCCGCCGCGATCGAGGAAGGACAGCCGCAGCGTCTCGACCACCGGATAGATGAGATAGATGGTCAGGATGATCATCGCCGGGCCGACGAACAGCCAGGGCCGGATCAGCCCTTGCCGGCGCAGATTGTCGACGGCGGCGGCGCCCGAGACGCCGCGCGAGGGGAAGGTGACGTCGAGCAGTTTGTTGGCGCCCCAGAAATAGGCGACGCAGCCGCCGACGCCGATGATGATGACGAATATGGCCGAGAAAATCTGAGCCGCCATGGGTCCCTCTCCCTGCACGACCCGCCAGGATGGAAACGATCCTTGCGATTGCGCCGCGCGCCGATCTCGTTGTTGAGCGCGGGCAGGCAGGGAAGCGTGTGGCTCCGTGCCCGCCGCATGCCGGAATGTCTACGCTGTCACGACTGGATCTGACCCGTCCCGGTTGGCCGGGCTGGGATGTTGCGATGGGGCCGGTCGGATCTGGGCCAACTGGCCCGGATCCGCTCGGGAGGTGGAAGCCTAGGCCTCCGCGGGTGCGGCTCTTACTTGATCGCGTCCCAGCTCTTCTGGATGTCGGTGGCGACGTCCTGCGCCGACTTGCCGCCGACCAGGTCGATCATGCCGGTCCAGAAGGCGCCGGCGCCGATCTTGCCCGGCATCAAGTCCGACCCGTCGAAACGGAAAGTCGAGGCATTGGCCAGGATCTCGCCCTGCTTGCGCAGCGCATCGCTGGCATAGGCATCCTTGTTGACCGCCTTGAACGGCGTCACGAAACCGCCTTCGGCCATCCAGATCTCATGGGCCAGCGGCATCTTAAGGAATTCGATGAACGCGCGGGCGGCCTTCGAGTCCTTGGTGATCATCGCCAGCGTTCCGGCGCCGAGCACGGGGGTGCCGAGTTCGGGCTTGGACGCATAAGGCGGGAAGTAGAAGAAGTCCGCGTCCTGGCCGATTTTCGTGCCTTCGGGGAAGAAGGTCGGGATGAACGACGCCTGATGGTGCAGGTAGCATTTCGGCGGCACCGCGAATAGGCCCTTGGGGCTGTCGCGGAAATCGGTCGCCGCGACCGCCTTGGCGCCGCCATCGACCATCTTGTCGTCGGTCGCGATCTTGCCGAAGATGTTGATTGCATTGACCACGGCCGGGTCGTTGAACGGGATCTCGTTCTTCACCCATTTGTCGTAGGTTTCCGGAGACTGCGTGCGCAGCATCAGGTCTTCCACCCAGTCCGTCGCCGGCCAGCCGGTGGCGCCGCCCGAGCCGAGCCCGATGCACCATGGCGTGCCGCCGTCGGCGATAATCTTCTTCTCGAGGTCGGCGAGTTCTTCCTGCGTCTTCGGTACCTTGTAGCCGGCTTCCTCGAAATTGTCCGGCGAGTACCAGACCAGCGACTTCACGTCGGCCTTGTAGGGGAAGGCGAAGAAGCCCGGCTTGCCGTCCTTGTCCTTGAAGGTGCCGAGGTCGACCCATGACTGGCCGGCGCCGTAATTGTCCTTGACCCATTTGGCGGTGTCGTCGCCGAGCGGCGTCAAGAGACCCTTGGAAGCAAGGTCCTGGATCAGGCCGGGTTGCGGCAGAACGGCGATGTTGGGCGGGCTGCCGGCCTGCGTGTCGATGACGATCTGCTGCTCGTAATTTTCCGAGGAGGAATATTTGATCTCGGCGCCGGTGGCTTCCGAGAAATAATCGAGTACGCCGCGCACCAGGGTCTCGTCCTCGCCGCGCCATGGCCCGAAGATCGACAGGGTCTCGCCCTTGAGGTCGACTTTCTTGAGTTCTTCGTAGTTTGCCCAGTTGAAACGCTTGTCCTCGCCCGGCTTGAACTTCAGTTCGGCCTGCGCGGGCGCGCCGAGGGCGAGCACGGCAAGCGCGGCGCCCAGCAAAAGCATTTTCTTCATCGGTATTCCCTCCCAGTGGGTCACAAACACCGGACGGAACCTCCATTCCGCCCGCCGACGCCGCAGGACTGTGACTCAGTCGGGAAGGAACCGCAACCTTTCGAAGAGTCTTCCAAAGCGCTTTGGCTATTTCGATCTCGCCATTGAATCGTCCAGAAGTCAAGAGGCGTGGTAACTTAATCGATTTAATTCCGGAGTCTGGCGCCTGGAAAATCGCGCTGCAGCATGCTTTTTTGGCAGTGCAGCAGCAATTTATGTTTCAAACCTGCACCAAGCCTGCCTATGGTCGCCATGACATGCCGGGCCTGCCGCAGGGCTTGGGTCGATTCAATTTAAAAGCGCTTTGAGGCATGGAGGCCTCTCGTGAACCTGAAGCAACTCGCGCACATGCTGGCGCTTTCGCAGACCACGGTAAGCCGGGCGCTGAACGGCTATCCCGAGGTCAACGAAGAGACGCGCCGGCGCGTCATGGACGCCGCCAAGCGCCATGGCTATCGCCCCAATCCGAGCGCACGCCGGCTTGCGACCGGCAAGTCCGGAATGATCGGCTATGTCTTGCCGACGGGTGCTGCCGTCGACATCGACCCGCACTTCGTCGAATTCCTGTCCGGCCTTGGCGATTATGCGCGCTCGCACGAGCTCGACCTGGTGCTGTCTCCCGCCGACGCCGACGACCAGGAGACGACTTACCGGCGCATCGTCGCCAACCGCCAGGTCGACGCCGTCTACATCTCCTCGCCGACGCCGGCCGACCGGCGCGTGGCGCTGGTCAACACGCTCGGCATACCCTTCATCATCCATGGCCGCAGCGAAGGTTTCGATTTCGATTATCCCTATCTCGACATCGACAATGAGGGCGCCTTTCACGAGGCGGCACGGCTGCTCGTCCAGCTCGGCCACCGGCGGCTGGCGCTGATCAATGGCGATGACCGCGAAACCTTCGCCGTGCATCGCGAGCGAGGCGTGCGCCGGGCGCTCGCCGCGAGCGGCCTGACCTTGGGCGACCGCCATGTCTGCTCCGTTGCCATGACCGAGGAGAACGGCTATCGCGCCGCCCGGCGCCTGCTCGAACAGGACGGCGCGCCGACCGCGATCGCCTGCTCCAGCCTGATCATGGCGCTCGGCGTCGTGCGCGCCGTGCGCGACCTCGGCCTGAGCATCCCCGGCGACATCTCATTAATTGCACATGACGACGTCTTCCCATGGCTGAAGCCGGAGAATTTCTCCGTACCGCTGTCGACGACGCGCTCCTCGATCCGGCTCGCCGGCGCCCGCATCGCCGAGCGTCTGGCCGCACGGATATCGGGCCTGGAAGAGGGCCCGCGCGGCGAGGTCTGGCCGGTCGACCTGGTGATCAGGGGGTCGGTTGCCGGAGCGCCTGCCTAGGGTTAGAGCCAATCGCTCCGAGGGGCCGAGTTCGACCGCTTGCGGGCGTTGCCGGAAGATCGATTGCAGTGTCATGGATAGTGGTCTGCCTGCACCGCGCTTGCTTTGGCTTTTAGAGGGTGGCAACCAGTAAGCCGAAGCCATCAACCAGCCCTCCTGGATGCCCACTTGCCCATATTCCCGTTCTCCGAAATGGATCCAATCCAACATCCTGGCCCACCGCCGAAGCGTTCGGAGGTGGTCATCATTGGTGGCGGCATTATCGGCGTAACGACGGCTCTTTTCCTGGCGGAGCGGAACATTCCGGTCACGCTGCTGGAAAAAGGCCGCGTTGCGGCCGAACAATCGTCCCGAAATTGGGGCTGGATTCGAAAGCAGGGGCGCGACGCAGATGAACTGCCAATTGTCATCGAGGCTTTTCGCCTATGGCGGCAACTGGCTGAGGAATGCGGCGAAGACATCGGGCTGGACCAGACAGGTGTGACCTATCTGGCGAACTCCGACAAGGACATGGCCGGTTTCGAAGAATTCATGAAGATCGCCGCGATCCATGGGCTCGACACTCGCCTCCTGGACGCAGACGAAACCGCGAAACTCATCAAGGGCATGTCGCGCAAGTTCAAGGGCGCGATGACGACGCCCTCCGACATGCGTGCGGAGCCTTGGTTGGCGGTGCCTGCGCTTGCTCGTCTTGCCGTCCGAAAAGGCGCCAAGATCATAGAGAATTGCGCAGCGCGAACCCTCGAAATCTCAGCTGGCAGGATCAGAGGAGTGTGGACCGAGGCGGGATACATTGAAACCTCCAGCGTACTGGTCGCGGGCGGCGCCTGGTCGTCGCTGTTCCTGAGAAGACACGGCGTCTCCATCCCCCAACTCAGCGTCAGGGTAACCGTAGCCGCAACGGAGCCTATGCCTGAAATCTATGCAGGTGCGGCAGCGGACGAACACATCGCTTTCAGGCGCCGACAGGATGGCGGATACACGCTCGCCCCGGGAGGCAGTAATTTGCTTTACCTGGGACCTGACGCATTCCGGCACGCCACCAAGTATCTTCCCGCCCTCATGGCCAATCCGCTCGGAACCCGCTACTTTCCGTGCGCTCCATCGGGTTACCCTGATAGCTGGTCGACCCCGCGCGATTGGACCCCGGATTCCCAGAGTCCTTTCGAAAGAATGCGGGTGCTCAACCCGGCCGCTGAACGCTCCGGCCTCCGTTCTGTAGAGCGCAATTTCAGACGCCTTTTTCCACAGTTCGAAACAGTTCGCTTGAAGGCAGGCTGGGGAGGCATGATTGACGCCATGCCCGATGTCGTCCCCGTCGTGGATCACGCCCGGGCAGTCGTCGGTCTTTTCGTGGCCACGGGAATGAGTGGTCACGGCTTCGGTATCGGACCTGGAATCGGTCGCGTCGTTTCCGACCTGATTCAGGGTAACGCGAGTGGGCATGATCTCAGCCGCTTTCGGCTGTCACGCTTCTATGATGGAAGCGCCGTTCGGTTGGGTCCGGCCCTCTAGATGTTTAGTCCAGCATTCGTCCCGTCTCGGCCATCGCAAATAGCCGACTGAATTTAGGAGCATGTTGCCAAGGATCATTCCTTCGCCGTCTCGGCGGCCTTGATGTCCAGCAGCCCGTAGCCGAAGTCATCGTCCCGCCCTTTCGAACCGAGATCCCGGGCCGTTGCGGCCAGCGCCTTTTCGATGGCGTCGGCCGAGCGGTCCGGCGCGGCGTGGATGAGATTGGCAATGGCGCCCGAGACGATCGCGGCGGCGAACGATGTGCCGGTGACGACATCCG
Organism: Mesorhizobium sp. B2-3-6; assembly: GCF_006442305.1. Classification (NCBI taxonomy): domain Bacteria; kingdom Pseudomonadati; phylum Pseudomonadota; class Alphaproteobacteria; order Hyphomicrobiales; family Phyllobacteriaceae; genus Mesorhizobium; species Mesorhizobium sp. B2-3-6. The sequence goes on along the minus strand of NZ_VFVW01000016.1, from coordinate 57,578 downwards.
AGCCGGCTCCGCTCGGCGCCACCATCTCGACGCCCGGCGCCGAGATGAAGACATAGGCGCCGCGATTGGCCTGCGGCATTAGCCCATCCCTGGCGTCGGTGGCGGTCACCGCGATGACGCCGTCGAAGGCGGCCGGGTAGCCATAGGGCGCCTTGGGCCCGTTGTTGCCGGCGGCGGCGACAAGAACCATGCCGAGCGCGCGTGCATTGCGGCAGGCGATGCCGAGCAGGTCGTTCTTCGGACCGACGAAACTCATATTGATGATGCGCACGTCCTGCTCGGCCGCCCAGTCGAGCGCAGCAAGGATGACGTCCATTGTCGACTTGCCGCCTTCGAAGGCACGTGCGTGATAGATCCTGGCGCCGGGCGCCATGCCCTTGAGCGCGCCGACGCCGGCGATCAGCCCATCGACCGAAGTGCCGTGGTCGCGCTTTTCGACCGGCACGTCGGGCATGGCGTCGAACTGGCCGGCGATGACCCCGGCCAGCGTCGGATTGGTGTCGTCGATGCCGGTATCGATTACCGCGACGCGGACGTTCTCGCCGCTCGCCTGGCTGGGTTCGAGCGCGATGCGCTCGAACGCATAGTTGACGATGCCCGCCGCCTGCTGAAGCGAATAGATATGGTTGGGCTCACGCCGCTGCGTGCGGCTGTCGGCGGCAAGCTGCGCCAGCACCACGCCGACGGGGCGGCGGTCGGGAATGCCGAAGCGCACAAGCGTGGTGCCGAGCAAAAATGATTGCCGCTGCGAGCGCACATCGAGGCCGAAGGAAGCGGCGATCTGCTGCACGGCGCCCGCATCGCCATCGACGGTCACCAGCACCTCGTCGGGCACGAAATCGCCGGCCACGGCGCGTGGCGGCTGAACGGCGATGAGATCGCTTGGCGAGACGATCGGCCCGCCCGAAGGCGGTCCGGCCTGCGTGCCGGCGGGCGGCGCCGCCGGGTCCGGCCGTGGCGTCGGCACCGGTGCCGCGGGAGCGGCCGCATTGGGGAACAGGTCGACGATCAGGGCGGGAAGAAACACGGCACCGGCCGCGCTGCCGCTGTCGCCGCCGTCCTTGCCACAGTCGGCGCCTGCCGCATCGGTGCCGTCGCGGCAGTCGATCTTTCGGTCGGCATTGGCGTCGTTGCCCTGCGCCGACGCAGGCCCGATGGCGATCATCATCGCCGCCGCAAGGATTGCCGCAAATCGAATGACCGCCTCAGCCGCCATCGGCCGGTTTCCTTCCCTCGATCACGGTGTCGGTGAAAGGCTGGGCGGCAACAAGGCCGAGTTGCCTGGTGTAGTCGGCCGCGTTGGCGGCCGGAATGCCGAGCCGGAACACGCCCTCGGCGGTCGGTCCGTCCAGGATCTTCAGTCCGCTGCTGCCGAGAAAGGCGGCGATGTCGGACATTTTCGCGTCGGGCCTGAACTTGACCAGGGCGAACGGCATCTTCGCCATCTCGTCCTGCGCGCCCGCGATCTCGAAATTGCCGCCCTTGCCGCCGGGCTGCACGAACGACTGCACCATGACCAGCGCCAGCAGAGCCGCGGCCGCCGCCCAGGCGACGCCGACCGGCAGCGCGATGAAGCGGCTCCAGGCCTGCGCCAGCCAGGACGAACCGGCGGCGGCGCGCGCCGGGCCGGCCTCGGCATCGAGCGTCCTGGAAAAGCGGCTCAGCGCATCGGCCGGCGGACGGATCGCCTCATTGGCGGCCGCGGTGCTGGAGAATTCAGCCTCCGCCTCGCCAAGAGCGGCCATCGCCGCTGGATCGCTGGCCAGCCATTCCTCGACGGCCTCCAGTTCCGAGCCTTCCAGCGAACCGTTCAGGTAGAACGGCAGCAACGTTTCCATTTCGTCGCGGCGCGACATCTTTTCAGCGGCGCTCATGGCCACCCCCTGTCGTAACCGGCGGCCTTGAGGGCTTCGCCGAGTTTCTTGCGGGCATAAAACATGCGGGTCTTGACGGTCGCGACCGGGATGTCGAGCACCTCGCCGATCTCGGTCACCGATTGCCCCTGATAATAGGCGAGATCGATGACCACGCGATGCTCGCGTGGCAAGGCATCGATGAAGCGGCGCAAGGCAGTGCTCTTGTCCTCCTTCATGGCAACGATCTCGGGCGTATCGGCGCCGTCGGGCACCGCGGCTGCGGCCTCGTCGTCGATCCAGTCTTCCTTTTTCTTGCGCAACAGGGACAGCGCCTTGAAGCGGGCGATGCCGAGCAGCCATGTCGAGACTTCGGAACGTCCCTCGAAACCCGGCGCCTGGCGCCACAGTTCGAGGAACACCTCGTTCGCGATGTCGTCAGCCATCATTTCCGATCCCGTCTGGCGCGCCACGAAGCGGTATATCCGCGCGTGGTGGCGCATGAACAGGAGCCGCACGGCGGCCCGGTCGCCCTTCGCGACCCGCTCGACAAGCGCGCGATCGGTCTCCATCGCGCCGGTCATGACCGATCGAGCCGCCTGGCTCCTGCCTGCTCTGTCGCTGATCGGCTCAAAAAGGTTCATCCTCCGCCAAGGAATTTGCGGAGGCTAACCGAAGAAGATGAGCCTTGCCAGTGGGTGAAGGGGAAGCTAGCTCAGGAAGGGCTTCGCCTTCATCGTCTCGGGTATCGCCACCCCCAGCCGGCTTAGAACCGTTGGCGCCAGCTGCAATTGGTCGAGCAGCGTGTCGGCATCTGGTCCGTTGCCGCCGCCGAAATAATACATCGCGAAATCCTGCATCTCGTCATCGCGGCCGCCATGGTGGCCGCGGTCGGTCTGGCCGTGATCGGCGGTGACGATCACTTCATAGCCGGCGTCGCGCCAGCGCGGCAGGAAAGCGGCCAGCATGCCGTCCATCGCGTAGCAGGCATGGTCCATCTCGTGACAGTCATGGCCGAAACGGTGGCCCATCGAGTCCAGCGTGCAAGTGTGCAGGATGCCGTAGTCGATGCCGTGGCGGCTGCTCAGCATGGTCAGCGTGGCGAACAGGTCGACGTCGCTCGGCGTCATCTGGTTGCGCGCGTTGTAGCCGGTCATGGTGTGGAAGCGGCCATGCGTGATCGGCCCGCCCGGCTCGTCATACTCCATGTCCTCGACGAGGTCGAACGGGTAGGAACGGAAGAACTCCGACCAGTAGGAGTGGGTGACCGCGCCGGTTATTCCCCCGGCCCTGGTGACCTCCGAGAAGATGTCGGGCTGGCTGACGCGGAAGCGGTTCTCGTTGGAAAGAATGCCATGCGCCTGCGGCGGCACCCCGGTGTGGATCGAAGCATAACAGCAGGCCGAGGTCGACGGCAGCACCGAGCGCATCCTCCATACCCGCGCTTCGCCCGACTGCACCCAGCCTTCGAGGTTGCCCATCAGCCGGCGCCAGTTCCGGTAAGGCACGCCGTCGAGGATGATCAGCAACAGTTTGGTCTTGAGCGCCACGAGCTGCTCCATGCGATTGTCGGGGGAACGAGCACGCCGCGTGTCGCACGGACACGCGGCGCTTTCGGCGGGAACTTGATGTCAGGCGTTCAGCCAGCATTCGGCGAGCGCGTAGCCGTCCATCATCTCGCCGATCGGGCTCTTGGCGAAGCCGCCGATCTTGTTGGTGGCGGCGTCGATGAACTGGTTGAAGAAAGGCACGATCAATCCGCCTTCGTCGCGCATCAGCACGGCCATGTCGTGATAGATCGCCTTGCGCTTGTCCTGGTCGAGCTCGCCGCGCGCTGCAAACAGCATCTTGTCGAACTCGGGCCGCTTGAAACGCGTGTCGTTCCAGTCGGCGTTCGACACATAGCCGGTGGAATACATCTGGTCCTGCGTGGCACGCCCGCCCCAGTAAGACAGCGAGAAAGGCTGCTTGTTCCAGACCTCCGACCAATAGCCGTCGCCAGGCTCGCGCTTGATCTCGATCTTGATGCCTGCCTTGGCGGCGCTCTGCTGATAGAGCTGTGCCGCATCGACGGCCCCGGGGAAGGCGACGTCGGAGGTGCGCAGCAGGATCGAGCCGCTGTGGCCCGACTTCTTGTAGAGCGCTGCAGCCTTTTCCGGGTCGAACTTGCGCTGTTCGATGGCCGAAAACAGCGGATAGGCCTCGTTGATCGGGAAGTCATTGCCGACCGAACCATAGCCGCGCAGGATCTTTTCCAGCATCTCGTCGCGGTCCATGGCGAGCTTGAGCGCCATCCTGAGATCGCCGTTGTCGAAGGGCGCGGTGTCGCAGAACATGTTGAACGGGTAATAGCCCTTGCCCGAAACGTTCTCGATGCTGACGCCGGGGATGCGCTTGACGAGATCGACCACCTTCGGCTCGACGCGATTGATCATGTGCACCTGGCCGCCTTGCAGGGCCGCCAGCCGCGCCGTCGCATCGTTGATGACGACGATCTCGACCTGGTCGGCATGGCCCGCCTTGTCGCCTTGCCAGTAATTGGCGAAGCGCTCGCCGCCATGGCGCACGCCGGGCTGGTTGACGGTCACCTTATAGGGGCCGGCGCTGATGCCCGCGTTCGGATCGTCCTTGCCGCCATTGGGCTGGATGACGAGATGATAGTCGGCCATCAGATAGGGGAAGTCGGCATCGGCGTCGGCAAGCGTGACGACGACCTCCTTGCCGTTGGCCTTGATGCCCTTGATGTTCTTGAGAATGCCGAGTGCGCCCGACTTCGATTTCTCGTCGGCGTGGCGCTCGATGGTGGCCGCGACATCCTCCGCGCCGACCGTCTTGCCATTGTGGAACTCGATGCCATCGCGGATCTTGATCGTCCAGGTCTTGGCATCCGGGGAAGCGCCGATGTCCTCGGCGATCAGGTTGACCAACCTGTTGTCGGGGGTGAGGCGGACCAGATATTCGCCCCACTGCTTGCCGAAGCTGAAGGTGACCTGGCTGAGGTTCAGCGCCGGATCGAGGCTGTTGGTCGATTCGCCGCCCTGCAAGCCGGCCTTGAGAATGCCGCCCTTGACCGGCGTCTGCGCGAAGGCTTTCCCGGCCAGCGTCGTTGCCAGCGCCGCCGACATGCCCAGCGCCGCGGTGCGCCCGAGAAAGTCACGCCGCGATATCCGGCCTTGGCCGGCGAGTTCAGCGAGATGGTCGAGTTCAGTCTTCATGTCCTACCCCTTTTTGAAACAACCGCACACAGGCGATGCCGTCCGAAGGACGTCTGGCCCTCCAGTGTTGCATCCGGATGACGTTCGTCATCTCCTTGACTGGCGAACCGCTGGCTAGTTCCCGGCGCTCGCCATGCGTCGCCCCTTGATCGCCTTTTCCAGCCAGCCGATCTCCATTTCCGGAACCGAGGACAGCAGGAGGTCGGTATAGGCATCGAAAGGCGGTGTGAGCACCTTGCTTTTGGAACCGTAACGGACCACCTCGCCGCGATACATCACCGCGATCGAATCGGCGATCGACCTTACCGTCGCAAGGTCGTGGGTAATGAAGAGATATGCGACCTTCTCGTGCTGCTGCAGGTTCAACAAAAGCTTGAGAATGCCGTTGGCCACCAGCGGGTCGAGCGCCGAGGTCACCTCGTCGCAGATGATCAGCTTCGGTTTGGCGGCGAGCGAGCGGGCGATGCAGACGCGCTGCTTCTGGCCGCCCGACAGCTCCGCCGGATAGCGGTCGAGGAAGCCTTTGCCCATCTCGATCTCGTCGAGCAATTCGGCGACGCGCCGGTCGCGCTCACGTCCCCGCATGCCGAAATAGAACTCCAGCGGCCGGCCGATGATGGTGCCGACGGTCTGGCGCGGGTTCATGGCCACGTCGGCCATCTGGTAAATCATCTGCAGCTGCCGCAGATCCTCCTTCGGCCGGTCGGCAAGCCGGTTGGCAAGCGGGCGCCCGTCGAAGGTCACCGTGCCCTGTTCGGGCGGCAGGAGCCCTGTGATGGCGCGCGCCAGCGTCGACTTGCCGGAGCCGGACTCGCCGACCACCGCCAGCGTCTGGCCGGGATAGATATCGACGGAGACGTTCTTCAGCACCTTGACATGACCGCCGCCATAAGCGGCGGTGACGTTCTTCACGGACAGGAATGGCGAGACGCCGGGTTTCTGCTCGGCGTGTTCGATCTCGTGCACTGACACCAAAGCGTTGGTGTACTCCTGGCGCGGTTCCTTGATGATCTGGCGGGTGCCGCCCCATTCGACCAGACGGCCGTGGCGCAGCACCATGATCTCGTCCGAAACCTGGGCGACGACGGCGAGGTCGTGGGTGATATAGAGCGCGGCCACATGCGTGTCGCGGATGGCGTCCTTGATCGCCGACAGCACGTCGATCTGCGTCGTCACGTCGAGCGCCGTCGTCGGCTCGTCGAAGACGATCAGGTCCGGTTCCGAGCACAGCGCCATCGCCGTCATCACACGCTGCAGCTGGCCTCCGGAGACCTGGTGCGGGAAACGCTCGCCGATGGTTTCGGGATTGGGCAGACTCAGCTTCCTGAACAGCGCGACGGCGCGTTTCTCGGCCTCCGCGCGCGTCGCCCTGCCGTGCAGGAGGGTGGCTTCGACAACCTGGTCCATCAGCCTGTGCGCCGGGTTGAACGCCGCTGCCGCCGACTGCGCGACATAGCAGACCTCGCGGCCGCGCAGCCTGCGGAAACCTTCCTTGCCGCCCTTGAGGATGTCGCGGCCGTTGAGGAGCACCTCGCCGCCGGTGATGCGCACGCCGCCGCGCCCATAACCCATCGAAGACAGGCCGATGGTCGACTTGCCGGCACCGGATTCGCCGATCAGGCCGAGCACCTTGCCCTTTTCCAGGGTCAGCGAGACGTCGTGGACGAGCGTGATGGTCTTTGGCGCTTCGCCCGGTGGGTAGACCATGGCCTCGATGCGCAGGTTGCGGATATCGAGGAGCGGGCTGGATTTCGCTTTGCTGTCGGCCATCATCCGCGTCCTCCTTTCAGGCTTGTCGTGCGGTTGAGCACCCAGTCGGCGACGAGATTGACCGAGATCGCAAGCGCCGCGATCGCGGCCGCCGGTATGAGCGCCGCGGCAATGCCGAAGACGATGCCGTCCTTGTTTTCCTTGACCATGCCGCCCCAGTCGGCATCCGGCGGCTGTACGCCGAGGCCAAGAAAGGAGAGCGTCGACAGGAACAGCACGGCATAGATGAAGCGCAGGCCGAGTTCCGAGACCAGCGGCGACAGCGCATTGGGCAGGATCTCGCGGAAGATGATCCAGGTGCTGCCTTCGCCGCGCAGCTTGGCGGCTTCGACATAATCCATGACGTTGATGTCGACGGCCACCGCGCGCGACAGGCGGTAGACGCGGGTCGAGTCAAGAATGCCCATCACCAGGATCAGCGTCACCAGGTTTGTCGGCAGCACCGAGAGCACAACAAGGCCCATGATCAGCGTCGGGATCGACATCAGGAGATCGACGAGGCGCGACAGCAGCGTGTCGAACCAGCCGCCGAACACCGCCGCCGAAAAGCCGAGAATGGCGCCAAGCGAGAAGGACAACGCCGTGGCGAGCACTGCGATGAACAGGGTGATGCGCGCACCATAGATCATGCGCGACAGCAGATCGCGGCCAAGGTTGTCGGTGCCCAGCCAATGCGCGGCCGACATCGGCTCCCAGACGTCGCCGACGATCTCGCCATTGCCGTGCGGCGCAAGCCACGGCGCGAAGATGGCCGCCAGCACGAACAGGGCCGTCAGCACCAGGCCGACCAGCGCGGGCACGGGGATGCGTTTGATGTCGAGCATGCCCGCCCTCTTCATTTGGGATGCCTCAGGCGCGGATTGGCGACGATTGCCGCTATGTCAGCGATGATGTTGAGGCCGATATAGACGGCGGCGAAGATCAGTCCGACCGCCTGCACCACCGGCACGTCGCGCTTGGTGACGTGATCGACCAGATACTGCCCCATGCCGGGATAGACGAAGATCACTTCGACCACGACCACGCCGACGATCAGATAGGCGAGGTTGAGCATGACGACGTTGATGATCGGCGCGATGGCGTTCGGGAAGGCATGTTTGCGGATGACCGCGAAAGCCGAGAGCCCCTTGAGCTCGGCGGTCTCCACATAGGCCGATTGCATGACGTTTAGGATCGCAGCGCGCGTCATGCGCATCATATGGGCAAGCACCACCAGCGTCAGCGCCGCCGCCGGCAGCGCGATCGCCTGCATGCGTTCACCGAAAGGCATGCCGTCATAGACGGTCGAGATGGCGGGGAACCACTGATGCTGAACCGCGAAGTAGAAGACCAGCAAGTAGCCGATGAAGAATTCCGGGAAGGAGGTCGAGGCGAGCGCCAGTCCCGAGATCAGCTTGTCGACCCAGCCGTTGCGGTAGCGCACCGCGATCAGGCCAAGCGTTATGGCCAGTGGAATGGCCACGATCGCCGCCCAGAAGGCGAGGAAAAGCGTGTTCCACAGCCGGCCCTTGATCGATGTTGCGATATCCTGTCCGCTCGACATGGCGGTCCCGAGATCGCCGGTCAAAACGCCGCCGAGCCAGCGGAAATACCTGATATAGGCCGGATCGTTGAGCCCAAGCTGCTCACGCAGATTGGCGAGCGATTCCGGTGTCGCCGACTGCCCTAGGATGGCTTGCGCGACGTCGCCGGGCAGGATCTGTGTGCCGGCGAAGATCAGGACCGAGACGGCCAACAAAAGGAGGATGCCCAGCGCGACGCGCTGGGCCACCAGTTTCACGATGGGTGAGGACATCTGGGCAAGGCCGGCTCAGGCTTCGAGCCAGCACTTTGCCAGGGCATAGCCATTCATCAACTCCTGGTGCGGATCGTCCACCCAGCCGCCCACCTTGGCGCCGGTGGCGTCGATGAACTGGTTGAACATCGGCAGGATCAGGCCGCCTTCGTCGCGCACCATGACGGCCATGTCGTGATACATCGCCTTGCGCTTGGCCTCGTCCAGCTCGGCGCGCGCCGCCAGCACCATCTTGTCGAAATCCGGGCGCTTGAAACGCGTGTCGTTCCAGTCGGCGGTCGACAGGTAGGCGGTCGAGTACATCTGGTCCTGGGTCGAGCGTCCGCCCCAATAGGAGGCGCAGAAGGGCTGCTTGTTCCAGACCTCGTTCCAGTAGCCGTCGCCCGGCTCGCGCTTGAGCTCGATCTGGATGCCGGCCTTGGCCGCGCTCTGCTGGAAAAGCTGGGACGCGTCGACGGCGCCGGGAAAGGCGACGTCGGAGGTCCTGAGCAGCACCGCGCCGTCATGCCCCGACTTCTTGTAGTGGAACTTGGCCTTGTCCGGATCGTATGTGCGCTGCTCGATCTCGGTGAACAGCGGGTAGGCGGCATTGATCGGGAAATCATTGCCGAGCGAACCGTAACCGCGCAGCACCTTCTTCAGCATTTCTTCGCGGTCGATCGCCAGCTTCAGCGCCATCCTGAGGTCGTTGTTGTCGAACGGCGCCGTATTGCAGTGCATGATGAAGACGTAGTGGCCCGGTCCCGCATGGTTGCGGATGGTGACGCCCGGCACGCGTTTGATCAGGTCGACGATCTTCGGCTCGACGCGGTTGACCATGTTGACCTGGCCGCCCTGCAGGGCGGCCGTACGGGCCGTAGCGTCGTTGATGACGATGATCTCGATCTGGTCGGCATGGCCCATCTTGTCGCCCTGCCAGTAATTGGCGAAGCGCTCGCCGCCATGGCGCACGCCGGGCTCGTTGGTGGTGACCTTGTAAGGGCCCGCCGAGATGCCGGCATCGGCCTTGTCCTTGCCGCCATTGGGCTGGACGATCAGGTGGTAGTCGCTGAGCAGGTAGGGCAGATCGGCATTGGCCTCCTTCAGCGTCAGCACCACTTCCTTGCCGCTGGCCTTGATGCTTTCGATGCCTTTCATGTAGCCGAGCGCGCCGGACTTCGACTTCTCGTCCGAATGACGCTCGAGCGTGGCGGCGACGTCTTCGGCGGTCACCGTCTTGCCATTGTGGAATTCGACGCCGTCGCGGATCTTCAGTGTCCAGACCTTGGCATCGTCGGACGAGCCGATCTCCTCGGCGATGCGGTTCTCGAGCTTGCCCTCTGGGGAAAGCTCGACGATCAGTTCGCCCCACATCTTGCCGAAGGCGAACGGCACCTGCGTCATGAACAGGGCTGGATCCAGGCTGTTGGTGGACTCGCCGCCAACCAGGCCTGCCTTGAGCGTGCCGCCCTTGACCGGGCCGGCTGCGCGCGCCGCGCTCGAAAGCAGTGAGTTGGCGAAGGTCGCGGTGACGCCGAGCGCTGCCGCCCGGCCGAGAAAATCCCGACGGCTGAGCTTGCCTGAGGCGACGCGTCGGCTAAGGAATTCCAGTTCGTTTGACATTTTGAGTTCCTCACTCTGTTGGTTCGACCTTAGTGGTCGTTTTCTTGTTTCTTGTGAGGGGAATAATGACCGCAAGGGAAAGCGGTAAGCAAGACCGAATGCGACATGCCGTGGCGTAAATGGCACGTCGCAATTGGACCAATGCCTTGCCGCTCAAACAAGCGAGCGCGGAACCGCCTGTTCAAAATCGCGTTCGAAGACGAGTTTTTCGCCTTCGTAAGCTTCAATTCGGGCGCTTACGATGAAGTTTTTGGCGTCCGAGCGTATTTCGGCCGATGTTTCGGTGCGCACCGACCATCCGCTTCGCGACAGGGTTTGCGTCCAATGCGTCCGTCCCCCAGCCGACAACGGATCGTCCGGATGGATCGTCCAGGTCTCGCGGGCGATGCTGCCGTTCGCCAGGCCATGTGCAAGATCGCGCACCTCGCCGAAATCGTCTTCTATGGAAAGCGTGACGATGCCGGTCTTCTCGTCGCGGTCGACGCGGCGTTCCGAATTGGCCGGGCGGATCGTCTCGGTTGCCCAGGGGGAAGCAGCCTCCGGCGCGGCGAACGTGACCTCGTCGCCCGTCGCCAGCGGGCGCAGCGGCAGCTTCAGCGTCGCCGCCGACAGGCTCAGGCGGACCGGCTCCGGCGAGGGCCAGATCATGGGCCAATAGGCGTTCGAGACGGCTATGCGCAAATGGTGGCCGGCCGGCACGCGATAGGCGCACTGGTCGAGCACGACGCGTGCCGAAACGCTCTCGCCGGGGACAAGCGCTTGCGGGAATTCGTGCGAGAGGCGATGCGTCAGGTTGAGCACGCCATAGGAGATCAGTTCGGAGGCGCCATCGGGATGCACGTCGCAAAGCCGCACCGCGATGTTGGCCTGCGGGCGGTCGCAGGATAACCGGACGTCGACTTCCGGTGCGCCGACGACGTCGATCGCCTCGGCGAGTTCCGGCTGGTCGAAACACACCGACAGCGCGTCGTCGGGACGCTGGTCGCCCGGCAATTCCGGGCCGAAGGTGAACGGGAAATACTCACCGCCGGCCAGCCCACAGCTTTGCGGCGAAGCGACGGTGGCGGATTTACCGCCCGCCGGGATCAGGTCGATCGTTTGCGTCTTGATGTCGGGCGAAGGCCACTGCCGCTCCGCCACCCAGCGGCCCGGCCGTTCCGGATGCCAGCGCGCCGGCCGCACGCTGTCCATCACATAGGCGCGGTAGGCCGGGTCGGCCTCGACGCCGGTCTCGACGCCCTTTAGCCAGCGGTCCCACCAGCGTAGCGCTTCCTGCAGGAAGCCGATTGCCGGCTGGGGCCCGGCATAATGCGGGTATTTGTGGATCCAGGGGCCGACGATGCCTTTGACCGGCGCCTCGATGTTGGCGACGAGATGCGAGATGGTGTTGCGGTAGCCGTCATGCCAGCCGCCGATCGACAGCACCGCGGCCTTGACGGCGGAGAAATCCTCGCAGATCGAGCCGCGTTTCCAGTAGGCGTCGCGGTGCTGGTGGCCAAGCCAGAGCGGCAAAAGGAACGACTGGTTCTCCAGTCGGCTGAGCCACAGGTCGCGCCATCTGTTGTCGCCCGCCAGCAGCGGGTCCGGCGGCCGTGACGAATAGGACAGCATTGTCGAGGCCCAGCCGAAATTTTCCAGCAGCAGGCAGCCGCCCTTGTAGTGGATGTCGTCGGCATAGCGATCAACGGTCGAGCACAGGCTGATGACCGCCTTGAGCGCCGGCGGCTGCATGGCTGCCACCTGCAGGCAGTTGAAGCCGCCCCAGGAAATACCCATCATGCCGACATTGCCGTTGCACCAGGGTTGAGCCGCCGCCCAGGCGATGACGTCGCAGGCGTCCTGCAACTCCTGCTCGGAATATTCGTCGTCCATCAGCCCTTCGGAATCGCCATTGCCGCGCATGTCGACACGGATCGAGGCATAGCCGTGGCCGGCGAAATAGGGATGCGTCAGCTGGTCGCGAAAGATGGTGCCGTCGCGCTTGCGGTAGGGCAGGTGCTCGAGGATGACAGGCACCGGATCGTCGCCGGCATCTTCCGGCATCCACACCCGCGCCGACAGCCGGCAGCCATCCGGCATAACGATGCCCATATCAGGGAATTCGACGACCTTGCGGGGAAACTCGGTGACGGTTTTCATGGCGCGCATAACGCCTCGCGGCGCGGCAAGTTTCAATCGCCATTCGCGACTGGAGCAGTGGAATATGCGACCTGTGCCGCTGCTTGGTGCCCTCAGTTCAGCGGAATGTCGTTCTCGGCCTTGTTGGCCTGGTAGTCGCCAGAGAGCGCTTCATAAAGTGCTGCAATCTTGCCGATGCGCGCCTCCAGCCGCCCGCGTTCCGCCTCGGGCAGCGCCCGCACCAGCCTGCGGATCGAAAAGCTCTTCCAATAGGCGTTCTCGGCATTGTAACCGCCGGGATCGAGGGTGAAGACCTCTTTCAGGATTTTCAGATCGTGCGGGATGGCAAAACTGTCGCGCGAATCCTCGTGGCTGAACAGATAGTAGAAATTGTCGAAACCGGTCCAGGTGATCGCCGACAGGCAGAGCGAACAGGGCTCGTGCGTGGCCAGGAAGATGGCCTCCTTGGTGTCGACACGTTCGGCTTTGGGCATTTCGTAGAAGCGTTTCAGGCAGTGCACTTCGCCATGCCAGAGCGGGTTTTCGATCTCGTTGTTGGTTTCGGCCAGCACCAGCGAGCGGTCGCCTTTCTTCAGGATCGCCGCGCCGAACAGCTTGTTGCCATGGGCGACGCCTTCCTGCGTCTTCGGCACGATGTCGTGCTCGATGACGTCGAGCAGGCGGTCGATCAGCGAAATGTCGGTCATCAAAGGATCTCGTCGGGGAGATGAATCTCGTAGGCGTGCGAAAAATGGAATTCTTCGAGATTGGAGCCGTCGCCGCCACGGTCGACGATCAGGAAATCCTGGGGCTCACCCAATGGCGTCAGTACGCCGTGCCATAGATTGCGTGAATAATTGATGCCTTGCCCTGGCTTGGTGATGAAGGCATGCGGCTCGGCCGGACCGTCCTTGCCGTCATGACAGACGACGACCAGGAACGGTCGTGGCGACAGCGGGATAAAGGCCTGGCTGCCGAGCGGGTGACGCTCGACCATGGTCAGCGCCAGCGGCAATTCGTAAGGCGTGCCGCGCACCATCGAGATCAGCACGCGCGCATTCGGCCCCACGGCCTCGGCGGTCGCCAGATCATGGTAGCGCTCGGCCTTGCCGCCATTGATCGGGTAGTGGTTGTCGCCGCCCATGTCGATGACATCGCCGAACGGGGCAAAGCCCTCGCGGGTCAGCGGCCGCGCGACGATGCGGGTCACGGCGCACGCCCTGCGATCCCGGCACTGCCGAGCTTGGCGTGCCGGTTGACGTCCTTGTAGAGCAGATAGCGGAATTTTCCCGGTCCGCCGGCATAGCAGGCCTGCGGACAGAAGGCGCGCAGCCACATATAGTCGCCGGCCTCCACCTCGACCCAGTCCTGGTTGAGCCGGTAGACGGCCTTGCCTTCCAGGACATAGAGCCCGTGCTCCATGACATGGGTCTCGGCAAAGGGAATGACCGCGCCCGGTTCGAGGGTGACGATGGTCATGTGCATGTCATGGCGCATGTCGGCCGGATCGACGAAGCGCGTCGTCGCCCAACGGCCGTCGGTACCGGGCATCGGCGTCGGCCCGATGTCCTGCTCGTTGGTGAAGAAGGCTTGCGGGACCTCGAGGCCGCTGACGGACTCATAAGCCTTGCGTATCCAGTGAAAGCGGACAGCCGCATTGCTTTCGTTGCGAACAGTCCAGCCGCTCGACGGCGGCAGGAAGGCGAAGCCGCCCGGCCGCAAGACATGTCTTTCGCCGGCAAGCAGGACGGTCAGTTCGCCTTCGACCACGAACAAGGCGCCCTCGGCGCCGGCATCGGGTTCCGGCCGGTCGCTGCCACCGCCGGGCGCGATCTCGACGATGTACTGCGAAAACGTCTCGGCAAAGCCCGACAGCGGCCTCGACAATATCCAGACGCGGGTCTTGTCCCAGAATGGCAGGGCGCTGGTGACGATGTCCTGCATCACGCCCTTGGGGATGACGGCATAGGCCTCGGTGAAGACGGCGCGGCCGGTCAGAAGCTCACTCTGGCCGGAATGGCCGCCATGTGGAGCATAATAGGTTCGCTCGGGCATCCTGATCGTATCCATGGGTTCAAACCTATTGCGGAAGCATGTCCTTGAGGCGGAAGAGCGCGATGCGCTCGACCTGTTTGCAGGCGGTCTCGAATTCGACGCCGCGGCTGTTGCCGATGCGCCTTTCGAACTCCGCCAGGATTTCTTGCCTGGTCTTGCCCTTCACCGCGACGATGAACGGGAAACCGAAGGTGGTAACGTAGGCGGCGTTAAGCTTGGAAAACAGCTCGCGCTCCTTGTCGGTCAGCTCATCGAGGCCGGCCGAAGCCTGTTCCCTGGCTGATTCCGCCGTCAGCCGCCTGGCCCTTGCCAGCTTGCCGGCAAGGTCTGGATGGGCGTTGAGCACGCCCAGCCGCTCCGTTTCGCTTGCGGCGCGGAAAACGCGGCAGAGCGCATTGTGCAGGCCGCCGGCGCTGTCGTGCGCCGGGCCAAGTTCCAGCTCGTAGGCGCGCTCGGCTATCCACGGCGAATGTTCGAAAACGCCGCCGAAAGCATGCACGAAGGCCTCGAATTCCATCCTCGAAGGGCGCAGCACCGGCTGCTTGTATGGATGGGTCTCGCGCCAATGCCTGGCGATGTCGATACGCCGCGCCAGCCAGACCTTGTCGTGCGACTTCACATAGTCGACGAAGCGCTTCAGCGCCGCCACCCGCCCCGGCCGCCCGACGAGGCGACAGTGCAGGCCGATATTCATCATGCGCGGCCGCCCAGCCTTGCCTTCGGCATAGAGCGTGTCGAAACTGTCCTTCAGGTAGGCGAAGAACTGGTCGCCCGAGTTGAAGCCCTGCGGCGTGGCGAAGCGCATGTCGTTGGCATCGAGCGTGTAGGGGATGATGAGCTGTGGCCTGTCGGTCCCGTCATCCGCGAACCAGTAGGGCAGCTCGTCGTCATAAGTGTCGGAGACGTAGTCGAAGCCGCCTTCCTCCGCCACCAGCCGCACGGTGTTGACCGACGTCCGGCCGGTGTACCAGCCCGTCGGGCGCGCGCCTGTCACTTCGTAGTGCAGCCGGATCGCCTCCTTGAGGTCGCGGCGCTCGTCCTCGGCGCTGTGGTCGCGGTAGTCGATCCATTTCAGTCCGTGCGAGGCGATCTCCCAGCCGGCATCCTGCATCGCCGTCACCTGATCGGGCGAGCGGGCGAGTGCCGTGGCGACGCCGTAACAGGTCACTGGCACCTCGGCCTCGGTGAACAGGCGAAGCAGCCGCCAGAAGCCTGCCCGCGCCCCATATTCGTAGATCGATTCCATGTTCCAATGGCGTTGGCCCGCCCAGGGAGCCGCGCCGACGATTTCCGACAGGAAGGCTTCCGAAGCCTTGTCGCCATGCAGGACGCAGTTCTCGCCGCCTTCTTCGTAATTGACGACAAATTGCACGGCCACATGCGCGCCACCGGGCCATTTGGGATCCGGCGGATTGGCTCCGTAGCCGCGCATGTCTCTGGTGTAACGCATCGTCCCTCCCACGGGGCATCGCCCGAAGTATGATCAGGATATCGAAAGGGTGCTTCTCGCATTCCCCCGAAAATTTTTGAAAGTGTTTTTGTCGCACTCCGCTCGACCGGGACTTATGCATCGCCTTTAATTGGCGCACAATTCATCAGCAATGTTTGGCTTACCGGCCGGTTTGTTCGTATTGGAATGGGAGGCGGACAATGGCAGAAACGTCGAAAATCGATGGCGGGCGTCTGACGACCCATGTCCTGGATACGGCAACCGGCAAGCCCGCGGCGGGATTGTCGATCGCGCTCTACCGGATCGATGGCCCGGCCAGGACGCATCTGAAGACGGTCGCCACCAACGCCGATGGCCGTTGCGACGCACCGCTTTTGGCCGACGCGGATTTCCAGACCGGCGAATACGAGCTGGTTTTCGCCGCTGGCGACTATCTGCGGCGCCAGGGAACGAAACTGCCCGAGCCGGCCTTCCTCGACACCGTGCCGATCCGCTTCGGCATGGCGGATGCCGTGCACTATCATGTGCCGCTGCTCGTCTCGCCCTACGGCTATTCGACTTACAGGGGGAGCTGAGACGTGGCCGAGGTCAAGATCCGTAACGATATTCGTTTTATCCTCAACGGCAGGGATGTCGTGCTGTCATCCGTGGCGCCTGACGCGACCTTGCTCGACTGGCTGCGGCTCGACCGATCGCTGCGCGGCACCAAGGAAGGCTGCGCAGAAGGCGATTGCGGCGCCTGTACCGTACTGGTCGGCAGGCTTTCCGCCGGCGAACTGGTCTATGAAAGTGTCAACGCCTGCATCCGCTTCCTGGGTTCGTTGGACGGCACCCATGTCGTGACGGTCGAGCATCTCCGTGGAACGCCGGGCCAGTTGCACCCGGTGCAGCAGGCGATGGTGGATTTCCACGGTTCGCAATGCGGCTTCTGCACGCCAGGCTTCGTCATGTCGCTTTACGGCTTGTGGATGAAATCACCGGAACCGTCGGACGCGGCCATCGAAAAGGCCTTGCAGGGCAATCTCTGCCGCTGCACCGGCTATGAGGCGATCATGCGCGCGGCTCGCGCCATCTCCAGCTACGGCAAAGCACAGAAGGATCCGCTGGCGCTGGAGCGTCAGTCGATCATGGCCAGACTCGAGGCGATGGCCGACGGCGCACGGATCGAGATCGGCGCCGGGAAGGCGCGGCTCGTCGTGCCGGCTGACGTTGACGATTTCGCCGCCGTGCTCGACAAGGAACCGGGCGCCACCATCGTCGCCGGCTCGACCGATGTCGGTCTCTGGGTGACCAAGCACATGCGCGATATTTCGCCTGTCATCTTCATCGGCAATCTCGACGGGCTGTGCGCCATTGCCGAGGACAAGGACGTGATCTCGATCGGCGCCGGCGTCACCTATTCCGATGCCTTCGCGATGCTGTCGAAACGCATCCCGGCGCTCGGGCCATTGTTCGATCGCATCGGCGGCGAACAGGTGCGCAACATGGGCACGATCGGCGGCAACATCGCCAATGGCTCGCCGATCGGCGACACACCGCCGCCATTCATCGCGCTCGGCGCGCGGCTGACGCTGCGCCGTGGAAGCAAGCGGCGCACGATCCCGCTCGAGGATTTCTTCATCGCCTATGGCAAGCAGGACCGGCAGGCCGGCGAGTTCGTCGAGGCCGTGCATGTGCCGGTTCCGGCAAACGAAACGAAGTTCGGCGTCTACAAGATCACCAAGCGCCGCGACGAGGATATCACCGCCGCCCTCGGCGCGTTTTTTCTGACCTTGGCCAGGGACGGCACCGTGGCCGATATCCGCATCGCCTATGGCGGCATGGCGGCGACGCCGAAGCGGGCTGCGGCGGTCGAGAAAGCTCTGCTCGGCAAACCCTGGACCGAAGAAACAGTCGAGGCGGCGATGACCGAATACCCAACGGATTTCACGCCGCTCACCGACATGCGGGCAAGCGCTGAATATCGGGCTTTGGCGGCGAAAAACTTGTTGCTGCGTTTCTTTGTCGAAACCACCGGCACCAGGGCACCGTTCCAGGTGTCGCGCAACGAGGCGGCATGATGAACAAGCACGCCAGCGCCAATTTAAAGGCCGAAAAGATCGTCGGCGGCGTCGCCACAGACCAGCGCCATGATTCCGCGCACAAGCATGTCAGCGGCAGCGCCGTTTACATCGATGATATGCCCGAACCGGCGGGCACGCTGCATGGCTGCCTCGGTTTGGCCACGGCCACGCATGCCACCATCGCCAAAATGGACCTGTCGGCGGCGCGCGCCGCCCCCGGCGTGATCGACGTGCTCACGGCAAAGGATGTGCCGGGCGAGAACGACATTTCGCCGACCGGGCGCCATGACGAGCCGGTACTCGCCGACGGCGAGGTACAGTTTTTCGGCCAGCCGATCTTTTGCGTGATTGCCGAGACGCGCGAGCAGGCGCGGCGCGCCACCAGGCTGGCAAGGGTCGAATACGAGGAATTGCCTTTCGTCACCGACATCGGCGCGCTCGATCCGACCAGGGACAAACTCGTCACGCCGCCTCTGACGCTGAAGCGCGGCGACGCGGCTGCTGCGATCCGTCAGGCCCCCCGCCGGCTGAAAGGAAAAATGCGCGTCGGCGGCCAGGAGCATTTCTACCTCGAAGGCCATATCGCGATGGCGGTTCCGGGCGAGGATCAGGATGTCACTATCTATTCCTCGACCCAGCATCCGAGCGAAGTCCAGCACATGGTTGGTCATGCACTCGGCGTGCCGAGCAACGCCATTACCGTGGAAATGCGTCGCATGGGGGGCGGCTTCGGCGGCAAGGAAACGCAGGGCAACCAGTTTGCAGCGCTGGCCGCGATCGCCGCCAAGAAGCATCATCGGGCAGTGAAAATCCGGCCCGATCGCGATGACGACATGATCGCCACCGGCAAGCGGCACGATTTCCTCATCGACTACGAGGCCGGCTTCGACGATGAGGGCAATATTCTCGGCGTCGACTTCATGTTCGCGGCGCGCTGCGGCTTTTCTGCGGACCTTTCCGGGCCGGTCACCGACCGCGCGCTGTTCCACTGCGACAACACCTATTTCTGGCCGGCTGTGCATGCACAGTCGGCGCCGCTCTACACCAACACGGTCTCGAACACCGCCTTTCGCGGCTTCGGCGGCCCTCAAGGCATGGTCGGCGCCGAGCGTATCATCGACGAGGTGGCGTTCGCCGTCGGCAAGGACCCGCTCGAGATCCGCAAGCGGAATTTCTACGGCACCGCCGACCGCAACGTCACGCCCTACCATCAGGTGGTCGAGGACAACATCATCCACCGCATCGTTGGGGAACTGGAAGAAAGCGCCAGCTATGCAAGGCGCCGGCGCGAGATCTCGGCCTTCAACAACAACAGCCGCTTCATCAAGCGGGGCTTGGCGCTGACGCCGGTCAAATTCGGCATCTCGTTTACCGCCACGCATTACAATCAGGCCGGCGCGCTGGTGCATGTCTACACCGACGGTTCGGTGCATCTGAACCATGGCGGCACCGAGATGGGGCAGGGCCTCAACGTCAAGGTGGCGCAAGTGGTGGCGCAAGAGTTCCAGATCGATCTCGACCAGGTGAAGATCACCGCGACGACCACCGGCAAGGTGCCGAACACCTCGGCCACCGCCGCGTCGTCCGGCACCGACCTCAATGGAATGGCGGCGCAGAACGGCGCCCGCCAGATCAAGGACCGGCTGACCGATTTCGCCGCCGAGAAATACCAGGTGCCACGCGACCAGGTGCTGTTCCTGCCCAACAGGGTGCGAATCGGCAACCAGGAGATACCTTTCGCCGACCTCGTCAAGCAGGCCTATATGGCCCGCATCCAGCTTTCGGCGGCCGGCTTTTACAAGACGCCGAAGATCCACTGGGACCGCGACAAGGGCGAGGGCCGTCCTTTCTATTATTTCGCCTATGGCGCCTCCTGCTCGGAAGTCTCGGTCGACACGCTGACCGGCGAATACATGGTCGAACGCACCGACATCCTGCACGAGACGGGCCGCTCGCTGAACCGCGCCATCGACCTCGGCCAGGTCGAGGGCGGCTTTATCCAGGGCATGGGCTGGCTGACGACCGAGGAACTGTGGTGGGATGACAAGGGCCGGCTGCGCACGCATGCGCCCTCGACCTATAAGATCCCGCTGGCGTCGGACCGGCCTAAGATCTTCAACGTGACACTGGCCGATTGGCCGGAGGCCGGTGAGCCGACGATCCATCGCTCCAAGGCGGTCGGCGAGCCGCCCTTCCCGCTCGGCATGTCGGTGCTGCATGCCCTGTCCGACGCGGTGGCAAGCGTCGCCGACCACAGGATCTGTCCACGTCTCGATGCGCCTGCGACACCGGAACGCGTGCTGATGGCGATCGAGCGGCTGAAGAAAGAGGCGAAGACCTGACTCCGGCAAAACGTGCAAAACAGGCCGAAAAGGCCTATATTTCCCGACAGGGAATGTAAAAAATGAACACGACTGTGCAAAGCCTGAAAGCCTTTCTTGGCCAAACCGGCCGGGTCGCGCTCGTCGAGGTCGCGGCGACGAAGGGCTCGACGCCGCGCGAGAAGGGCGCCTTCATGCTCGTCTCGCAAGCAGCGACATCGGGCACGATCGGCGGCGGCCAACTGGAATATATGGCCATCGACAAGGCACGGCAGATGCTGGGCTCTTTACCCTCCTCCTTGCGGGGAGGGTCGGCGAGCGGACGCCGCGAAGCGGCGTCAGCGAAACGGGGCGGGGGAGCGGCGTTCACAGATCCCTCGACGACGACGTCGTCCAACCCTATCCAGAAGGGGGAGGGTGAAGAGACCCGCCCCGACGCCCACGTGATCCTCGACGTGGCGCTCGGTCCGGAGATCGGCCAATGCTGCGGCGGGCGCGTCGAGGTGTCGATCCGCCTCGTCGATGCGACGTTGGCGCAGGAGCTGATTTCGGCCGCGGAAATCGAGCAGGCTGAACTGCCTTATGTCTACATCTTCGGCGGCGGCCACGTCGGGCAGGCGCTGGCCTCCGCGGTAGCGCTTCTCCCTGTGCGTGCCGTTGTCATCGAAACACGGGCCGACGCGCTAGACGGAATGCCGGAAGCCGTCGAGACGCGGCTGACCCCGATGCCTGAAGCCGAGGTGCGCAACGCGCCTGCAGGCAGCGCCTTCGCCATCCTCACCCATGATCATGCGCTGGACTTCCTGATTGTCGCCGAAGCCCTGAAGCGTGGCGACACCGCCTATGTCGGCATGATCGGCTCGAAGACCAAGAAAGCGACGTTCAGGAACTGGTTGCTGAAATCGGCGGAGGGTACGGAAGCGCAGTTTGCCCGCCTCGTTTCCCCAATTGGCGGTGACGCCGTGAAAGACAAGCGCCCATCCGTCATTGCCGCGCTAGCGGCCGCCGAGATCATGACGGCGCTGGTCAATCACGGCGCCGCGTCAAATGCCGGACGTCAGATGCCGCATGATAGGACGTTGGCCGGGTAAGGTCACGTCGCGGCTATACCGGTTGCTTCAAGCCCAGATGATCGCGCAGTGTGCGGCCCTCATACTCCCTGCGAAACAGGCCGCGCCGCTGCAGCTCCGGCACAACTAGGGTGGCGAAGGCATCGAGTTCGCCGGGGAAATATGACGGCATGACGTTGAAGCCGTCCGCCGCACCGCCCTCGAACCGGGCCTGGAGTTCGTCTGCGATCTGCACCGTGGTCCCGACGATGCGCCAATGGCCGCGTGCGCCGGCGAAATGGCGGGCAAGCTGGCGGATGGAAAGGCCGTCGCGGCGCGATTGCTCGATGACCAGGGCCTGCCGGCTTTTCATGCCTTCGCTCTCCGGCAATTCGGGCAGCGGCCCGTCGAGCGGATAGCGCCGAAGATCGGAGATGCTGAGATAGCTGGACAGCAGCGCTACGCCGACGTCATCGGGGATCAGCTCCTGCAGCTCCTCGTATTTCGCCCGCGCTTCCGCTTCGGTTTCCGCCACCACCGGGGCGACGCCGGGCATGATCTTGATGTCGTCCGGTTCGCGTCCATAGGCCGCCAGACGGCCCTTGAGATCGTCGTAGAAAGCCTTCGCTTCCGCGAAAGTCTGCGCGGCGGTGAACACCACATCGGCGGTGCGAGCGGCGAGATCGCGGCCGACATCCGAGGCGCCGGCCTGAACCATGACCGGGGCGCCCTGCGGCGAACGCGGCAAATCGAGTGGATCGCACACCGAAAAGCTCTGGCCGTCATGGCCGGAGGCGCCGAGCTTGCCGTGCCAAAGCCTGGTGACGACTTCGGCGAATTCTCGTGCCCGTTCATAACGATCGGCGTGGGGTCTGAGACCCGTTGCGCCGAAGTTGGCGGCCTCGATCGGGCTGGCCGACGTGACCAGGTTCCAGCCGGCGCGCCCGCCGCTCAGCTGGTCGAGCGAAAGGAAGGTTCGTGCCAGCCCGTAAGGCTCGTTGTAGCTGGTCGAAGCCGTGGAGACGAGGCCGATGCGGCTGGTCTGGACAGCGAGTGCGGAAAGCAGGCTGATCGGCTCGAAGCCGATCGAACGCGAGGTCTGGCTGGCGATGCTGACATCGGCTTCGCGCAGGCCGGCCGCATCCTCGCAGAACAACAGGTCGAATTTCGCCGCTTCCGCCGTGCGCGCCAGCGCGACGTAATGATCGATGTCGATCCCGGCCTTCACATGGGCCTGGGGATGCCGCCAGGCGGCGATATGGTGGCCCGTCGCCCACAGAAAGACGCCGAGCTTCATCTGGCGCGCGGTCATCGGTCGCCTCCGCCGCTGAGTCCCAGATGCGAGCGCAGCGTTGTGCCCCCATGGCTCTGTCGAATCACGCCGCGCCGCCGCAGCTCCGGCAGAACGCGATTGGTGAAATCGTCGAGCGCTGAAATGTGCGCGGACAGCCGGATGTTGAATCCGTCGCAATTGTTCGCCCGGAATTCTTCCTCCATCCTGTCGGCCAGCCCGGCGACGCCGTTGGCGGCGAGGGATATGTCAGCCAATATTCTCACGGCATCCGGTTCGCGCCCGGACGCGGAAACGCGGCGCCTGAATTCGTCATGGCGTGCCCTGCGCCGCGCTGCCTGCCTTTCGTCCAGCAGGATGACATCGGCTGTGCGCGCGGCAATGTCGAGGTCGCCTGCCGCCAGGCCGGACAGGACCAGAACCGGCGTATCCTGCGGCGAGCGCGCCACGTTCAGCGGTCCGCGCACGGCGAAGAATTCGCCCTTGTGGTCGAGTTGGTGCATTTTTCCGGGATCGTGAAAGCGGCCGCTGTCTTTGTCGAACAACAGCGCGTCCGCCTCCCAGCCATTCCACAAGCCCTGGACGATGCCGATGTATTCCTCGGAGCGGCGGCGAAACTCGTCGCTGGAAAATCCATCCGGCCGGCTGAAATTGGCCGCCTCGCTCGGCGCCTGCGCCATCGTTGCGTTCCATCCGGCGCGACCGTGGCTGATGATATCGAGCGAGGCGAACCGGCGCGCCAGATTGTAGGGCTGGTGGGCAACCATCGACGCGGTGGCGACCAGCCCGATCCTGCTCGTCACGGTCGCCAGTGCGGCAAGCAGGGTCGTCGCTTCGAACGGGTTGCCCGACCCGGCCCTGCCCGGCGGCGCATCGTCGAGAACAATCATGTCCAGCCCGGCCGCTTCCGCCCGCTGCGCGAAGCCGGCCAAGTCGCTGAAGGTGAGCGCGCCGGCCTGCCCGGCCGTGGAGGCAATGTTGAGCGAAACGGTGAGATGCATTGTGGCTAGCTCGTCAGTCGGCGCAAAGCCCATCGGCCATGAGGCGGCATCCGCGAACCTAAGTTCGCCTTCGCGCAAGGCAACCCTTGCGACTGGGCCAGGAGCCGCTCACTTGCCGACCAGTATGTCCTTGATCAGCCGCTGGCAGCGCTCGGCCATGAAATCCAGCAGCAGGCGCACCTTCGGGTCCTGCAGCTTCTTGTGCGGATAGACGGCGGCGAACTGCACCGGCGTCGGCGGCGTGCCGGCCAGGATGATCCTCAGCCGCCGGTCGCGGATGAACGGCTCGACCTCGAAGCGCGGCTTGTTGATGATGCCGCGCCCCGACAGCGCCCAGCCGGTCAGCACGTCGCCATCGTCCGTATCATAGGGCCCGTGCACCTCGAATTTCTGCGGTCCGTTCGGCGTCTGCAAGGTCCAGACATATTCGCGCGCGCCGGAATAGCGCAGCATCAGGCAATCGTGCTTCCTGCTGATCAGTTCCTGCGGCTCGGCCGGCTCTCCGCGCGCCTCCAGATATTTGGGTGCCGCCACCAGCACCCGCTCGCATTCCATGATGCCGCGCATCCTGAGGCTGGAATCTTCGATGATACCGAGTCGGAAGGCGACGTCGATGCCCTCTTTCATGATATCGACATTGTGATCCGAGAGCCTCAGCCGCACTTCGATATCAGGATATTTGTCGTGGAAATCGGGAATACCCGAGGCGACCAGGCGGCGGCCGAGGCCGAGCGGCGCGGTCACGCGGATGGTGCCGCGCGGCTGACCGGAAAGGGCCGAAACCGCGGCCTCCGCCTCGGTGATCGCTTCCAGCACCTGCTTGGCGCCGGTGTAGAACACCGTGCCATGCTCGGTCGGCATCAATTGTCGTGTCGTGCGGTTGAACAGCCGCACACCAAGGTGCTTCTCCAGCTCCTTGATTCGGTTGGAAGCAACCGCCGGCGAAATGCGCATGTCGCGCCCGGCCGCCGACAGATTGCCGAGCTCGACCACGCGGACGAAGACGGCGATGTTGTCGAGATAGGCCATGCGGTTCAGGGGCTTTCAATCAAGCTGTGTGCGAGCAACCTAGTATTTTCCAATTTTTTTTGAAAGTCATCGCACACCTCGCCTCTTTCCGTTTGCGCGCCACACCGTAAAGTCGCTTCATCGGCAGGGACGACTTCAATGATGGATTTCGCTATTTTCTGGGACTGGCTGAGCTTTGCCGTGCGCTGGCTGCACGTCATCACCGGCATCGCCTGGATCGGCTCGTCCTTCTATTTCGTCGCGCTTGATCTCGGTTTGCGCCAGCGACCGGGCATGCCTGTCGGCGCCTTCGGCGAGGAGTGGCAGGTGCATGGCGGCGGCTTCTATCACATCCAGAAATACCTGGTCGCGCCGGCCGAGATGCCGGAACACCTCACCTGGTTCAAATGGGAATCCTACGCCACCTGGCTGTCCGGCTTCGCCATGCTGTGCGTGGTCTACTATGCCGGGGCCGACCTGTTCCTGATCGATCCCAACGTGCTGCCGATGTCTGTGCCGGTCGGGATCGTCCTGTCGATGGCGACGATCGGCGTCGGCTGGGTGGTTTATGACCTGCTCTGCCGTTCGCCGCTGGGCAAAAGCGATACAGGCCTGATGCTGGTGCTCTACTGCGTGCTGGTGTTCATCGCCTGGGGACTGACCCATCTGTTCACCGGCCGCGCCGCTTTCCTGCATCTGGGCGCCATCACCGCCACGATCATGTCGGCCAATGTCTTCATGGTCATCATCCCCAACCAGAAGATCGTCGTTGCCGACCTCATCGCCGGCCGCAAGCCGGATCCGAAATACGGCAAGATCGCCAAGCAGCGCTCGCTCCACAACAATTACCTGACGCTGCCGGTGCTGTTTCTGATGCTGTCGAACCATTACCCGCTGGCGTTCGGCACTGAGTTCAACTGGATCATCGCCTCCCTGGTGTTCATCATCGGCGTGTTGATCCGCCACTACTTCAACACCGTGCACAAGCGCGCCGGCAACCCGCACTGGACCTGGCTGGGCGCCCTTGTCCTGTTCCTCATCATCGTCTGGTTGTCCACCGTGCCGAAGGTGTTGACCGGCGAACCGAAGGCGTCCGCCTCGGCGCAAGTCTATATCGCTTCGGCCCATTTCCCGGCCGTGCGCGACACCGTGCTCGGCCGCTGCTCGATGTGCCATTCACAGGAGCCGGTCTACGAGGGCATCTACCATGCGCCCAAGGGCGTGATGCTGGATACAGACGCCGGCATCGCCGAGCATGCCCGCGAGATCTATCTGCAGGCCGGCCGCAGCCATGCCATGCCGCCCGCCAATGTCAGCCAGATCACCGACAAGGAGCGGGCGCTGCTGGTGGCCTGGTTCGAAGGCGCGGGGAAATAAGCATGACATCGACACTTCTGCGTGGCCGCACGCTGTCCTTCGTGCGCTGGCCTGAAAGCATCGATGATCATTCCGCCTGGCGCTACGAGGAGGATGGCGGCCTGCTGATCCACGACGGCGGGATCGTCGCTGCGGGCGCTTACGTCGATGTTGAAAGGAAGGCAGGCGAGACAACGAGAAGGATTGATCACCGGCCGCATCTGCTGCTTCCGGGCTTCATCGATGCCCATGTGCATTTCCCGCAGATGCAGATCATCGCCTCCTACGGCGCGGAACTGCTCGATTGGCTGAACGCCTACACTTTCCCGGAGGAGACGAAGTTCGCCAATGCGCAGCATGGCCGGCGCGTCGCGCGGCTATTCCTCGACGAGATGGTGCGCCACGGCACCACGACGGTTGCCGCCTACTGTTCCGTGCACAAGGCCTCCGCAGAAGCTTTCTTCGCCGAGTCGCATGACCGCAACATGCTCAACATCGCCGGCAAGGTGATGATGGACCGCAACGCGCCCGATGGCGTGCTCGACACGCCGCAATCGGGCTATGACGACAGCAAGGCGCTGATCAAGGAGTGGCACGGCAAGGGCCGGCAGCTTTATGCCATCACCCCTCGCTTCGCGATCACCTCGTCGCCGGAGCAGATGGAGATGGCCGGCGCGCTATGCCGCGAATACCCCGACCTGCACATCCAGACGCATCTGTCGGAAAACCATGCCGAGATCGCCTTCACGCAGGAGCTTTATCCGTGGTCGCGCGATTACACCGACGTCTATGAGCATTACGGGCTGTTGGGTAGAAAGAGCCTGCTCGGCCATTGCATCCATCTGTCGGAGCGGGAAGCGGACGCGCTTTCGGACAGCGGCTCCGTAGCCGTGTTCTGCCCGACCTCGAACCTTTTCCTCGGCTCCGGCCTGTTCGATTATCAGCGCTACCGCACCCGCGATAAAGCCCTCCGCATCGCCGCCGCCACCGATGTCGGTGGCGGCACCAACTATTCCATGCTGCGCACCATGGACGAGGGCTACAAGGTGATCGCGCTGAACGGCGAGAAGCTGAACCCGTTCCAGTCCTTCTGGCAGGTCACGCGCGGCAACGCCGAGGCGCTGTCGGTGGCGCAAAGGATCGGCACGCTGGAGGAAGGCACCGATGCCGATATCGTCGTGCTGGACGCCAGGGCGACGTCGTCGATGCGGCTCAGGATGGAGACCGTCGAGACGCTGGCGCAGGAACTCTTTCTCTTGCAGACGCTGGGCGATGATCGCGCCGTGCGCGAGGTCTATGTGGCGGGTCGGCCGGCAAAAACCGATTTGGCAATTTAGAACGTGACGGCGCGTTCCTTGCTTGACCCGGGCTTGACCCAGCGGCAACCATCCGTCAAAGCGTGCGGCGACGTTGAGAGGGGAACGACATGGCCGTTGCCGAAGACATCGCTCTGATCAAGAGACAGGAGGAAGTCCTTGTCTTTCCCGCCTTCGACGAGGCAGTCGCGTTCAGTGTCGGGTCCGCGATCCGCGACAGGGCGCTCACCGAGAATCTCCCGGTCATAGTCGACATCAGGACCTTCGACCGGCCGCTGTTCTACGCCGCCATGCCGGGCTCGAACGCTTCCAATCCCGACTGGGCGCGGCGCAAGATCAACGTCGTCAAGCGGTTCCTGAAAAGCACTTACCGCATGGTGCTGGAACAGCAGCGCCCCGACCGCACTTTCAAGATCGGCGAGGGCCTGGATATTGCTGACTACGTGCTGGCCGGCGGCGGCTTTCCCGTCACGGTCAAGGGTGTCGGGGTCATCGGCGTCATCGCCGTCTCCGGGTTGCCGGAGCGCGAGGATCACGGCGTGGTGGTCGATGCGCTGTGTAATCATTTGGGCCTCGACAAGCGCGAACTGGTATTGCCGCCGGAAGAAAAATCGTGACATCGGCGCCGCCCCTCATCCGCCTGCCCGTCCTTCGCAGCAGCTGCGCTGTAGCTGCTGCGGGTGGAAGTGAAACGCTCCACCGCTGGCTATCCCCCTATGCCCGTTCTTCACGGGGAGAGGGTCGGGGTGAGGCGCAACGTCAGCTCTGCAAGAATGCGCGAAACGCTGCTGGCTGCCGGATATGACCATTCTCGATCCCAAATCCTTCCTCACCTCCATCTTCAACGCCGCCGTCGCCGCCGCCGATCCGGAAAAGACCATCCGCTATCATTTGCCGGTCAGGCCCAAGGGCCGCACCATCGTGATCGGCGCCGGCAAAGGCTCGGCGCAGATGGCGGCGGCCTTCGAGAAAGCATGGGACGGCCCGCTCGAAGGACTGGTCGTCACCCGCTACGGCTATGACGCGAAATGTGAGCGCATTGAGATCATCGAGGCGGCGCATCCGGTGCCGGACGCCGCCGGGCTCGAGGCTTCGCGGCGGCTGCTCGGGAAGGTGCAAGGGCTGACCGCCGACGATCTGGTGGTGGCGCTGATTTCCGGCGGCGGTTCGGCGCTGCTGCCGTCACCGGCAACCGGCCTGACATTGGCCGACGAGATCGCCGTCAACGAGGCGCTGCTGGCGTCGGGCGCGCCGATCGCGGCGATGAACACCATCCGCAAGCATCTTTCCACCATCAAGGGAGGCCGGCTGGCCGCCGCCGCCTGGCCGGCCAAAATGGTGTCGCTGGTTGTCTCCGATATTCCCGGTGACAATCCGGCGCTGGTCGCATCCGGCCCGACCGTTCCCGACACCGGCAGCCGGGCGGATGCGCTGGCGTCGATATCAGCCTACGGCATGAACCTGCCGGCCTCGGTCATGGCGCATATCAATTCACCGGCCGCCGATGCACCAATTCCCGGGGATGAGCGCTTTTCGCGCAACGAGGTGCATCTGATCGCCTCCGCCGGCGTGTCGCTCGAAGCAGCCGCAGCGGAAGCGAGCCGACAGGGCATGGAAGCTGTCATTCTCTCGGATGCCATCGAAGGCGAAGCCCGCGAGGTGGGCGGGGTTCACGCGGCCATCGCGCGCGAAGTAGCGACACGCAATCGGCCTTTCTCAAAGCCGGTGCTGATCCTGTCCGGCGGCGAGACCACGGTGACGCTGCGTGCCAAGGGGAAAGGCGGCCGCAACTCCGAATTCCTGCTCGCCTTCGCCATCGGCATCAATGATGTGAAGGGCATTCACGCCCTGGCCGCCGACACCGACGGCATCGACGGCTCGGAGGACAATGCCGGCGCCTTCGCCGATGGTTCCACGGTCGCGCGCATGCGCGCGGCCGGCATCGACGCCAAGGCGATGCTGGCAGGCAACAATGCCTGGACGGCTTTCAACGCGGTCGGCGATCTGTTCGTGCCCGGTCCGACCGGCACCAATGTCAACGATCTCAGGGCCATCCTGATTCGCTAATCGTTTGGATCAGGCAGCCATCAGCCGCTTCACCTGCTTCATGTCGTCAAGGAACCGTTCTCGCTCGGCCTCCTTGTCCGCACGGTCACGGATGCGCAGGATGAAGGATGGATGGATGGTGATGAACACACGCATGCCATCTTCCCGCTCGATCGCCTGGCCGCGCATCTTCGTCACCGGAACCGCCTTGCCGAGCAGCGACAATGCCGCCGTTGCGCCAAGCGCCACGGCAAGGTTCGGTTTGATCAGTCCGAATTCCTGGTCGAGCCACCAGCGGCACGCCTGAATCTCGCCGGCGTTCGGCTTGGAATGAATGCGACGCTTGCCGCGCGGCTCGAACTTGAAGTGCTTGACCGCATTGGTGACGTAGACTTTCTGGCGGTCGACCCCGGCGTCGTCCAGTATGGCGTCGAACACCCTGCCGGCCGGGCCAACGAAGGGAGCGCCGGCGAGATCTTCCTGATCGCCGGGCTGCTCGCCGACGAAAATCACCTTGGCGCCGTCAGGCCCTTCGCCGAACACGGTCTGCGTCGCATCGCGCCACAGCGGGCAGCGGTGGCAAGCCTTCGCTACCTCACGCAGCTCCGAGATCGAGGTGACATCTGGCAGTGGCTCGTCGGACGGCCCGGAAATGCGCCTGGCCGGCCTCTTCGCTTCATGCGTTTGGCCTGTGGTCGCCATCATCCTGTCCTGTCGGTTCTGACACTGAAATGGACGGGAAGGGCGATGGTTCCTCCGAGGGCTCAGACCTCGTGCAGATAGAGGTGATAGTCCAGCTCGCTGACCGTGCGCGCCACGCGCAGGTATTCGGACTGCTTGATCGCCACGAAGGTGCGGTGCAGGTCTTCGCCAAGCGCGCCTTTGAGGAAGCTGGACGCTCTGGCCCCCTCGATCGCCGCGCGCCAGTCGACCGGCATGGTCGTGCGCGTCACCGCCGCCTCATAGCCGTTTCCGGTCGTCTCGGGGCCGGGGTCGAGGCCTTCGTCGAGCCCTTTGACGATGCCGGCAAGCACGGTTGCCGCGATCAGATAGGGGTTGGCGTCGACGCCCGACGGCCGATGCTCGATGCGCCGGTTCCTGGCGTCGCCCGCCGGCACGCGCAGCGCCACCGACCGGTTGTTGACGCCCCAGGTCGGCGCCACCGGTGCATAGGATTGGGAGACGAAGCGCCGCCAGGAATTGGCGTGCGGCGCAAACACCAGCATCGATTCCGCCATGGTCTGGATCAGGCCGCCCAGCCCGCGCAGCAGTGGCAGCGACCAACTCTCGCCACCGGCCTCCGAAAAAACGTTTCGGCTAGCCTTGTCCTGCAGCGAGACGTGGAAATGCATGCCGGAGCCGGCATATTTCTCGATCGGTTTGGCCATGAAGCAAGCGGTGACGCCATGGCGGCGCGCCTGCGCCCGAACCAGCCGTTTCAGCATGACGAGGTCGTCGGCCGCCCGCATCACATCCTTGCGGTAGTTCAGCGTCAATTCGTACTGGCCGGGCGCATATTCGGAAATCACGGTCTCGGCCGGAATGCCCTGTGCCTTGGCCGCGGCATAGATGTCGGTAAACAGCGGCTCCATGCCGTGCAGATGGTCGACCGAGTAGACCTCGGTCTTGCCCGAGACGCGGCCATCCAGCACGGCGTGCGCCGGCTGCACCTTGCCGTCGCTGTCGCGCTCATTGGCGAGGAGAAAAAATTCGAGCTCGAAGGCGCCGGCCGGGTACAGCCCCTTGGACGCCAATATGTCGACCTGCCTTGCCAGCGCCAGCCGCGGGTCCGATGACATCGGCGCGCCGTCGAGATGATACATCGCCATCAGCACCTGGCCGCGCGGCGGGTTGGTCCCGTGGAGCGGCACCAGCGTGCCAGGAATCGGCCAGGCGCGCAGATCGCCGTCGCCGGTGGTCCAGATCAGCCCGGTCTCGTGCACGTCCTCGCCGGTGATGTCGAGGCCGAGGATCGAGATCGGCATGTGCCGGCCGCCTTCGAAGATGGCTTTCAGCTCGTGCCGGCGCACGATCTTGCCACGGCCGACGCCGTTGGCATCGGTCAGCACGATATCGAAGGCTTCGATCTCAGGATGGGCGTCGAGAAAGGCCTGCGCCTCGGTGGGCGTCGAGCCCGAAGGTGAAGTCATGATGGAGCCCGGCCTGGCTTGCGCGCCTGTCTGTTGGGTGGCTTGTCTCATGCCGCAAGCTCCGCCGCAACTGCGCCGAAGGCGGTGATCAGCCGGTTGACCTGGGCGCCAGTGGTCGCCGGAGAGATCAGCATCATATTGTGGAAGGGCGCGATAAGCACGCCGCGATTGACCAGCGCGACATGGATGGCGGCTTCGAGTTCCGGCGCGTGCGCGGCCTCCGCCTCCGCCCCATTGCGCAGCGGGCCCGGCGCGCAGATGAATTCGACGCGGGCGCCGACGCGGGCGACATGCCATGGCAGGCGGTAGCGGTCGATGACCGTGGTCAGCCCGGCATCGAGCCGCCGCGCCAGATGATCCATGCGGTCGTAGTTCTCGGCCGTCATCACTTCTTCGAGCGCGGCGCGCATCGCGGCAAACTGCAGAGGATTGGCCGAGAGCGTCGTGCCCATGCCGGAATAACCCGGCTCTTTCGTCCTGTTGTAGTCGGCGTAGCGCGAGGCGACCTCTTCGCTCATGCCCCATACGCTTGCCGGTACACCACCGGCGATCGGCTTGCCTAGCACGAACAGGTCCGGCTCCAGCCCGTATTTCGCGGAATAGCCGCCCGGTCCGGTCGAGATCGTATGCGTCTCGTCGATCAGAAGCAGCGTGCCGGCCGCGCGGGTCAGCTTTCGCAGCGCCTCGTGGAAACCGGGATCGGCCAGCACCATGCAGGAATTGGTCAGCACCGGTTCGGCGATGACGCAGGCGACATCCTTGTCCCTGAGCGCTGCCTCCAGCGCGGCAACGTCGTTGAACTCGATGACCTTGGCCGTGCGGGTCAGGTCGCGGAATTCTCCGGCCAATCCGGGCCGGTTGGCCGGCTTGCCGTCGATCAGCCGCACCATCGTCTCGTCGACAGAGCCGTGATAACAGCCGTTGAAAACCAATATCTTTTCTCGCCCGGTGACGGCGCGGGCAACGCGCAGCGCGAAGCGGTTGGCATCGGTCGCCGTCGTGGCGATCTGCCAGAACGGCAGGCCGAAGCGCTGTTGCAGCAGCGGTCCAATGGCGAGCGCATCTTCCGAAGGCAGCATGTATGTCAGGCCGCGTCCGGCCTGCCGGCGGATGGCGCGCGCTATCGCCGGCGGCGAATGGCCGAACATCGATCCGGTGTCGCCGAGGCAGAAATCGTCGAGCCTGTTGCCGTCGATGTCGGTGATCGTAGCGCCTTTGGCGCTCTCGACCAGGATCGGAAACGGCGTCGGCCAGTCGTTCATCCAGTGCATCGGCACGCCACCGAAGAAGCCGGGCAGGCCGTTGCCGGCCTTGGCCTGCGATTTCGGCCGCGCCTTGCGGAAGCTGGCGCCTTCGGTATCCCGCAATGCGGCAATGCGGTCGCGGCTGACGCCGCCAATGGACGTGTGGGCGCTGTGCATGAAACCCCTCTCTGGCGCAGTAGTGGAGTAGTGGGGTAGGCGCTCAACGGCCCGGATGCTCTAAACCCGCTCCCATATTGCCCTACTCCCCTACTCCCCTAACCCGTGATGTCGATAACGCCGCAGTCGCCGGCGGCACTGCCGAAGGCGATGCGGCGTTCTTCCCTGTCCCACATCATCGAGGTGATGGCGCCCTTGCCGGGGCGACGCAACAGCACTTCCTTGGCGTCGGAAAAACGCACCGCCATCACCATGCCGTCCTCATAGCCGATGGCGACGACATCCTGGCTCGGATGGCAGGCGACTGAGGTCACCATCGCATTGCCGCGCGTACCGAGTTCCAGCGGCGCCTTGCCCATTGGCCCGTCCTTGCCTGAAAACGGCCAGACGATCGCCGCCGGCGCGCCGGAACTCGCCAGCCACTTGCCTTTCACGCTCCATGACAGGCTTTTGACCTTGGCGGGATAGCCGCTCATGCGCATGTGCTTGCCGTCCGCCAGCTTCCAGCCGTGCAACGCGT
Organism: Mesorhizobium sp. B2-3-6; assembly: GCF_006442305.1. Taxonomy (NCBI): domain Bacteria; kingdom Pseudomonadati; phylum Pseudomonadota; class Alphaproteobacteria; order Hyphomicrobiales; family Phyllobacteriaceae; genus Mesorhizobium; species Mesorhizobium sp. B2-3-6. The sequence continues at coordinate 24,178 of NZ_VFVW01000016.1, read as the reverse complement.
TTTCCTGCATGGTGGTGACCAGGAAGGCGCCATCCGGCGAGAAGGTGATGCCGGTATGGGCGCCGGCCCATTCGAGCTCCACCGGCTTGCCCTCGGCGGCCGGGAAATGCAGCGTCGCGCCATTGTAGCGCGCGACGCCGAAGCGCATGCCCTTGGGCGAAAATGCCAGCCCCTCGACCGAACGCGGATGGGCGAACTCTTTTGTGTGGCCGTCGGCAAAGCGCACATAGGCGGTCTTGCCTGTAGCGTAGGCGATGGCGCCTTGCGGGCCAGCGGCGACGCTGGTGACCCACTTCTTGCCCGCGCTCGCCAATTCCTTGGCCTCGCCGCCCGCTTTCACCGCAAACACCTTGCCGTCTTCGCCGCCGGTGAGCAGCCGGTCATTGGCGGCATCGTGGAAGGCCGCGAGCAGCCCGTCATTGGCCTGCACCGTCTTGTGGCCATTGTCGAGCCGATGGACGGTGCCGTCGGCCAGCGCGAAATGCGGCACGTCGCGGAGGAAGGCGGCGGCAAGGCAATGGCCTTCGAGATCAAGCGGGGCGACGGTCGGCATGTAGGACAGGTCCATTCCAGATTGTTGCTGGTCGTCTCGGGAGCCGCCAGCGCGCCAGGCGCGGCCCCACCCTCTCCCGCAAGGGGAGAAGGAAGAGCGGGCAGCGCTACCGCCATAAAGTCCGGAAATCAAGCGGCCTGGCAGGCCTCGAAGCTCTTCCTCAGCCGTTCGGGGTCCAGTTCGCGACCGATGAACACCAGCCGGCTCTCATGCTTCTCGCCGTCTTTCCAGGCGCGCTGGTGGTCGCCCTCGATGATCATGTGCACGCCCTGGATGACGTAGCGCTCGTCGTCGCCCTTCAAGGCGATGATGCCTTTCAGGCGCAGGATGTTCGGCCCCTCCATCTGGGTGACCTTCTCGATCCAGGGGAAGAATTTCTTCGGATCCATCTCGCCTCCCCGCAGCGAAACCGACTGCACCGTCACGTCATGGATGTCGGATGGGTGCGCGTGATGGTCGTGTCCATCGTGGTCATGATCGTGCCCGTCATGATCGTGGTGGTGATGATCGTGGTCGTGGTCATGATCATGATCATGATCATGACCATGGTGGTCGTCATGCGCCTCGAGGAAATGCGGGTCGTTCTCCAGCGCCCTGGACAGGTCGAAGGCGCCGCGGTCGAGCACTTCCGACAGCGCCACGCCGGCGCGGGTGGTGCGATGGATCCTTGCGGCCGGGTTGATGGCGCGGATCGTCGCTTCCACCTTGGCCAGTTCTTCTGGTGTGACGAGGTCGGTCTTGTTGAGCACGACGACGTCGGCGAAGGCGATCTGGTCCTCGGCTTCCTTGGAATCCTTCAGCCTGAGCGGCAGGTGCTTGGCGTCGACCAGCGCCACCACGGCGTCGAGCTTCGTCTTGGAGCGCACGTCGTCGTCCATGAAGAAGGTCTGCGCCACCGGCACCGGATCGGCGAGACCCGTGGTCTCCACCACGATGGCGTCGAAGCGGCCGGGCCGGCGCATCAGGCCCTCAACGACGCGGATCAGGTCGCCGCGCACCGTGCAGCAAACGCAGCCATTGTTCATCTCGTAGATTTCCTCGTCGGACTCCACGATCAGGTCGTTGTCGATGCCGATCTCGCCGAATTCGTTGACGATGACGGCGTAGCGCCTGCCGTGGTTTTCCGACAGGATGCGGTTGAGCAGCGTCGTCTTGCCGGCGCCGAGATAGCCGGTCAGAACGGTTACGGGGATCTGCGTCTGTGCGTCGCTCATGGCTTGCCTCGAATGGATGGGCCTTGAAAGATTTCGGCGGCCTCGAAAGGGATTGTCGGCTCCATATAGGATGCGCGGCGGGCTTTTGCACGAGGTAAACCGCGAATGGCTGCGGTCCAATCCCTAGGTCAGCGTCTCGTCGAACTAGGCGGCTGGCGGCGCCCTGCAGGCCATGCGGTATCGGTGCGCAAAAAGAGCCTGTGGACGACCACGGCCGGCCGATCCACCGCAATCGCTTTCGCGAAAAGTCGTTTGTCATCTAACTGAAATAATCATCTGGCATTAGCCACGGCGGGTACCGCAATGCTTGCCGGCAAAGCTGTTTCAGGCGCCGGAATCTTTTTTGATCGTCGATTGCCAACCGGCCGGCTGCGTCTATGCTGCCCGCACCGGTATGGCCGAAGAGGGATGACCATGGCCAAGGCGGACAAGACTGCGACAATGAGCCGGCTGCATTCGGCGGCAAGGCTGGCAAGAACAGCGCTTGCGGCACGGCTGCTGGCGCATGGCTTCTATGCCGGCCAGGACCAGATCATGCTGGCGCTCGACCGCGAGGACGGCCAGACCCCGGGCAATCTGGCTGGCCGGCTCGGCGTGCGCCCGCCCACCATCACCAAGACCATCAATCGGCTGCAGGCACAGGGTTTTCTGCAAAAGCGCGCCTCCGACGCCGATGCCCGCCAGGCGCATATCTTTCTCACCGACACCGGTCGCGAGACCATCCGCGCCATCGAAAAGTCGGTGAAGAAGACCGAAAAGCAGGCGCTGAAGGGCCTCGACAAGAAGGACCAGAAGGCACTGTTCAAATTTCTTGCCCGCATCGAGGCCAATCTTTCGAACGAAGACCTGGCCTTGATCGACGACGACGCCGAGTCGGACGACTGACCGCCGGTTGCGGTGATCAGGCCACCGCGGCGGACCCACGGATCAGCGAAGACCAGCGTCCCGGCGTCATGCCGAATGCCTTCTTGAATTGCCTGTTGAAGTGGCTTTGGTCGCTGAAACCGGCTTCGGCCGCGATCTGTGCCAGCGGCTCGCCGGCGGCGATCATGCGCCGCGCGCGCTGAAGCCGGCGCATCAAAAGGAAACGATGCGGGCTGGTGGAGAAAGCGGCGCGGAAATGCCTGGACAAGGCATAGCGGTCGAACCCGGTAACCGCCTCCAACTCGTCGGATCGCACGGGCCGGGCAGAGTTTTCCGTGAGATAGTCGCGCGCCAGAGCGGCCGCCCGCCAGGCCGTTCCCGGCACCGCTCTCGCCGGCTGGCCGGCATGGCGGGCGAGCCCTTGCATAAGTTGCGCCAGGAAGTCGGCGACGAACAACTCGTCGAGTTCCTCCTCCAGTGGACCCAGCGCCGAAAGCAAGGTCGCGCGCAGGCGTTCGTCCGCCACCACGGCTTGCCTGACGAAAGGCAACGATGCGCCGCCGAGGCAGTCCAGCATCAGCGACGGTTCCAGATAGAGGATCCGGTAGCGCAGCCCGTCCTCGGTTCCCGCGCCGCCATCATGCAGTTCGTCGGGATGCAGGACGATGATCTGGCCAGGCAGGCTATGCCGCACCGCACCGCGATAGCGAAAGCTCTGCACGCCTTGCAGCGTCACTCCGATCGCATAGGTGTCGTGGCGATGCAGGTCGAAGGCGCTACCGTGGAATCGCGCCTCGATGCGCTCCATGCCGGCGGGGTCGCGGGCGGGAATGATGCAGTTTTCCGCAGCCTCCGCGCACAAACGTCCAAGACCCTGGAACGCCTGGCTGCCTAGATCGAGCGACATCGCTTCCTTTCGCCTTGAAAGGGGCATAACCACGAATGGTCACTGTCTCATGTTCGATACGAAATTTGCAATCGTGCTCAGGGATGATCTGCCGGTCTGGCAAAAACTCAACGTCACCGCATTCCTGACCAGCGGCGTCGTCGCGCAGTTCCCCGATATCATCGGCGAGCCCTATCGTGACCGCGCCGGCAATGTCTACAATCCGCTGTCGATCCAGCCCGTCATCGTGCTGTCCGCCGACCAGGTGACACTCGGCGCGATCCACAGCCGCGCCCTGGAGCGCGGAGTAACGAGCTCGCTCTATGTCGAGGAGATGTTCTCGACCGGGTTCGACGCCGCCAACCGCGCCGTCTTCGCCGAATTCGCGCCGGAAGACGCCAAGGTGGTCGGCATTGGATTGCGCGCCGACAAGAAGACGGTCGACAAGATCACCAAGGGCGCTCGCATGCATCCCTGACGGCGCCGGCCTGAGCCTGTCGGCGCGTCTTGTTGTGCCAGCCGCTTTTGGCTTGCCGCACGCCCGCAATTGCCGCAAAAGGTGGGCCTCAGCCCAGCTTTCCATCCGGCCTGCAAGTGAGTGCTCCCCAAACATCTTCAGAAAGCGCGACGCCGCCGGTGGCGATCCTGTGCATGCTTTCCACCTATGTCTTCTTCACCTTTCTCGACACCAGCAGCAAATACCTCGTCCTAGCCGGCGTCTCCGCGCTTGTCGTCGCCTGGGTGCGCTTTGCCGTGCATGTCGTGCTGGTCGGCGCGCTATTGCGCGGCTGGCGTGAACCGGCGCGGTTCCGTCCGGCCAACCTGCCGGCTCATGTCCTGCGCGGGCTGTTCCTGTTCGGCTCGACCATCTTCAACGTGCTGGCCCTGCGGTCCCTGCAACTGGCCGAGACGACATCGATCTATTTCTTCGGGCCGATGGTCATCACCGCACTTGCCGGCCCGCTGCTTGGCGAATGGGCGGGCTGGCGGCGGTGGCTGGCGATCCTGGCCGCGTTCGCCGGGGTTCTGATCATCACAAGGCCGGGAGTCGGCGTTTTCGGCATCGGCCACCTGTTCGCGCTCGGCTCGATGCTGTCGAACTGCTTCTATGTGATCATGACCCGGCGCATGTCGGCGACCGAGACATCGGAAAGCCTCATCCTGTTTTCGGCACTGGCCCCGGCGGTGGTGCTCCTGCCCATGCTGCCGTTCTCGTTTTCCCTGCCGCATGATGGCTGGCACTGGTTCATCCTGCTCATGCTCGGCGTCTTTGGCGGCGTCGGTCATTGGCTTCTGGTGCAGGCCTATCGCATGGCCACCACCACCGCGCTCGCCCCCTATCCCTATTCGCAGATGGTGTGGATGATCCTTTCCGGGCTCATCGTCTTCAAGCAGTTCCCCGACCGCTGGACGCTCGTCGGCGCCGCCGTCATCGTCGCCAGCGGTCTCTACATCGTCCATCGCGAGCACCGGCTGCGCCTGCGCAATCGTGCGGTGCTGGACGTCGAGGCGGAAGCGCTGGCAAAAAAACTTTGATTTAGCCTCGAAGGGTGGCATAAGGCCGCCTTTAAACAGTTTAAAAAAACGACGGGGGAGGGGAAGGCTGGCACAGAAGATCAAGCTGTCGACGATCGCGGATGCGCTCGGTGTGTCCACGGCCACGGTATCGCTGGCGCTGCGCGACAGCCCGCTGGTCGCAGGCGGCACCCGCGACCGCATCAAGGAACATGCCCGCGCCATCGGTTACATCTACAACCGCCGTGCCGCCAGCCTGCGCACCTCGCGTTCGGGCATTGTCGGTGTCGTCGTGCATGACATCATGAACCCGTTCTTCGCCGAGATCCTGCGCTCGATCGAAAGCGAGCTCGACCGCAGCCGCCAGACCTTCATCCTGTCCAATCACTACGACCAGCTCGAGAAGCAGCGCACTTTCATCGACACGCTGTTGCAGCTCGGTGCCGACGGCGTCATCATGTCGCCGGCCATCGGTACTCCGGCCTCGGATATTCTGATGGCCGAGGAAAACGGCCTGCCGGCGGTGCTGATCGCGCGCACCGTCGAGGGCGCCGACGTGCCGGTTTTTCGCGGCGACGATGCCTATGGCACGGGGCTTGCCACCAATCACCTGATCTCGCTCGGCCACAAGCGCATCGCCATGATCGGCGGCACCGACCAGACCTCGACCGGCCGCGATCGCTACCAGGGCTATGTCAACGCCATGGAGGCCGCCGGGCTGGAAGTGCGGCCGGCCTGGCGCATCCCCGGCCCGCGCACCAAGCAGGCTGGCTTCGAGGCCGCCGGACAGTTTCTGGCCCTGAAGGACAAGCCGACAGCCGCCTGCTGCTGGAACGACCTCGTCGCCATCGGCCTGATGAACGGCATCGCGCGCGCCGGCCTGGTGCCCGGCCTAGACATATCGGTCACCGGCTACGACGATCTCGAGGAGGCGGCAATCGCCACGCCGGCGCTGACCACCGTGTGGAACGGTCAGCGCGAGGTTGGCCGCCGCGCCGCCAGCGCCCTGCTCGACAAGCTGAACGGGCAGACGGTGCGGCCCTCTCAGGAACTGATCAAGCCGGAACTGCATGTGCGACAGTCGACCGGCAAGCCGGTGGAGCGTGCATGACGAGGCCCGAGCAACTGCAAACCGTCGCCATCCTGGTGCCGGGGCATTTCAACGACCACGCGGTCGAGCGCATCGACCGGACATTCAGGCGTGTCGGGATCGAGCGCGCCGAGCCGTCCCTGGTCACCGATGATATGCGCGACAACGTGCGCGCCATCGCCTCGTTCGGCGGCATCAGCGCGGCCTTCATGGATGCATTGCCGAAGCTTGAGATCGTCGCCAGTTTCGGCGTCGGCTATGATTCGGTCGATGCCCGCCACGCTGGCGATCACGGCATCATGGTCACCAACACGCCGGATGTGCTGACCGAGGAGGTCGCCGACACCGCCATCGGCCTGCTGATCAACACCGTGCGCGACCTGCCGCGCGCCGAAACCTGGCTGCGCGACGGCAGCTGGCAGCGCAAGGGCAACTATCCCTTGAGCCGGCTTACCTTGCGCGGCCGCAGCGCCGGCATTTTCGGCATGGGCCGCATCGGGCTCGCTATTGCCCGCCGGCTGGAGGCGTTCGGATTGCCCGTCGCCTATCACAACCGGCGCCGGGTCGAGGGCCTGTCCTATCCCTATCATCCGACGCTGAAGGGCCTCGCCGAAACAGTCGACACGCTGATTTCGGTGGTCCCGGGCGGCGCCTCGACGGAAAAGGCGGTCGATGCCGAGATACTGTCGGCGCTTGGCGCCAACGGCGTCTTCGTCAATATCGGGCGCGGCAGCACGGTCGACGAGGCGGCGCTTGCGACAGCCCTCGCCAAGGGCACTATCGCCGCCGCCGGGCTCGATGTCTTCGCCGACGAACCGAACGTGCCGCGGGCGCTGCTTGACGCGACCAATGCCAGTCTGTTGCCGCATGTCGGTTCGGCGTCGGAGCACACACGTCGCGCCATGGCGGATCTGTGCGTCGACAATCTGGTGTCCTGGTTCAGCGAGCGCCGGTCGATCACACCTGTGCCCGAGACGGTGCATGTGAAGGCGCGCGGCTGAGAGGTCGGGCTGCCATATTTATTAACGTCAGCTTAACCCTTTGAAATCATTCTTCATCCTGTCCGTACGCATGGATGAGGATCACCATGAAAACGCTTTCCGTACTGATCGGAGCCGCCGCCCTGTTTGGCGGCGTTCAGCTGTTTCATGGCGGCACTGGCGAAAGCGTCGCTGAAGAGGCCACGCCGCCCGACACCTACAGGCTGGTCGCCAATGGTGATGAGGGGGTTTGCGCAATCAAACGCGGCGCCACCGTCTCGGACGGCCTGTCGCTTTTGACGGTGGCTCCGAACTGTAGCCGACTCATGCCAGGCATCGAGCGGGCGAAATTCTGGCGCGAGCAGGAGGACGGCACGGTCGCCTTCAGCGTCAACGGCGTCGATCCGATCGTCACCTTCGCGGTCGCCGATGGCGACGGATTCGAATCCTACGCTCCTGCACTGCCGCTGCTGTCGCTGGCGGCCGCCGGGGACCCGAGCACCGACGACTGATTACTCCGCCGCCGCGCGGGCGCCGGCCTTGGCAGCCGCATGCAGGCGAACCGCGTCGCCGAAGGCCCGGAAGATCTTGGCCGAGTTACTATCCGACTTGACCCAGTATTCGGGATGCCACTGGACACCGACCGCGAAAGCGCGGGCATCCTTTACAGAGACCGCCTCGACGGTGCCGTCGTCGGCCACGGCTTCGATCTGCAGCTTCGAACCAAGCCGGCCGATTGCCTGGCGGTGCAAAGAGTTGACCTTCATGTCGCCGGCCCCAAACACACTGGCCAGGCAACTGCCCGCCTTGATCGAAACGGTCTGGTGAATCGCGAAACGTTCGTCCTGATTGTCGCTCACCGGCGCGCGGTGGTCGAGCGAGCCTTCACGCTCCTGGATTTCAGTGCCCAGCGTGCCGCCCAGCGCCACGTTCATCTCCTGGATGCCGCGGCAGATGGCAAGCAGCGGCACGCCACGCTCGATCGCTTTGCGAATCAGCGGCAAGGTGGTGGCGTCGCGTGCCGGGTCATAGGGGCCGTTCGCCTCGCTGGCATCGCCGCCATAGAGCGAGGGGTCGACATTGGATTTCGAGCCGGTCAGCATGACGCCGTCGACCGACGACAGCAGCTCATCGAAATCGAGCCGATCGCCGAACGAGGGCACCAGCACCGGAAACACGCCGGCGCCGGCGATCGCCGCCTCCAGATATTGCTGTGGGGCGGCATGCCAGGTGTAGTTGTCGAATTGACGGACGTCGGTCGATATGGCGACGAGCGGCTGCTGCATTTTGGCTTTGTTTTCCATCTGGGCCGGGGAATCCTGCCTTCAAAATAGGCGATCCCAGCACATTTTTCCATGACAAGTTTCGGTCCGTCGGATGGGCCACCAAACGGCCCGTTAGACTATAGTTGCAAGGCCCTGCGCACACGCCGTCAAATCAGGCCGCCACGCTGGACTCGACTCCTTGCCCGTGTATTGTTTCGCCCAGCCGTGCGGGACATCGAGCATGCGCCGCACGTCGGTTTGTTGATCCAAAAGGGAGGACTTCATGGATCGTCGTTCATTCATCCGCAAGGCCGGGACGACCGGCGTTGGCGCGGCTGCGGCCGCCGCCACGCTCGCCGCGCCGGCCATAGCCCAGTCCAATCCAAAGGTGACCTGGCGGCTGGCGTCGTCCTTTCCCAAATCGCTCGACACGATCTATGGCGGCGCCGAGGTCTTCTCAAAGATGCTTTCGGAAGCCACCGACGGCAATTTCCAGATCCAAGTCTTCGCCGCTGGCGAACTGGTGCCCGGCCTTCAGGCGGCCGACGCCACGACCGCCGGCACGGTCGAGGCCTGCCACACGGTGGCATATTATTACTGGGGCAAGGATCCGACCTGGGCGCTGGGCGCGGCGGTTCCGTTCTCGCTCAACGCGCGCGGCATGAATGCCTGGCACTATCATGGCGGCGGCATCGACCTGTTCAACGAATTTCTCGCCACGCAAGGCTTGTTCGGCCTGCCTGGCGGCAATACCGGCGTGCAGATGGGCGGCTGGTTCCGCAAGGAGATCAACACGGTGGCCGACCTTTCCGGCCTCAAGATGCGCATCGGCGGCTTCGCCGGCAAGGTTGTGCAGAAGCTCGGCGTCGTGCCGCAGCAGATCGCCGGCGGCGACATCTACCCGGCGCTCGAAAAGGGCACCATTGACGCAGCCGAATGGGTCGGCCCCTATGACGACGAGAAGCTCGGCTTCTATAAGGTTGCGCCCTACTACTACTATCCAGGCTGGTGGGAAGGCGGCCCGACCGTCCACCTGATGTTCAACAAGGCGAAATACGAAGAACTTTCGCCGACTTACAAGTCGCTGCTGCATACCGCCGCGCAAGCCGCCGATGCCAACATGCTGCAGAAATACGACTATCTCAATCCTGCGGCGGTGAAGCGGCTGGTGGCCGGCGGCGCCAAACTGCGTCCGTTCAGCCAGGAGATCATGTCCGCCTGCTTCGAGAAGGCCAATGAGGTCTACGCCGAAATGGAAGCCTCGAACGCGCCGTTTAAGAAGATCTGGGACTCGATCAAGGGATTCCGTAAGGAGCACTATCTCTGGGCGCAGGTGGCCGAGTACAATTACGACACCTTCATGATGGTCCAGCAGCGCAACGGCAAGCTGTAAGGTTTTTCTGCCTCCTTTCGAAGACCCCGGACTCGGTAGTCCGGGGTTTATTCGTTGGGCGTCGGTGCTGGAAACATCGATAGTCGAAGGCGTCGAAACTTGCGCCGCAGGGCCGGGGGTCGAACGGGTTCGAAGCGACAGCGGCACTCAGCCTCGGTCCGGCACCACCACCACCTTGACCTCGCCGGCGGCAGGCGGGTTGGCGATTACCGCGGCGGCCTCTTCCAGCGGCACCTGCCTGGAGATCAGCCGGTCGATCTCGATCGCGCCCGAAGCGATCAGCTCGGCGGCGCGGCGGTGCGTGTAGGGGTTGAGGAAGGAGCCGAGGACCTTCAACTCGCGAAACAGAAGATCGAAGGGCTCGAACGCCGCCTTCATGCCTTGCGGCACCACGCCGACAATGACGACCGTACCGCCGGCCCTCGCCAGCCGCAGCGACTGCTCGACCGTTTCCTGGACACCGGCACATTCGAGCACCACGTCGACACCGCCGGGCACCAGTCCCGCTGGCCCGGAGATGGCATCGATGACGTCGGCGGCGCTTGCGTCGACCGTTGCCGTCGCGCCGAGCTCCTCGGCCAGTGCGCGCCGTGATGCCTGTCGCGTCGACAGGATGATGGTCGTCGCCCCTGCAAGCCTTGCCAGTTGCACTGTGAGCAGGCCGATCACGCCGCCGCCAAGTATGGCGACCGAGGAGCCGGGCTTGATCTCGGCCAGATCCACGCCATGCAGGCAGCAGCCGAGCGGCTCGCAGAAGGCGCCGTGCGTCGGCTTCAAGTCCGCGGGCAGGATGAAGGCCTGTTTCTGCGGCAACACGACGTAGTCGGCGAAGCCGCCGTCGCGATGGATGCCGATGGCATTGAGATTGCTGCACAAATTGATGCGGCCGGCATGGCAATGGCGGCAGCGTCCGCAGGCGATGTTGGGATCGCCGGTGACGCGGTCGCCGATCGAGAAGCCGCTCACGGAATGTCCCATTGCCTCGACGATGCCGGAGAACTCATGTCCGGGCGTTACCGGCGGCCGGCAGGGAAACTCGCCGTGGAAGAGATGCCGGTCCGTGCCGCAGACGCCGCAGGCCTCGATGCGCACCAGCAGATCGTCAGGCCCGGGAACCGGCTCGGCGACCTCGCGCAGCGTGATGCTGCCAACCGCTTCCAGCCGTACCGCTTTCATGGTTTTGCGACCTCCGGCATCAGTTGAAATTCGGCGGCTGCGACAGATCCGGCTGTGGTGCCGCCGGTTTGGCGGGCGCCGTGTCGCCGAAGTTCGGCGGTTGCGACAGGTCGGGCGCGGCAGGCGCGGCGGGCGGCGGGGCGCCAGTGGCGGGTGCGGTTCCGCTCCCGGCCGGCGGCGTGCCGAGCGGCGTCAGTCCCGGCACCTCCGGCACCGTATAGTCGATCGTGCCGGAATCGACCGCTGTGCCCTTGTAGTGCATCACCATTTGCGGGAAGGCGATGGTGAGCCCGATCATGATCACCTGGATGCAGACGAACGGCACGGCGCCCCAATAGATCTGGCCCGTGGTCACCGGCGCGATCTGCTTGCCGGTCAAGCGGTCGAGATAGGGCACCCGGGCGGCGACCGAGCGCAGGTAGAACAGCGCGAAGCCGAAGGGTGGATGCATGAAGCTGGTCTGCATGTTGACGCCCAGAAGCACGCCGAACCAGATCAGGTCGATGCCGAGCTTGTCGGCGGCCGGTGCCAGCAACGGCACGATGATGAAGGCCAGTTCGAAGAAATCGAGGAAGAAGGCAAGCACGAAGACCAGGATGTTGACGCCGATCAGGAAGCCGACCTCGCCGCCCGGCAGCGAGGTCAGGAGATGCTCGACCCAGATGTGGCCGTTGACGCCGTAGAAGGTGAGGGAGAAGACGCGCGCGCCGATCAGGATGAACAGCACGAAGGACGACAGCCTTGTCGTCGAAGCGAGCGCCTGCCTGACCACGTCGAGCGACAGCCGGCCTTTGATCGCCGCCATCGCCAGCGCGCCGACAGCGCCCATGGCGCCGCCCTCGGTTGGAGTGGCGATGCCAAGGAAAATGGTGCCCAGCACCAGGAAGATCAACGCCAATGGCGGGATCAGCACGATCACGACCTGCTGCGCCAGCCGCGACATCATGTTGATTTTCAGGCGCTGATCGGCGATCGCAACGATATAGATCACGGCCACTCCGATGCTGGCGCCGAGGATGTCGGCATTGTCGCCATGGGTCGGTGCGAGATAGCGGTAGGCCGCGTAGGAGATCGCCACCGTCGCCAGCAACGCCACCAGCAGCGACACGACGCCATGGCCGAGCGTGCGTGCTTCCAGCGGCAGCGCCGGCATCGAATTCGGCCGGACGATCGTCATGATCAGGATGTAGAGCATGTAGAGGCTGGTCAGCACGATGCCGGGGATCAGCGCGCCCGCATACATGTCGCCGACCGAGCGGCCGAGCTGGTCGGCGAGCACGATCAGCACCAACGACGGCGGGATGATCTGGGCGAGCGTTCCGGACGCGGCGATGACGCCGGACGCCAGCCGGCGGTCATAGCCGTAGCGCAGCATGATCGGCAGCGAGATCAGCCCCATGGCGATGACCGATGCCGCCACCACGCCGGTCGTCGCGGCCAGCAGCGCGCCGACGAAGATCACGGCATAGGCAAGCCCGCCGCGGATCGGCCCGAACAGCTGGCCGATCGTATCGAGCAGGTCTTCCGCCATCCCCGATCGCTCGAGCACGATGCCCATGAAGGTGAAGAAAGGGATCGCCAGCAGCGTGTCGTTCGACATCACCCGGCTGCCGTAGAAATTATCCGGCAACGCATGCAGCAGCGGCCAGGCGAGATTGATCGAGCCGCCCGAATAGGGTGAGACCAGGACTCCGATGAAAAAGAACAAAAGTCCGTTGGCGGCGAGCGAGAAGGCGACGGGATAGCCGATCAGCAGGAAGAGGACCAGCGAGGCGAACATGATCGGCGCCATGTTCTGGGCGATGAACTCGATCACGAGCGCACCTCGTCGGCCAGTGCCTTGGCTTCGAGTTCCGCCTGCTCATGCGCCGATATGAACGGGGTCGGGTCGTCCATGTCGCCGCGCATGATGGCGATCTTCTTGATGATCTCGGAGATGCCCTGCAGCGCCAGCAGGAAGAAGCCGACCAGCAGGATCGCCTTTGCCGGCCAGATGATCAGCCCGCCGGAATTGTTCGACATTTCGCCGCTGCGGAACGACAGCGACACATACGGGACGAAATAGATCACCATCAGCATCACGAACGGCATCAGGAAAAAGACATGGCCGAAAAGGTCGATCCAGTGCTGCACGCGGCGCGGGAACAGGCCATAGACGATGTCGATGCGGATATGGTCGTTCTGCTTCAGCGTGTAGGCCGCCGCCAGCATGAAGGCGGCGCCGAACAGGTACCATTGCAGCTCCAGCCACGCATTCGACGAGGTGTCGAACACCTTGCGGATGGTCGCGTTAGCGGCGCTCACTAGGATTGCCAGCAGGATCAACCACGATATCCATTTGCCGATGAACTCGTTCACACGGTCGATCGTCCTGGATAGAGCGAGAAGCCCTGCCATGCATTCCTCCCTTTTGTCCGAGGCGCGACGGCTCCCCGTTGTTTTACGCCGCGCCGCTGTGGCCTAACCGTATGCCGTGCGTGGCAGGACGGGTCAACACAGGAGCGGCGCTGTCAACGCGGTTGTGAGACGAGGAAGCCGACGAAGCGCAGGGCTGCGGCGCAGGGCTCGGAAAACCGGAACCGGCTTCCGGCAGGGTTCGTGGGCAAAATCAAAGCGTTAAGGCGGTCGTTTCGTTGCCGAAACAGGCTTATCGGTGGCAGGCGTCATGCAACCAAAGTCTGATGCGGATCACGCGATCTTGGTCTGGTCGCGGCCAGCGCCGATCAGCACCAGCATGGCGACGAGGAACAGGTACATCCATGCGTCGCGCCATTCCACCGGGAAATAGCCGGCCCACAGCGACTCGGCCATGCCGAAGGCGGCAGCGCCCAGGGCCGCCCGCGGCGGTGAGAGATAGCCGCCGACCGCCGTCACGAACAGGATCTTCAGCCCGTAGACGAGGCCGGAACCGAAACTGACATTGCCGTAATAGAGGCCGGCCATGACGCCGGCCAGCGCGGCGCAGAAACCGCCGAACAGCACTGCGTGGCGGAACACGGCGCGCACATCGACGCCGCACATGGCGGCCGCCTTGGGATCGTCGGAGACGGCGCGCCAGCGCCGGCCGAAATTCGAATGGGCAAAGGCCCATGCCGCAAGCGCCACCGCCGCCAGCACCACGGCGCAATCGAGCAGCTGGATCAGCGTCAATGTCGCCTTGAAGCGGGCATCCTGCGCGAAAACGACAGGCTGCGCCAGCATAGGCGGCAGCCACAGATCATGCGTGTCGGCCGCGATGCGGCTTGCTTCCGACAAAACCAGCAGGATGCCAAGCGTGGTCACCACGATCGCATTGGGCGAGCGGTCGGCCAGCGGTTCGAAGACGCTGCGCGACAGGACGCGGCTGATGAGCGCGGCGTAGAGGAAAGCCGCTGCGACGCCGAGCACCACCGCCGCCGTCAGCGTCAGCCACAGCACCTGGTAGCCGAAGGCGGCGGTCAGGATCATCGTCTGTCCGCAAAAGGCGAACAGCGCGCCATAGGCCAGGTTGGTGCGGTGCAGGATGCCGTTGGTCAGCACATAGCCGAACGCCAGCAGCGCATAGAGTGCGCCTGAATGCAGCCCGTTCAGGACCTGCTGGAACAGATACAGCATGCGAAAATCCTCGGGGGCATGTCGCCCAAAGCGCATAGCGGTTTTGGGACGACGATACGCTCCAGACAGAGAGCGGCAATACCCGCTTCAGGGCAGACTTGCATCGTCGAATCTAACTTGTCAAATGCCATTTATCGGTTAGATTTCGGACATGACGGTATCCTGGACCCCGCACCGCTTCACCGGCGGCCTGCTCGCGCTCGACACGGCGAACACCGTCGTGCTGCGTGCCGATCCCGAGAGGACCTTCGACCGTTTTGACGATCCGCGCGAGATCGCCCGCTTCGCGGACGCGGCGAGCGGCTTTCGCGCCGCCGAGCTTGGCGGCAGGCGGCTGGCGGTCTCCGCGCCGACAGCAATCGCGCCTGTCGTGCTGGCGATCCGCGAGGCGACGGACCGGTTGTTTCGCCACGCCGTGTTGAGGGGCGCCGTCGCCACCGATCATCTCTCAGGCTTGCTGGGGGCCTGCGCCGACGGTCTTGCCGGCAGCCGGACCGAGATCGTAGCGCCCGGAAAGCCGTTCGGCGATCCGGCAACGCCGATCGCATTCGAAGCGGCACTGGCGGTTTCCGCCCTGTCGCTGCTGCGCAACGACACGGTCGCCAGGCTCAGGATCTGCCCCAACTGCACCTGGCTGTTCGTCGACCGCAGCCGCAATTCCAGCCGCCTGTGGTGCGACATGGCGGTCTGCGGCAACCGCCAGAAGGCAAGCCGCCACTATCGCCGCCGCAGGGCGGCCAATGAGGTCAACAATGTCCAGGATTAGCTCTCGTTCAGCCCTGCTCGGCATGGCGCTGATCGCGGCGATGGCGCTCGGCGCCTGCCGCGACACCGCCAAGGACGGTGAAGGCAAGTTGTTCGAGATTTCGGGCAAGATATTCGTCTTCAACTATCGTCTTGCCAGGGCGACCTATGTCGTGACGCTGCGGCCCCTGCGCCCGATGGGAGAGGGCCAGGTCGCGGTCGCCAGCTTCCAGGATCCGGCCGGCGGCGCGCCGTTGGTGGTCGAGCAGAAGGTCTGGCCCAAGCTCGACAAGGTGACGCTGGAGAGCCCGGCTTTGACCTGCGTCGTCAAGAACAAGCCTTATACGATCGCCATCGCCATCAAGGGCTCCGACGGCGCGGTCCTGCAGAAGATCGACACCACGCTGATGTCCACCGAAGACCAGTCCATCCTGCCCGATCGGCCGCTCGTCATTGACCAGCTCTACACCGCCAATCCCGATCTCGTCGGCCACCCCGACGGCAAGCTGCCGGGCGAGCCGAAGCCCGACTGCTCCAAGGGCACCTGACGCTCGCCGCCAAGCCGAAAGGCAAGCGAAATTTTCGTACGCCGGACATTGCTCGCGGGGCGATTTCATACCGGGCAAGGGATGACGGCGGATCGTTCGTTGCGCGTTGCCTGGCACGTCCGATTTCGTTTGACCTGTCTTGCAAGGGGAGAAAGGATGCGTCATCCGATCCCGACGCTGGCTGCCTGCCCCCGCGCGGCCTCCGCAGAGGAAATGCCTGATGACGCTGCACGACGTCGCGCTCGACGACAAGTTCGACCTGGGGAAGGAACGCATCTTCCTGTCCGGCGCCCAGGCGGTCATCCGCATGCTGCTGATGCAGCGCGAGCGCGACCGCCGCGCGGGCCTGGACACGGCCGGCTTCGTCTCCGGCTATCGCGGTTCGCCGCTGGGCGGCCTCGACATGCAGCTGTGGAAGGCAAAAAAACAGCTCGCCCAAGCCGACATCGTCTTCCAGCCCGGACTTAACGAGGAACTCGCCGCTACCGCCTGCTGGGGATCGCAGCAGACGGAACTGCTGGGCGAAGGCACCCGTGACGGCGTTTTTTCGGTTTGGTACGGCAAGGGTCCGGGGGTCGACCGCTCCGGCGACGTCTTCCGCCACGCCAATCTGGCCGGCTCGTCGAAACATGGCGGTGCGCTCGCTTTGATGGGCGACGACCACATGGCCGAATCCTCGACCAACGCGCATGCCACCGAATTCCTGTTCGTCGACGCCATGGTGCCGATCCTCAACCCGGCCGGTGTCCAGGAGATAATCGATTACGGGCTCTACGGTTTTGCCATGTCGCGCTTCGCCGGCACATGGGCGGCCATCAAATGCGTCAAGGACAACATCGAATCGACGGCCTCGGTCGATGCCTCGATCGAGCGTCTGAACATCGTTAATCCCGAGTTCGACATGCCGCCCGGCGGCCTCAACATCCGCCACGAGATCGACATGCTCGGCCAGGAGGAGCGGCTGCATGAGTACAAGCGCGCCGCCGCGTCGGCCTTCATCCATGCCAACGGGCTGAACCGCGTCGTCTATTCGGGCGGCCGCAATCCCAGGATCGGCATCATCACCATCGGCAAAAGCTATCTCGACGTCCGCCAGGCGCTCGAGGATATCGGCATCGACGAGGCCGCCGCCGGCCGCATCGGCGTGCGGCTGTTCAAAGTCGGTTGCCCCTGGCCGCTCGATTTCCAGCACATTGCCGAGTTCGCGCGCGGCCTCGACACCATCGTCGTCGTCGAGGAGAAGCGTTCGCTGATCGAGGTGCAGCTTCGCGAGAGCCTCTACGGCACCGCCACGCAGCCCGTCATCGTCGGCAAGAAGAACGAGCGCGGCGACTGGCTGTTTCCGGCCAAGGGCGCGCTCGACCCCAACGAAATCGCCATTGCCCTTGGCGAAAGGATCGTGAAAACCATCGGTCCGTCGGAAGAGATTTCAGCGCGGGTGGCGAAGCTGCGCCAGTTCCAGGCCATGCTCGCAGACGCGTCGGACATCGGCTCCCGCACGCCCTTCTTCTGCTCCGGCTGCCCACACAATTCCTCGACCAAGGTGCCGGATGGCTCGATCGCCGCGGCCGGCATCGGCTGCCATTTCATGGCACTGTGGATGGACAGGAATACTGTCGGCTTCACCGCCATGGGTGGCGAGGGCGCGCAGTGGGTCGGCCAGGCGCCCTTTTCCAAGCGCGACCACATTTTCCAGAATCTCGGCGACGGCACCTACAACCACTCCGGCACGCTGGCGATCCGCTTCGCGCTGTCGTCGGGCGCCAACATCACCTACAAGATACTCTATAACGACGCGGTGGCCATGACCGGCGGCCAGCCGCATGAAGGCGGCCTGACGGTGGACATGATCGCCAGGCAGGTGCGAGCCGAAGGGATCGAGCGCATCGCCGTCGTCACAGACGAACCCGACAAATATGCCGGCAAGGTCGAGTTCCCGGCCGGCGCCACCATCCATCACCGCGACGATCTCGATCTCGTCCAGCGCGAGCTGCGCGGCGTTAGCGGGGTTTCGATCCTGCTCTACGACCAGACCTGTGCCGCCGAAAAGCGCCGCCGTCGCAAGCGCGGAACCTTTCCCGATCCCGACAAGCGGGTCTTCATCAACGAACTGATCTGCGAGGGCTGCGGCGACTGCGGCGTCCAATCGAACTGCGTCTCCATCCAGCCGGTGGAGACCGAGTTCGGCCGCAAGCGCCGGATCGACCAGTCGAGCTGCAACAAGGATTTTTCCTGCGTCAATGGCTTCTGCCCGTCCTTCGTCACGGTGCATGGCGCCAAGATCCGCAAGGCCGAAGGCATCGCCGGCAAGACCGATCCGCTCGACGGCGTTCCAGCAGCCGCCGAATTCCCGCTCGGCGAACAGGGCTGGGCGGCGATCATCGACGGCGTCGGCGGCACCGGCGTCGTCACCGTCGGCGCCGTGCTCGGCATGGCGGCTCATCTCGAAGGCAAGGGCTGCGGCATGATCGACATGGCCGGGCTTGCCCAGAAGGGCGGTTCGGTGTTCACCCATGTCCGCATCGCCCGCACGCCCGATGACATCCATGCCATCCGTGTCTCGGCCGGCAAAGCCGATCTCGTGCTCGGCTGCGATCTCGTCGTGTCGGGCGCCAAGAAGGTGCTGGCCGCGGTGCGCGAGGGCCACACCATCTTCCTCGCCAACACTGCCGAGATCATGCCGGGCGAGTTTGCCCGCTCGGCCGATTTCTCGCTGCCCATCGAGCGCTTGAAGAAGGCGATCCGCACTGCTGCCGGCGACGACAAGGCGCATTTCTTCGACGCCACCCGCACAGCCACCGCCCTGTTCGGCAATTCGCTGGGCGCCAACATGTTCATGCTCGGCTTCGCCTTCCAGCATGGCGGTCTGCCGCTGTCGGCGCAAGCCGTCGAAAAGGCGATCGAATTGAACGGCGAGGCGGTGGGGATGAATATCGCCGCCTTCCGCTGGGGCCGCCGCGCCGCGCATCAGCCGGATTTCGTGCGTGGCCTCGTCCAGCCGGGCAAGGACGGCCAACCCGCCACGATTGCCCAGACGCTGGACGAAATCATTGCCCGCCGGATCGCTTTCCTTTCCGCCTATCAGAACGCCGCCTATGGCAAGCGCTACGCCGGCAGGATCGCTGCCCTGCGCGCGGCCGAAGCCAAGGCCGCGCCCGGTTCGAGCGCCGTGACGGAAGCGGCGGCCAGGAACCTGTTCAAGCTGATGGCGATCAAGGACGAATACGAGGTGGCGCGGCTCTATACCGACGGCTCCTTCGCCGCCGAACTCGGCAAGCAGTTCCAGAGTTACGAAAAACTCGAATTCCATCTGGCGCCGCCGATTCTGGGCCGTCGCGGCAATGACGGCAAACCGAGGAAATCGAGCTTCGGTCCCTGGATGATGAAAGGGTTCCGCATGCTGGCGGCGCTGAAGGGCCTGCGCGGGACAGCATTCGACCTGTTCGGCTACACCGCCGAGCGGCGCATGGAGCGGCAATTATTGGCGCAATATGAGGCCGACCTGCAACGCGTCGCCAACTCGCTGGCGCCGGACAACATCGAGGCCGCCACGGCCCTCGTCTCGGTCCCGGCACTCATCCGCGGTTACGGCCATGTTCGGCAAGCCAGCGCTCAAAAGGCGGCCGGCGAGCGCCAAAGGCTGCTCGAGCGCCTGTCCGGCACGTCAGCGAGGGCGGAACTCCAGGCCGCCGAGTGATGGCCTTGTTTACCTAAAGCCCAATTCTCCCAGTCTGTCCTGCTTTGCGCGCCTTCGGCAAGCCGCCCAAAACCGCTGTTCTAAGCCTTTCTTAAGGCGGATGTGAGATGACGAGGCCTAGCGTTGGGCCGACGACATGGGCAGAACAAAGACCGAAAACATCCCAGCGGATGTTTATATCCAGTTTGTGCGGTCGTTGTTCGACAACGCCCACATGCTGGTGATCGGTGGCGTGTGCTACTGGATCCTCGGACTAATGATCTACTTGCGCACGAACAATCCGTTGTTCCTGGCTTTCTCTTTTGTTCTGCTGTCCATCTGCCTTTACCGCTATTTCGGCATTCGCGCCTTCCGGAAGGCAGGCGGTGTAATAGCCGACGTCCAGGAGGCGCATCGGTGGGAGCGCAACTACATCCTCAAGGGCAGCGTGCAGGGCCTAACGTTGGGCGCACTGTGCTTCATATCGATCTATGTCTATCCCGATCCCTTTGCCGAACTGGCCGCGACGTCGCTGGCCATCGCGACCTTGGTGACGGTTGTTGGCCGGAACTACGGCTCTCCCATTATGGTGCGGGTTTTTTCCGTGACCTTCATTGGTCCGGCAGCACTTGCACTTTTGCTGCGCATGGATGTGCCTTCGGTCATTCTCGGTCTGATGATCATCCCGTTGACTTTCGTCACGATCAACAGCGCCGACCACGTCCGCGATGTGCTTTTCTCGGCTGTCATCGGCCACAAGGAAGCGAGGAAGCTCGCGCTCAGATTCGATCGCGCGCTCAATACCATGTCGCATGGCCTCGTCATGCTTGGCCCGGACGGTCGGGTGGCGGTCGCCAATGCCGAGGCCGCGCATCTGATGTCGCTCAAATCGGCCGATGCGCTGCTTGGGCGGTCAATCCATGGTCTCTTGATGCGCGGCGTCGTGGGCGGCATGCTGGCCCCAAAGGACTGCCGCTACATCGAAGCCCAGCTGACGCGTGCATTGCGCGAGGGCCGCGACCGTAAGGTCCTGGTTTCGCTCGCCAATGGCCAGCACTACGAATTCTCCGCCCGCGAAGGCAGCCAGGAACTCGGGGTCATCACCTTCGAGGACGTGACGGCGCGCGTCGAGGCGGAAGACAAGATCCGCTTCATGGCGCGCTATGACAATCTCACCGGCCTGCCCAATCGCGCCTATTTCCACGAACTGATCGGCGAGGCGATGGCGTCAGGCGACCGTGACCGCCTCTGCGGCCTTGCCGTGCTCGACCTCGACGATTTCAAGAGTGTCAACGACACGCTCGGGCATCCGATCGGCGATGGATTGATCTACGCGGTGGCCGAGCGTCTTGCCGCCATTGCGGGACAAGGCATCACCGTCAGCCGCTTCGGCGGCGACGAATTCATGGTTTTCTTCGACCGTATAGAGGATGAAAGCCATCTGACCCTTCAGATCGACGAGATCTTTGCAGCATTGCAAGGGGAGGTGGACGTCGCCGGCCACGGGCTGCGCATCCAGGCCAGCGCCGGCGCCGTGCTGTCGCGGGTCAGGGATACCGACGTCGACGCCATGATCGTCAAGGCGGACCTGGCGCTCTATAAGGCCAAGGAGCTCGGCAAGAACGGCTGGCGGCTGTTCGAGGCCGCCATGGACGCTGCGTTCCGCAACCGCCAGCTGATGAAGGCGGATCTGCGCAGCGCGGTGGAAGGCAAGGCCCTGCGCGTCGTCTACCAGCCGATCGTGGCGATGAGCACGATGCGCATCGCCAGCTGCGAGGCGCTGTGCCGCTGGGACCATCCCGACCTCGGGCCGATTTCGCCCGGCATCTTCATTCCGCTGGCGGAGGAAATGGGCATCATTTCCGAGATCAGCACCTTCGTGCTGCAGGCAGCCTGCACCGAATGCGCCAAATGGCCGGACCACACCAGCGTCTCGGTCAATCTCTCCGCCAAGGATTTCCGCAACCGGGACGTCATCCAGAAGGTTCGCGACGCTCTGGCCAGCTCCGGCCTTGCCGCCGGCCGGCTGGAGATCGAGGTCACCGAAACGGCGCTGCTCGATGACAAGTCGCTGACACGTCAATACATCGAGGAACTGAAGCAGATCGGTGTGCGCATCGCACTTGACGATTTCGGTACCGGCTATTCGAGCCTGAGCTATCTGCACAAGCTGCCGCTCGACAAGATCAAGATCGATCGCTCCTTCTTGATGGACGTCACCCAGAGCAAGCGTTCGCTGGAGCTGCTGAAGGGCATTGTCAATCTGTCGCGGCCGCTTGGACTTTCGGTGACTGTCGAAGGCGTCGAGACCTTTGAGCAGCTCAAGATCCTGGCCTTGCAAGTGAAACCGGATCTCGTGCAGGGCTTCCTGTTCGGTGCCGCGCTCAGTGCGTCGGGTATCGAGACGATGTCGAATGTCACCTGGCCATTCGCCGCTGACCTGCGTCGCACCGGTAAACGGACGGTCCGTTAGCGCCGTAATTTTCGACTTCGCTCGATTGGATTCCCCGCGCGTGCGAGTCGCACGATGCTCTTTGATGTCGAACTCAATCGTTCGATGACAGGATACGGTTCCGCCGTGATTTTGGCTTTGCGCAATGCTGCTGAAAGGTCTTCCTCACTACGCAGATGTATCGGAGGCATGATCCACATCCTCTCAGTGGCAATCGCTCGGACGATTGCTCAGTAAGATATTCTCAAGCGGCTCCCGGCCATTAAGGTTAACGGAATGTAAATCAACAAGATCTAAATTTCGGCTTGTGTCTCATTTCAACTCGAATAGCCTATCCTAGGTCGAATTCGAGGACAGACGATGGATGCTGCAACAGCTACAAGGAATGCGTCTGGCGGGGTAAGCACAGCCGGGGATTCGGTGCTGAATCGATCGATGATGCAACTGCTTGAGCATGTCGATTATCGCCTCATTACCGGGGGCGAGGATTTGGAAGCGATTTACCGGCTTCGCTATAAGTCCTATCTGCGCTCCGGCATGTGCGGCCCGCTCGCCAGCGGCATGTTCGAGGATCGCTGGGACAATCTACCCAATTCCTACCGATTCGGTGTCTATTGCTACGGCGAATTGGTGAGCACAATCCGCTTCCATTACATTTCCATCGAGCACCCGAATTCGCCCTCCGTTGATGCCTATCCGGAAATACTGATCGAGCGGCTTGCCCGCGGAGAAACCTTCATCGACGGAACCCGCTTCGCAACCGATCCTGATGCCGCGCCGGCACCCGGAGTGCTGCCGTTTCTGACACTCAGGCTTGCCATGGTGGCCTCGCTCTATTTTGGCCAGAACTCTGTGCTGACGCCGGTCAAGGTCGAGCATTCCAATTTTTATTCTCGTTACTTCAATGCCGTGCAGAGGACCGAGGCTAAGGAGTTTCCGGGCGTTCTTACCCGGATCGCCCTGTTCGAAATCCCCGCCGGCGAAAATATGCGCCTGACGCTCGAACGTTTCCCATTCTTCAGGTCGACGCCCATGGAACAGCGGTTGATGTTCGCCAATCCGGCCATCAATCGGCTGACGCCCTTGTCTATCGTGCCGACGGCGAAATATTATCGTGAGGCCGCCTGAGGCCCCTGATTTTGCAAAGCTCCGGAGCTTTCCGGCCAGATCCGCGTTTTGATGACGGCGGCGCGTTGACGCTCCGCGTCTTCATTTCGACGTATCTGCCAAAAGGACCCCGACATGCATATTTCCCAGCTCGCGCTCACGCCGCTTATCTCGCTGATCGCCGGGGTGCTGATCCTGGTCATGCCACGGCTGCTGAACTACATCGTCGCGCTCTACCTGATCATAGCCGGCCTGCTTGGATTGTTTCCGCACCTCGCCGGCTAAAGACGGACAGCGCGGTTGACGCGCCAGCCGGCTTCGTCCGGGATTGCGCGAAAACAAGCAGCCGGAGCGGTTCGGCGATTCTGCCGAACGCAGGGGCGCTTTGCTTCAAATTTCCCTGGAGGCAGTTGTCGGCTGCGATGCGGCAATAGCGCCATTGCTCTCGGCGCGGCTTTTCGCTATGTGCCTGAAAGATGTCTTCGAAGGGGTATTCCTATGGCTGAGCACACGCCGACCGGTCCTGTCGAACTGGGCGCGAAGATGGACTATGCCGAGCACGACCGCACCTATGCGGGCTTCCTCATGCTGGCCAAATACGGATCACTCTTCTGCGGCGCCATACTTCTGGCGATGGCTTTCGGTTTCTTCGCGGGCGGCTTCTTCTCGGCGACTATCCTGTTCGTCCTGATCATGGCCGTCGGCGCCTTCATTCTGCGATAGTCTTTCCAAAACCCCATTGCCTTTGACGTCGCCGGACGCCCCGGCCGACACTTTGCGCAAACAGGTTCCAGCCGAAAGGATCATGCGGTGGGACAGACGGTTTTCATCCCTCGTGAGCTCGATGCGAACGAGCCGCGCGTCGCGGCTTCGCCCGATACGGTGAAACGGCTGGCCGGCCTGGGTCTTGAAGTGGTTGTGGAGGCCGGTGCCGGCACGCGATCGCGCATTCCCGATGAGGAGTTCGCCAAGGCGGGCGCTTCGATCGGCGAGGCCGGCGATGTGGCCAAGGCCGACGTGGTGCTGAAGGTGCGCCGGCCGACTGATGCGGAGCTGAAAAGCTACAAGTCAGGCGCTGCGGTCATCGCCATCATGGATCCGTATGGCAACGATGCCGCCGT
>NZ_VFVW01000015.1:0-83913 GCF_006442305.1 Mesorhizobium sp. B2-3-6 | reverse complement strand
ACTCCCCTACTCCCCTACTCCCCTACTCCGTGAGCATCATGCCCTACCAATCCCCGATCTCCCCCGGCCGTTCCTGGTACGAGGACACGGCCGGCCCGCGACCCGAGTATCCGGCGCTGGACGGTGACCGGAGCTGCGACGTCGTTATCGTTGGGGGCGGTTTCACCGGCTTGTCGGCGGCGGTGCATCTGGCCAAGGCGGGCACCAATGTGGTTTTGATCGAGGCGTATCGCTTCGGAGACGGCGCTTCCGGGCGCAATGGCGGCCAGCTCGGCACCGGGCAGCGCGCCTGGGCCGAGGAATTGGAGGCCGAGTACGGGTTTTCCCGCGCCAAGGCACTGTTCGACCTCGCCGAGGAGGCGAAGGCGCATCTGCTCGAATTCGCCGCCGCCAACCAGATCGATATCGACTACATGCCGGGCCAGCTCTCGGTTGCGCACAAGCCGCGCTATGTCGACGACTACAAGGCGCATGCCGAGATCATGGCCAGCCGCTTCTCCTATCCGCACATTTCGTTCATGGACGCGACGGAAACTGCGCAGCGGCTGGGCTCGACAGCCTATTTCGGCGGGACGCGCGACACCGGCACCGGCCATATCCATCCGATGAAACTGGTGACCGGCACGGCGCGGGCGGCGGCACAGGCCGGCGCACGATTGTTCGAAGCGACGCCGTCGACCGGCATTGTTTCGAGCGGCGGCACGGTGAAGGTTTCGACAGCCAGGGGGACGATCACAGCGCAGAAATGCCTGATCGCGGTCAATGCCTATGGCGGCACGCTCGAACCGGTGAGTGCCGCGCACATCATGCCGATCGGCTCGTTCATCGGCGCGACCGTGCCGCTTGGAGCGGATTCGAACGTGCTGCCGGGCGGCGAGGCCGTCGATGATTCCCGCTTCGTCGTGCGCTACTTCCGCAAGTCGAGGGATGGCCGGCTGCTGTTCGGCGGACGCGAGGTCTACGGCGTCAACGACCCCAAGGACATCCATATCCATATCCGCCGCCAGATCGCGGAACTCTATCCCGCACTGAGGGACGTCGAAATCACGCATGGCTGGGGCGGCTATGTCGGCATCACGGTGCCGAGAAAGCCGTTCGTGCGGGAAGTGATGCCGAATGTGATCTCGGCCGGCGGCTATTCCGGCCACGGCGTCATGCTGTCGAACTTCTTCGGCAAGCTCTATGCCGAAACGGTAGCCGGCAACCGCGACCGGCTAAAGCTGATCGAGGATTTGAAGATTCCGCCGTTCCCCGGTGGCCGGCGCTTGCGCGCGCCGCTGCTTTTCCTGGCGCTCAACTGGTTCGCGTTGCGCGACAGGATTTAACAATTGTTGAGTAATATCATGGGGGCCGCGACATCCAAGCGTTGCAGAATCTTCAGCAATGGCGCACTGATGCCACAATCGCGGGCAAAAAGTGCAATCTCTAGGCGAATATAGACGGGGATTTTCTGCGGGCCCGCCCGCTGTTTGATTTGGGACCGGTGTGATCGACGCACGCATTGCGGTGTTTGATCGAAGAACATCGGCCCCTTATGGAGGTGGCAAGAGTGAGAGAGCCCTTCAGTTTCGGTGCTCCGGAACGTCGGCGCTTTGCCATGCAGTTCGGCTACGACATGCGCCCGTCATTCTGGCAGGAAGTCCGTTCGAACTCGCATCTGGTGATTGCCGCGGTCGGCACGGCCGCGCTGCTCGGCGTGGCCGCGGTGGCACTGTGGCTGGCATTGCCGGCGAACGAGCGGCAAGCGGTTGCCAATCCAGAGCAAGCCATTCCGGCCGTTCCGGTGAAGACGACGAAGATCGCGCCGGCGGGGATCACGGTAGCCGCGGCGGCGGTGCCGCAAGCGGCGCGAAAGTCCGACCAGGTCTCGCCGACCGTGGCTGTCTCGGAAGCCGCCATTCCGGCGCTCGCGGCGAACGATCCGCGCTGGACCGCCTCCCAATCGAAGACCGCACCGGCTGCTTCCGGCCAGTCGGCGAGCAAGGCCGGGCAGACGCCTGACAAGCCGGCGGCGGCGGCATTCGCGCAACCCGCTGCCGACACCGACGCCGCCACCGAGCTCGCCAAGGTCGCCGCACCGGCGCCGGCGGCGGGCAGCAGTCCCGATGGCGCGCAGACTGCCGCCATTCCCGCCGCGCAACCACAAGTACCGTCGCAGCAATCTGCCGCGCAGGATGACGACAGCAAGGCCGAACCGCGCAAAGCGGCCGCGGCTGGCACCGGGCGCATCCTCAGGGCCGTGACTATGCGCAGCGGCCCGAAGAAGAATGCGGCCGCCATCGTCACGGTGCCCGCCAAGACCTCGGTGCAAGTGATGAGCTGCAAGCGTTGGTGCCAGATCGTCTACAACGGCAAGACAGGCTGGGTCTACAAAACCTACATCAAGACCGGCGCCTGACGTACCGGCGCCCCCCCGTCAAGGCAGGCACGGCCGAGCCGATCTTTGGCGCAGCGATGACGATGTGCGTCAGATGCAGCGACCGCCGTCGACCTCCAGCGCAACGCCAGTGATGAAGGCGGCCTCGTCGGAGGCCAGCCACAGTGCCGCATTGGCAATGTCGAGCGGGGTCGAAAGCCGGCCGAGCGGGATCGAGGCGCGGAATTTCTCGCGGATTTCGGGTGTATCGGCGCCCATGAATTTTTCCAGCATGCCGGTCTCGCCGGCCACCGGACACAGGCAGTTGACGCGG
The DNA here is from genome assembly GCF_006442305.1 of Mesorhizobium sp. B2-3-6. Taxonomy (NCBI): domain Bacteria; kingdom Pseudomonadati; phylum Pseudomonadota; class Alphaproteobacteria; order Hyphomicrobiales; family Phyllobacteriaceae; genus Mesorhizobium; species Mesorhizobium sp. B2-3-6. Next base: position 81,223 of record NZ_VFVW01000015.1, on the reverse strand, counting down.
ATGTTCTTCGGCGCGAGTTCCACCGCCATCGACTTGGTGGCGGTGATCGCCCAGCCCTTCGAAGCATTGTACCAGGTGAGGCCGGGCCGAGGGCGCAGGCCAGCAGTGGAGGCCGTGGTCAGGATGACGCCGCCGCCTTGCCGATCCATGATCGGCACGACGGCAAGGGCAGCATGATAGATGGCCTTCATGTTGACCGATGTGATCAGGTCGAATGTCGTCTCGTCGACTTCGAGCATGTCGCCATTGCGATGGGTGAACCCGGCATTGTTGACCATGATGTCGATACGGCCGAAAGCGCTTTTGGCGGCATGGACCATCTCGTCGAATTCGGAGCGCTGCGAAACGTCGGTCTGGGTCCAGATCGCCGCCTCGCCGATCTCGCCGGCTACGCGTTCGGCGCCCTTGGCATTGAGGTCGGCCACGACGATCCTGGCGCCCTCCTCGGCGAAGCGACGGGCAATGCCCTCGCCGAAACCCGAAGCGGCCCCGGTGACGATGGCGACCTTGTCCTTCAGACGCATGTTTTTCCGCTCCCTGGGTTCATCGCGTGGCTTTTACCGCGGGCTGCCGGCGTCATGGCCCGTGCCACGACAGGCAAAGCGCTGATTCTCCCTTAGCTTTCGTCACATTCACGTCCTATGCTGCAACTGCGAAGGCTTGGCGGAGTTGTCGTTTGCCGACAAGCCTCCGCTTGGTGCCAGTGTCAAGCGCACATCTGGACCGACGCAAATATGTAGCGATCGGTCGTCGATGTGACACCATGGCACTGGAAAATTTAAATCGATTAGAATATATCAGCCGCGTACTCGCGACCGGCGTCAAAGCGGATAGACCATGACCAGCCAGATCATCCCCGTCGACCCTTTCGACTTCATCATTTTCGGTGGCACCGGCGACCTGTCGGAACGCAAACTTCTGCCGTCGCTCTACTATCGCCAGCGCGACCATCAATTTTCCGAGCCAACCCGCATCATCGGCACGTCGCGTTCGAAGATGAGCGATGACGAATTTCGGGCTTTCGCCAAGCAGGCTATTTCCGACCACGTCAAGGCGGCCGATATCGATCCCAAGGAGCTCAAGACCTTCCTGGCGCGGCTTTCCTATGTCCCGGCCGATGCCACGAGCGGCGCGGGGTTCGACAGACTGAAAAAGGCGATCGGTGACAGCGACTGCATCCGCGCCTTCTATCTGGCGGTGGCGCCGGCGCTGTTCGGCGACATCTCGCACAAGCTGAAAGAACACGACCTGATCACGCCGAACTCGCGCATCGTGCTGGAGAAGCCGATCGGTCGCGACCTCGCCTCTGCGCAAACGCTCAACGATCTGGTCGGAGACGATTTCCACGAAAGCCAGATCTTCCGCATCGACCACTATCTCGGCAAGGAAACGGTGCAGAACCTGATGGCGCTGCGTTTTGCCAATGCGCTCTACGAGCCGCTGTGGAATTCCGCCCATATCGACCACGTGCAGATCACCGTCGCCGAGACGGTCGGCCTGGAAGACCGTGTCACCTACTACGACAAGGCCGGCGCGCTGCGCGACATGGTGCAGAACCATATGCTGCAACTGCTCTGCCTGGTGGCCATGGAAGCGCCATCGTCGATGGACGCCGACGCCGTGCGTGACGAGAAGCTGAAGGTGCTGCGCGCGCTCAAGCGCATCAACGGCAACGAGGCGCCGAAGCACACGGTGCGTGGACAATACCGCGCCGGCGCTTCCGCAGGCGGGCCGGTGAAAGGCTATGTCGAGGAGCTCGGCAAGGACAGCAACACCGAAACCTTCGTCGCGATCAAGGCCGAGATCGGCAACTGGCGCTGGGCAGGCGTTCCGTTCTACCTCAGGACCGGCAAGCGGCTGGCAACCCGGGTCTCGGAGATCGTCATCGAGTTCAAGCCGATCCCGCATTCGATCTTCGGCGGCGACAGCGCCGGGCCGATCTTCGCCAACCAGCTGGTCATCCGGCTGCAGCCCGACGAAGGCGTCAAGCAATTCATCATGATCAAGGACCCGGGTCCGGGCGGCATGCGGCTGCGGCAGATTTCGCTCGACATGAGCTTCGCGCAGTCCTTCGACGGCCGCGCGCCGGACGCTTATGAACGGCTGATCATGGATGTCGTGCGCGGCAACCAGACGCTGTTCATGCGCCGCGACGAGGTCGAGGCCGCGTGGAGGTGGATCGACCCGATCCAGAACGCCTGGGAAAGCGCCAGGCAGGAGGCGCAGGGCTATACGGCGGGCACCTGGGGACCTTCGGCCTCGATAGCGCTGATCGAACGTGACGGGCGGACATGGCACGAGAGCAATTGAACAGCGCCAGCTACAACTGGAATGGCTTTTCCGACCGCGCGGAACTGGCGGCTGCGCTGGCCGGCCGCGTCGCCGACCGGCTGGCAAAGGCAATCGCGGCGCGCGGCACGGCGTTACTGGCCGTTTCCGGCGGCACGACGCCGGCAAAATTCTTTGCTGCCCTGTCGGGAATGCCGATCGCCTGGGACAAGGTAACGGTGACGCTGATCGACGAGCGCTTCGTGCCGGCCTCCTCGCCGCGTTCCAATGCCGGACTGGTGGCCGCCAATCTGTTGCAGAACGCGGCTGCGGCGGCACGGTTCGTGCCGCTCTATCACGAAGCCGTCAGCATCGAGGATGCCGCGGCATCGGACAATGCGGCGCTCCAGTCCCTGCCCTGGCCGCTCGACGTCGCCGTGCTCGGCATGGGACCTGACGGCCATACCGCCTCATTCTTTCCCGACGCCGACGATCTGGCGAAATTGCTCGACCCGTCCTCGCACAGGATCGTGCTGCCGGTTCATGCGGCAAGCGCCGGCGAGCCGCGGCTGACCCTGTCGCTGGCGCGCATCGTCGATGCCGGCTTCCTGGCGCTGCACATAGAGGGCGAGGACAAACGCACCGCCTTCGACGGCGCGGTGGCACCCGGTCCGCGAAAGCCGATCCGCGCCGTGCTCGACGCCGCCCCCAGGCCTGTAGAGGTTTTCTGGGCACCCTAACTCTAGACTTATCTGGTCCCGGCAAACGGCGGGAGGATGTTTCCGGGACCTCGCTTGAAAGGACCGAACGCCATGACCGCAAGACGCGATATCGAAGCCATCACGGAGCGCATCCGCCAACGCTCCAAGCCGGGCCGCGAGCGCTATCTCGGCCGCATCGCCAGCGCATCGAACCAGACCGCCAACCGGGCGGTGCTGTCCTGCGGCAATCTTGCCCATGGCTTTGCCGTGTGCAGCCCCTCGGAGAAAGTGGCGCTGGGTGCCGACAAGGTGCCGAACCTCGGTATCATCACCTCCTACAACGACATGCTGTCGGCGCATCAGCCCTTCGAGACATTCCCGGCGCTGATCAAGGAAGCGGCGCGGGAGGCCGGCGGCATCGCCCAGGTTGCCGGCGGCGTGCCGGCGATGTGCGACGGTGTCACCCAGGGGCAGCCGGGCATGGAGCTTTCGCTGTTCTCGCGCGATGTCATCGCCATGGCGGCCGCGATCGGCCTGTCGCACAATATGTTCGACGCCGCCGTTTATCTGGGCGTCTGCGACAAGATCGTGCCCGGGCTGGTGATCGCGGCACTGACCTTCGGCCATCTGCCGGCGGTGTTCATTCCGGCCGGGCCGATGACGACAGGCCTGCCCAACGATGAAAAGGCCAGGGTTCGCCAGCTCTATGCCGAGGGCAAGGCAGGCCGCGCCGAACTGCTGGAGGCCGAGTCCAAATCCTACCATGGACCGGGGACATGCACCTTCTATGGCACGGCCAACTCCAACCAGATGTTGATGGAGATCATGGGCCTGCACACGCCAGGCGCTTCCTTCGTCAATCCGGGCACGCCGCTGCGAGATGCCTTGACCCGCGAGGCGACCAAGCGGGCGCTGGCGATCACCGCGCTTGGCAACGCCTATACGCCGGTCGGGCGGATGATCGACGAGCGTTCCATCGTCAACGGCGTGGTTGGCCTGCACGCGACCGGCGGCTCGACCAACCATACCATTCATCTGATCGCCATGGCCGCAGCCGCTGGGATCGCGCTGACCTGGCAGGATATTTCCGACCTCTCGGAAGCGGTGCCGCTCCTGGCGCGCGTCTATCCCAACGGGCTTGCGGATGTGAACCATTTCCATGCCGCCGGCGGGCTCGGCTTCCTCATTCGCGAGCTGCTCGACGAAGGCGTGCTGCATGAAGATGTGCAGACGGTATGGGGCGAAGGCCTGCGGCCCTACGCAGTCGAGGCAAAGCTCGGTGCCGACGGCAGCGTCGTGCGCGAAGCCGCCCCCCGCGCGAGTGGCGACGCGAAGGTCCTGGCGCCGTTCAAGAAAGCCTTTCAGCCGACGGGCGGCCTCAAAGTGCTGGCCGGCAATCTCGGCCATGCCGTCATCAAGACGTCCGCGGTGAAGCCGGAACGGCGCCTCATCGAAGCGCCGGCCAAAGTGTTCGACAGCCAGCAAGGGCTGAACGAAGCCTTCAAGGCCGGCACGCTCACCGGCGACTTCATCGCCGTCATCCGCTTCCAGGGGCCGAAGGCCAACGGCATGCCGGAACTGCACAAGCTGACCACCGTGCTCGGCATCCTGCAGGATCGCGGCCAGCGCGTCGCACTGGTCACGGACGGGCGCATGTCCGGCGCCTCCGGCAAGGTGCCGGCGGCGATCCATGTCACGCCGGAAGCGGTCGAGGACGGCCCGATCGCCAGGATCCACGACGGCGACATCATCCGGCTGGATGCGGATGCCGGCACGCTTGAAGTGCTGGTACCGGCAGCGGAATTCGCGCTGCGTCGGACGGCGGAAGCCGATCTCATCGGCAATGAGTTCGGCTTCGGCCGTGAGCTCTTCGCCGGGTTCCGTCAGCTGGTGGGTCGAGCCGACCATGGGGCCAGCGCGTTTGGAACCGACGCAGCGGAATTCGCACTGCAATGAAAAGGGACGGCTCCTGGCCGCCGTAGCTGAAATGTGGATTACTTGCTTGTCGCGGGGATCGTCGTCAAAGCCGGTTATTTTGTTGCGAAGATTAGGATTTCTGAGATCGGACGTGGCCGAAAGGGCAAAGCACAAGGCTTTCCGTAAATAACTCGCCCCACTGTGCTTCTCGAATGCAACTGCTCTCCGCTGGCGGCGTACGCTAGCTGTTCATGATTCCTCCGAATCACCACAAAATCTCAATTTTTCGTCAGCTCGCCATATGGGCAAATTCGCGAAGCTGCCGAAACTACGACATGCAAGCCGAAACTCCTCGGTGACGCCAGCTATGCGACGGCCTTCGCCACCATGTCCGGATGCTGACCGATCACGCGCACATAGGCGATAGCGAAATCCGGCGCGGTTGCCCGCGCCTGCTCCCAATCGCGTAGCGTGCCGACCGGAACCCGGAAGCGGCTGGCGAACTCGGACTGCGACAGGCCAAGCCCGGTCCTCGTCTTGCGGATCAGGCGGGCGCGCTGGCCCCGGTCCATCGCCCCAGCCGTCACGTCGAAGTCATCGGCGTCAGCCGGGTCAGCAGGTAGCGAGATATGCTCGTTCTTCACCCTTGTTGCTCCTTCTCACTGAGATGAAGCGGGGCTGTTCACCCCGCCAGACGAAGACGCCGGTGAACAGCTTCTCCCCGACGATGCCGACCACCTTGAACCGTTCCTCGCCGTCGATCTCTCGGATGGAGGGGATAATGAGATGGTTGTCGTCCTCAAAAATCCGATCGCCAAAGGCCAGCGGTAATTTGTGCTTTTCGCGATTCGCCGCATCCTTGGCAGAGTCGAACCTGTCCTGCGTCATGGGCTACAATCATACGGGATTTCCGTATAGATCGCAAATCCCTTTTCACTCGTGAAATGTCGAGGGTTTTAGGAGCGCGACAAACCCACAGAGGAAAGGCGCTTAAACCGCTCGGTATGGTAACTGGAGCCGCTGGGTAAACCTTCGCTCGGCCGGCTAAAGCGCCGGCGATTTCGGGCAGCACATTCATCGCATCTCGTCCATGGTCGAGCTTTCAGCACGGCCGGAATGTCGTAGGTGTCGTTGATTGACTTGACGGTTCGCCAATCGAGACCGGCCTGGTAGGCCGGCTCGTGGGCCGCCCCTTCTGTTGCTGACAACCAAACCCTACTGAACCGTGATCTCGGCCCGTTCGCCAGCCTTGACTGTCACCGGCATCTCCTTGTCATGACCCTCATCCGACATATGCCGGACGACGACATAATCGCCGGCGGGGATCGTCTGCTGCCAGTTGTCGCCGTAGTTGAAGCCGAGCGATTTGCGCTTGCCATCGATGTCCTTTTTCGACGAAAACACCTCAATCGAATAAGCGCCGGGCGCCGATATTGCGAGCACGCCCGCATCGAGCACGACCTTCACGTCCTGGCTGTCGCCGGGCTTGATGCTGAAAGGCTGCTCGACGACGGCGAGATCGAGCGTTGTCACCGCCACATAGTCGTCGGGCGGCAGCCAGAACTTGCTGTCGGCCCCATAGGAGTGCTCGACGCTGTCGCGGCTGCCGTCGATCTTCTTCTTCGCCTTGACGATCTCAAAGCCGATGGCCGAATTGTCGGCCTTCTCGCCGCCAGACGTATAGTAGGCATTGAGGATGGCCTGGCCGACGCCGACCACGACGTCCTTTTCTACGGTCTGCCCGGCGGCGAGCTGGATTGTTTCCGTCACCGTGCCGGCACCGATCTGCACCGTCACCTTCTGTTCGCCCGCCGGCACGATGGCCTGGGTGTCGCCGTAATGGGTGGTGCTGCCACCGGGATAGGCGAAATCGACGCGGGCTTCGCTGCTGATCTCGGCACCCTGGCTGGCATGCGGGTGAATGATCAATGTGCCGGCGTTCAGGATAAAGAGCGGTTTTTGGGCCTGGCCGGCCTCGATCTTGACCTTCTGCTCGACCTTGGCTTCGTCGTCGCGCGCGACGACGATATAGTCGCCGGGATCGAGTTTGCCGCTATAGCTGCCATATTCGGTGGTGACGGACTCGCCGCGCGAGCCGTCGGGGTTGGCTTTGTAAATCTCCCAGGCATTGCCGTCGGTGATCGGCTCGCCGCCTTCGGCCATCACCACGGTCGGCTGGAAATTGAAAGCAGGCCTTGCAGGCTCCGGCGCAGGCGCTGGCGCTGGCGCCGGTTCGGTTGCCGGCGCCGGCGCGGGGGGCGGTGACGGCGCCGGTGCGGCGACGGTTTCGACCAAAGCTTGCCGCAGCGCCTTCTCGTCGGACGCCTGGATGTACTTGCCGCCGGTGTTGTCGGCGAGGCAAGCGATCTGCTTGCCTTCGTCGGCCGTAAGGCCAAAGCCGACAACGTCGGCTGTGAAATCGACGCCGGACGATTCGAGTTCCTTGCCAAGCGCGCAAGGATCGCCGCCACAGGTCTCGAGCCCGTCGGTGATGAGAATGACGGTCGCCTTGTCCTCGGTGTATTTCAGCGCTTCGGCCGCCTGCTTGACGGCTGATGTCAGCGGCGTCTTGCCGAGGAATTTCATGCTGTCGGCCGCGGCCGAAATCGCGCTCGCCGAGCCGGCCTGCGGCGGTACGATCAGCTGGATATCCTCGCAACTGCCTTTCTTGCGATGGCCATAGGCCATGAAACCGAGTTCATCGTCGGCGGGAACCGATTGCAGCACGCTTCTCAGCGACTCACGGGCGATTTCCAGCTTGGGCCTGCCGTCGATCTGCGCCCACATCGACCCTGAAGCGTCGAGGATGATGATGAGCTTGTTCGCGGCAAAGCCGAATGTCGTCATCGACAAAAGGAGAAACGCCGCAGCGACGCTCCGTGCAAGTCCCGCCATCAAAATCTCCTGAGTAGCCGCCCCGTCCGCCGGCTGAAGCTATTTGAGCCCACCCTGGGACACAAGCCCGGACGCGGCTTGTCCGCGGCTTAGTAGGTGGTGCGGCGCTCTTCGGAAGGCGGGCGGCCAAACTGCAGCCGGTAGCTCTGGGCAAAATAGGAATGCGAGGTGAAGCCGGTGGCGATCGCCACATCGAGGATCGGCATGTTGGTCTGGCGCAACAATTCGCGCGCCCGCTCCAACCGCAGCCGCATGTAGTAGCGGCCGGGCGTGACGTTGAGGTGGCGCAGGAACAAACGCTCCACCTGACGCACCGAAAGGCCGGCCGATTTGGCGAGCTGCACCGCCGAGAGCGGCTCGTCGAGATGGTCGGCCATCAGCTCGACGATGCGCCTGAGCTTCTCCGACTTGCCGGTGAGATCGCGCTCCGGCCCGACGCGCTGGCGGTCGCCGGCCGAGCGGATGCGCTCGTGCTGGAACTGGTTGGCGACGCCATTGGCGAGGTTCGAGCCGAAGTCGCCGCGCACGATCTCCAGCATCAGGTCGATCGAGGTGGTGCCGCCGGCGCAGGTGTAGCGCTTGCGGTCGATCTCGAAGACGTTGCCAGTGCAGTTGATGTCGGGAAAGCGCTCGACGAAGCCGGCGCGGTTCTCCCAATGGATGGTGCAGCGATAGCCGTCGAGCTGGCCGGCCTCGGCCAGCAAATAGGATCCGACCGACAGCGCGCCGAGCGCATTGCCGCGCCGGCCCCAGCTGCGCAGCGCCGCCAGAACCTTGCTCTTGCCGGGAAACTCCGTGGTCAGCCCGACCGAGACGAAGAGGATGTCGACCGGCGGAAGGTCGGCAACCGCATAGTCGATCTTGAGCGGCAAGCCGTTGGACGCCATCACCGGATCGCCATCGGCCGATACCGTCGTCCAGCCGTAGAAATCGCGGCCGAGCAGCCGGTTCGCCGAACGGAACGTGTCGATCGCGGCGGCCAGCGAGAACATGGAGAACTTGTCGACCAGCAGGAATGCGAATTGCCGGCCGCCTTGAACGGGATCATTCATGACCGGCCGTTCCAAGGGAATAGTTGGGTTCGGCAAAGCTGCTGCTTTCTGGTGGTCAGAAGGAGGGCCGTTTCAACCCGGCCGCAAGGTAGGCGGAGGCTAACGTATTGGCCATCAGCATGGCAATGGTCATCGGCCCGACGCCGCCGGGCACGGGCGTGATGGCGCCGGCGGCCTTCGCCGCTTCGGCATAGGCGACGTCGCCGACGAGGCGGGATTTGCCCTCCCCCTTCTCCGGGGCCGGGATGCGATTGATGCCGACGTCGATGACGGTTGCGCCGGGCTTCACCCAATCGCCCCTGATCATCTCCGGCCGGCCAACGGCGGCGACGAGAATGTCGGCGGTGCGGGCCAGCCCCGGCAGATCCTTCGTGCGGCTGTGCGCGATGGTGACGGTGCAATTGGCGGCGAGCAGGAGATTGGCCATCGGCTTGCCGACGATGTTGGAACGGCCGACGACGACGGCATTGAGGCCCGACAGATCCTTGCCGCGCACGCGCTCGATCAGGAGCATCGAGCCGGCGGGCGTGCAGGGAACGAAAGCGGTGTCGAGTTCGCCGGTGCCGAGCTTGCCGACATTGATGAAATGGAAGCCGTCGACATCCTTCTGCGGCGCGATCGCCTGGATGACCTTGCCGGCGTCGATGTGGGCGGGAAGCGGAAGCTGCACCAGGATGCCGTTGATGGCGGGATCGGCGTTGAGGTCGGCGATGATCTTGAGCAGCGCCTCCTGGGAGGTGTCCGCCGGCAGCGTGTGCTGGACCGAATGAAAGCCGCATTCCTTGGCGGTGCGGGATTTGGAGGCGACGTAGACCTGGCTCGCCGGATCCTCGCCGACGATAACCACGGCGAGGCCGGGCTGGATCTTGCCCTTGGCGACAAGCTCCGCGGTCAAGGTCTTCACCGTCCGCACCACGTCTTCGGCAACGCTTTTGCCGTCAATCACTTCGGCCATATGAATCACCCCTCGATACGTTCCGCCAAACCGGCCGCGTCTGAAAATGCGGCGCTTTGGATCCTTTTCTCAATCGTGTGCCGAAGCCTGCATGACCCGGCCAGCCGGGCTGCGTCTCCGGCAAGACACCGCGCGGCATTTTGACGAAAATTCGAACACGCAATCCCGTCAAAGCGCCGTCCGATGCCGTTTACGCGAAACCGGCCCGCTTTTGTTCGACACAGGAGACTATCTTGTGGCTCAGAAATAGCGGCGGCCGGCGCGGCTCTCGGTAAGCTCGCGAACAGCCTCGCGAAATTCGCGCAGGCTGGCGCGAATTTCCTCGATCGACGCCTGCTCGGCGCCCTTCTCGGCGGCGGCGGGCTGCTCCAGCGGCGCGGCGGGATAGGCCGACGGCTGAGCCGGAGCGGGTGCGGCCGGGTAGGGCATGGGCGCGCCATAGGGCGCCGCGGCCTGGGGATGGCCTGCCGCCGACCGCGTCTGCCAAGGCTGCATGTGCGGATAGACCAAGGGCTGCGCATAGGGATGGGACGAGGCCGGATACATCGCCTGCTGCGGCACCAGGGGCGACCGCAATGGCGGTCCCATGGGCCGCGTATAGCCGGCGTCCGCGTCTGGCTGAAAAGATGGCCGCGGATAGTCTGGAGCTGGCGGGCGATGTCCAAAGGCGGAATCCGGAGCCGGATAGTCGGGAAATGCCGGAGTGCTCGCCGACCGGCCCTCTTCGGCGACAGCGGCCGATGCAGATGCACCGGGAAACGCATAGTCCTGCGCCTCGGTGCCGGGCTTGCGGGACACGGCTTTGCGCAGCCTCGACATCAGCAAGCCGATCCGGCTTGGACCCTCGGTGGCAGCGGCTCCGGGCTGCGCGGCAAGCGGCGGCACTGATGCTGGTGGCGGCGGCGGTGATTGCGGCGGCGATGCTTGCGGTATCGGCGGCGCCGGCGGAGGCGGCGCCCGGAATGCCTGGTCATCGAGCGGCGCCCGGCGCTCCTCTATCTTGCGGTCACGGCGGGATCGTGACCCGGCGGTCTCACGCAGGCTTTCATAGGCGCCGCGCATGGCGCCGAGACCGACGCCGGAGGCAAAGCCCAGCAGCAGGCCGGCAAGCGCCACCACGGCGCGCGACGGCCCGTTCGGCTCCAGCGGAATGGAGGCGGGCGAGATGACGCTCATATTGGCGGTGTTGATATTCTTCTGCTCGCCGGTCTCCTTGGCGCGCAGGAGATATTGCTCATAGACCGAGCGCTTGGCCGAGGCCTCGCGTTCCAGTTCGCGCATCGAGACAAGGTCGCTGTTGACGTCGCCGCTGCGCACCTTCATCTGCGCCAGGCGGGAAGCAAGGTCCTGTTCGAGCTGGACCGAGCGTTTCAGGTCAACCTGCAGCGACGACGCGATGCGGCTGAGTTCGGCGACGATGCGTTCGCGCGCGCCGGTGAGCTGGGCCTCGAGCGCCTGGCGCTCGGGATGGCGCGGTCCGAGCCGGACCGCTGCCCGATCAGCCTCCTGTTTGAGCGTTGCGTATTGCGAGCGCAGATCGCTCATGGAGTTGGAGTTGATCTCTTCAGGCAAGGTGCCGCTGAGCACCGAATTCACGTTGACCTGACGTGCCGAGGCCGCGCGGGCGTTCAGCTCCAGCGTGCGGGCGCGGGCGACGGAAAGCTGCTCGTTGAGCTTGAGCATCTGGTCGTCGCTGATCAGATGGCCCTGCGCGTCGACAAGATCATGGGTGGCCCTGAAATCCTCGACCTTGCGCTCGGCGGCTTCGACGCCCTTGCGCATCTCGTCGAGTTTCGCCGTCAGTTCGTTGTTGGCCCGGCCGGCAGTGTCGGACTGGATTTCACCCGAAGTCTGCAGGAAAACCTTCGTCATCGTTTCGGCGATGAGCGCCGATTTCTGGGCGTCCTGCGTGGTGACGCCGATGGTGATCACGGAGGTCTTGCCGCCGCGCTCGACCGAAACGCTCTCGGCCAGGTTGACGATGGCAAGGGAAAGGCGGCGGGATTGGTCGACACCGCCCGGTCCGTCCTGGCGCAACAGGATCGAGCGGATCAGCGACATGACGCCCAGGCCGCCATTGCCTTGGCCGTTGAACTCGGGGTCGTCGACCAGGTCGAGCTCCTGGACAACCTTGTTCAACACGGTGCCGGAGGTCAGCAACTTGATCTGGTTCTCGACGTTGACGAGCGCCGCGTCGGGCATGACCACCGCCTGGGTGAGATCGCGATCCGTAAGCTTCAGGTCGCGCGGGTCGACGATCAGTTCGGTGGTGGACTCGTATTTCTTCGGCGTCGACAGGGCAATCGCAACGCCGAGCGCCGCGCCCAGTACCGTCGTGGTGATGATCAGCGCTTTGGACCTGGCGACGCCGCGAACCACCTGCATCGGATCGATCAGGGGCTTCCATTGCTGGCTGTCGGCATCCTCGCCAGGAGATGTTCCCGCTTCGCTCGCGCTCAGCGGTTCGGATGTGCTGCGCGGGGAATCAACGCTCGAGGCGATCTCAGGAACCGTCTCTTCATACGGCATCGCCGAGTCCGAACCGCCGATACCGGCCCCATCGTGCGAACGCGAAATGCCGGCGGACGCCGGAGCCGGCTCGCCGCCCGGCTGCAAGCGTTGCGTTGCGGTGGATGCGGAAGGCGCCGGATTCATCTTCGCCTCGCGCTGCGAACGCGCCAGGCGATGACGTGTGGCGGCATCCTCGCGCCATGACGGATTTGCCCGATCCCCTAGCGAGACCAGCGATGCCTCGTCCTCACCGCGCACGGCTTGGCCAAGCGCCAGCAAGGATCGCTCGCGCCTCCAGTCCTCACGATTTTCCCTGTCGCCCATTCTCGCGGAGCTTACTTTCAGCCGCCAGACAGCGGCAGTCGGCCATTTGTTAAGCCACGCTAAACAAGCATAGGAAACAAAAGGTTAATTTTAGGCGGCCGAAAGCATTGCTTGATGCCGGCTGCTTGGAATTTCAGCAGATGCAGGAAGATTTCAGAAGGGCACGTTAAACTTTGCCGCCTATGCCTTTCCCTGACCCATGACTGAGGCCAGCGACATACCGCAGAGGCGGCCCCTCGCCCGGATCGGCGCCTTCGTGGCCGAAAGACGGGGGCTGGTTCGCGACTATTTTTCGGCGATCAGCGGCGCCGGCGGGCGGCTGGTGTTTTCACTCGCCTACTTCATCGCCTTGGCCAATACGCTTTCCATCGCCGAGTTCGGCATGTTCGCCACCGCCTCGGCCGCCGGAGTGATGCTGTCGCGGCTTCTGGCCTTCGGCTTCATCTCGGCACTCTACCGCACCGCCACCATCCGCCCCAACCTGATCGGCACCTTCACCGCAGGTTTCCTGCTGCTGGGCATCGTCTCGTTGCCGCTGCTCGCCGCGGCCTCCTACATCGTCTACCTGATCTTCTTTGCCAGCACCGTGCCGCTGCCGGTGTTCGCGGCAACCGTGTTTGCCGAGGCGCTTCTGTGGCGGCCGGTGGAGGTGGCGCTGATCGTCAACAACGGGCTCGGCAAATTCGGCCGTGCCGCCGTGCTGGCGATCCTGGCGACGGCGTTGCGGGCAGCCGGCGCGGTGCTGTTCATGTTCTGCGCGCAACACAGCGTCTGGGTGTGGTCCTGGTTCTATATCGGCGCGAACGCGGCCTCGCTGCTGATCGCGTTCGGTCTCTTCTATCCGCGCCAGCGGCTGCGGCTGCGCGGCGAGCTCTATCTCAGGCGGCTCGCCGATTCGATCTACGTCGCCGGCGCCGAGGTGTTGTTCTACCTGCAGATGGAGTTCGACAAGCTTCTGGTGCTGGCGATCGGCGGGCCGCACCTGGCCGGCATCTATGCCATCATCATGCGGCTGGTCGACCTGACGGCGATCCCGATCCGCACCTTCTCCATGATGCTGGTGCAGCGCATGATGCGTGCCCCGGAGCTCTTGTCACGGCTGGCGGTCAAGAGCGGCATCGAAGGCGGCGTGTTCGCGGTCTCGACGCTGGCGCTGCTGGTGCTTGCCGTGGTGCTGCATTTCTTCCCCGGGGCGCTCGGCAAGAACGTCTCGGAGGCCGCTCCCCTTGTGGCGCTTGCGATCGGCGTTCCGGGACTGCGCAATCTGGTCGAATACCAGGCGGAGCTTCTGTTCGCGCGCGGCCAGACGCTGGTGCGGGCGCTCAATCTCGGCCTGCTCGCCGCTCTCAAGGCGCTGCTGCTGACCTATGTGCTGACCACCATTGCCGACACATCGAAGCTGGTGCTGTCGCTCAACGTCGTCTTCCTGCTGCTCTATCTCGCGTCGATGCTGCTGACCTATTCGGCGCTGCGCAAGCCGGCGAAGGCGATCTGATCCTTCATCCGGGCAGTCTTTCCGAGAACCGGTTCGCTTTTCAGGATCAGGATCGGTCGAGCCCGATCAGCCGGCGGATGCGGCCGGTATCGGTGCCGATGAAGGACTGCATGCCGATCGCCACCTGTTCGGGCGCCATGGCGGCAACGAAGCGACGGAATTCATCATCCGACAGCGCCTCACCGGTCCAGTGGACGCGGCAGAATTCTTCCGAGCCATGGAAGTGGCCGGCGCCGTCCAGCAGATCGTCGACATAGCGGCCATAGATCATGCATTCGGAGAATTTGCGCGCCGAGCCGACGACCTCGACCCAGTTTCGGCCATGCACCTCCTCGATCCGACTGCACATGGCCAGCACGGTGTCGCGGCGCCAGGCGATCAGCGTCGAAATGTAATCGTGAACCGAATTCCTCGACGGATCGATGCCGAGCGCGGAGCCGGCATTGCGCGACCATATGCGATGCTCGTCATGACCGTCCTGCGCAAGCACGCCGTCACGGCGGAACAGCCGCGCCTTGCCGTCGCGCCAGAACGCGCCGCAATCGAAAGGCTTCAGGAAGGCGACGTCGGAATCGCAGAAGACCAGGACGTCCTGGCATGCGTGCGCCGCAACGGCGATGCGGCGCAGTTGCTGCACGTGCCAGCCGCGGAGCGGCTGCGTCTTCAAGCTGAGCCAGACGCGCCGCCGGAACAGGCTGAGCGGATCGTCGAAGACATGCAGCCAGCGCGGCAGCAGCTCACGTTCGTCGACGACGGAACGGTTGGCGCTCTCCAACCGTCGAAACAATTTGACGTCGCGGCCTTCGACCAGAATGTAGTGATGCGCGACGCCCGTGACGTGCCGGTCGAGGGTTTCGCAGAGCAAGCGGCAACGCTCGAAATCCGGCGCATAGCTTGCCGTCACCATGGCTGCCGTCGGCGTTGCCCGAAGCAGTCCGGGTTCGGCGATCGCGCCCGGAACGAACCTCTCGTTCAACGGACGTCTCCGGCGGCTTGGGGCCGGTTCAACAATTTCTGTTTGAGGACCCGCCACAGGAACAAGGGGTTGCCGACCACATAGCGGCGCCAGAGCCGTCCCGGCTCGACCGCCAGCCGAAACAGCCACTCCAGCCTGAGGCGCCGTATCCACAAGGGCGCGCGCGGCACGGCGCCGCTGAGAAAATCCAGCAGCGCGCCGACCGCGACCGGCAGCGTGCAGTGGCGCTCGTCGATGTGCCGTTCGATCCACAATTCCTGGCGCGGCACGCCCATGGCGACCAGCAGCATATCAGGCCGCAGCGCCGCGATGCGTTCGATGATTTCCGGCTCCTGCGCAGCGGAGAAGTAGCCGTCATGGATGACCACGAATCTGTGCTGGACGGCAATCGCCGCGAGCTTCTTCGACGCGGCCTCGGCATTGACGCGCGTCGCGCCGAGCAGCCCCACGGTCAGCGGCCGGGTCACCGACCGCAGAAAGGCCGGCACGAAGTCGGTGCCGTTGAGATTGTCCGGGAACGGCGCGCCATAGAGAAGCTGCGCTGCGAGATCGACGCCGATGCCGTCCGGCAGGATGAGAAAATCGTCGAGCGCCTGGGCGAACACCGGATCGGTGTAGGCGAGATTGGCGTTATGGGCGTTGAGGAAGCTGACCTTGGTGAAGCGTCGTTCCGCGATCAGCCGCGTCAGCAGGGCGATCGCGTCGTCCCAGCGAATGGCGAGCACGGAGATGCCGAAGATCGTCTTCAATGTGTCGGGCCCGAACGAGGCGCGGGCGGCGTGCATGTTCATGCAAACGCCTCCTGCATGACCGGACCGAGCTTCTCCAGGCCAAACCGAATGGCGGCGTCCAGCGCCTTGAGCTGCCGGCGGTGGAACGCGCTGCCGTCGACGTCCGTAATATCGGCCGCCGCGGCCTCCAGCGCCTTGGCAAAGGCGACCGGATCGTCGGTGACGGCGCAATTGACCGGGCGATGGTCGATGCCGCGCAGCGCGTGGCTGGTGGCAACGGCGGGCAGGCCGAGCTCGAACGTTTCGATCGTCTTCAATTGCACGCCGCTGCCGGCGGTGCTGATGAGCGGGATGACGGCGCCGCCGCGTATGAAAGCCTGGGCGTCCGGCACGCGTCCGACGAAAGCGACGCCGGGATGCGTCGAGGCGATGTCAGACGGGATGCTGCCGGCGATCCTGATGCGGAAGTCTGGGCGCAGATGCGGCACCACCTTGTCCAGGAACCAGCCGAGCCCGATGCGGTTCGGCTGCCAAGTCCAGGTGCCGATCAGCGCCGCGTCGCACTCGATCTTGCGCCGACCGCTGTGCGCCGGTGGCCTGGCGCCCGTCACCAGCGGCAGCACCGCCGAGCGGTCGTCGGAGGCCGCGCCAAGTGCCGAACGGTCTTCCTCGGCCAGCGTGAAGACGAAACGCGCGCGGCGGCACAGACGCTCTTCCACGCTCTCGAGCAGCCTTGCCTCGCGGCGGAACAACAGGCGCTGGAAGATGCCCGGGGCGGCAGCGGCATTTTCCCGCGCCGAAAGATGCTCGACATTGTGGGCGACGAAGATCGAAGGCCGCTCGTCGAAGAGTTTTTCGAAGGCGCCGGCGAACTGCACGGAATTAAGCACATAGCCGTCGAAGGGGCCGGCGCGCTCGATGGCGGCGAGGACTTCGGCATCGGAGACCGCACGCAACTTGGCCGACGCGAAGGTGAGGCCCGAAAGCACCGCCTTGCCCACCCAGGCAAGCTTTTGTAGCGCTGAAGCATTTTCGGTGCGCACGTCGACGGCACCCAGCACGATGGTGTTTTCAGGATCGGCCGCGGCTTTCCCCGGCCAGATGAAGCCGATGACGGTGACGCGCGCGCCGGCGCGCCGCAAGGCAGCGATGATTGCAGCATTGGCGATCTCGTAGCCCGATGCGAGAGCGCCATCGGGCACGATCGATGTGGCGAACAGCAGATGCATCTCACCTATCCTGTGGTGCAGCCGGTAGCAAAGCGCGGTGAACCCTTGATTAAACGCGCGCGCATCGACGGCCCAAAACCCCCGCCTGAAGGGCCACTCCGTGAAAGGTGATTAACGAAACGTTATCGTCGTGGTGCTAACAGAACTCGACCCACCATGCGGCTGACACGGATGATCCCTTTGCAATCGGACGGTTCGGTATCGATCGCGGGACGATCCCCCCGGCTTGATACGGAGGCCGTCGAAGCCGTCGTCACCTTGCCGACCTTCAAGCGGCCGGACCAGGTCCTGCAAACGCTGGCGTCGCTGCGGGCGCAGCAGACCGGCAGGCGCTTTGCCGTCATCGTCATGGAGAACGAGGCCGAGGCGCGTGCCGGCGCCCAGGCGTCGCTGCCGCTGTTCGAGCGCGGCGACATACCGGGCATGGTGATCATCGCGCATCAGCGCGGCAATTGCAGCGCCTACAATGCCGGCTGGCAGACGGCGATCCTGCATTTCCCGAATTTCAGGCACCTGCTGGTCATCGACGATGACGAGATAGCCGATCCGCACTGGCTGGAACGGATGTGCGCGGCGGCCGAGAGCCTTGGCGCCGATGTTGTCGGCGGTCCGCAAGTGCCCGACTTCGCCGATCCCGCCCATGCGCGCTGGGCCAAGCATCCGGTCTTCGCGCCGCCCTACCGCAAGACGGGCCTCGTGCCGGCGCTCTATTCGTCCGGCAATCTCCTGGTCGGGCGCAACGTGCTTACCGCCATGGGGCCGCCGTTCCTCGACCTGAGATTCAATTTCATGGGCGGCGGCGATTCCGACTTCCTGAGCCGGGCGGCGCAGCGCGGCTTCGTGCTTGGCTGGTGCGCCGAGGCCAGGGTGACCGAGACCGTCCCGGCCCGTCGGGTCGAGGCCGACTGGATCCGCGCCCGCAGCCTGCGCAACGGCGTGATCTCGACGCTGGTCGAAAAGAAGAAACGCGCCGGCACCCCGCTGGCCGGCGTCAGGGTGTTGCTGAGGAGCCTGGCCCTGCTTGCCGCCTCGCCATTTCGCGGGGCCGCCAGGCTGGCACGGACAGGATCGCCCGCGGCCGCAATCTACCCTGTCCATGTGGCGCTGGGCCGCGTGCTGGCCGAATTCGGATATGCCAATGAGCAATACCGCCAGCCTGAAAAGAACTGAGCGCGCGCCGCTCAGCGCCGCGTTCACACGCGACGGCGTGGCAACCGCGATCGCGGCGCTGCTGTTCACCGTCATCCTGATATCCTTCCGCCCGTTCCAGCCCGCGGGCGCGGAACTCACCGGCGAAGGCGGCGACATCGTCAACCAGCTCGGCTTCGGCTCGCTCGGCGCCGTTTCCATCTTTTCGCTGATGGCGTTCGCCGAGCCGCGCATCGTGCGTTCGCTGCTCAGCCCTTCCTGGATGCTGATGCTGGGTTTCTTCTTCCTGTCGGTGGTGCTGGCGACAGACCCGCCCTCGGCGATGCGCGCCGCCTCCTTCACCATGATCGGCATCCTGACCATGGCGACCATCCTTGTGCTGCCGCGCGATGCGGACTCCTTCTCGAAGGTCATCATCTTCACCGCGGTGGCCGTCATGGGCCTGTCCTATCTCGGCCTCATCGTCTTTCCGCACGAGGCAATGCACACGGCCGATTCGCAGGAACCCGAACATGCCGGCCTGTGGCGCGGCGTCTTCACCCACAAGAACATCGCCGGCCCGGTCATGGCCTGCTTCAGTTTCGCCGGCCTCTATCTCTTCCGGCGCGGGCAGCGGTTCTGGGGCGCCGGAATTTTCTTCGCGGCGATGGTGTTCATGCTGCACACCGGATCCAAGACCACGGCCGGCCTGGTGCCGTTCTCGATCCTGATCGTCATGTTTCCAAGCATCGTCGGCATGCGGCTCGGCACGCCGATCCTGTTCGCGCTGGCGATCGTCGCTACCGCGGTCGGCACGCTGGGCATCGTTTTCCTGCCGCCGGTGAAACAGCTGGCGGCGATCTATTTCCCCGGCCTGACCTATACCGGGCGCACCACGCTCTGGGAGTTCGCCGGCGAGATGCTGGCGAAGAAACCGTGGACCGGCTACGGCTATGAGAGCTTCTGGGGAACGCCGCTGCTGCTCAACCAGGATCAGCCCTTCGACCGGCCGTGGGATATCAGGACTATCGTGCATGGCCATGACGGTTATCTCGATATCGCGGTGCTGATGGGCATTCCGGCCCTTTGCGTGGCGGTCTACACTTTCCTGATCGCCCCTTTGCGCGACTACATGCGCATTCCCTTGCGCAAGGAAAACATCTATCTCGGCGACTTCTTCATGATGGTGGTGCTGTTCGCCGCGCTCAACGCCTTCCTCGAAAGCTTCTTCTTTCATCGCGGCGATCCGGTGTGGCTGTTCTTCGTGCTCGGTGTGCTTGGGCTCAGACAAGTTTCGCTGCGCCCGGTCGCGCTGCGCAACGCCGGTCGTGGCGCGCGATTGGGCCACTCCACCTGACAGGGCTTCCCCGTTGATCCGCGAGCGTTTATGTGAAGCCTTTCCTCGGAGGGCTTTCGATGACGATCAGGCTTGTTCTCGCCGGCTGCGGCAATATGGGTTACGCCATGCTCTCGGGCTGGCTGAAATCCGGCAAGCTTGCACCGTCGTCCGTTTTCGTGGTCGAGCCCAATGCCGACCTGCGCCAGCGCGCGGCCGCACTCGGATGCGGAACGGCTGCCGACGCCACCGATATCCCGGCCGGTGCCGTGCCTGATCTCATCGTCATCGCCGTGAAGCCCCAGGTGATCCGCGACGTCACCGCCGCTTACAAACGTTTCGGCGAAGGGCGCACCACCTTCGTCAGCATTGCCGCGGGCACGCCGGTCGCCACCTTCGAGGAAATCCTGGGCGACCGCGCGCCTGTTGTGCGCTGCATGCCCAACACGCCTGCTGCCATCGGCAAGGGCATGATGGTGGTGTTTTCCAATCCGCTGGTTTCCGACGACACCAAGCGTTTCGTCGCCGACCTCTTGTCGGCCAGCGGCGAAGTGGCCACCATCGACGAGGAGGGACTGATGGATGCGGTGACCGCCGTGTCGGGATCGGGGCCGGCCTATATCTTCCATTTCATCGAAGCGCTGACCGTCGCCGCCGAGAAGGCGGGCCTGCCGGCGGCGACCGCCAGGCTGCTCGCCATGCAGACCGTCTATGGTGCCGCCTCCCTCGCCGCCGAAAGCGGCGAGGAGCCGGGCCTGCTGCGCCAGCAGGTGACCAGCCCGAACGGCACGACGGCGGCGGCGCTTGGTGTGCTGATGGGCGAGGACCGGTTGACCAATCTCCTCACGCAAGCGGTGGAAGCGGCGCGGCTGCGGTCGATCGAACTGGGGAAATAGAGCAGACTCCCTAGGCCAGATCGGTATGCGAGAAGTCGTTGCCTTTGTAGAGCAGAGCAGAGCCACGACTCTTTGCGCATGCATAGGACAGGCAATCGGCCAGGTTGAGTTGGGCGGGATGCCCGCGTCCTTTTCCATAGTCTGAAAAAGCTTGGACCGCGAGCTTGGCGTCGCCGGCGTCGATCGGAACGATTTCGATTTCGGACTCGCGCAGAAAAGCCTCTATCGCCACTTCAGCGACAAGCGGCTCAACGGCCAGCATAGTTGAAAGCCGCATAGCCGCTTCGAGCACCACCAACGCGGAAGTAATTTTGCGAGGTGCTACCGCGATGCGGTTGCTCCACTCGCCAGCATCTCCCTCTCCCGAAAGAATTGCGACGACCACCGAGGTGTCGACAAACATCAAGAGTGGCCCCACATCTCATCGATCTCATCCTTGTCTACGGGCCGGCCGCCATGACCAGCTCTGGCTTTGAGTTCATCAGCGATGGCAGCCAGCCGCTGCGCCAACGGAGCGCGTCCACTTTCCCGTTTCAGTTCGGACTCAAGAGCTTCGATCACCGCCTCGGTCATCGAAATCTTGCGTTTGGCGGCGAGCCGCTGTGCCAGCTCACGTGCACGCGGGTCCCTGATCTGGAGGTTCATTGGTCGATCCTCAGCGTCATCTGCCATTACAATATAGTGCATCTGTCATGACAGCGCCACAACGGGCTTATTTTTCGTACAGCATCTCATCCTGCAGCCGGCGCAGAGCGAACAGTCTCGTCGCCCGGTCGGGTGCGGCGTTGTCGGCCGTCAACAGCTCGCCTTTCCTCACCGGTTTCAGCACCTTGCCGCCCTCGAGTAGGCCGACCGGCACGGCACGCCGGGCGCGAGCGTCTTCGACGGTCATCGTCCAGGAGCGATAGCAGGTCTCGCCGATCGCATCGAAGGTTTCGCCGGCGAGCAGATCCCGCTTGGCGACGGCGCATACCTCGGCGACCGGCCTTGGCAGCGGCACCATGTCGGGCTTGCCGAAGAGCACGATGCGGGCTGCGGTCAGCGGGACTTCCAGCGAGGTCAAATGGTAGGGCCGGAACAGGCTGTAATAGGGACCGTGGCCGATATGCAGGTCGTCCATGCGCTCGACGATGCGCGGGTGGGTCGCCTCGACGATGACGAAGACACCGGGTGCGACACCCTTGCCGACCGTGTAGTCGACAACGCCCTTTTTCGTGAGCAGCCCGCCATGCTCGCGCGGAATGAGCACCTTGACGAGGTCGTCGCGGTCGGCCTTCGGGCCGTGCATGCCGGGCACATCGGGCACCAGCCCGGTGGCGTTGGCGATGGCGCACATCTCGACCATGGTTTTCGAACCGTCGACGAACTCGACCAGCATGCGCGGGTTCATGTTGCGGCGGATCGCTTCCTCGCGATAGTCGTCGGGCACGGCATCGTGGTTAAGCGGGTTGTTCTTGCCCTTGCCGGCCGAGACGATGGTCAGGCCCAGTGCGGAGGCGAACTCGATCAGCTCCATGCAGCTCGAGGGCTCGTCTCCGGCGCCGACCGAATAGACGACGCCGAGGCGATCTGCCTGCTGCTTGAGATAGCAGCCGATGGTGACGTCGGCCTCGACATTCATCATCACCAGATGCTTGCCATGCTGCATCGCCATCAGGTCGAAGTCGGCGGCGACGCCGGGCTTGCCGGTGGCGTCGATGACGACGTCGATCAGCGGATTGGTGACCAGCATCTCGTTGGAGGTGATGGCGATCTTTCCCGACTCGATCGCCGCGGTGACTTTCGAAGTGGTATCGGCTTCGACGGCCATCGCTTCGTCACCATAGGCGATGCGGATCGCTTCGCGCGCCGTGTGCGGACGTCTTGTCGAGACCGCGCAGACCGAAATGCCGGGCATCAGCATGCCTTGCGTGACCAGATCGGTGCCCATTTCGCCCGAACCGATGACGCCGATGCGTACCGGGCGGCCCTCGGCGGCACGGCTGGCGAGATCGCGGGCGAGCCCGGTCAAGGCGACATTGGTCATGCGGGGATGTCCACAGCTTCCTGGTTCGCGTCGGATTAGCAGGGAATAGCTCCTCCTTGCCAACGAAACTGGCCTCGGCCCGTCAATTTCCCATGAAATCGCGCAGGACAGATGCGCTCGCCACGGTTCGGTTGGCCCAAAGACTGGGCTCCGAACTCGGCGACAAAGACCTGACGACTGCCAGTCCGCTGTGCCGGCAGTTTCTCCTGATAGGAACTTTTTCTTGACTGGGTGAGGGCAACTATGCTACATATTTGCCTATGGTGCTGAGTTGCGCCAAGGGCCCGCCGCACAGGCGGGTTTTTCCGTTCAATGGTCCGTCAAGAGCGCACAGGCGAAGGCTCCGTCAGCCCGGATGCCTTGGGTTCAAAGACTTGCCAATTGACATTGCCTTGAACTGCCTCAATAAAACATTCGTTCGCCAGCGAAGGCAAATGTTCATCCCGCATCACCGAGCGGGACGCATTCCGCCTCGCGGGCAGAACGGGGAGTGCCTTTGCGCCGAGGTTGGCGGCAAAGGCGTTGGAGGTCAACGGAGCATCATTTCGAACCCGGGGGTCGGGCTCGGTGCTCCAGGGGAGGACAAATGGATACTATTCTTGCGGGCCTCAAAGGGGCCATCGACACGCTCGGCGCAACAGTGCTGCTGCCGATCGTCATTTTCATCATAGCCGTCGTTCTGGGCGCAAAGGTCAGCAAGGCTTTTCGCGCCGCGGTCACCATCGGCGTCGCCTTCATCGGCATCAACCTCGTGCTTGGCCTGATGTTCACGTCGATCGGCGACGTCGCCAAGGCCATCGTCACCAACACCGGCATCCATCGCGACATCATCGATGTCGGCTGGCCGTCGGCGGCCGCCATCGCCTTCGGCTCGTCGGTCGGCCTGTGGGTCATCCCCGTCGGCATCCTGGTCAACATCGTGCTGTTGCTGACGCGCATGACGCGCACGCTCAATGTCGACGTCTGGAACTTCTGGCACTTCGCCTTTGTCGGCTCGCTGGTCGTGGCGGCGACCGACAATCTGGCCTACGGCATCGCCATCGCGGCATTGGTCGCGGCGCTGTCGCTGCTGTTCGCCGACTGGTCGGCGCGCGCAGTGCAGCAGTTCTACGGCGTGCCCGGCATTTCGGTGCCGCACCTGGCTTCCGCGCAGATCCTGCCGATCGCCATCATCCTGAACTGGATCATGGACCGCATTCCCGGCATCAACCGCATCAACATCAACACCGAGACGATCGAGCGCCGGTTCGGCGTGTTCGGCGAACCTGTCGTGCTCGGCTTGATCATCGGCCTCGTGCTCGGCGCCATCGCCTTCTACAATGCCGGCGATCTCGGCACGGTGCTCGCCAAGGTGCTGGGCACCGGCATGACCCTGGCAGCCGTCATGCTGCTCCTGCCGCGCATGGTGAAGATCCTGATGGAGGGCCTGATCCCGGTCTCCGACGCGGCGCAGGAATTCGTGCGCAAGCGCACCGGCGACCGCGAGCTTCTGGTCGGCCTGGACTCCGCCATCCTGATCGGGCATCCCGCCGCGATCTCGTCGTCGCTGATCCTGGTGCCTATCGCGATCATCCTGTCGGTGATCCTGCCGGGCAACCGCGTCATCCTGTTCGCCGACCTGGCGGTCATTCCCTTCATCGTCGCCATGACCGCCCCTCTGGTCAAAGGCAATGTGTTCCGCATGGTGGTGATCGGCACGGTGACGCTGGCGATCGGTTTCTACGTCGCCAACGCGCTGGCGCCGCTGTTCACAAGTGCGGCCGTCGCGTCGGGCTTCAAGCTGCCGGCAGACGCGCTGCAGATCACCTCGGTCGTCGACGGCTTCCTGTGGGTGCCCTATGTGATCATCGAGGCGATCCAGGGACTTGGCCTTGCCGGCATCGTCGTGATCGCCGTGGTCATCGCGGCATTGTTCGTCCTCTATCGCCGCAACACGCTCGGCTGGGAACGGGCAGCGGGCGCCGAGGACGAGCCGGCCGAAGGCACGGCCTGAGCCTCATCACGCCTGACGTTTGAAATGATCGTGCGCCCTCCCCGGGCGCATGATTTTATCGACGGAGCAAAAACATGTCTGACGGACTCATGCAGCTTCTGGACCCCGAAGCGATCGTGCTCGGATCCGATGCCTCGACCAATGAGCAGATCATCCGCATCCTGGCCGGCCGGCTCGAGACGCTCGGCTATGTCAGAAGTTCCTACGCCGACGCGGTCGTGCGCCGCGAGTTGACCATCCCGACAGGACTGCCGCTGGAGCGCGCCGACAATGTCGCGGTGCCGCACACCGATCCCGAACATGTCCTGAAGCCCGGGATCGCTTTGGGCACATTGAAGCACCCCGTCGTCTTCGCCAACATGGAAGACCCCGACGAGAAGCTGCCGGTCGGCTTCGTCTTCCTGCTTGCCATCAATGACAAGGACAAGCAGATTGAAGCGCTGCAGGCCGTCATGGCCACCATCCAGAATCCAGATGCATTGGACGGCCTGAGGTCGGCCACGACGCTAGACGACGTTCGGGCCGTGCTCGGCTGAACAAGGAGAAGAAAGAGATGTCCAGACAGAAAACAATTCTCTTTGCCTGCGGCACGGGCATAGCCACCTCAACCGCGGTCAACGTCGCCGTCACCGAGGCGATGAAGCAGCGCGGCCTGACCTTCAACGCCCAGCAGGCCAAGGCGACCGAAGTGCCGGGGCTGGCCGACAGCGTCGACTTCATCGTCGCCACGACGCCGATCTCGGCTTCGGTGACCAAGCCGGTCATCAAGGGCCTCGCCTTCCTCACCGGCATCGGCAAGGACAAGGTGCTCGACGAGATCGAGGCGCAACTGCGCAAGTAGGCCGCGGCACGCGCTCGGTTTCAGGTCACCCTGACGTAGCTCGTCATGCCCGACTTCTGATGCTCGATGATGTGGCAGTGCAGCAGCCAGTCGCCGGGGTTGTCGGCGACGAAGGCGAGGCTCACCTTCTCGTTGGGCGGGATGAGATAGGTGTCTGAAATCAGCGGCTGCACGGGCCGAGTCGAGGATGACAGCACTTTGAAGCTCATGCCGTGCAAATGCATCGGATGCGATTGCGGCGTCAGGTTCTCCATGTCGATGACATAGCTCCTGCCAAGCTTCAATTCGGCCAGCGGCGCGGTCGGATCCGGCGTGTCACCCGGCCACGGCACCTTGTTGATGGCCCAGAAACTGTAGCCGAGCGAACCGCATATGCCGTCGCTCGCAATGTTCTCGGCCGTGGCGCTGAGTGCCAGCGAAATATGCTGGGCAGCGGAGAGATCGACCTCCGCCACCGGATTGGCCTCCAGCGGCGCGACATCACGAATGTCGCGCTTCAGCGAGCTGCCAGCCGCACGCAAGGTAGCCAGCACCTTGGGCTTGGTGCCCCTGACGTCCCGCAGGCTCACGACCGCGCCCTCCGCGTCAGGCATGCGGATGGCGAGTTCCATGCGCTGTCCCGGGCCAAGCAGCAAGGCATCGGGCGAAAAACGCTGCGGCACCGGATTGCCATCCAGCGCGATCACCGTCGCCTCCGCGCCGTCGACGCGAAAGGCATGGATGCGCGTCACGTCGGTGATGGCGACGCGCAGCCGCACCAGCCCGCCGGCTGGCGCGTCATAGTGCGGCTGGTCGAGCCAGTTGGCCGTGCGCACCGTGCCATAGGTGCCGGTTCTCGCGGCATCCCGCGGCCGGAACTGATCGATGAACTGGCCATCGTCGCCGAGGCGCCAGTCGCGCAGATTCAGGACGATTTCGGCATCGAATTTCGGATCACCGGGATTTTCGACCACGATGACGCCGGTCAGGCCGTGCCCCATCTGCTCCAGCGTGTTGCAATGCGGGTGGTACCAGAAGGTGCCGGCATCGGGCGGCGTGAAGGCGTAGTCGAAATGATCGCCGGTATAGACGTAGGGCTGGACCAGGAACGGAACGCCGTCCATCTTGTTGGGGACCCGAACGCCGTGCCAGTGGATCGTCGTCGGGTCGTCGATCGCGTTGACGAGCCGGGCGGCGAAGGGCTCGCCCTTTTTCATCCTCAGCACCGGCGGCATTCCGGCGCTGCCATATGTCAGCACGTCCCGGGTCGGGCCGACCTCCATCAGCGTGGCCTGGATCCTGGCCGTCCGCAGCACCACCGGCTCGGGCGTGGCGACGGCCC
This sequence comes from Mesorhizobium sp. B2-3-6, assembly GCF_006442305.1. NCBI lineage: Bacteria > Pseudomonadati > Pseudomonadota > Alphaproteobacteria > Hyphomicrobiales > Phyllobacteriaceae > Mesorhizobium > Mesorhizobium sp. B2-3-6. The sequence continues at coordinate 54,628 of NZ_VFVW01000015.1, read as the reverse complement.
AGCCGCCAAGCCTCCCCATCGCCGCGAGCCCGCCCGCACCGGCAACCGCGGCCGATTTCAGAAGTCGACGGCGTGTGATCAAGCTCATGCTGCGCTCCAGCGGGAAAACCCTCGGAATCGCCGACTTGAATCACGATCGGACGGCCAGCGCAAATGCCGATATCGGCATTTGCGTCTCGATGAAGCCGCGGCCAGCACCGTCTGCGCGGACGGCGCTTCGCCCTGCGACTCTGATCGGGACGACGGCCGCGCCAGGTCATGCTTCAAGGCACTGACCGGAGCGGACTCGCCCGGGTCGCCAATGCCGATGTTTTCAACCGTCCGATCGGGCGGGTGGGTAGCGGAAGGGCGTCAAGCGGTCGCCCCCTATGGGCAGGCGCTCGTCGCGGAGGAAAGCAAGCAGGCCGATTTGCTCCCGCCATGAAAGCGCGACGAGAACCAACCTTGCGCGAAATCTCGGATTCAGGTGCCGGATGCGCCTTTTTTTTGCCCGTTCGTGCCGCAAGGGCTTAAGAATGGGACGGATGGCGCTGAAAATGTCGGGCAGTCTGGTGCTGCGAGAGAGGATTGAACTCTCGACCTCTCCCTTACCAAGGGAGTGCTCTACCACTGAGCTACCGCAGCCGCTGATGGCGGGGCTTCTGCCATATCGAACCGGCAAGCGCAAGGCCAAGTGCAAAGCATCTGTGAAAGCCTTTGCCGGATACGTTTTGATGACATGGCCGCGCCACAATGTTGGTTATGCCTGAATAGCGGGCTGGCCGGCCGCCGGCTAGGACGGGACGATGAACGACAAGACAATTCCACCGAAAAAGAGCGGCACCGGCCGCAAGGACCGCCTGTCCGAACAGCTGCGGGCGAATCTGTTGAAGCGCAAGGCACAGTCGCGCTCGCGGCGCGCCGGCGACGCCGACAAGCGGCGCGCCGGGGACGCCGACAAGCGGCCGGACGGGGTCGGCGCGGCGAAGGAAATACAAAAAGATTAACTCAAATCAGCCACTCTTGGGTCGGGTGCCAGGAAATCCTATTTCTTGAACCAGGTTGGCCGATGGTCTAGACGGGCCGATACTCAAACGATTGAAACCGGCTTTCGGGGCCGAGGGGATAGTCTTCATGGATCGCATCAGAATTGTCGGCGGCAACAAGCTCGCCGGAAGCATTCCGATCTCGGGCGCGAAAAACGCCGCCCTGCCGCTGATGATCGCGTCGCTTCTGACAGACGACACGCTGACGCTCGAAAACGTGCCGCATCTGGCCGATGTCGAGCAGCTGATCCGCATCCTGGGCAATCACGGCGTCGATTATTCGGTCAACGGACGCCGCGAAAAGCAGAATGAAGGCTATTCGCGCACCATCAATTTTTCCGCCCGCAACATCGTCGACACGACGGCCCCTTACGAGCTGGTGTCGAAGATGCGCGCTTCGTTCTGGGTCATCGGCCCGCTGCTGGCCCGCATGGGCGAGGCCAAGGTGTCGCTGCCGGGCGGTTGTGCCATCGGCACGCGGCCGGTCGACCTGTTCCTGGAAGGCCTGCAGGCGCTGGGCGCCGACATCGACGTCGACACCGGCTACGTTATCGCCAAGACCAGGAACGGCCGCCTCGTCGGCAACCGTTACGTCTTTCCGAAAGTGTCGGTCGGCGCCACCCATGTGCTGATGATGGCGGCGTCGCTCGCCAAGGGCGAGACGGTGCTTGAGAACGCCGCCTGCGAGCCCGAGATCGTCAACCTCGCCGAATGCCTCAATGCCATGGGCGCCAGGATTTCCGGCGCCGGCACGCCAACCATCACCATCGACGGCGTCGAGGCGCTGTCGGGCGCGCGCGTGCGCGTCATCCCGGACCGGATCGAGACCGGAACCTATGCCATGGCCGTCGCCATGACCGGCGGCGACGTCGTGCTCGAGGGCGCGCGTCCCGATTTGCTACAGACCGCGCTGGACGTGATCTCGCAGACGGGCGCCGAGATCACGCCGACCAATTCCGGCATCCGCGTCAAGCGCAACGGCGCCGGCATTTCACCGGTCGACGTGACGACGGCGCCCTTCCCGGCCTTCCCCACCGATCTACAGGCGCAGTTCATGGGGCTGATGACCATGGCCAAGGGCAAGTCGCGCATCACCGAGACGATCTTCGAAAACCGCTTCATGCATGTGCAGGAACTGGCGCGCCTGGGCGCCCACATCACGCTTTCGGGCCAGACGGCGATCGTCGACGGCGTGCCGAAATTGAAGGGCGCGCCTGTCATGGCGACCGACCTTCGCGCTTCCGTTTCGCTGGTCATCGCCGGCCTGGCGGCCGAAGGCGAAACCACGGTCAACCGCGTCTATCATCTCGACCGCGGGTTCGAGCGGCTGGAGGAAAAGCTGTCCAACTGCGGCGCGGTGATCGAACGGATTTCGGCTTAGGCCAATCCCCGCCCGCCTCACGGCTGCGCGGACCGGAACGATCTCCGGATTCCTGCTTGAGCATGATCTTTTCCGAAAAGCGGTTTCCACTTTTCGGGATCATGCTCTAACAGAAGGCTGAACAGTCAATTTTCAGGTGCGAAATCCGCATGACCGGCCTCAAGCTTATCGCCCTCGACGACCAGGACCTGAGCATCGTCTCCGCCCACGTCCAGGACGCCGTGATGAAAGTCTCGGACCTTGAATACCTTCCCGCGGCCAAGCGTTTCGTGCTGACCATGAACCGTTTCGTCTGGGAGGCCAAATCGGGCTTCTTTCGCCAGCACAACGAACGGCGCCAGGCCGTGCTGCATTTCGATCGGGTTCTGGGCGCCAAGACCAGCGGCATTGCCCGCGACAAGCCGGCCGAAGTGCTGTCGCTGCTGGCGATCAGCTTCATCGAGATCAGCAAGCCGGCCGGTATCGTCGAGCTGATCTTTTCGGGAGGCGGCGCAATCATGCTCGATGTCGAATGCATCGAGGCCCGCCTTGCCGACGTCGGCGGCGCGTGGGAAGCCACGTCGCGCCCCGTGCACAGGACCTGAGCGATGGCCATCACGCTTCGTCAGTCCGACGCCGATTTCGAACAGCGTTTCGCCGCTTTCCTCACCACCAAGAGGGAAGTGTCGGCCGATGTCGACGCGGCCGTGCGCCAGATCATCGCGCGCGTGCGCGCCGACGGCGACGCGGCCCTCGTCGATTTTACCAGACGCTTCGACCGGGCCGACCTCAGGGAACTCGGCATTGCCGTGTCGAAGGACGAGATCGCCCGCGCCTATGCCGCTTGCGACCACCAGACGATCGAGGCGCTCGAATTCGCGCGCGACCGCATCCGCGCCTATCACGAGCGGCAGCGGCCGAAGGACGACCGCTTTACCGACGCCGCGGGCGTCGAGCTCGGCTGGCGCTGGACCGCGGTCGAGGCGGTCGGGCTTTACGTGCCGGGCGGTACTGCGAGCTATCCGAGTTCGGTGCTGATGAACGCCATACCGGCCAAGGTCGCCGGCGTGGAGCGCATCGTCATGGTGGTGCCGGCACCCGGCGGCGTCATCAATCCGCTTGTGCTGGTGGCGGCCGACCTTGCCGGCGTGCCGGAAATCTATCGCGTCGGCGGCGCCCAGGCGATCGCTGCCCTGGCCTATGGCACCGAGACGATCAAGCCGGTCGCCAAGATCGTCGGCCCTGGCAATGCCTATGTCGCGGCGGCCAAGCGCCAGGTGTTCGGCACCGTCGGCATCGACATGATCGCCGGCCCCTCGGAAGTGCTGGTCGTGGCCGACGGCGACAATGATCCCGACTGGATCGCCGCCGATCTCCTGGCCCAGGCCGAACATGACGCGTCCGCGCAGTCGATCCTGATCACCGACGATCCGGCCTTTGGCAAGGCGGTGGAGGAGGCGGTCGAACGGCAGCTGCCAAACCTGCCACGGGCGGAGACGGCAGCGGCGAGTTGGCGCGATTTCGGCGCGGTGATCGAGGTTGCGGCGATCGAGGCGGCGCTGCCGCTGGTCGACCGTATCGCGGCCGAGCATGTCGAACTGGCAATCGACGATGCCGAGGGTTTCCTGTCGCGGATGCACAATGCCGGTGCCGTGTTTCTCGGCCGCCATACGCCGGAAGCCATCGGCGACTATGTCGGCGGTTCCAACCACGTGCTGCCGACGGCACGCTCGGCGCGTTTCTCGTCAGGCCTTTCGGTACTCGATTTCGTCAAGCGCACCTCGATCCTGAAGCTCGGGCCCGAGCAATTGCGCGTGCTGGCGCCCGCCGCGATCGCGCTGGCCAAGGCCGAAGGGCTCGACGCGCATGGACGCTCCGTCGCTATCCGGCTGAACATGTAGGCGCCATGTCGGGCTCCGATCAAACCCGTGCGAGGCTGATCGATGTCGAACTCGATGAATCGATCGGCCGTTCGACGCCCGACGTCGAGCACGAACGCGCGGTGGCGATCTTCGACCTGATCGAGGAGAACAGTTTTCAACCGGTCAACGACAGCGGCGCCGGCCCCTACCGGCTGAAGCTGTCGCTGGCCGAGTCCCGCCTGGTTTTCGCCGTGACGCGCGACGACGGTTCCGCCGTGGTCACCCATATCCTGTCGCTGACGCCGCTCAGGCGCATCGTCAAGGACTACTACATGATCTGCGAAAGCTATTACGACGCCATTCGCTCCTCGACGCCGAGCCATATCGAGGCGATCGACATGGGTCGCCGCGGCCTGCACAATGAGGGTTCGCAGACGTTGATGGACCGGCTCGCCGGCAAGATCGACATCGATTTCGACACGGCGCGCCGGCTGTTCACGCTGGTCTGCGTGCTCCATTGGCGGGGTTAACCCCTGACCGCCGGCGCGCAGCCCCGTTCGATCCTGTTCCTGTGCGGCATGAATGCCGTGCGCTCGCCGATGGCCGAGCTGTTGGCGCGGCGCATGCTGCCGGCCAGCACCTTCGTCGCCTCAGCGGGCGTGCGCAGCGGCGAGCGTGACCCGTTCGTCGATGCCGTGCTTGCCGAGGAAGGCCTGTCGCTGGGCGAGCGCCACCCAAGGACGATGGACGAGCTGGAAGACGACTATTTCGATCTCATCGTCACGCTCGCGCCGGAGGCGCACCATGCCGCGCTGGAGCTCACCCGCTCGCTCGCCGTCGAGGTCGAATACTGGCCGACGCCGGATCCAACCGGCGCCAGCGGCACGCGCGAGCAGATCATCGCGGCCTATCGCGATGTGCGTGAACGGCTGAAGTTGCGCATAGGCCGACGTTTTTTGCTTCCAGAAGCAAAAAACGCGACGGATTAAGCGTGTTCACAAGCCGACGATTATCATATAGGTTCCGCCGAATTTCCGGCTAGAGTCGGATGCGGTTGGGTCTCTTCGACCTGACAGCTTCCGACTCTAGATCAAAGAAGTAGAGCATGATGTCGTCCGAAAACCGCTTCATACTTTTCGGCATCATGCTCTAAACGCCGGGAAACCATCCAAGCAAAGGTATCGAATGCCGAAGGAAGAAGTCCTCGAGTTTCCGGGTGTCGTCACGGAACTGCTGCCCAACGCCATGTTCCGGGTGAAACTCGAAAACGAACACGAAATCATAGCCCATACGGCCGGCCGCATGCGCAAGAACCGCATCCGCGTGCTGACCGGCGACAAGGTCCTGGTCGAGATGACGCCCTACGACCTGACCAAGGGCCGCATCACCTATCGTTTCAAGTAAGATCAAGGCCGACTGGTCCGCGATGAGCATTTTGCTGAAGCTGGTGCTTGCCTCGGGTTCGCCGCGCCGCATCGAACTCCTGCAGCAGGCCGGCATCGAACCGGACCGCATATTGCCCGCCGACATCGACGAGACGCCGCTGCGTGCCGAGCATCCGCGCTCGCTGGCCAAAAGGCTGTCGAAGGAAAAGGCCGAAAAGGCATTTGCCTCACTGAAGTCGGAAACCGACTACGCGCCGGCCTTGGTGCTGGCCGCCGACACGGTGGTCGCTGTCGGGCGGCGCATCCTGCCCAAGGCCGAGACGCTCGATGATGCCGCCAACTGCCTCGGACTGCTGTCGGGGCGTTCGCACCGGGTCTATTCCGGCATCTGCCTGATCACGCCCGGCGGCAAACTGCGCCAGCGGCTGGTCGAGACGCGGGTGCGGTTCAAGCGGCTGCCGCGCGAGGAGATCTACGCCTATGTCGCGTCGGGAGAATGGCGCGGCAAGGCCGGCGGCTATGCCGTACAGGGGCTTGCGGGCGCTTTCGTCGTCAAGCTGGTCGGCTCCTACACCAATGTCGTCGGCTTGCCGCTTTACGAGACCGTAGCGTTGCTTTCGGGCGAAGGCTTCAAGGTCCATCACAACTGGTCCTCGGCGCGGCCATGAGCGCGGACGACAAGGTGACGCCGCTGCGGCCAAGGCGCCCCTGCCCCGAATGCGGCAAGCCTTCGGCGCGCGAGACCTACCCGTTCTGCTCCAAGCGCTGCAAGGACATCGACCTCAACCGCTGGCTGAAGGGCGCCTATGTCATCAAAGCCCGCGACGACGAGGAAGAACCCGACGCCGACGAGCCGAAATAAGCTAAGAGCGACGCTTGGTCAGGCGGCTTCAGTCTTGCGGCTCACGCGCGCCCAGGCCGGCAGCCAGTCGCCGTGAGCGGCAAGAAGCTCGTCCACCAGTGACCATATCTGGTCGAGGTCGAGCTCGGCTGCTGTGTGCGGATCCATCATCGCCGCATGATAGATGTGTTCCCGGTTCTCGCTCGTCAGCGCCCGCACCGTCAGTTCCTGCACGTTGATGTTGGTGCGGATCAGCGCCGTCAATTGCGGCGGCAGGTCGCCGATGTAAGTCGGCTGGATGCCGGAGGCGTCGACCAGGCACGGCACCTCGGCGGCGCACTCGCGGGGCAGCGAGGTGATGCAGCCATTGTTGCGAACATTGCCGTAGATCACCGACGGCTCGCCGGTCCAGACCGAATTCATGATCGAGGAGGCATATTCCTTTGACTGCTCGACTTCGATGCGCTCGGCCGAACGGTAGGCCTCCGCCTGTCCCTGCCAACGCTCGATCTGCTCGATGCAGCGCTTGGGATATTCATCCAGCGGGATACCGTATTTCTCGATCAGGTCGGGACGGCCGCTCTTGATGAAATAGGGCGTGTACTCGGCGAAATGCTCCGAGCTTTCGGTGACGAAATAGCCGAGCCGGGTCAGCATCTCGTAGCGCACCTTGTTGGGGCAGCGCGGATTCCAGCCGGGCTTGGGCGCGCGGCCCTCGCGATAGGCGCGCAGGAGATCTGGGTAGAGGTCGCGGTAGGAGCCGTCGGCCTGGCGGTGCTCGAACTTCAGGTAGAATGCCATGTGGTTGATGCCGGCCGAGCGATAACGGATGTCCTCGTAGGGAAGATCGAGATCGTGCGCCAGTTCCATCGCGGTGCCCTGCACCGAGTGGCACAGCCCGACCTGCCTGATCTCAGGATATTTCTCCGATATCGCCCAGGTGTTGATCGCCATCGGGTTGACGTATTGCAGCATGATCGCCTCGGGGCAGACGGCGAGCATGTCCTCGCAGATCTTCCACAGATGCGGCACGGTCCTCAGGCCTCGCATGATGCCGCCGATGCCGAGCGTGTCGGCTATGGTCTGGCGCAGGCCATATTTCTTCGGCACTTCAAAGTCGGTGACGGTGCAGGGCTCGTAGCCGCCGATCTGGAAGGCGACGACGACGAAATCGGCACCGGCCAGCGCCTTGCGCTGGTCGGAATAGGTCTCCGCTTTCGCCTTCACGCCGAGCGTCGCGATCAGCTTGTTGACGACGACGGCACTCTCTTCCAGCCGCTGCGGATCGATGTCCATCAGCGCGATCGTCGCGCCCGAAAGCGCCGGCCGCTGCAGCACGTCGCCGACGATGTTCTTCATGAACACGGTCGAGCCGGCGCCGATGAAAGTGATCCTGGGATGTCTTGCCACGCTAACCTCCGGCATGTGTTCAGGCCACGTCGAAAGCGGCCCGGACGAGCCGTTCGGTGTAGGCGGTCTTGGGATTGGTGAGGACCTCGTCGACAGGTCCCTGTTCGACGATCTTGCCGTGCTGCATGACGATGACGCGGTGGCACAGAGCGCGAACCACCTTGAGATCGTGCGAGATGAAGAGATAACTCAGGCCGCGCTCGTCCTGCAGCTTGCGCAAGAGATCGATGATCTGCGCCTGGACGGAGAGGTCGAGCGCTGATGTCGGTTCGTCGAGCAGGATGAATTCCGGTTCCAACGCGATGGCTCGGGCAATCGCGATGCGCTGCCGCTGTCCGCCGGAGAACTCGTGCGGAAATCGCGAAAGGATGTCGCCCGGCATGCCGGCGCTTACCAGCGCCTCGCGCACCCGCTCGACCCGCTCGCGCCGCGTCGCCCCGATGCCGTTGACGATCAGCCCTTCCTCGATGATCTGCCCGATCGTCATGCGCGGGTTGAGCGAGGAGAACGGATCCTGGAAGACGACCTGCATGCGCGATCGCAGCGGCCGCATCTCGGCCCGTGACAGCCCATGGATCGGCTGGCCGTCGAAACGGATCTCGCCGCGCTTGGCATCGATCAACCTGAGCAGGCACTGGCCGAATGTGGTCTTGCCGGAGCCGGATTCGCCGACCAGTCCCAGTGTTTCGTGGCGGCAAAGCTTGAGATCGAGATCGTCGACGGCGACCAGCTCGCGCCAGTCGGGTTTGAGGAAGGTGCCGTGACGCAGCATGAAGCAGACGCGCACCCCGTTCGCTTCGAGGATGGTGCCGGAGCCCTCCGGCAGCGGTTGTGGCCGCCCGCGCGGTTCGGAGGCGAGCAGTCGTTGCGTATAGGGATGCTGGGGATCGGAGAACAGACGTTCGGTGACGTTATGCTCCCGCATCTCGCCATGCTGCATGACATAGACGTAGTCGGAGAATTTGCGCACGACCGTGAGGTCATGGGTGATCAGGATCACCGCCATGCGCAGCTCTTTCTGCAGATTGCGGATCAGGTTCAGGATCTGTGCCTGGACGGTGACGTCGAGCGCCGTCGTCGGTTCGTCGGCGATCAGCACGTCGGGATCGTTGGCCAGCGCCATGGCGATCATCACGCGCTGGCGCTGGCCGCCCGAGAGCTGATGCGGATATTGCTTGAGCCGCGCGACGGGATCCGGGATCTGGACATGCTGCAGGAGTTCGAGCGCCCGTGCCCAGGCTTGCCGCCGGCCGACCTTGCGATGAACCCTGATCGCCTCGACGATCTGGCTGCCGATCGTATAGATCGGATTGAGCGAGCTCATCGGCTCCTGGAAGATCATCGAGATGCGGTTGCCGCGCAGCTTGCGCCGGGCGCTTTCGGGGAACTTCAGGATGTCCTGCCCATCATAACAGACGGTCGATCTCGGCGACACGGTGGCGCGCCGGGACAGCAATCCCATGACGGTGCGCGCCGTCACCGATTTGCCGGAACCGGATTCGCCGACGATGGCGATCGTCTCGCCGCGATAGAGCTGGAACGAGACGTCCTTGACCGCCTCGACCGTGCCGTGCTCGACCTTGAAGACGACCTCGATGTTGCGGGCATCGATGACGGGTTCTCCCTGGCGTCCGTCATGGTCGTGCCGGACGGAAGGTGCGAAAGGTTCGGAGAGCGCGAGCGTCATCCCAGCCACCTCAGTAAGGATCGACGGCGTCGCGCAGGCCGTCGCCCAGCGCGTTGAAGGCAAAGACGGTGACCAGCACGAAACCGACCGGCGACAGTATCCACGGATAGGTGCCTATGACGGAGTAGGTCGCGGTGTCCTGCAGCATCAGCCCCCAGGAGATCAGCGGCGGCTTCACCGCGAAGCCGAGGAAACCGAGGAAGGATTCGAGCAGCACCACGGTGGGGATCGCCAGCGTCACCGCGACGATCACATGGCTCATCACATTGGGGAAGATGTGCTGCATGATGATGCGCCGGTCGGTGGCGCCCACCGCCATGGCGGCACGTACGTATTCAATGCGCGCAAGCGCCAGCGTCTTGCCGCGCACCTCGCGCGACATCTGCGCCCAGCCCAGCGCCGACATGACGATGATGACGAAGGCGAGGAAGACGTTGGTGGGCGCGGTGACCGGGATCAGCGTCGTCAGCGCCAGATAGAGCGGCAGCTGCGGGAAGGCCAGCACGAGTTCGACGAAGCGCTGCATCCAGACATCGAACCGACCGCCGAAATAGCCGGAAGCCATGCCGACCGTAGTGCCGATGACGGTGATGATGAAGACCACCGTCAGCGCGATCATCAGCGAGACGCGCGAGCCATGGATGGCGCGCGAGAGCACGTCGCGTCCGAACTTGTCGGTGCCGAGGAAATGCACCGGCTGGCCGTCCATCGAACCGAAGAAATGCCGGTTCGCCGCAATGAGCCCGAAGAGCCTGTAGGGCGCGCCCTCGACGAAAAGGCCGAGCAATCTTGGATGATCATAGTCGGGACCGACGATGGGCTGAAAGGTGACCGGATCGAGATCCGCCGAATCCGCCAGCGCATAGACCCTGGGCCGGGCGACGAAATCGCCGTCCCTGTCGTGGAAAGCAGGCAGTTGCGGCGGCGCGAAGGCGACATCGGTCACCTTCGGGTCCATCGGCGCCAGGAACTCGGCGAATACCGCCATGAGGATCAGCAGCACGACGAGCCAGAACCCCGCCATGCCGGTCCAGGAGCGCTTCAGCCGGCGCCAGACGAGCGCGGTGTAGCTCTCGTTGCCGTGCGCGGGTCTCTCGACGGGTCCTTCGGCCGGCAGCGGCGGTGGCGATGTATCGCGGGCCAACATCTAGCTCTCCCCGAACTGGCGCACGCGCGGATCGAGCAGGACCAGCAACATGTCGGCGATGATGTTGCCGACGATCAGCGTCGCCGACAGCACCATCATGAAAGTGGCGGTGACATAGACGTCGCCGACCGCCATCGAGCCGACGATCGCCGGGCCGACGGTCGGCAGCGCGAAGATGATCGCCGTCTCGATTTCGCCGGTCAGCATGTAAGGCAGCACCACGCCCTGATACATGACCAGCGGATGCAGCGCATTGGGCACGGCGTGTCGCATGACGACGGCGCTGCCGGTCAACCCCTTGGCCTTGGCCGTCTCGACATATTGGGCGTTCAGCGTGTCGAGCAGATTACCGCGCATGACGCGCATGTTGTAGGCGAGCCCGCCGAAGGTGGCGATCGCAACCACCGGCCAGACATGCTTGACCAGATCGAGGAACTTGGCCCACGACCATGGCGCGCCGCCATATTGCGGCGAGAAGAAGCTGCCTATCTCCGAGACGTTGAACTGGAAGACCAGGAGATAGACGATGATCAGCGCCATCAGGAAGCGCGGCACCGTCATGCCGAGGAAGGAGATGGCCGAAAGTGTCGAGTCGATCCAGGTGTATTGCCGGGTCGCCGCCCATATGCCGAAGGTGATGCCGAGCACCGAGGCGAGCAGATGGCACACAAGCGCCAGGATGAGGGTGCGCGGCAGGCGCTCGCCCACAACGTCGGCCACCGGCTTGTTGTAGTAGAGGCTGTAGCCGAAATCGCCGCGGGTGACGATGCCGCCGATCCAGTTGAGATACTGGACGGGCAGCGGCTTATCGAGGCCATGTTCGATCCGGTAGGCGTTGGCCTGCGCGTCGGCTTCGGAGAAGGAGGCGCCTCCCTGGTTGATCAGCTGCGAGCGGATGTAGTCGGCATAATCGCCGGGCGGTGCCTGGATGATGGCGAAGGTGACGAGGCTCAGTATGGCAAGGACCGGGATTGCCGACGCTATGCGCATGAACAGAAATCGCAGCATGGACGGTCCGCTTCCTCGTCTTGCCGATCGCGTCCTTTTGGTGCGTTCGGAGGTTGCCTTTGTCCGGCCGCGCCAGCGGCGCGGCCGGAGGTCTCAGTCAGGGGAGGTAAACTTACATCGGGCCCTTGTCTCCAGGCTTGCCCGGCAGCTCTTCCGGGAACAATTCGTATTTCGCCTGCTTGTCGGCCGCCACGAAGACCCGTTCTCGAATGATCGAATCCTCTGCCCAGTTGAACATGTAGATCGGCGTGCCCTTTGGAACGTTGGAGAAGCGCTTATTGACGATCAGCGCACCGGGATATTCCGTCAGGCCGACATTGTAGACGTGCTCCGTCGAAATCTTCTGGAAGTCTCTCATCAGGGCGGCGCGCTGGTCATTGTCCTCAGACGTGACAAATTTGTTGACGATGTCGACGAGGTCCTTCTCGAAAGGCATCAGGTCGACCTCGCCGCTTTCAGGTGCGCGGTGATCCCAGCTGGTCTTGGGGCCGACGGGAGCGAGCTGCACGGTGTTCTGCACGACGGAGGTCAACTCCTGGTCGTTGCGCCGGATCAGCCAGTCGAAGCGCCCGGAATATTGCGAGGCATCGCGCTGCGTGCCGTTGAGACCGTTGAGCACGATCCGCAGCCCGAGCTTCTCCATCTGGGCGACAACGCCTTCGGCGAGGCTCTTGTCGGTGCCGTAGTCATTGTTGACCAGCATGACGATCTCGACATTCTTGCCGCCGGCCGTGCCGGCCGGGAAGTTCACGAAACCGTCGCCATCGGTATCCTTGAGTCCGGCCTTGGCGAGTTCGGCCTTGGCGCCCTCGAGATCGAAGGGATAGTAGACCGTCGACTTGCGGTCATAGAAGCTGGTGCCGGAGGACAAGCCGCCGGGGTAGATGGCGGTGAACGGCCCCTTGACCAGGGAGTTGCCCAGCGCCTTGCGGTCGAGCGCCATGGTAACCGCCTTGCGGAAATCCTCATTGCGGTTCAGCTCGCGAATCGCCTGACCGCGCTCGTCCGGGTTGCCCCAGCCATTAGCGGAAAAATTGAGGCGCAGATTGTAGCCGATCAGCCGTGGGCCGAACGCCAGGCGTGCAGGCGCATTCGCCTCCGCGGCCCGCTTCAGCGAGGCGACGAAGTTCTCCGGCTGCTCCAGATTGGAGAAATCGCCCGAGCCGGCCACCGCCTGGACATCGCGGTCGGCCCAGGTGGACAGCTTGTAATGTAATTCGTTGAGGTAGGGCAGCTGATTGCCCTTCTCATCGACCTTCCAATAATAGGGATTGCGGCGCATGACGATGATGTCGTCTGGCCGGTATTCAACCGGCACCCAGGCGCCCATGACCGGCATGTTCATATATTCCGGCGGGAAGGCGTTCTTGAACTGGTCGTAGGTGTTCTTCGAATATTTCGGATGCTGCGGCTTCAATATGTGCGCGGGGCCAGGACAGAAAGTGCCGTAGGCCATCGCGTAGAGATACTGTTTCGGGAAGGCCTCTTTGAAGGTCCACTCGACGGTGTAGTCGTCGATCTTCTTCAGCGTCGTGCCGACGCCGAACGTTTCCTGGGTGGCGCCATTGAGCGGTGAGACGTTCGGGTCGACGACCTCGTCGTCCCAGTAGAACATGACGTCGTCGGCATTGAAGGGCGCGCCGTCGGACCATTTAGCGCCTTCGACGAGATGCATGGTGAGCTTGTGGCCATCCGTCGACCAATCCCAGCTTTTGGCGAGGTTGGGCAGCGGTTCGGTGTCCTTGGCCTCGACCTGGAACAGCGGCGCGGTGCGCGTCAGGCATTCGGACAGGCCGATATCGATGCCGCCCCATCCCTGCGTCTGACCGGCGCCGTAGTTCCAGCCTTCCGGCCGCCCGCCGATAACGTGGCGCATCGTATCGCCGTAGACGCCGATGCCATCAGGCATGTTGCCCGTCTTGAAAACCAAGGGCTCCTTCGGCAGCCGATCCTTGACCGGTGGCAGCTTGCCGGCCTTGACGTATTTCTCGGTCACCCAGTCCGGCTCGTGATAGTCGGGCAGCGCCTTGAACTCCAGGATGGAGTCGCGCGGCACATAGGCGATCTTGCCTTCGGCCGGAAACGCCGCCGGTACCGGCGGGACCGTCGGCTCGGAGGCGAAAGCGTTGAGCGCCGGGACGGAGACGCTCAGCGCCAGTCCCGCGGCCATGCCAATGCTGCGTATGTTCCTCATTGTCTCCTCCCTCGTGTTCAGACGTTTTGTTTTGCTGCTGCTCGTCTTGTGCCTGGACGGCTGACTGCGGTGGACCTACCTCCCGTGGATCCGCCGTCGCACCCGGTTTTCAGCCAGCCTGCTTCAGCGCGGCCTTCTCGGCGCGCAACTCCTCGATCGAGCGGACGCTGCGCCGCGCGGCACCCGCCCACTCGCGGGTCTTGACGCTGGATTTGGACAGCCGCTCTTTTGCCGCCGGAACCGCATGCGCATATTGCGGCAGCCAGGCGGCTTCAGCGACGACCATTTCGTCGACCATCTGCCAGACCTCTTCCGGTGTCGACACCGCGCCAACCAGCGGGTCATGCAGCACGGCAAGCTTGAGCAGGTCGATGTCGCCGGATATGGCGGCATGCACCGACATGCGCTGGACATTGATCGAGGATATGCAGGTCGCGGCACATGCTTCCGGCAAGGTGATGCCGGCCGCCATGTTGATGCCGAAGCGGTCGACGAAGCCGGGCGATTCGACGATGGCGTCCTGCGGCAAATTGGTGATGACACCGTCATTCTTGACGTTGAAGTGGCCGCGATAGACACGGTTGGTCTCCAGCGCCTCCAAGATGTGGCTGGCATGCTCGTTGGAGCGTTTTGACGGATCGATCGGCTTCGACGCCGCTTCGAGGAATTGCGGATATTCCGTCTCGAACCAGTTGCGGGTCTCGGTGGAATAACGGAGATAGCCGCCCGTCTCGCCATGGATCCAGTCGGACATGTCGATCCAGCGGGTGATCTCGTCCGGACGCTTGCGGTACCAGGGAAGATACTCGGACAAGTGGCCGTTGCTTTCGGTCGAATAAACGCCGAAGCGCTTCAACACGTCTATGCGCAGTTTCTCCTGCCTGGAATAGACCGGATGCGCCTCGAAGGCGGCGACCAGCTCGTCTTTGCCGATTTCTCGACCGTTCAGGCGCAACTCGATGAACCAGGTCTGGTGGTTTATGCCGGAACAGACATAGTCGAGCTCCCGAGGCGACTTCGCGCCCAGCACCTCGGCGATCTGCTCGGCGCCGTGCTGGACGCCGTGGCACAGCCCGACCGTGTCGACCTTGCCGTACTCGATCGCCGCCCAGGTGTTCATCGCCATCGGGTTGGCATAGTTGAGGAATTTCGCATCGGTTTCGGCGACATCGCGTATATCTTTGCAGAAATCGAGGATCACCGGGATGTTGCGCTGGCCATAGAGGATGCCGCCGGCGCAGATCGTGTCGCCGACGCATTGATCGATGCCGTATTTCAGGGGGATTCTGATGTCGTCGGCATAGGCTTCGAGCCCACCGACCCGCACACAGCTGATGACATAACGTGCGCCCTCGAGCGCCTTGCGGCGATCTGTCGTCGCCGTCACTTTGGTCGGCAATTTGTTGGCTTCGACGATCCGGTCGAGGATCGCCTTGATCATCTGGAGATTGTGCTCGCTGACATCGGTCAGCGCGAATTCGATGCCCTTGAACTCCGGTACGCACAATATGTCGGTGAACAGTTTTTTGGTGAAGCCGACGCTGCCGGCGCCGATAATAGCGATTTTGAAACTCATCACCTTCACCTCGATCCGATCGAATGCTAGGCAAGGAGCAACAAGGGAGGATATGGCCACACGCCAAGGTGCGCGTGCCAATCGAGCCGAATTCCGGCTTTTTTCCTCCCGCCCGCTCCTCGACTGCGGGTTCTTCACGTTCTTCGAGGATGGATTATGCGCTTATTCGCGAGCACGGCCAGAGAAGGATTATGCTTTCAAGGGTAATTTTGTGCTGCGGGATCTGATCGCCAACGGACAGTCGATGCGTACGATCTCGCTGCCGCGCGGTCGCCAGCGCCTGCATGCCATGCCGACGAGCACCGGCTACGAAGTGCGCGAAGGCGAAATCTATGATTGGGACGGGCGCAAGCGCGGCCAGACGCCATTCACCGTGCTCCAGCACACGATCAACGGAAGCGGCCGGCTTCGCTATGAGAACCGCGACTATCGCCTGCAGCAGAACGACACGCTGCTGGTGCTGGTGCCGCACAACCACCGCTACTGGCTGGCCAAGGACGAGCGCTGGGAATATTTCTGGATCTCGATGAATGGCGAGGAGGCGCTGCGCATCCACAAATCCATCCTCGACGTCTCGGGTCCGGTGTTCCGGCTGCAGCCGGAGACGATCGATCATCTCGCCGATTGCAGCCTGCGTCTCATCAACGGGGCCGCTGCGCCGGGGGCGGCTTCAGCGATCGCCTATGAGGCGGCGATGGCGCTCTACGACGATGTCTTCGGCTCGCACGCCTTTGCGGAGAAGCAGAGCGCCATGCAGCCGGTCATCGACCACATCAACGCCAATCTCGACAGGCCGCTGCCGGTAGCGGACCTCGTCCAGATCAGCGGCCTCAGCCGGGCGCACTTCTCGCGCTGCTTCGCCGAGAGCGAAGGCATCCCGCCCGCGGAGTTCGTACTGCAGCAGCGGCTGCAACGTGCCGCCAAGCTTTTGACCAAGGCTGATTTCCTGCCGGTGAAGGAAGTCGCCATCCTGTGCGGCTTCGAGGACGCGAACTATTTCTCGAAGGTCTTCCGCCGCTGTTACGGCATTAGCCCGGGCCAGTTCCGCACCACCGGCATGTATGCCAGCATGAGGGTTCCGGCCAGGCGCGACATCAGGGTGTCCGACGACGAGACCTGACCCCGTCGCCGTCCAGCGCAGCCTTGGACGACATGCACTACGCCGCTTGCCGGCTGCCGCCGTCCAGCCATTGGAGATCGGCAGGTGAAAGCGCGATGTCCAGGGCGCGCAAGCTGTCGTCCAGTTCGCCCAGCGTGCGCGGGCCGATCAACGGCACCGATGGGAAAGGCTGGTTGAGCACATAGGCGAGCGCAATATGGATCGGGCTCTTGCCCAGCCGCGCGGCAAATTCGATCGCCCGGTCGCGGCGGCCGAAATTGCGCTCCGAGTACCAGACCCGCACCAGTTCTTCATTGTCGCGCCGGTCGCGCCCGGCGCGTTCGGTGAAGAAGCCGCGCCCTTGGCTCGACCAGGCGAAATTCGGCATCTGCCGGGCGGTCAGCCAGGCCTTCCAGTCATCGGTGGAGGAGGTCACGCAACCGGCCCAGATCGGCTCCAGCATTTCAGCCAGCGAGAAGTTGTTGGAGAGCGCGCCGGGCTTTTGCTTGCCGGTGCGCTCGGCATAGGCGATCGCCTCGTCCATGCGCTGCATCGTCCAGTTCGAGCCGCCGAACGGGCCACGGATGCGGCCTGCCTTGACCTCGCGGTCCATCGCATCGACGAATTCTCCGACGGGCACGTCCGGATTGTCGCGATGCATGAAATAGATATCGACATGGTCGGTCTGCAGACGGTCGAGCGACTGGTCGAGCTGCTTGCCGATCACGTCGGGATAGCAGAGCGGGGAATGCGCACCCTTGGCGATGACCACCGATTGCTCACGCAGGCCACGGTTCTTCAGCCATAGCCCAAGCAGCGTCTCGGTGTAGCCGCCGCCATAGACATAGCCGGTGTCGAACAGATTGCCGCCTGCCTCGAAGAAGGCATCGAGCAGGATCGAACCCGAGGAGAAGGTGCGGAAATCCTCGAAACCGAGCGCCACGATCGAGGCCGGCTTCGACAGACCCGGAATGGCGCGTTTGGCGATCGCCGTGCCGCCGGATCGCAAGGGCCGGCCGGCGATTGTGTTGGTGCGCCGTGAGGCCTTTTCGATCTCGTACTCCAACCCCACAGCCGCGCGCCATCTGTCGAGCACGCGCAAGGTGCCGAGGCTGTCGGCCCAGGCCATGCCCGGCCAGGCGAACTCCTGCCGGCCGGCAAGGATGGCGTCCCCGGCGGCGTCGACTTCGAAGGAATAGACGTGACGCTTTTCGTTCACGCTGATGGTTTCGCGCACGCCGTCCGCGCCGATCACATTGATCCGGCCGAGGCCGACATCGCGGTCGCCGCCGGCGAACCAGAAATCCGGCACTTCGATGCGGCCCCTGGTACCGAAAATCCTGAGCACATTGTCCTGGTTGAGGGAGATGCTGCAGGAGACCTCGGCGACGATGCCGCCCGGGAAATGCAGCAGCGCGGAGGCCCATTCGTCGACGCCGGACTGGCCAAGATGGGCAACGCCGGTCACCTTGTCCGGCTCGAGGAACGGCTTGCCGGCCGCGGCGCCGGCAATCAGCCGCGCCATCGAGACGGGATAGCCGCCGACGTCCAGGATGCCACCGCCGGCGAGGTCGTTGGCATAAAGCCGGTGCTGCGGCATGAAATCAGGCATGGCAAAACCGAAGCTCGACTTGATCATCCTGATCTCGCCGATGACGCCGGATTTGATCAGTTCCACCAGCTTCAGCGTCTGCGGGTGCAGCCGGTACATGAAGGCCTCGCCGAGAAAGGTGCCGGCCTTGCGCGCCGCATGCATCATGGCGTCGGCCTCGAAGGCGGTCAGCGCCAGCGGCTTTTCGCACAGCACATGCTTTCCCGCGTCCGCCGCCCGGATCGCCCATTGCGCGTGGCCCGGGTGCGGGACCGAAATGTAGATTGCGTCGATTTCCGCGTCAGTGAGCAACGCTTCGTAGCCCTCGAGAATGCGCGCGCCGGGAAAGCTCTGCGCCAAACTCGGCTTGCCCGGATCGCGCGCACCGATGGCGACCAGCTTTCCGTTGCGGGAGCCGGCGACGCCGCCGGCGAAGGCCTTGGCGATGCTGCCCGGGCCGAGAATGCCCCAGCGGATGGGCGTGGTTGCAGTCATTGTCATTCTCCTTGCGGGATGGGAAAGGGCAGCCGGTCAGCGCAGCCGCAGCCCTTTTTCGTCGAACAGGTAGGATTTGCGGATGGATACGATGATCTCTGATGTCTCGGGGACCTTGGCCGCGTCGCGCTGGATCACCACGTCCTCGCCATTGGCCGTTCTGGCGTAGAGAAAGCTCGTACCGCCCAGGTGCTCGACCACATCGATGGTGACGGCAAGATCGGCGTCGCCTTCTCCGGCGCTGCCAAAATGTTCGGGTCGCACGCCAACGATGACCTTGCTGCCGATTGCGGACGCGGCGCCCTTCAACGGCTGCGTGATGCGGGTCTTCTCCTGGCCAGCGAGTTCCACCACGACCCCGCGCGCATCGCAGCCGACGACGCGGCCCTTGATGAAATTCATCTTCGGCGAGCCGACGAAACCGGCCACGAACTGATTGTCGGGATTGTCATAAAGATCGAGCGGGCGGCCGATCTGCTCGACATGGCCGCCGCGCAGCACGACGATCCGGTCGGCGAGCGTCATCGCCTCGGTCTGGTCGTGCGTGACATAGATCATGGTGGTGCCGAGCTCCTTGTGCAGGCGCGAGATCTCGACCCGCGTCTGGACGCGCAGTTCGGCGTCGAGGTTGGACAGCGGCTCGTCGAACAGGAACACCTGCGGCTCGCGCACGATGGCGCGGCCGATGGCAACGCGCTGGCGCTGGCCGCCGGAGAGTTTCTTCGGACGGCGCTCCATCAATTCGCTGATGCGCAGGATCTCGGCCGCCCGTTTCACCCTGCGGTCGGTGTCGGCCTTCGGATTGCCGGTCATACGCAGGCCGAAGGAAAGGTTCTGTTCGACGCTCATATGCGGATAGAGCGCGTAGGACTGGAAGACCATGGCGATGCCGCGGTCGGCCGGCTCGACGTCGTTCACCACCTTGCCGCCGATGGCGATCTCGCCATCGCTGATATCCTCCAGCCCGGCGATCATCCTGAGCAGCGTGGACTTGCCGCAGCCAGACGGGCCGACGAACACGACGAACTCGCCATCCCTGATGTCGATGTTGGCGCCATGGACGACCTCGAAAACGCCGAAGCGCTTGACGACATTCGTGAGCGTGACGGTTGCCATGCCTACCCTTACTTGACCGCGCCGGCGGCGATGCCGGCAATGAAATGGCGTTGCAGCAGCACGAACACGATCAGCATCGGCACCGTCAGCATCACCGCACCCGCCATGATGCCGCCCCATGACACCTTGGTGAGGCCGATCAGCGTGCCGAGCGCCACTGGCGCCGTCATCGAACCCGGCTGGCTGTTGATCAAAAGCGGCCAGAGATAATTGTTCCAGGAGGCGAGGAAGAGGATGATGGCGAGCGCCGCCAGCATCGGCCGCGCCAAAGGCAGCGCGACGAAGAGAAAGATGCGCCATTCCTTCACACCTTCGACCCGCGCGGCGTCGAACAGATCGTCCGGCATCATCGAGAAGCTCTGCCGCATGAACAGCACGCCAAGCGAATTGAACAGCGGCGGCACGATCAGAGCCACCCAGGTGTTGGCGAGCTTGAAGTCGCGGGCAACCATGATGAATTGCGGGATCAGCACCACCGCATAGGGAAGCGTGATGGTGCCCAGGATGATGGCGACGACCAAGCCCTTGCCGACGAACCGGTAACGCGCCAGCGCCCAGCCGGCCATCGACGTCAGCAGCACCGACAGAAAAGTGTAGGTGACCGCCACCGAGACGGAGATGAAAATCGCGCCGACAAAGTCGGTGTCGCGCTGCAGGTTGTTGAAATTGTCCACGAAATTGCCGTGCGGCAGCAACTCGATGCCGGGGCTGAAGATGCCGTTGTCCGGCATGGTCGAGAACACGACCATCATCCATAGAGGAAACAGCCAGATCAGCGCCAGTGGCGTGAGGAAAAGATGCAGCAAGAGGCTGCGCTTCAGCCTGGCCGAGGCGAGCGAGCTCATTTCGGTTCCCTCGTCAGCCACAGTTGGACCAGCGTGATGGCGATCGCCAGCCCCGCCATGGTGTAGGCGACGGCCGAGGCGTAGCCGAAATTGAGCGACCGGAAGCCCTGGCGATAGAGCAGCAGGCCGAGCGTCTCGGTGCCGCCGCCCGGTCCGCCGCGTTCGGTGATCAGGAACGGCTCGGTGAACAGCTGCATGGTGCCGATGATCGACAGCACGGTGCAGAACACGATGACCGGCTTCAACAGCGGCAAGGTGATGAAGAAGAACTGCTTGAGCTTGCTGACCCGGTCGAGCGTCGCCGCCTCGTAGACGTCCTCGGGGATGGACTGCATGCCGGCCAGAAGGATGATGGCGTTGTAGCCGGCCCAGCGCCAGGTGACCGCGATCATGATCAGCGCCATGGCCGGCGTGACATTGGAGAACCAGTCGATCTTGGGCAGCCCAACGCTGTTCAGGAGCTTGTTGATGATGCCGAAATCGAGGTTGAACATCAGCCGGAACACCGCGGAATAGGCGACCTCGCCGACCACCACGGGAGCGAAGAAGGCGAAGCGGTAAAGTCCTCTCGCCTTCAGGAGCGGCGAATTCAAAAGCACGGCCATCACCATCGCCAGCGCGATCATCACCGGCACCTGGATGACGAGGATGAGCAGCGTGTTCTTCAAGGCATTGAAGAAGGCCGGATCGCCGATCAGCCGGCCCCAGTTGAAGCCGGGCGCAAAGCGCCAGGGCACGGTGCGCGTCGCCTGGAACGAGATCAGGAACGAAGAGATGATCGGCCATACCCAGAAGACGGAGAAGATCAGCAAATAGGGCGCGAGGAAACGATAGGCCGTGGCGTTGCGGTTGCGCATCGTGCTCCTCCTTCTCTCGTCGGCGTTTCAAGCTGTGGTCCCGCGCGCAGCGGCAACCGGTTGGTCGGGACATGCGACATTTCACACGTCCCGCGAGGAAGCCCCGCGGGCCGCGGTCGGGTCCGGGCGGCGCATGCCTGCCCGGACCCCGTCTGGGAGGTTATGACTTGACCGGCAGTCCGGTCGCCGCCGCGATCTGGCCGGCGGCATCGTCGAGTGCCGCCTTGGCATCGGGATAGCCGCCGGCGAGATATTTGGTCTGCACCGCGCGCATGATGATTTCGGCATCGCTCTGGAACTGCGTGCCGCGGCTGGGGACGATCTTGGGCAGAGTGGCGAGGATGTCCTTCCACACCGCCTGGCCGCCCCAATAGGGCAGGCCTTCAGAGACGTAGGGGTCGTTCAGCGCCGACACCAGCGAGGGAACGAGGCCGAACTCCTTCAGCATGGTGATCTGGCCCTCATTGGTTTCGAGCGTGTATTTCAGGTACTCGTAAGCCGCTTCCTTGTTCTTCGACCCCGAAGTGATGGCCAGCGACGACCCGCCGAGATTGGCGGCGCGTGGCCCGTCGGCGGTAAGGCTCGGCATCAGGTAGACGCCCCATTTGCCGTTTTCGCCGGCCGATTCGGTGCGGATGGTGCCTTCATACCAACCGCCATAGACCTGGGTGGCGACGGTGCCGGCGGTGTTGTTGGTGATCTTTGTGCCCCAGTCGGCCGACGAGATGACGCCGGCGTCCTTCATCTCCTTGATCTTGGCCAGCGTATCGATGCATTTCGGCTGGTTCACCGTGATCGACTGGCCATCCTCGGAGAAATAGCCGCAGCCCTGTTCATTGGAGATCATGCGGAAGAATTCGGTGTCGCCGTTGAAGTCGGCGTTGGTCATGGTGACGCCGGGATTGGCGGCCTGGATCTTCTTGCCGGCGGCAATGAAATCGTCCCAGGTCTTGATCGACGCCGGATCGACGCCGGCCTTTTCGTAGAAGTCGCGGCGGTAGAAGGCGGCGACCGGGCCGGAATCCCACGGCATCGCATAGGCCTTGTCGCCGACCTCGAGCTCGGTGCGCTTGAAATCGGGGAATTTCGCCTGGTCCTCGGCGCTGTAGCCCAGCGTGTGCAGGTCGACAAAGCAATCGGGAAATTGGCTCCAGTAATTCTCGGCCTCGCCGTTCTCGATAGTGACGACATCAGGCAGGCCGACGCCACCGGCGGCGCATCCGGCGATCGATTTGTCATAGGTCGGCTGGTTGCCGAGATCCTGGACGGTGACCTTGATGTCAGGATGCAGCTTGTTGAACCCGGCAATCGTCGCCTTCAGCGACGAGGCGGCGATGTTCCAGCTCCAGATGGTGATTTCGCCCGATTGCGCGAAGGCCGGGGCTGAGCCCAAGGCAAGCGCGAGCGCGGCGCAGGACAGTGTGAAGCGCATTGAAATCCTCCCATTTCATTTGCTCTCTCTGCGAGCCGGGCTAGACTATGCGGCGCGGAAGGCTTGTCCCCGACAAAGGGAATACGAAATTGGCGGAAAGTAAGATGCCGGACCGGCCGTTTTACCAGCCTGGCGCCAGCAGCGTGGAAGGAATGCCGCTGCTGTTGCAGATGTTCCACACCGCTCCCCTGGTGATGCTCAAGCCGCATTGGCATGCGCAGGTCGAGGTGAACTTCATCGTGCGCGGCAGCGTGCATTACCGCATGAACGACCACGAAATCTCGCTTTCGGCCGGTGAGATGTGTCTGTTCTGGGGCGGACTGCCGCACCAGATGGACGATTTGAGCGACGATGCCATCTATGCCGGCGCGCATCTGCCGCTGGTGCATTTCTTCCGGCTGCATCTGCCGGCTGACATACGTCACCGGCTGATGACGGGTGCCACGCTGGTGACCAGCGCCACCGATCAGTCCGACAACGATAATTTCCACCGCTGGAACCGCTACGCCCGCTCCGGCGACCCGGCCAAGGCGGAGCACGCCGTCAACGAACTGTTGCTGCGGCTCGAGCGGGTGCGGTTCGAGCCGTACAGGCTGGTGCCGGAAAATGCGGCCGGACAGGAAGCGGGCAGTCCGTTCGACCAGCAGTCGTCGCGCAATGTCGGGCGCATGTGCGATTTCATCGCCGAGAATTTCCTCTACGACATCGATTGCATGAACATAGCGGCGGCCGCCGACCTCCATCCCAAATACGCCATGAGCATCTTCAAGAAATCGACCGGCATGACACTCAACGAATATGTCAACCTGTTGCGGCTGAGCTATGCGCAGGCGCTGCTCATGCACCAGGATGCCAATGTGCTCAGGGTCGCGATGGATTCGGGCTTCGGTTCGCTCAGCGCCTTCAACAAGTCGTTCCGGAAGCTCGCCGGCATGACACCTACGGATTTTCGCAAGGGATTGGCGGGCGCCAGATAGCGGCGGCGTGGCGGGGAAACCAGCGCATGGGGCGGCACTCCTTTTCCTGCCGGAAATCCACATCTGGGCGCTGGACAGGCCGGATTCCCATGCTATAACCCACGCGCTTTCAAGGGACGCCCACGGCGCTTCCATGAAATCCGGAGCGCGAGTTTTCGTTAGCCGGAACAGGCCCAGATAGCTCAGTTGGTAGAGCAGCGGACTGAAAATCCGCGTGTCGGTGGTTCGAATCCGCCTCTGGGCACCATTCCCCCTAAGCCGCTGATTTTCCTGAAGCGTTATTTTCCAAGGGTTTGACCCACCTCGACTGTCATACACGCTGTGATACAGTCGAGGAATGGACGACATGCGCAAGATACCAAACACAATCATCCGAAATGGCATCTACTATGTTCACGTCCGCGTGCCGAAAAAACCTCATAGAGAGTTAGCCGCCCTGCTTGGGGCAAGAGTTGTCGAAGGTGACGATGGCCCAGCGGTTCTGGCGCAAGGCCAACTTGCGCATCCATCCGGTCCTCTCCCCGAACTTGGCGCGGCACCAGGCGCCGTCGGTCGCCGTCATGCACAGTTCGGTCGTGACGCAGGTTTGCGACGGAACCACGCCGACCACCTCGGCGTCGTCGCGCGCCTCGGCGCGGACGTTCAGGTTAACCAGGACCTGGACGCTGGCGCCTTCCGGCGCGGGAGGCGCGGCCTGTGCCGCATCCGCGCACTTGCCGGTGAAGCCCGAATAGAAGCAGCCCCCGGCCCGCTTGGCAGTCTTGAGCATGGCCGCCGTTCCGGCAACACCGACCTTCTCGAAGATCAGCGGAGCGCCCGATACGCTGGTGCCGCTGATCCGCCGCTGGTTGCCGCCAAGACGGGCGATCACCGCTCCGGCCGCATCGAACAGGGCCATCTGACCCTCGCTCACGCCCCAGGAACTGACCAGAGCGGCATCGCCGCGGCAGCCCAGCCCCTTAATGGCGAAGCGGCCGTTCGCATCGGCTGTCGACCCCAGCGCCATGTGGCAAGTTGAGGGAAGGTTGGAATAGCGCGCATCAACGAGCTGCCAGGTGCCGCTGAATGCCTGAACGAACTGGTCCACGGACTGCGCCCGTACCACCGTGGCCGGGAACGACATGCCCGCCACGGCCAGAACGACGGTCAAAAATCTCGCAACCTTCATGATGCCCTCTCCGCTGCGCGAAAGTCGAAAATTAGGGAGCTAGCGACTTCCTCAGGGCTCGCCCGCCGAAACCTCGGCCTGGCCGACGACCCTGCCGTCCTGCCGGAGAACAACCCTGATGGAGATGTGGTCGCCCTTGGCGAGAGACAGCGCAGTCCTGGCTATGTCCTGGGATTGGCCGGCGGAGAGCCTCAGTGTGCGGTTCTGGCGCGTGGTCATCGTGCCCGAGCCGCCCGTCCGGTCGATCTCAACCGAGCCCTCGATCTCCACAACGCCAAGGCCGACGGCCGATGCAGTGATCTGGACCCCGGCGCCCGTGGGCACGATGGCGATGGAGGGGACCGCGACGGCGCCTCCGTGCTGCGCCACCGCGCCGCCTGCACCGCAGGCGGCGGCAAGACCCACGACGAGTGCAGCCGCGCCGCGCATCGCTAGAAACCGGTCTGGGTGATCGAAACTGTTCCCGGCGCCGTCGAGAACACCTGCATGCCTGTCACGCCTACCGGGCTAAGATTGTTGCCGTTCTGCGTGATGGTCACGGCGGTGTTGGCCGCCACGGACGTGGAGAAGGTGTTGCCGTTGCCGTTCTGAACTATCTCGCCGCTGCCACCAGAACCCACGGTGAGTGAGTTGGCATTGCCGCTGCCGTTCTGCACGATCAGACCGGTTGCGCCACCGCCTACGGTCAGCGATGCATCGTTGCCATCGCCGAGCTGCAGGACGGCGCCAAGGGAATCGGCTCCAAATGCGCTCAACTGAGCCGAATTGCCCAACGTCCCGCCAGCCGAATTGTCCTGGAGAAGAAACAACTGACCACCATCGCCTTCGATGGTCAGCGTTGCGGTGTTGCCCTGGCCTGTCTGAAGCGCGGACGGCGCAGTCGCCTGGTCCATCCGGTACAGGTCGCCGACAGCAAGCGTGCCGCCGAGCGCGTTATCGATCATCTGCTGCGTCGGGCCGGCGACAAGCGAACCGGTGGCGCGCGACTGGTCTGACGACAGGACGTTTCCCTCGAGCGCGCCAGGAGGGCTGGTCTGGATGATCTTCAGGACGTTATTGTCGCCAGCAAAGGCCGGAGAGGAACATAAGACGAGAGCGCTCGCCAGAACAGCCGTAGATTTGCGCATGATGCGAACAAGCTCCCTGTGTTGCGTCACCAGGATGTCTGCGAGACGCTGACCGTATTGCCGTTTCCGGACTGTGAAAATCCCACGACGTTATTTCTTCCGGATTGGGTGACGGCTGCCTGATTTGCCATGCCCGAGATCGAGGCTGTAAGCCGGTCGCCGCTGCCCTCCTGCGCGAAAGCGAAGAGATTGTAGCTGCCGGTTACGCTGGCGATGATGTGGTCGTCGAATCCGCTCTGTGTGATCGAACCGGGCGTGAGGCCAGCCGAGAGGATCGCTCCGATGAAGGACGGGCCAAGCGGGCCGCCGTTGAAATCGCTCTCGATGTTGACGTCGATCACGTTCGCCGCGCCGAGACCGTGGTGGGCCTGAAGAACGGACACCGCATTGAGGCTGCCGCTCACGCCGAGCATGAGCGAATTGGACAACCCGTGCTGGGCCAGGATAACCAGTTCGTTGCCGGCCTGGGCAGGCGCCGACGCCAAGACGACGCCCGCAACAAAGACAGAATGCAGATTCATTGTTACAGTCCCCTCGTAATGTGGGGAGATCATCGCAAGTGCTGCCTAATATTCGGGCCTCGGGATCGATCAAAGTTGAAGCAACGTCGCTTTCTCCGGTCCGACCGAAGACAAGGTCATTGCTGGAGCACGACGGCGCTCTGCCAGAACCAGCCTGAGGCGCCACGCCACCGAACTGGTTGCTGTCGCCGTGCACCGACGCCAGGAGGGTAAGCGCCGCGCCGCCCTTTGCGTTGGAGAACGGATTGAGAGGGTCCATGAGCATCGTCAACGCACCGGCGCTATCGAGGCCACATAGTCACGTTGCCGGGCCGCCTTCGGAGTCGCGGCAGGGTTTGGCGCCGTCGCCGCGCCGGCGACCGCAGGCGAAGCCTCGGGAACGGCCACGCCCGGCTCAAGCGAGCCGACGGTTTCGTCCGGCGCTGCGGGAGGCGGAGCCACGGGGACGGGCGCGCCCGGCGGCGGAGCCGCCAGGGCCGGAGTCGTGCGTCGCGGCGCAGCCGCCGCGCGCGGCCATGCGGCTGTCGTCTCGACGACGTCCGCGGCGTTGCGTGTCTTGGGCGGCGGCACGATTTCAGCGGCCGCGGTCAGCTTGGTGCCATACTTCTCGTTGCGGTAGTCGGCTATCAGCTCGCGTCCTGCATCCCGGTCCTCGAACGACCAGACACCGAGTTCGGCGCCCTCGATGATCATACCCATCACCGCCTTCTCGATGGCCTGCTGCACGGCGATCTGCTTGGGCTCGTTCTGGGTGACGCCCGCCTCAGCCTCGAGGATCTTGTCCAGGGCGACATAGCGGAATGCACCGCCCTGCAGCGCGTAGGAGGCGATCATCTTGTGAACCGCCACGCTGGACAGCACCTCTCCCGTGTTCGTCGAAACGGCCCGCAATGTGACGGTCACAGTGTCCTGCTGCCACTTCACATCGCCGCCGATGCCCAGGTAGCGCGCGCCGATGCCGCCCGTCATGGTGTTGGTGTCGTAACCGGTGATTCCGCCCTGGAGGATGATGCCCGCGTGATCGAGCGGCGGCAGGACCCGCGCGTCGATACGCTGCTCGTTGCGGTAGAGCCGCCGCATCTCGGTGACGATCTGCCGTTCCTTGAGCAGGTCGTCAAGGCGGGCACGGTCGAGCACGGTGAACCAGCGCTTCTCGCCAGCATCCTGCAAGGCCTTGATCAGCATGGGCGCACCGCCCTGGGTGACAGCCCGCGACAGGGTCTGGACGTTCTCGCGTTCCTTGTACTGGCCGGTGAGATCGGGGAAATCGTAGACGGCGACGGTAATTCGCTTCGAGGGGGCCGGGATGGTGCGCAGGCTGTGGCTCTGCTTCGTCACAGGCGTATAAACAGGCTGCAGAACGCCTTCGGTCGGCACCGCCTGGCATCCGCCAAGCACTGACACGAGTGCGCCTACGACGGCGACCCTTGCGATCTTTGTCCCAAAGCGCCGGCTTTTCGGCATGTCGCCCTCCCGTGAGGCCGCTGCCCGCACTCGCACTGATCCATCCCGCATCGAAATCAATTGAGCCCCGGGCTGAGCGACGTGCTCGACGTCAGGTCGCCGCTCAGGGCGCCGGTGTTCAATCCGCCGGACAGAGCGTTGCCCGACTCCAGGCCACCAGCGCCCTGCATGAGGGAATTCACGGTGTTGTTTGTCGCGACCAGCAGGGGCACCACGATCTCGGTGACGCCGGTCGGGTCAGTGATGATCAGCCGGATCGAATCGACGGTCCGCTCGAAGGTGACGGTCGTCTCACCGAAACGGACCGTACCCGAGTCCTGGGGATTGTCACCGAAGATCGCCTCGGTAACCTGACTCGCGAGCCCCGAAAGCAGGCGGCTCTGGAGCTGGCGGATGAAGAGGTCCGCGTCGGTGGAGCCCGGATCGCTCGGATCCGTCGAATCCGTGCCCGGGCCTGGCGTACGGGCCGTGGCCGTACGCTGGGCGTTGGCGAGGCCGAGCAGGTGAGACGAATTCAGCGGGCTGCCGCCGAAGGAGGGGTTGACCGGAGTGTAAACCATATCCTGAGCGACCGAACCGCCCGCGGCAGCCAGAACAACGCCAGCGGTCAGAAGCGCCGCACAAGCAGTCTTCATCATCTCATCTCCCCCAACACCTTGCGAATGAAAACCGCCATAACGGCGTTTCTTGCAAACACTTCCAGGCACCGTTTCCGCCACCCTGCCGCTTTTCCCCAACGTACATGACAGGATCGCTATTGCGCCTGCGCCCGGCCTCACTGCGCTTTTACGGGACGTGCTGGCGGGGCGGCCTGGCAACCCTACTGCGAGACGCCGATGCTGTTTGAGCTGCCGATCTGGCTGAACGATGCATAGTTGCTGTTCCCCGCCTGGACGATCGCGACCTCGTTGCCGGTTCCCATGACCGACCCGTCGATCGTGTTGCCGCCGCCGATCTGGGCGAAGGCGAACTCGTTCAGATTGCCGACGACGTCATAGGTCAGGCTGTTGCCCGACAGCGCCGAGGACGAGTCCTGAAGCGCCCTGCCCGCCACGAGTTGACCGCCAGACGTGCTGACCAGCAATCCCGCGGCGCCGGTCAGGCTGCCACTGCCGTTCGAGTCCCCCTGGAAGGTCATGCTGACCGTATTGAAGCTGCCGTTCTGGTCGATCGCTACATCGTTCTGGTCGCCGAAGATGTCGACAGAGCCGGTATTCACGTCTCCTGTCTGACTCAGCGTGACCTCGTTGGCATTGCCGTTCGCCAGCGCCACCGCGTCGTTGAAGGTGCCGTCCTGATCGACGTCGAACTGGTTGCCGTCCCCGTAGATCTCGATGAGCGCGCTGTTGATGGCGCCGTCCTGGGCGAGCGTTGCGCCGTTGAGGTTTCCGGTGACGACCATCCCGCCCGTATTGCTGCCCTCCTGGTCGACCGCCACGTCGTTCTGGTCGCCCTGGATGTCGACTGTCGCTTCGTTGGAGCCGGCCGCGCCGAGTTGATCGACGACAAGGTTGTTGCTGTTTCCATCGACGCGGATCCCGGCTTCATTACCGAAGGAGGAGATGGCTTCCTGGTCGAGCGAAACGACGTTGAGGTTTCCGGTGACGAACACCTCGCCCGTATTGCTGCCGTCCTGGTCCACCGCCACGGCGTTCTCGTCGCCGAGAATGTCGACGGTCCCGTAGTTGCTGCCGATCACGCCCAGCTGGTCGAGCGAAATCGTGTTGGCGTTCCCGTCGACGTCGATCTCGCCGACATTGCCGAACGAAGCGAGGCTGTCCTGGTTCAGGACCACCGCATTGTCGTCGCTGCTGCCGGCGGTCCGGGATCCGATCAGGACCTCGCCGAGATTGGCGATTCCGATCTGGCTCAGTGTAAGTTCGTTGGAGTTGCCGTTCGCAAACGCCAGCGCCTCGTTTGCCTCGCCAATCTGGGCAATGCCGAACTGGTTGCTGTCTCCGCGGATCTCGAGTTCGGCGCTGTTGACGTCGCCTTCCTGCGATACCGCGACCTGATTGGCATTTCCGTCCACAGTGCCGACGATCCGGTTACCCAGCCCGTCCTGGACGAAGCCGAACAGGTTGCCGTCGCCGGTCGCGACATAGCTCAGGTCGTTGCCTTCCCCGGTCTGGCGAATGCGCGACTGGGAGATCCCCACGCCCAGCGCCACCCCGGTGAAGACGCCGGACGTCACCCCGTTGCCGGCACCCGAGAAGGTCAGCCTCGCGGTGTTGTCCAGGGTGCCGGTGTTGGTCTGGCTCAGCTCGCGAATCTGGTTGCCATTGCCGCCGCCCTGGGTCACCGACGCGACGTTCGTGCCGCCGCTCGAGGCGCTGTTGATCTGCGTCGCCGTGTAGACGAGCTGGGAATTGCCAGTCTGGTTGACGGTCAGCTGGTTGCCGAAGCCGGTCTGGTGCGCGCCACTGCCGTCATTGCGCGGGCCGCTGCTGGTGTTGCCCACGCGCGAAGACTGGCCGGTCTGGGTGATGGTGACGTCGTTGGAACCGTCCGCGGCGCCGCCGGTGAAGGTCTGCCGCAAGTTGGAGACGCGTGCCGACCAGCCGCCGTTCTGGGTGATCGTTGCGTTGTTGGAAGAGGTCGTCGCAGACGTGCCGCCATTCTGCTGCACCTCGAAGACGGCCTGGTTGGCACCCGTCTGATCGATTCGCAGATAGTTGGAGTTTCCGATCTGGTCGATGCCAAGACCCGCCTGGTCGCCCGGCGCTCCTGCCCGGTTGATCTGGTTGCGCGGCGGGCTGTTCACGTTCGAGTCATGCGTCTGGTTGATGATCAGCTCGTTGTCGGTGCCGTCCTGCCGGATTCGCTGCGTCGTATGTCCGGCTCTGTTGCCGACGGCTGAACCGTTCGACTGGCCCTGGACGATGGAGGCCGAGTTACCGTCGCCGATCTGGTCGATATAGGCCTCGTTCTCGCCTGCGAGTGCCGCCCCCATGAGAAGTCCGACCGCCGTGGTGGTCGCAAGTGTCAGCTTGAATGTCATCGTGTAACCCCTGTCACGCGGTTGAATGTTGCTCGAAGACGTCGGCCGGGCGGCTTCCCGCCCGGCCGATAGTGCTTACTGCGAGACTGAGAGGCTGTTCGAGCCGCCACCGTTCTGGGTGAACGACGTCACGTTGTTCGACCCGTTCTGCAACACGGCGACCTGGTTTCCATTGGATGCGCCGGCGTTGCCGACGAGGCCGGTGATGGAGTTGCCGCCACCGATCTGAGCAAAGGCGAACTGGTTCAGATTGCCGATGGCCTCATAGGTCAGGCTGTTCCCCGTCAGGGCCGAGGACGAGTCCTGAAGAGCCCTGCCCGCCACGAGGAGGCCGCCCGAACTGCCGGCCAGAGCTCCCGCAACGCCAGTCAAGCCGTTGGCGCCGTTCGTGTCACCCTGGAAGGTGATGAGGGCCGTGTTGAAGCTGCCAACCTGGCTGATCAGCGCTTCGTTGCCATTGCCGGTCGCCAGAGCCAGTGCATCGTTCAACGTGCCGGACTGGACCACGGCCAGCTCGTTGCTGTCTCCGAGGATCTCGATCTGCCCGTTGTTGAAGTCGGCGGTCTGGTCGAGCGATGCGGTGTTGAGGTTTCCGACCACCGACACCAAGCCCTCGTTCCTGCCGACCTGGTCGACCGTCACCTGGTTCGTGTCGCCGAAGACATCGACGAGCACGTTGTTGCCGTAATCGAGACTGGTCACGCCGAGCTGGTCGACGGAAATCGTGTTGGTGTTTCCATCGACGAGAATCTCGGCTTGATTGCCGAGCGAGGCGCCGCTGTCCTGGTTCAGAGCCATGACATTGTCGTCGCTGCCCCCGTTCCGGTCGCCGATCAGGATCTGGCCGATATTGGTGCCTCCTGTCTGGCTCATCGTGACGTCGTTGGCGTTGCCGGTCGCCCGCGCCGTCGCCTCGTTGTAATCGCCGGACTGGTCACCGTCGAACTCGTTGTCGTGCCCGATGATCTCGAGCAGCGCGCTGTTGACGGCTCCGTCCTGGTCCAGCGTTGCGTCGTTGGCGTTTCCTACGACGTACACGTCGCCCTGATTGCTGCCGTTCTGGTCGACAGCCACGTCGTTGTCGTCGCCCTGGATGTCGACGCCCGCATCATTGTAGCCGGTCGCGCCGAGCTGATCGACCGACACCGTGTTGCCGTTTCCGTCGACCAGGATCTCGGCTTCATTGCCGAACGAGGAGCCGGTGTCCTGGTTCAGGACCACCAGGTTCTCGTCGCTGGCGCCGTCCCGGTCTCCGATCGCGATCCGACCGATATTCGCGTCGCCCGTCTGGCCCACCGCGAACTCGTTGGCGTTGCCGGTCGCCCGAGCCACCGCGTCGTTCCCCGAGCCGGACTGGTCGATGCCGAACTGGTTGCCGTCACCAAGAATGTCGAGCAGCAGGCTGTTGCCGTTGCCTTCCTGCTTGATCAGGCCCTGCGTCACCGAGGACGAGGTGGTGACGAAGGTGCCGAAGCCGGTCGTGCCGTTCGAGTTGCCGACCTGCGACGCGTCCGCGGTGTTGCCATCGCCGACCTGCGATCCGTCGATCGCGTTGCCGTCGCCATCCTGGCTCATGGCCGTCGCATTGCCCTGACCGTCTTGGACCGAGGCGCCGATGCGGTTGCCTGCCCCGGTCTGGCTCAGGTTGGCGTCGTTGCCGCCGCCGGTCTGCGTGACTCCGCCGCTGACGGAGTCAGCGTTGCCGGTGCCGATGATGTTGCCGCCGGCGCCTTCGCTGGTCTGGGTGATCGCCACAGTGTTGGCAGCACCCGAGACATGCGTCTGTGCGATGCCGGTGACGGTGGAGAGCCCATCCACAGGCTCGCCCGAAGCGGTCTGCTGGGTGACGGTCGCGCTGTTGAGCCTCCCCGAGCCGCTTGCGCTGCTCTGGTTGATCTGGTTGACGCGGTTGCCGTCGGAAAGCTGGTCGATGACCAGCACATTGCCGTCGCCTGTCTGGTCGAGGCCGGTGCCGCGGGTACCCACCTGGTTGCGGTTGCCGGCCTGCCCGACATCGAGGTTGTTACCCGAGCCGTTCTGGCTGGCCGCGTCCGTCGCGGTGCCGACTTCGTTCTCGTCGCCGGGACCCTGGACCACCATGCCAGTGTTGCCGCTGCCCGTCTGCGAGACGTTAGCGAAGTTGTCGTCGGCCCAGGCCGGCGCAGACACCAGCGCCATCGCCGTCGCGGCCAGAAGTGTCGAAGCGAAACGTTTGGATGAGAGTAGTGCCGTCTTCTTCATTTTGATTGTCCCCAACTAGAGGTGAGAGATATCGATGCCGGTCGCGCCGGATGCCGGAAGCCGGATTGGAGCGCGGGGGCATCGTCAATTTGTTGAACCTTGGCGTCTGCGACGTGTCGTAAGCCGCGCACACTGCTTGCGGCTTCAAACTGACTCGGACGCACGATGCTTCTGCAAATGGACGCCGGAGCAGGCGAACCTGGCTCCGGCGCCATAAGACCTCTATGGCTTGGCAACTGCCGCCATAGCGGCGCGCGCCTGCTCGACCAGATCGACGCCGATCTTTTCGCTGTACTCTTTCACGACAGGCGCAACGCGTTCGGTCATGGCTGCGAGCGCTTCAGGCGTGGGTTGGGAAATCTCGAAGCCCTTCGCCGCGAGCTCCGCCTCCAATTTCCCTGCCTCCTTGCGAGAAAGATCCCGTTGGAAGGCTGCCGATTCCTTCGCAGCTTCCATGACGGCTGCCTTGTCCTCCTCGGAGAGGCTTCCAAACCATTTCTGGCTCGCGAGAAGAACAAACGGCGTATAGACATGGCCCGTCTTGGTCAGATACTTCTGCACCTCATAGAACCTTGCGGTGTAGATAAGAGCGTACGGCGTCTCCTGGGCATCGACGGCGCCATTTTCGAGCGCGCTGTACAGCTCAGGCCAAGGAAGCGGCGTCGGATTGGTTCCCAAAGCCGTCCAGGTCGCAATGAACAACGGGTTGGGTATGACGCGGATGTTGATCCCTGCCATATCGTCCACCGTTTTGACGGGACGAACCTTGTTGGTCATGTGGCGGAAGCCGTTGTCCCACCACGCCAGACCGACGATGCCGGTCTTTTCCTTCAGCTGTGCAAACAGCTGCTCGCCGACCGCGCCGTCCATGACGGCATCGACCGCGGCGAAGTCCTTGTAGAAAAACGGAAGATCGTAGATCATGAATTGCGGAACGACGCCGACCAGGTTGGGCGTGGGGCCAACCATGATATCGATGAAGCCGGCCTGAACCGACGCCTGCATCTCGGGCTCGCTGCCGAGCACGCCATTTCCGAACGTGTCGATCTTGATGCGCCCGCCCGTCTTCTCTTCCACCAGCTTCGCAAAATAGCGCGAAGCCTGTCCGACCGGATGGTCTTCCGTAGGCACGTAGCCCAGGCGCGGGTTCTGAGCCATGGCCGGAGCGGCGGCCAAGAGCCCTCCCAGCAGCGCCGCAGTCAGAAACAATACTTTCTTCATAGTTCAACCTCCCAAGAATTGGTTCAAAGGAACCAGAATGCAGGAACTGCAACCACTAAGGAACAGGACCGGCGGTACGAGAATGGCCTATTCGGCCAAGACTAACGATATGGCGTCCCTGGCTGCTGAAGCGGACGGTACGCCGCTTCTGCTACGGCGCCGACGAGCCTCCGACGGGCGGTGTGATCAATTCTACGGCCACGATGAACGCGCCCCCGCGAATACACCCCGGCCGATGCTCCCCCGCGCCAAAGTCAGGTCAGACCAACGGCCCGCCCTCACGATGAGGACGGGCCACCGGCAACATCAATCAAGCCATCCCTTGCCCGAGATCGGGGGCATCGGTGGGTTGGGCTGGCTGGCAGTCGGCGGCCAGTTATGCGTACCGGTCGGGAAGGGATTGATGGCAATCCGCGTGTCACTCCCCGGACAATAGTTCGCCGCCGAGTGCCACCGGCCGGCCGGGACATAGACAATGTCGCCGGCCTCCGAGACGAAGCCCGGCAGGCCTTCGAGGTTGTATTGGATCTGACCTTCCATGATGAACCAGAATTCACCATAGTTGATGTGCCTGTGTCCGAGCGCCGTGGGGGACTGCATATTGCAGTTGAACGCCTGGCCGCGGATGGCGTTAACGAACAAGCCAGGGGCGGTTACGAACGCGCCGCCCGAGGGCGAAGCAAGGAAATCCCTGAAAGTAGAATTGCCCGTCCCAAGGGCTTCTGCACCCGGATCCTGTCGCGTCAACGCCCAGGTCATCCCCGGCTGCGGCTTAGGCAAGGTTGCCGCCGCCTGCGGGTAAGTGATCTTGGCGTCCGCGGTGAAGACCTCGAAGTGCAAGGACGGCACCGCGCCGACGTTCTTCATCTGGAACTGCGTACGCGCGGGAACCTGGACCATAAAGCCTTTGGTGGCCGTAAACGGCGCCTCGCTCCCGATCGTGAACTCGACCGAACCTTCCCAGACAATGAAGGCCGCGCGGGTATCCGATATGAACATGGCCGGCGACTGATCACCGACCGCCAACTGAACCCATGAAGCCCGCAGGTGCGCGTCGCTGACGATCTCCTGGTGCCAAGTCTTGGACTGATTGGCGGGAGAAATCTTGGCGCGCACGTCGGCTATCGTCGTGTGTGGCTTGTTCGGGGCCTTGTATGGTGCCAGCGCCACCGGCTTTGGCGTCCAGGTGAACACCGTCTGTGCGAGCGCCGCGGTGGACGATACCGCCCCGATCGCCAGCGCGGCCACCACGGCCAATCCGCCTTTCCATAGGTTCATGAGAGTCACTCCTCCGTTTTCTGCTTGACCGATGGTGACACCGCGAATCTGACCGAAACCCCAAGCATCGACCGATCAGAAAAATCCACAATGTGGACGCGATGTCCAACAATGCATATTGGGCAGACTATTAATGGGTTGTCAACGCCTCACCGCGGCGCTTCAGGGCCTGTCGATCGGATGCTTGCCTGTTGGGTTAACGTGCATGGATCATAACGTCCGCTGACAGTGCAGGAGGCCTCGGCGGCTGATCGGAGGCTGTCTAGGGTACGGGTGTGATCGCCGCTCCACTCTGGAACCAGGCGATCACGTTCTGGGCCACGAGGTCCGCCATTGCGGTGCGCGTACTGACCGACGCGGACCCGATATGCGGCAGGATCGTCAGGTTATCGAGCGCCAGCAGGTCTTCGGAGACATTGGGTTCATCCGCGAGCACGTCGAGGCCGGCCGCCGCAATGGCTCCTGTGCGCAGGGCGCCGATCAGTGCATCCTCGTCCACGACGGTTCCGCGGCCTACATTGATGAACACGCCCTCGGGCCCGAGGGCGGACAGCACCTCGGCATTCACGCTGTTTGCGGTCGACAGGTCGCCCGGCACGATGGAGATGAGTACATCGACGGCACTGGCAAGTTCCAGCAGTGAAGGAAAGTAGTCGTACGCAACCCCCTCCGCCGGGCGCCGGCTGTGATAGCCAACAGGAAGCCCAAACGCTTCAATTCGTCGGGCAATGCAGCGACCGATCCGCCCCATTCCGTAGATGCCGACCCTGCGGTTCCGCAGTGTCAGACGGCTAAGCGGGTAGTCCGATGCTTTCCACCGGCCCCCGCGAACGAAGGCTGCCGCCTGGGGTATCTCGCGCACGACGCTGATAAGGAGCCCCAACGTGAGATCGGCGACCTCCTCGTTCAGGACATCAGGGGTGTTCGTGACGACGATATTCTTGCCGCGTGCGTAGGCAGCATCCACCGCGTCGTAGCCGACGCCATAGCTGGCGATGATCTCAAGGTTGGGAAGGGCGTCTATGAACTGCCGATCGATTCTGGCGCGACAGGCCACGCCACGAATTGACGCCCGCACCTCCGGGGACAGATGGGCGTGAATGTCACAATCAGGGGTTTCGACCAGGCTGAAATGCGTTCTGAGCATGCAGCGGGCATGCTCGTGCATCCAGCCTGGTATCAACACGGTGGCGGCGGGTTTCGACAAAGGCTTTCCTTCCGGTTCGGGGGTGTCACTGCCGGCACGAATGGCCGCAGGTGAATCAGGGTTTTCGCCCGGGAGGCCTTTGGATTGCGCAATGCGCCGACAGTGAGCCGCGGATTGATGTTGGCTTCGAGTTCGCGGCGGCTGGCCAGTTTCTCCAGCGCAATCGGCATGTCAGCGGTTCCGGTACCATGTCTTCCAAGGTCGCCATAGATCTGACCATAATATGGTCAATCTGTCCAAGATTTTGATAGGAGCCCGCAACCTTTTTGTCAAGGCGGCGGGAACGCCGCAACAAAAAGGGGGAGCTTGACAAGTGTGCAGTTCCACCTAATGCTTGGGCAGATTGTCCATATTATGGACTGAGCGATTCCAAAAGGTCGCGCGTTCGTATTCACCGGCTGCACGAAATGTGCCGAATGCCAGACGGTGGCTGCAGCGATGCATGTGCGGAATGTCAAGGAGTGTGGCAGCGTGAACAATATAAACTACCTTACAAATATAAATTTCGGGCTTGGAGCGGCCGAGTCACTGGCAGAAATTTTGGGCGAACTCGGCGTGTCCCGCCCTTTGGTGATCAGCGATCACGGCATCAAATCCGCTGGTTTGCTTGAGCGTCCGGTATTCGAGTTCCTGAGAACAGCGCCGATCTTCCTGGACGTTCCCTCCAACCCGACTGAGAGCGCAGTTGCTGCCGGTCTCGCGCTATACAGGCAAGGCGGCTGCGATGGGGTAGTGGCGATTGGCGGAGGCTCTCCGATCGACCTGGCAAAGGGCGTGGCGCTGCTTGCCACGCACGATGGTGAACTTGAGCGTTATGCAGCGATCCTGGGCGGGCTGGCACGCATCACCGGCGCGGTAGCGCCGCTTGTGGCCATCCCGACAACGGCGGGTACGGGGTCCGAAGTTGGACGCGCGGCACTGATCACACTGGATGACGGCCGGAAGCTCGGATTTATCAGCCCGCACCTCATCCCGCGCAGGGCGATCTGTGACCCGGGGTTGACGATGGGGCTCCCCCCGGCTCTGACGGCCTCGACAGGGCTCGACGCACTGTCGCATTGTATCGAGACGTACCTTTCCCCCCGCTATAATCCGCCTGCCGAGGCAATTGCCACCGACGGCTTCCAACGCATCTGGAAAGCTTTGCCTGTCGCCTACGCAGACGGCGCGAACGCGGAGGCGCGGACCGAACTCATGATGGGTGCCCTCGAAGGGGGCATGACGTTTCAGAAGGGGCTTGGAGCCGTCCATGCGCTTAGCCATGCATTGGGCGGTCTCAAGGAGGCTAAGCTCCATCATGGGACGCTCAACGCCATCCTGATGCCGACCGTCCTTCGGTGGAACGTGGAAGTTGAAGCCGTGGCTCAGAAGGTCGACTACCTCGAGCGCCTGGCGGGACTTGAACATACAACGCTCGCAGATGCACTGGACGGGTTGAACCGTAGTCTTGGCATTACGCCCAGATTGTCCGAACTGGGGGTTCCCCGGCACGTCATCGATTGGGTGTGTGAGCGAGCCATTGCAGACCACAGTCATCCCACAAATCCACGTTCGCTGACCAAGGAAGACTACGCCGCGATCCTTGAGACCGTTTTCTAGGCTGCGAATGTCCTCAAAGGAGGAGCGAGGAGGTAATTCCGTGAGACCGATTGTGATCGTAACGGGCGCAAGCCACGGCATCGGTGCCGCAACGGCGCGGCTGTTCGCCGTTGAAGGCTACGATGTTTGCATAAACTATCTTTCGGACGCTGCCGCTGCATCCGAAGTCGTTGAGCACTGCAAGGCCGCAGGCGCCCGCGCCATCGCGGTACAGGGAGACGTGGGCAAGAGGGAGGACATCGAGGCCCTGTTCAGTGCCTGCGACGATGCACTGGGGCGAGTGACCTGCCTGGTCAATAATGCCGGGATCATTGGGAAAGCCTGCAGAATCGATGAGTTGCAGCCCGCGGTGCTGGAAAGCACCTTCAGGACCAACGTCTTCGCCGTCATGTACTGTATACAGGAAGCCGCGAAACGCATGTCCAACCGCAAGGGCGGCAGAGGCGGGACGATTATCAACATGTCTTCGCTCGCCGCCTTCCTCGGCAGCCCGAACGAATATGTGCATTATGCCGCAAGCAAGGGTGCAGTGGAATCCATCTCCATCGGCGCGGGGAAAGAACTGGCGCCGGAGGGCATCCGTGTGAATGCCATACGTGTCGGGACCACCAACACGCGGATACACACACAAGGCGGAAACCCCGAGCGACCAGCCAGGATTGCGGCGGCAACCCCCATGGGGCGCATCGCGGAGCCTGAAGACATCGCGCGCGCGGCCCTGATGCTTGCGTCTCCTGGCGCGGGGTTCATGACAGGCACCCTGATCACGGTGTCCGGGGGGCTCTGATGCTCCGCGGTCGGGATATTCCGCTGGGAGTGCCAGGCTGGCCTGGCACTCCTGCTGAGACCGGTCGCGCCCCATCCACGGGCATTCATTCCAACTCAATTGCCGCGCGACGCCAGTCAAGCACTCTGTAAGGTGCCTCGTCCGCGTTCGATACAAGTATCAATGCCTCGAAAGATTCGCTGTAGCCGGACCGCAGGGTCGTCCTGAGATCGACGCGCCAGCTCGGTGCCGGTTTCAGCGTGTTGAAGGTCACCCCCGCCAGCGACTGATCGAGTTGCTCGCGCGACAGACGGCCGGCGTGGAAATCCTTGATCGCCTTTCGCACCGACGGCGGCAGGCCAGGAATATCGCCCAGCAGTCCATCATCGAGCGCTTCCAGGCGAACGCCGGCCAAGCCGGAGGAGACGGTGACATAGGGTTCGATGGCGATGGCCATATCGGGCGTTATTCCCGGGAAGGCGGCCAATTCGGAGACCGTCTGAAACAGCTTTGTGTCGTTTCCAGCCTGCTGCGGAGCGGAACCGGCCGGCTGTCCGTTCGCCGGAGTCGGCCGGGCGCGGTGGCCGATGATCTTTGTCGCCAGATCCTCCGCGGTTCCGGGAGCGGCGCCGGCGGCTCGCAACGCGCCAACGATCAGCGGCCGCTCGGCGGTGTTGAGATCGATCCGCAACGCTTCATTTCTCGCAGAGATGGAAGCGACCCCGGCCGGCAGGGTGATCGTGGACGATATCTGATCGCTCAGCGCGACTACACCGTCGGGCGGGCCGGCGCGGATCTCGGCCGCGGCCTGCGACAGCCCGGCTTCAGCCAGAATGCGCGCCGACGCCTTGTCCTCCGTGACGCGCACACTGGCCACGACCCCGGTCATCTGCGCGCGAAGTATGACGGCAAGGAATCCCAGAAAAATCATGATCCACAGGACGCTGACGAGGATTGCACCCCGCCGGCTCGTTGCCGAGCTCATGCCCACTGCCGCAAGACCCATTTCGGCCCCATGCTTCGCCACGAAAGGTGACGCCACGATCGCGTCGAAATCAAGACTTCGCTCCCCGGCTCAAGCAATGTGATCACCATGCGGCGGGCAGCCACGCCCAGATGATGACCAGTGCCGGCGCGAGGAACGTTCCGAACGGAACGCGCGCCGCGGCACGGAGCGGGCGGCGCAAGCGAACCGCGCGGATGATGCTGAAGATGAAAGCCGCGACCGAAGCAAGTAGGATCTGGGCGCCGACGCCGGCCAGCCCGGCCAAGACGGTGGATACACCGATCAGCTTGATGTCGCCGAAGCCTATGCCGTCGCGACCGCGCAGCCTCCCATACGTGACGTCGAACAGACACAGCAGGAGCATCAGGACGCCCCCCGGCCCGATGCGCCAGGCCAGCGCGGCGAAATCGCTCGCCTCAAACCACCAGTCGGCGAGCGCGACGACCAAGATGCCGGCCGTGTAGCGGTCAGGAATGAGCAAAGACGCAAGATCATGGACCGCGATTGCCGCGGCCAGAAGGCATAGCGCAAGCGTCGACGCGATGACGAATGCGGGGCTTCCGATGACAGCGGGCACGGTAGCGGCGGCGAGCGCGACTGCGACGGCGGCGGTAGACCGACGCCGCGCCCTCAGAATCTTCATTCGATCATCGTCTTGGCCGGCCGCCGCAGCGGCACGTTTCTGGATGGCTCGTTCATCAGCCGCAATTGCGACCGCATCTCCTCCGCCACATGTTGCGCATCCATGCCGTCCTTCATGACCTGAGGCCGGATCAGGATGATCAGCTCCGTCCGCGTCGCGGAGTTCTGGTTGCTCCGGAAGGCGTCGCCGATGACGGGCAGATCGCCAAGCACCGGCACACCGTCGCGGCCGCGCTGCTGGCGTTCGCTGATCAGTCCGCCGAGCATCACGGTCTGGCCGCTGGTGACCGATACGGTCGAGCTGACCTTTCGTTGCGATATGGTCGGCGTCAGGGACTGGGCCTGGCTGCGCTGGACCGAGCTGATCTCCTGTTCGATGACGAGGCTGATCGTGCCGTTCCCGGTGATCCGGGGCAGAACCTTCAGGATCACGCCGGTATCGCGGAACTCGACGTTGTTGACGACCGGCGCTTCGGGATCGGTGACGGACTGCGCGGTGCGGGTGACGATCGGTATTTCATCACCGACCTGCAGCAAGGCGGGTTTGTTGTCGAGCACCACCACCGAGGGCGAGGAAAGCACCTTGACCTCGGTAACGCCGCGCAGCGCATCGATGACAACGCGCGGCTCGGTGTCGGGGCCAAGCAGCAGGTTGAAGCCCGGAAGCGTTCGCGACAGCACGGCCTTGCTGGCTTCCTGGAACAGACCGACCGATCCGTGGTTGCCGCCCACGCCGATATCATTGGATTTCAGGAAGAACTGCACGCCATAGCGCAGCTCGTTGGTCAGGGTGACCTCGGCTATCGTCGCTTCGATAGCGACCTGCTCTTGCGGCCGGTCGAGTGCGGTGATCGCTTGTTCGATCAGCCGTTGCTGGTCGGGCCGCCCGTAGATGAGAATGGTGTTGTTTTCCGGGTTCGCGGCGATGCGCACGCCGCTTTTCGACCCACCACCGCCCGGGATAGGCTGGTCGGTTTCGCCAGCGGGGGCCGGCAGGCTATCCGCCATGCGCTGATCCGGCGTCGCAGTGGCCGCCTGCGAACCGTTTGCGCCCTGATTCTGGCCGTCAGCCTGCGAGCCGGGCGGAAACTGCGAGGCCGGGTCTTCTGAAGCCGACGATGCCGGGGCGCCGTTGAATATTTCGTTGACCATCGATGCAAGGCGCCGTGGCTCCAGGTGCTGGACCTTGTACACCCGCAAATTGGAGGCAGACGCGTCGATCCGGTCGAGCCGCTCGATCCAGCTCGCCGCGCGCTGCAACTGGTTGCGCGTCTTCGCCACCACCAGAATCGCATTGCTGCGCTCGATCGGCTCGACCCTGATCGTGTTGCGTCCGCGACCGCCCTCCCCGATGTCGAGCACGCGGGTCAGCTCGGGCATCATGGTGGCCGCGCTGGAATTGTTGACAGGGAAAATGCCGACTGACTGGTCGGCCAGCCAGTCCTGGTCGAAAGAGCGCGCTGCTTCGATCGCCGCAGTCCGCTCCGCCGCCGTCCCCTGGAAGATCAGCGCGTTGCGGCTGGGATCCTCGCGCACCATGCCGGGACGGGCGACGAAGTTTTCGAGCAGCGGCAGGATCGTGCTGGCGGAAACGTTTTTCAGGGGAAACACCGTGACGGCGTAGCCAGGCTGGATGGTGGTGCCCGGATCGAGTTGGGCGGCTCCGAACGCTTCGTTCGCAGGTATCAGCCGCAGACGGTCGCTTTCGCGCATCATGGCCACGCCGCTGCTGTGCAGCGCGGACTCGAACATGGTGAGGATTTCCGCGGCCGGCGTAGGCTTCGACGTCGTGATCGATACCTTGCCCGCGATTCTGGGGTCGAGCGAGTAGCTGATCCCCAGCACCTCGCCCAGCACCGTGCGGGCCGCGACTTTGATCTCGGCCTCCTCGAGGTTGACCTCGAACTTTTCGCCGCTCAGCCGCTCGAGCGACTTGCGCTCGCCGGCAGTCAGCTGCTGTTGGTATCCGTAGTATACTTCACCCTGCCGGTTGTTCTGCGTGCGGCCGAAGCCGAGCCTCGACAGAAAACCGCCGCCGGAAGGTTTGCGCGCACTCAAATCTGCGTTCGCGACCTTGTCCAGGGCATCCGGCCGCGCGGCAACGTCTCCAAGATAATCACCAGTGGAGGTACACGCGGCCACTACCGCCAAGAGGCAGGCCGCCGCGCCTCTGCGAACCCACACGGAACAGGCATTTGGGGCACTGCCTTGCCGACCTACGCTCACCTACACACCCAACCCAAGCCTACGCCCGGCGCCTCGGGAAAGTACCGTTCTATGACGCTTGAAAACCACAAGGCACGCTTTCTGCTTCCCGCTTGGACACCGTACACCTCGTCG
This sequence comes from Mesorhizobium sp. B2-3-6, assembly GCF_006442305.1. Classification (NCBI taxonomy): domain Bacteria; kingdom Pseudomonadati; phylum Pseudomonadota; class Alphaproteobacteria; order Hyphomicrobiales; family Phyllobacteriaceae; genus Mesorhizobium; species Mesorhizobium sp. B2-3-6. The sequence continues at coordinate 11,140 of NZ_VFVW01000015.1, read as the reverse complement.
ACCTCGGTCAGCCCGAGGTAGGTGAAGAACTCGAACTTATGCCGCGATTCGACATGGACCTGCGCCAGCGGCTGCAACTCCTCCCGCGTCAGGGCCCCGCCGACGTCGTCGTTGAGGCCCTGCTCGCATGGGCGGCAAAGCCATCGTCGAATGTTCAGCCTAACTCCTCCACGGTTGGGATTCTCAATGGAACCAGCCCGCTGGCACGGTCACCAATGCCGGGAACAGAACCAGCAGCACGATGAGGACCATCTCGGCCAGAAGGAAAGGCCACACACCTCTCAGGGCCGACCCCATTGAAACTTTGCTGATTCCGCACACCGTGTTGAGGACAGTTCCGACAGGGGGCGTAATCATGCCGACCGCGGCGGTCATGATGAACATGACCCCAAAATAGATCGGGTCGATCCCGGCCGCCGTTACGAGCGGCATGAGGATGGGTACCAGTATGGTGATCGAAGGTGCGAAATCGAGCACCATGCCGATGACAAAGATCGCCAGAACGATCATGGCCATCAGCAGGATCGGCATATCGATGAAAGGACTGAGGAGAGTAACGAGCTGGGCGGGCAGACTGGCGATCGTCATCATGAAGCCGGTGACCACGGAGGCTGCCACCAGCAGCATGATTACTGCCGTCATTCGACCGGCGTCGAGCAGCGCGTCAAAGAGCAGCCGCGGCGTCAGCTCCCGATAAACAACCAGCCCCACGAACAGTGCATAGAAGGCTGCAACGACGCCGGCCTCCGTGGGGGTGAAGATGCCGAACCGCAGTCCGACCAGGATAATCACCGGCAGCATCAACGCCCAACCGGCGGTCAGAATGGCTTTCGGGATGTCCCTGCGCGGGAGTTTGGGCTGGACCGCCGACGTTTCCTTTCTGGAGACGATCCACCAAGTCACCACTAGGCTCAGCCCCATCAGGATCCCTGGCACGATTCCGGCGAGGAATAAGCCGACGATGGAAATGTTTGCGGTGACGCCCAGGATGATGAATCCGACAGAGGGCGGGATCACGGGGGCAATGATGCCCGTCGCCGCCATCAAGCCCGAGGCGCGACTCATGCTGTAGCCCGCATCGCGCATAAGAGGGATCAGCATGACGGCAAGCGTCGCCGTATCCGCGATTGCCGATCCGGAGAGGCTGGCCATCAGCAAGCCCGTGCCGATGACCACGTAACCGAGGCCGCCACGTATGTGACCGAAGAGCGCCAGGGCCACGTTCACGATGCGGCGGGAGAGGCCGCCGGCGTTCATGAGCTCGCCAGCAATGAGAAAGAACGGGATCGCCATCAGCGGATAACTGTCCGCGCCATTGACCAGCCGTTGCGCGAGGATCTGAGCATCCAGATTTCCCATCAGCAGCATCATCGCAACCCCCGACAGCATCAGAGCGAAGGCAATGGGAATCCCGATGCCCATTGCACCGAGGAGTGAACCTATGAAGACCAAGCCGCTCACGGTGTTTTCTCCGAAACTAGCGCGGGGGACACGGCCGGTGGCGGCACATCGATCTCTGCTCCCGACCACGGGGCGGGCAGGATGCCGCGCAGCGAGCGCCACAGATCAAGAAGGAGGATCAGAGCCATCATGATGGCAGCGGTGATACCCGCGGCGTAGATGGCCCCGACGGGAATTCCCGACAGTGCTTGGACGTTGCCCCATTCGATCACGGTGAGTGACCAGCTGCCTTGTGCCAGGAGCCAGCAGCACCAAAGCATCAAGCCATACGAAACAAGAAAGCAGACGAAGCGCGCCCTGCGAGGCAACCGGACCACCAATGAGTCGACGCCGAGATGCGCGCCCTTGGCTAGGGCCACCACGGATCCCATAAAGATGATCCAGACGAGGACCACACGGGAGACTTCAACGGCAAACGGAATGCCTGAGCTGAAGCCGTAGCGTAGCACGACATTTGTAAAGATTAGGATGCTGATGACGGCCATGCCGACGACGACGAAGACGTCAAAAGCCTTGAAAAGCCACTGTAACGGCGTGGTCATAACTGCTCCCAAAAGGTTGTGCGCGCATGCATCGATCCTTGCGGCACTCTGACGAGAATCCGCAGACCGTGAGCAGGGAGCCTCCAGCATGCTGATGGGGTAGAAACACCCAATCGCGTGATGAAGGCCTGTCCTGCTCATCCGGTCGAACAGCGCAGGGGTAAAGCCAACGATCCCTCCAACCAGTAGGAGGTCCCGGGCGAGCTTCCGGTGTCAGACACCTTCCACCACGGCCAGATGTGCCTTGGCATGCTTCTCGCGGGCCTTGATCGCCGTCTGATACTCTGGAGAGTTGTAGCAGGCGAGAGCGGTCTCGTAGTCCTTGAACTCGATGACCGCCAGGCGGTTCGCGTGAGGGCCCTCCATGACCTGGCTCGTTCCCGCGCGAACGACGAAGGACGCCCCGTATTTGTCGAACGCTGCCTTGTTCAAGGCAATGTATTCTTTATAGCCCTCATGGTCCGCGATATCGACCATTGCAACCCAGTATCCTTTTTTGGTCATCTGCTTCCTCTCCCACAGAAATTCCCATACCCTCTCGCGGAAGATACGGACGTCCCGATGCATTCAAATTCGCCACAAGTGCGTTTGCCGTTGATCCTCCTCGATCACACGGCTAGAACCGAAACTACGACGCTGACTACAATATGGACAGCTTGTCCAAAAGCGTGTAGTACCACCATGTTTCGTTGTCAAGCTTGCAAGGAGATGCGCCATGGGCCTAAGTGAGCTCCAGGACGAAGCCGATGAGAGAGCTTCTACTCACGTGCAGGGAGCGGCCTCGTTCTCGAAGTTCATCACGGTGCTGCAGATCATCGCGGATGCCCCTGGAACCTTGGACATTGCCCAACTGACAAAGTGCGCGCCATTTCCCCGGGGGACGGTCTACCGTCTCGTTTCGGCGCTCACGGCGGAGGGACTCATCACACAATCGGGAGAGGGTGGAACGTTCCGCTTGGGGCCGCGCCTCCTCCAGCTTGCTGCCAAGACCTGGGAGGACTCCGACTTGCGGACGATCGCTAGGGATTTTCTGGTTTCGCTCCGCGACGCAACCGATGAGGCGGTTCACCTTGCGGTGCCTAGCAATAACCGGATGGTCTACATAGACAAGTTGGTGGGCTCCAGCAGGGTTCAGATGAAAACCAGCATTGGCGGCCAGGTTGAACTTCACTCGACATCCGTGGGTAAGGCGTGGCTGTCTGGTCTGCCAGACCAGCGGCTGTTGGAAGTCATCAAGAGCCTGGATCTGAGACGCCATACCGCCAAGACGTTCACGACACCCGAAGCGCTGTTCGATGAGTTGAAGCGGACGCGCGAGCAAGGGTTCGCGTTCGATGACGAGGAGAACGAACCGGATATCCGCTGTCTCGGCAGCCCGATCTTCAATCGTTCGGGGGAACCGATCGGAGCGGTCAGCATCAGCATGCCGGTGTACCGGCACGACGCTCGGCGCCACGAGCTCTGCGCAAGGCTGGTGCGTCAAACGGCGAAACAGATCAGTGGCGAATTGTCCAGGATGGTGTAGCGCCGGGCGCGCCACCGCGTCCATCGCCACCATCGACGTGCCGCTTTAACGGCATCGCTATCATTCGACGCTGAGGAAGATGGCTGATCCAACAGCACCGAAACAGCCTTGGGGTCCGTTCAAGCCAGGTCAGTCCGGAAACCCGGCAGGCAGGCCCGAACGGGCCCACAACAAGCTCGTTGAAGCATGCCTCGAGGACATGCTCGCGGAGTGGGAGGCCAACGTGCCAGCAGCCATTGGCAAGAAGCGAGAGGAAAAGCCAGACGCACACCTCGAAGTCGTCGCTTCGATCCTGCCGCGAGACTTGCCGTACCAGATCGACAAGCGGCAGCCCTTCGTCGATGCCTTCGCCCACCGCTACAACCGTCACAGGCCACACGACGCTCTCGACGAATCAACTGAGCCGAGTATCTCAAGACCTTCAGCGGCGCGCCCCGCAGGCCTCCTCACATGTCTTGAACCAGGACATCCTCCAGGATGACACCAAGCGAACTCACTGTGCCGGAATGGCTGCGACGATCTCAGGCGATAGCCTGGGTGACATTGCTTGGCATGCTCTTCCATATCGCATTTGCTTTCGGACACATCGATGGCCCGACGCATAGAAACGGCTTGCTCTTATCCAGCTTCGAGCGGTCGCTCGCAGGATCCGGAGAAGGGCCCGCGTCGGGGCACCACGACGACAAGTCCCAGGGCCGTTGTGACATATGCATCATCGGCTCCATGGGAGCCGCACTGCCGGCGCCTGCGGCAGTTCATGTCCCTTCCGAGCTCACCTTCTACACGATCGACTGGGTCGCGACTGCGGCGCGCCCGGACACCATAGAACTCTCTTCACACTACGATATCCGCGGCCCTCCGCGAGCTTGAATGGATGGCTGAACTGCCGCTTCTCGCGGTCGCGCCACGCGCCGAAACTTGTGATGGCGGCTAATGACCATATCGATCTGGAGAGACAGAGATGGGATTGCATCACCACACCGGGACGTTGTTTGCCGCTGGCATGTTTATTGTTATTTCGACGGCGCACGCAGAAGAAGATCGTCGAGAGCTTGGACCACATGTTCATGGACACGGGACATTGGCGATCGCTTTCGAGGCCAACAATGTTCAGATGGAGCTCGCTGCCCCTGGCATGGATATTGTCGGGTTTGAGCACGAAGCTGAAACCGCGGAGCAGAAGAGCACCGTCGAGACCGCGCTCGCCGACCTTAAGGAACCCTTGAAGCTCTTCGCGATGCCCGACTCCGCAGGGTGCACCGTCACCTCCGCCGACGTCAAAGTCGTCGCGGAAGAACATGAGGACCACCCTGCTACCGCGGAGGCTGGTGAGGCCGCGGGTTCTGAAGAGCACGGGGCCCATCACACCGAGTTCCGAGCAACTTATGCTCTCGCCTGCGCGGATACTGCCCAGGCCGCGTGGCTCGACTTCCCCTTCTTCGATCGCTTCGCCGGATCCGGGAAACTCGGCGTGACGGTCGTCGATGCCAATGGACAGACCGCTTTCGAGGTGTCCCGCGAGGCGCGCTATCTGGAGAGATGAGATGAACGCGGACGCCGCGACGGACGCCGTGCGCTTGCACGGCGTCGAATACAGGTGGAACGCGCGAGACCCGTTTTGCCTCTCAATCGGCGAGTTCGAAGTTTCCCGCGGTGAGCGTCTTCTGCTGCTTGGCGCATCCGGTAGCGGAAAATCGACGCTCCTCAGCTTGCTGACAGGCATCGCGTTGGCGCAAGCTGGGCGCTTGGAAGTCCTCGGGCAACGGCTTGACGAATTGAGCGGCAGCGGGCGCGATCGGTTTCGGGCGGAACATTTTGGCATCATCTTTCAGATGTTCAATCTTCTTCCCTACGGCGCCGTCATCGACAATGTGCTGTTACCGCTCAGCTTCGCACCGGAACGTCGCGCCCGCGCAAATGCCGCGGGAGGCGCGGAGAGCGAAGCCCGGCGCCTCTTGTCGGCCCTGGGACTTCCGGCGGATATCGGGCAGCAGACGGCGGCCACCCTGAGCGTCGGTCAGCAGCAACGCGTCGCGACGGCGCGGGCGCTCATCGGCTCCCCCGATATTGTTGTCGCCGACGAGCCTACATCGGCTCTCGACGACGATCGGCAGCAGGATTTTCTCGACCTGCTGTTCGGCCAGATCGAGGCCACAAAGGCAACTCTGATCATGGTCAGTCACGACCGCCGCTTGGCGCAGCATTTCACGCGGGCGATCCAGCTCAACGACATCCTTACAACGTCGAAAAGCCGAGCCCGGGCATGATTGTCGCACGTCTCGCTCTGCAATCGCTGCGCAACCGCTGGATCACGGTGTTGCTGACGATCCTTTCGATCTCCGTCAGCGTCATGCTTCTGCTCGGTGTCGAGAAGGTGCGCAGTGGCGCGCGAGACAGCTTTGCCGGGACCGTGTCTGGTGCGGATCTGGTCATTGGCGCCCGATCGGGTGCCATGCAGCTCCTTCTCTACTCGGTGTTCCGCATTGGCAACGCGACCAACAATGTCACGTGGCGCAGCTACGAAGACATCGTTTCGCGCCCGCAGGTAGCCTGGGCAATTCCGCTTTCACTTGGCGACAGCCATCGCGGCTTTCGCGTCATCGGGACGACTCCGGATTACTTCGAGCACTTCCAATATCGCGGCGGCCAGGCCTTGACGTTTGCTGCAGGCGCACGCTTTGACGACCTGTTCGATGTCGTCCTCGGCTCGGATGTTGCGAGCCGGCTTGGCTATTCCATCGGCGACAAGATCACTGTCGCGCACGGTGCGGGCTCCCTTGGGCCGCAGCATGACGACCTCCCGTTTCGCGTGTCCGGCATACTGTCACGTACCGGCACGCCGGTGGACAAATCCCTCCATGTCAGTCTCAAGGCTATCGAGGCCATTCATGTCGACTGGCGGTCCGGTTCACGGATCCCGGGACAAGTTACACCGGCCGACCGTCTGCGGCAGATGTCGCTTCCTACGAGGGCGATAACCGCCGCGATCATCGGCTTGAAGTCGCGCCTGCAAGTCATCGGGTTCCAGCGCGGCGTGAACGAGTACAGGGCCGAGCCTCTTTCGGCTGTGCTGCCGGGGGTCGCCTTGCAGGAGATGTGGGGACTGGTCGCCACCGCCGAGACCGCATTGCTTGGCGTCTCCGCGATGGTCGTGGTGACCTCGATGCTCGGCTTGTCGGCAATGATCCTGTCGACGCTCAACGAACGACGGCGTGAGATCGCGATATTGCGCTCGCTGGGGGCAAGACCCGGCACGGTTGCAGGCCTTCTTGTCGGAGAGGCTACCTTGCTGACGGTGGCGGGAATCGCAATCGGTACGGCGGCACTTTATGCGGTCCTGATGGTGGCCCGCCCGCTTGTTGACAGACAGTTCGGCGTCGACATCGGCATTCAGCCTCCGTCCACGACCGATGCCCTGTTGTTGTTGGCAATATTGATCGGCGGGATAGCCGCCGGGTTCCTGCCGGCCTGTCGCGCCTACAGGATGTCACTCGCAGATGGCATGATGGTGAGAACATGAAGACTTCCGGATTCCTCGGCAACGCGAGATCGATGTTGCGCTGCATCGCTCTCATCCTGGCCGTTTTGGGCGCGGGCTGCGGCGCGGCATTCAGCGAGGCCGCGACCCAGCTGAAATGGGAGATGCTGATCCCGCCGACAGAACCGCTGGCAAATTTCCCGGACGCACTTCCTTTTGAGCAGCAGGAGGCCCTGAGAAATGTCCTATACTGGAAAGGTCACCCGTCGGGCGAGTTGAGCGAAGAGTTTGCCCTTCAGCGCGACGAAGCCAAAAAAAGGGTCGACGCCGACAGGGAGAAACTTGCAAAGCAAGGCGTCGATCTTGATGCGCTTTACGAACGATACGTCGCCTGGGCTACAGAGATCGAGAGGCGTGGAACCCTCACCGAGAAGAAGTTGGACGGCGAGCGGGTAGCCATCGCCGGCTATCTGCTGCCCCTGGATTTTGATCCGAACGGTACGACCGAGTTCCTGCTTGTCCCCTATTTTGGTGCGTGCATCCATGAGCCGCCACCGCCGCCGAACCAGGTGATCTACTTGAAATCCACCGCTCCGTACGCACCTGCGGCCCTGTTCGAGGGCGTGATGATAACCGGTACGATGCGCGTGCAGTCCGAAAGGAAAGACCTCTCCTTTGTGGACGGTTCAAGCGAAGTTGCTTCGGGCTACGTCCTGGAGGGCGACAGCATCGAGCCCTATCAAGGCGAGGGTGGCGGGCAATAGTCCCGCGGAGGCAATGCCAACCGCCAGTCCGCTGGTCGGAGGCAGGCGCGTCCGTGGATGGATGCGCTCAGCGAAACCCGGTGACCCTGAGCACCTCCGCCGGCGAGGTGAGACCTTGCCCTGCCTTCCTGGCACCGTCATGCGCCATCGTGCTCATGCCCCGCTCCAGCGCGAGCGCTTCGATCCTGGAGTGGTCTGCTCCTTGTGAAGCGAGCTCGATGATAGCTTCCTCTAGGACCAGGATCTCGAACACGGCGATGCGGCCTCGATACCCCGTGCCGTTGCAACGGCCGCAGCCCACTGCGTTGAACACTTTCTGGCCTTGGGAGAACCCGACGGCCTGGTAGCGCGAGTCGGAGGAGAAAGTCTCGGCCGAAAGAATTCCTTCCTGCTTGCAGTGATCGCAGAGCCGCCGCAACAGGCGCTGGGAGATGATGCCGCGGACGGCGCCGACCAGCAGATAGGTCTCGACACCCAGGTCGCGCATACGCGTGAAGGCCGCCGCCGCGGTGTTCGCGTGGACGGTGGTGAGAACGAGGTGTCCGGTGAGCGCTGCCTGGACGGCGGCCCGTGCCGTCTCGCCGTCGCGTATCTCGCCGACCAGGATCACGTCGGGGTCCTGTCGCACGAACGTCCGGATCGCGGATGAGAAGGTGATGCCGATCGCCGAGTTGATCTGCGACTGCACGATGCCGGGGATCTGGTACTCGACGGGATCCTCGATGGTCACGATCTTGCGGCCCGGATCGTTTAGCTTCGAGAGCGCGGCGGCGAGCGTCGTCGTCTTGCCGCTGCCGGTCGGGCCGGCGACGGCGATCATTCCATGGGTGTGCTCAAGGAGCCGGTCCAGCGTCTGCCGTTCTTGGTCATCCAGGCCCACGCCCGCGAAATCGAGCAGGACGCTGTCGCGGTGCAGGATGCGCATGACGACGGTCTCGCCATGGATGGAGGAGAGGGTGGCAACGCGCAGTTCGACTTCGCGGTCGCCGATGGGAAGGCGCATCGCACCATCCTGAGGCTTGCGGCGCTCGGTGATGTCGAGGCCGGCGAGAACCTTGATTCGCGACACGATCGCATCGCCCATTTCGTGCGGCGGCGGAGGCATGATCCGCAAGACGCCGTCGATACGGAAACGCATCACGAGCCGTCCGCGCATCGGTTCGAGGTGGATGTCGGTTGCCCTCAGGTCGAGCGCGCGCCGGAAGATGTCGTCGACGACAACCACAACCGGCGCGCCGCTCGCGAGATCCCGCAGGCTTGCGATAGCCGCTTCGGAGGTTGCTCCTTCGCCGGTGGCCTGGGCAACATCCTGGGTGCCGGAAAGGCGTTCCAGGCAGGATTCCAGGTCGGGTGCGGGAACCACGCAGACCTCGACGTCACCGTCGAGAACGGATCGCAGCGCCTCTATCGGGTCTGCGTCTCCAGGGTGGAGAACCCCTATGACGGCGCTCCCGTCAGGCGCCGTGAGCGGCGCGATCCAGTTCTCCACAAGAAATCGGTTTGAGAGATTCTGCGCGACGGGCCTGTAGTCGGCGAGTTGGTGCCGGTCGAGAAGCCGCACGCCATAATAGGACGACAGGAAGCCTGCGAGGGCATCGGCGTCGACGATCTGCGCTTCGATCAGGCGGTGCAGGTCGGAGGCTCGCGAGGCCGTGCTCTCACCGAAAAGGCCCCGCGTAGCCTCGCGGCTCGCCAGTCCGGCATCGGCCATGGACGACAAGAGCGAGTGTAAGTCTGTAAGCTGTGGGTTCATTGAACGTACCTGTCGCACTTGACCCTTGAGCACAATGGACGCCGGCTTGCGCATGCCGAATCCGTCTGTCGGTTTAGTCCGCAGATCGGTCTGCCTGACGTACGATTCCGGATCCGGCGGTTCCCCGGAAAGCTGCGCCAGACCAGAAGGCTGTGCGGTATAGGTGTCAAGAGCCCGTGCCCTTCTACTCCCACCAGACGGTGAACCGGGTGCCACACGAGGTAGCGATTGAGAATCTTTCGCTACCCCCACATATCGCCGCCAATATTGCGGAACCCCACTCGACCAAGGCAAGCGTCACGCCCGCCAGCAGCTGGTGGGAAATCGTCATGACCCATGCGACCGTGATGATCGTAGCCGAGGGCCGCTTCGGCCGAGGAAGGATATCTTGGCCGCAAAGGCAGGCTGCGCCGCGTTGAAATGAGCAGGCTTGGAGTGGCTGGAGCCCTTCCCGCTTCATCGCCTTGCCGGGCGTATCAATCTCAGTGATCCATGGCCTTGACGATTTCCTCGGTCATCTTCTTGGCGTCGCCGAGCAGCATCATGGTGCCGTCCTTGTAGAACAGCGTGTTGTCGATGCCGGCATAGCCGGAGCCGAGCGAGCGCTTGACGAACAGGCAGGTGCGCGCCTTGTCGACATCGAGGATCGGCATACCGTAAATAGGTGAGGACTTGTCGTCCCGCGCCGACGGGTTGGTGACGTCGTTGGCGCCGATGACATAGGCGACGTCGGCCTGCGCGAATTCGGAATTGATGTCCTCGAGCTCGAACACTTCGTCGTAAGGCACGTTGGCTTCGGCCAAGAGCACGTTCATGTGGCCCGGCATGCGGCCGGCCACGGGGTGGATGGCGTATTTGACGTCGACGCCATTGGCCTTGAGCTTGTCGGCCATCTCGCGCAGTGCGTGCTGCGCCTGGGCGACGGCCATGCCGTAGCCCGGCACGATGATGACCTTCTGCGCGTTCATCATCAGGTAGGCGGCGTCATCGGCCGAGCCCTGCTTGACCGTGCGCTCGATCCCATCATCACCGCCCGCGGCTGCGGTCTCACCACCGAAGCCGCCGAGGATGACGGAGATGAAGGAGCGGTTCATGCCCTTGCACATGATGTAGGACAGGATGGCGCCCGACGAGCCGACCAGGGCGCCGGTGATGATCAGCGCCAGATTGCCGAGCGTGAAGCCCAGAGCCGCGGCCGCCCAACCCGAATAGGAGTTGAGCATCGACACCACGACCGGCATGTCGGCGCCGCCGATGGGGATGATGAGCAGCACGCCCAGCACCAGCGATGCGGCAACGATGAGCCAGAAGACGAGCTTCGATTCGGTGGTGACCAAAAGCACGATCAGCACGACCAAGGCGATGCCAAGCGCGATGTTGATGAAATGGCGGCCGCCGATCATGATCGGCTTGCCGGACATGCGCCCGTCAAGCTTCAGGAAGGCGATGACCGAGCCGGTGAAGGTGATGGCGCCGATGGCCACACCCAGGCTCATTTCGACCAGCGCCTGGGCGTGGATGTCGCCCGCCGTGCCGATGTCGAAGCTTTCCGGCGCATAGATGGCGGCGGCAGCGACCATCACGGCGGCAAGGCCGACGAGCGAATGGAAGGCGGCG
>NZ_VFVW01000014.1:0-84894 GCF_006442305.1 Mesorhizobium sp. B2-3-6 | reverse complement strand
CGTGACCCGCTTCGCTTGTGGCTCCGGGGCCGTCCGAGTGTCGCTCACGCGGCTCTCTTGAATTTCGCTGAGGGCAGTCTTAGAAGCAAACTTCTTCGTCGCCAGCGGCGCACCGCCCTCGTTCGTGAGGCGTATATAGTCGCCACCCTCACAAACTGTCAACACCGATCCAAGAAGTTTTTGAATTTTTTGCGACAGAAATTTCAGGCCCGATTTGTCGATAGCCGGCTGCCGTTGGGGAACAGGACGCCAAGGAGTATCCAGCCACGGAGGAGCCCTATTGCCGCCGCATTGCCGTTCGACACCAGAACCAACAAAGCGGGCGCAGCGCAGCGGCGCGGTGCCTCTTTTGAAAGCCTCATATAGAGGTGTGCGATGAGCCCTCGAGAGAGGGAAACGCCGCCCTCTTTGCAGAGCGCTCTATAAGAGAAGCGCGCGAGGGGAATTCGACCGGGGCCCGAGGCTTCGTTGACTTAACCTGCCGTGACAGGCAAATGTCATGGCCACAACAAAAGCGACAAGCCGTTCCGCCCGGGGAAAAAGCAGCCTTTCTGGATGCCAGATACGGAAGATGTCATAGCCGAACTCGGCAACGAGCCGCCGCTTATCGCGGACGGCCGCAGTGGCCCACCCGACCGGCGCGAGGTTTCCGCGCGCTGGCTGTCGGGGACATTCTTGACCGGCGTGACCTCAAGCGTGCTGATGGGCGTGGCGCTGTTCGCCGCCCTCGACGGGCGCCAGCAACTGGCGACGCCACCCGAGATCGCCGAACTGATCGGCCTTGCCGGCAATGGCGATTCGGGCGAGATGGCCAAGACCACCAGGCTGGTGGCGCCGCGCCAGATCGCCAAGGCCAAGGACCGTCGACGCATGGAAGTGTCGATGGTCACCAAGGTCGGCGACCGCGATGTCATCCACACCATGCCTTTCGTGCAGATCAAGATGGCATTGGCGGCTGGCCATACCACCAACCGGCCCTACCCGCCCTTCGATCCGATGCAGGTGTTCGGCGACGACGGTGACGACGCATCGGCGCAACCGGCGACGGCCGCCGCTGCGCCGGGCCAGATCTACGGCACCAAGGTCGAAAGCGAAATGAGCCTGAAGACCGTCGACTTCCCCATTGAAACGGCTTCCTTCGATGAAAAGAGCGACCTTTCCGCCGATGAGGTGGAAAAGGTAGTGCGCGAGGCCGGCACCGATCTCAGCGACGGCGCCGTCCAGGTCGCTTCGCTCCACTATGTCGACCCGCAGCGATTTGGCGAGGCCTTTGCCGAGAGCATGGCCGGCTCCTACGACGTCAGGATCGTGCCGGAGAACGTTTCGGTCGCGCCACGTGCCAACGCCGATGACCAGGCACCGGCCTTCGCCGAGGAAATCATCCCTTTCACCAAGGATCTCGCCATCACGGAAGCCTTCGCAGATTCGGGCTATACGGGCGAGGACGCCGCCGGCATGGCCGAGGCGATCACCAAGCTCTTGAACGCCCCGGCGCTCAAGGCTGGAACCGTGCTGCGTGTTGGTCTCGAGGTCCATGGCGACGCCGCCAAGGTCGTGCGCACCAGCGTCTACGATCGGACCCAGCATATCGTCACCATCGCGCTCGACGATCGCGGCCAGTATGTGCCGGCGCAGGAACCGGAGCCCAATCCGGAGTTGCTGACGGCGTTCGATGATTCGTCGGCGCCAGTGGTGGTGCGCGGCAACCTGCCCAACGTCTATGACGGCATCTACCGCGCCGCCTATTCCTACGGCATGTCCAAGGCCATGACGCAGCGGCTCATCAAGCTGTTGGCTTCCGATGTCGACTTCCAGTCCCGCCTCAATCCGGCCGACCGTCTCGAAGTGCTGTTCTCGCAGCCCGACGGCGACGACCAGACCTCGGACAATTCCGAACTGCTTTACGTCTCGGCGACCTTCGGCGGGCAGACGCGCAATTTCTACCGCTTCCAGATGCAGGACGGCAGCACGGATTATTTCGACGAGGACGGCTCGAGCGCCCAGCAGTTCCTGCTGCGCAATCCGTTGCCGGCCGGAAAGTTCCGCTCCGGCTTTGGCGCGCGCAGGCACCCGATCCTCGGCTATGTCCGCATGCATACCGGCGTCGACTGGGCAGCCCCCATCGGCACGCCGATCATCGCCGCGGGCAATGGCGTCATCGAGAAGGTCGGCTGGGCCGGCGGCTATGGCAAGCAGATCATCATTCGCCATGCCAACGGCTATGAGACCTCCTACAATCACCAGAGCGCTTTTGCCAAAGGCATCGAACCGGGCGTTCACGTCCGCCAAGGCCAGACCATCGGCTATCTCGGCCAGACCGGCCTCGCCACCGGCCCGCATCTTCACTACGAGCTGATCGTCAATGGCACCAAGGTCGATCCGATGCGCGTCCGCCTGCCCGTCGGCAAGGTGTTGAAGGGCGAGGACCTTGTCGCCTTCAAGCGTGAACGCGAGCGCATCGACGACCTGCTGAAGCAGGAAGACAGTGATTCGCTGAAGGTCGCGAGCGCCAAGATCGAAGGATAGTTCCTTCGATCCACCCGTCAGTCGCGAGGGTTTTCGGCGGGCCGGCGCCATGGCAATGATTCGCCTGAAATCGTCATCCAGGCGATGACAGCCGAAAGCAGGCAAAGCAGCGCCGTTACAAAGGAAACAGCCGAGAATGCGGCGTCGCTGGCGGCAAGCCGTGCGGCGTCGACAGCCGGGGCCAGTCCGGTCGTCGCCGGTTCACCGAACCCCGGCACGCCGGGCAAGGCGCTGCCATCCAGGGCCTTCGCGTAGACCCAGGCGGCAAGCGACCCCATAGCCGCAACCGCAATCAGGCCGCCTATGCGCGAGACGGCATTGTTGATACCGGAGGCCGCGCCCGTATCCTTGTCTTCCACCGCCGTCATGATCGCGGTCGACAGCGGCGACACCACCAGCGCCATGCCGAACCCCATCAGCGCCATCAGCGGAAATGTTCCGGTCCAGAAATTGTGGATACCGGCATGCGTCAACAAGCCAAGCCCGGCGAAGGCGAAGGCAACCACCAGACTGCCGCTGGCGATCGGAAAACGCGGTCCGATCCGGTCGGACCACTGGCCGACAGGCCCAGACAGCAGTGCGATCAATGCAGACAGCGGCAGGAAGATGAAGCCGACCTCGGCCGTGCTCAGCCCCCAGCCGGCGATCAAAAGCATGGGCAGGTAGAAAAGATTGGCCGACAGCGCGAAATAGAGAAAGAAGGTCGCGAGATTGGCGCCGGCGAAGGCGCCGATGCGAAACAGATTGAGATCGATCATCGGCTCGCGCTGCCGGCGCTCGTAGAAAATGAAGACAAAAAGCAGGACCACGCCGGCAACGATTGCCGAACCCGACATGAATCCGGCAGCCTCCGCGTTCATCGCCGTCAGCCCGTAGGCCAGCAACCCGAAGGCCAGTGTCGCCAGCGCCGCGCCGCCAAGATCGAGGCTGCGCTTTTCGGTCGGCCGATCCGCCGGGATCTTGGCGAGCAGCAGGTAGATCGAAACCAGCCCAAGCGGCAGGTTGATGGCAAATATCGCACGCCAGATTCCATTGCCAAGGGTCGACAACACGAAACCGCCCAGCACCGGACCGAGTGCCGTGGTCAGCGCCGAAGCGGCGGCCCAGATGCCGATTGCGCGGCCGCGCTCCTTTTTCGGATAGGCCTTGGCGATGATGGCAAGGCTTCCCGGCACCATGATCGCAGCGCCGACGCCCTGGATTGCACGAAACGCGATCAGCACCGCCGGATTGGGCGCCAGCGCGCAGGCCAATGAAGCGGCGATGAACAGCGCGATGCCGGCGACGAAGGCGCGGCGCAGGCCGAAGCGGTCGCCCGCAGCACCGCCGGCAAGGATGAGCGCCGAAAGCGTCAGCCCATAGGCATTGGATATCCACTGCGCTTGCGCCAGGCTGGCGCCGAGATCGACGCGGATTGCCGGCGTGGCGATGGCAAGGATCGAACCGTCGATGAAACCAAGCGCTGAAGCCAGGATCGCGGCGATCAGCACATAGCGCCGCTGCGACTGCGGGCAGAACGTACCGTTGGCGGTCGGCGGCGGGACGGCAGCGGCTTTGCTCGGTGAATGCATGCAACCTGCATAAACCCGCGGCGCGCCTGCAACAACCAGCCAGCGGTCCCGGTCGTTGAAACCAGCTGCGCAGCCACCTGGCCGCATTGGCAGGTGCCGGCCCACGCAGGTGCAAACAAGCGCCGGCATGCTAAGCTTTCACGCGGCATCGGACGGAGCCGATCAGACAGGGGAGAAAATCGATGAAGCGACCGCTCGAACCATCCCAGTCCGGGCTCCACCGCGTCGTCGGGCTGACCGACGGCGTCTTCGCCATCGCGCTGACCCTGATCGTTCTGGAGATTCGTGTACCGACGCACGAGGCGATCCATTCCGAAGGCGATCTCCTCGACGCCGTCCTGGCGTTGGCGCCGCGCTTCCTGACCTATGCGCTTTCCTTCCTGACGCTGACCATCTTCTGGTTCGGCCAGCAGGCGCAGCATGGGTTGATCACCAGATCCGACAGGCGGCTGGCAACGCTCAATTTGTGCTTTCTCGCCTTTATCGCCCTGCTGCCGTTCTCGACCGATCTTCTGGCCGACTTCCTCGAATTCAGAACCGCGGTCGCCGTCTATTGGCTCAATCTGCTGATGCTCGGCGTCACCCTGATCGCCAGCTGGCGCTATGCGGAGAAAAATGGCCTTCTGGCGGATGATGTCGACGTCGAAACGAAACGCACGGTCTACCTGCGCATCGTCAAGGCGCAGCTTCTGTGGGCGGTCGGCGCCCTGCTCTGTCTGGTCACCCCGCTGCTCAGCGTCGGCTTCATTCTCATGGTGCAGCTGATTTATGCCGCGACACCGAGCGCGAAATGGTTGCGCAGGATGATCGGGTAGAGCAATTCCAGGAAAAACGTGGCGGTTTCCCGGGAAAAGCGCGCAGCGCCGGAGCGGCTCGGAAGTCCATCGAACACTGAACCGCTCTAACCAGCGACGAACGCCGCATCGTCTCAGTCGACGAATTCCACCGTCACGCCGGGCGAAACCAGCTTGGCCAGCTCGCGGGCATCCCAATTGGTTAGTCGCACGCAACCATGGCTTTCGGTCTTGCCGATCTTCGAGGGATCCGGCGTGCCATGGATGCCGTAGGTCGGCTTGTCCAACGCGATCCACACCGAGCCGACAGGGCCATTCGGGCCGGGCGGAATGGTCAGGACCTTATTGTTCTCGCCCTGTTTGAAATTGATGTTGGGGTTGTAGGTGTAGTTCGGATCGAGCGCGACACGGGACACGGCATGAATGCCGGACGGCGACGGCGTGTCGGACGAGCCGATGGTGGCGGGATAGGCCGCGACCAGCTTGCCCGCCGTATCATAGGCAAAGACCTCTTTCTTGCCCTTGTCGGCGACGATACGAGCCACCGGCGACGACACCAGTCTGCCGAAATTGGCAACCTTGATGATCGTTCCGGGACGGTTGAAATTGGCCTCCGGGTTGAGCGCCTTGAGATAGTTCTCGTCCATGTGGAAGCGCTCGGCAAGCGCTTCCGTGACCGACGTATAGCCCATGCGGTCGAGCTGCGCCTTCTGGCTGTAATCTTCCGGGATCGACGCAACATAGGGACCGGCCGCATCCTCCGGCGTGATCGTGTAGTTGGCCAAGGCATCGCCGCCCGATTGTGCAAGGGCCGCCTGGATGCCGACGGCGTCGGTCGATCGCAGATTGCTGCCGGTGATCTGGTTGTAGGCAGCCAGCGCCTTGTCGACATTCGAACCGAAGCGCCCGTCGATGACGCCAGGCGAAGCGCCGCCGCGATCAAGCAGCACCTGCAGAGCCGCGACATCCTGGCGTGCTCCGAGCGAAAGCGACGGGTCGACCACAGTCTTGCCGCCTGCTTTCGGCGGTAATCCCGCCTCGTCTGCGGGCGCCGGCTGCGCGGCGGGAGCCGTGGGCTCGACCGGCTCTATCGAGGCCTCGTTCAGCGGCTGGCGCTTGATGGAGGGCGGCGTTGCCGGCTGGGGCGCTTCCGGATAGTTGTCGTAGACGCCGTCGCCGCCGGGGGCCGGCGGGTAGGCCTCGACGGAATTGTCGCCATAGGGATCATATCCCTGGACGGGCGGCGCGATGACCCGGCCTTCGTCTTCCATCTGCCTGCGGCGGAAGCGTGCCATGTCTTCCGGATCGTCGAGATAGTAGCGGTCGTCGTCGGCGGGAACGCGGCCGAGTTCGCGCAGCCGTGTCTCGCGGCGCAGCGCGCGTCGGTCGAGCCTGGTCTGCGGCGGTTGGATGGCGATGACCTTGCCCGTGTCCGCATCGACGATGACGCGGTTGCCCCTGGCGTCGTAATAGATGTCGAGATTGCCGTCCTGGGCCAGCAGGATGCCGCCGTCAGCGGGGCGGACGACCCGCGGCGAAGCGTCCTCGGTCGGCGCGGCGAACGCGCTTGAAAACGCCAGTCCGGCCGCAAGTGCCGAAAGGGTGAAGATCGTCCGCAACATCGTGGGCAAACTCTCCGGTCCGTAATTGCCGTCGCCGGCGGCTTTCGCGCGTAGCGAGTCCTTCGCCAGCGAACCACCGCCCGACCATAAGGTTCCAATATGAACCGGGCATGAAGATGGCGGTTTTCCGGCGCCTCGACGAATATCAGCTAAATGCATATTATCCAAAAGCGGCCCGGTTTGGGGCGAAAGATATGCATAGAACAAAAAGCTAAAGCGCGTCGCCTGAATCCGTCGAGCGTGACGCGCTTTAGCCTCAGGCAAGTCCCAGTTCCTTTCGCGCCTGCTTCGTCAACTTCAGGGCGACAAGACGATGGCTCTCGCGCAGGTAATCCTTCAGCGCGCCATCATCCATGCTCTGGCTTGTCTGGCGCTGGATCCATTTCATGCCGCGCGAGGCAAGATAGGGTGCGGGCCGCAAGCCCGGCTGCTCCTTCAGCACATCATAGGCAATGTCGGAGCATTTGAAGGTGATGAAAGGATCGCGGCCCTCGCTCCAGCCGCCGATGGCAAAGACCTTGGCGCCGACCTTCCAGACATGGGCGCCGCCCCACTGGACGACATGCGATGTGGCGGGCAGCGAGGCGCAGAAGCCGTTATAGTCGTCCAGCGTCATGCGTGCTCCTGCCGAAAGACGCGGAAAAGCCGCGCGCCCGTCCTGGGCGCGCGGCGTTCAATCAGGCTGCCGCTTCGGTCGCGACGACCGTCGGCTTCGAACGGAAATTCAACCGGTCGGAGCCAGCGGTCACCTTGACGGTCGAGCCGTCGAGGATCTCGCCGAGCAGGATCTTCTCAGCCAGCGGATCCTGCAGGTCTTTCTGCATCACCCGCTTTAACGGCCGCGCGCCATAGGCAGGGTCGTAACCCTTGGATGCCAGCCAGTCGATCGCCTCCTGGTCCAGCGACAGCGTGATCTTGCGGTCGACCAGCAGGTTTTCCAGCCGCTTGAGCTGGATTTCGACGATGCGGCCCATATCCTGCCGGCGCAGCCGATGGAACAGGATCACCTCGTCGACGCGGTTGAGGAACTCCGGCCGGAACGACGCCTTGACGACGTTCATCACTTCGTCGCGAACCTGGTCGACATCCTGGTCCTCGCGGAGATTGACCAGGTATTCGGCGCCGAGGTTCGACGTCATGATGATCAGCGTGTTGCGGAAGTCGACCGTGCGGCCCTGCCCATCGGTGAGCCGGCCGTCGTCGAGCACCTGCAGGAGCACGTTGAACACGTCGGGATGCGCTTTCTCGATCTCGTCGAACAGCACGACCTGATAGGGCCGGCGCCGCACCGCTTCGGTTAGCGCGCCGCCTTCCTCATAACCGACATAGCCGGGAGGCGCGCCGATCAATCGGGCAACCGAATGCTTCTCCATGAACTCCGACATGTCGATGCGCACCATCGCGCTCTCGTCGTCGAACAGGAAGTTCGCCAGCGCCTTGGTCAGTTCGGTCTTGCCAACGCCGGTCGGGCCGAGGAACATGAACGAGCCGATCGGCCGGTTCGGATCCTGCAGGCCGGCGCGAGCGCGCCGCACTGCCTTGGAAACAGCTTGCACCGCCTCGCCCTGGCCGACGACGCGCTTGCCGATCTCGTCTTCCATGCGCAACAGCTTGTCGCGCTCGCCTTCCAGCATCTTGTCGACCGGAATTCCGGTCCAGCGCGAGACGATGTGGGCGACATGATCGGGCGTGACCACTTCCTCGACCATGCCGGCCTTGCCGTCCTGGGCCTCGGCTTCCTTCAGCTTCTTTTCCAGTTCCGGGATCTTGCCATAGGCAAGCTCGCCGGCGCGCTGGAACTCGCCCTTGCGCTGGGCGATGGCCAGTTCGTTGCGCGCCTCGTCAAGCTGCTTCTTGAGGTCGGCGGCGAGCCCGAGCTTCTGCTTCTCGGCCTGCCACTTCGAGGTCATCTCGGTCGATTCCTCCTCGAGGCTGGCGAGGTCCTTCTCGAGCCGGGCAAGCCTGTCCTTCGAAGCCTCGTCCTTCTCGACCTTCAGCGCTTCGCGCTCGATCTTGAGTTGCATGATGCGGCGGTCGATCTCGTCCAGCGCTTCGGGCTTGGAATCGACCTGCATGCGAAGCCTCGAAGCGGCTTCGTCGACGAGGTCGATCGCCTTGTCCGGCAAGAACCGGTCGGCGATGTAGCGGTTGGACAGCGTCGCCGCCGCGACCAGCGCCGAATCGGAAATGCGCACCTTGTGGTGCTGTTCGTATTTCTCCTTCAGGCCGCGCAGGATCGAGACCGTGTCCTCCACCGTCGGCTCCTCGACGAAGACCGGCTGGAAGCGGCGGGCGAGTGCGGCATCCTTCTCCACATGCTTGCGGTATTCGTCGAGCGTGGTGGCGCCGACGCAGTGCAGTTCGCCGCGCGCCAGCGCCGGCTTCAGAAGGTTGGACGCATCCATGGCGCCGTCCGCCTTGCCGGCGCCGACCAGGGTGTGCATTTCGTCGATGAACAGGATGATGCCGCCAGCAGCGGCAGTGACCTCGGAAAGCACGGCCTTCAGCCGCTCCTCGAACTCACCGCGATATTTGGCGCCGGCGATCAGCGCGCCCATGTCGAGCGCCATCAGTTGCTTGTCCTTCAGCGATTCCGGCACGTCGCCATTGACGATGCGCAGCGCCAGGCCTTCGGCGATCGCCGTCTTGCCGACGCCCGGCTCGCCGATCAGCACCGGATTATTCTTGGTGCGGCGCGACAGCACCTGGATGGTGCGGCGGATCTCGTCGTCGCGGCCGATGACCGGATCGAGCTTGCCGGCGCGGGCATCGGCGGTGAGATCGCGCGCGTATTTCTTCAGCGCGTCATAGCCCTGTTCGGCATTCGCCGAATCGGCGGTGCGGCCCTTGCGGACATCGTTGATCACCTGGTTGAGCGCCTGCGCGGTAACGCCGGCCTTGGCCAGTATGTCTGATGTCTTGGCCGATTTCTCGACCGCCAGCGCGGTCAGCAGCCTTTCGACCGTGACGAAGCTGTCGCCGGCCTTCTTGGCCAGTTCCTCGGCCGTCGAAAACACCTTGGCCAACGGCTGTGCCAGATAGAGCTGGCCGTTGCCGCCCTCCACCTTGGGCATCGCTTCGAGTGCCGTCTCGATGCCGAGCTTGACGTCGCGGACGCTGCCGCCGGCGCGCTCGATGAGCGACGCAGCCAGACCCTCGTCGTCATCGACGAGCACTTTCAGGATATGTTCGGGGGTGAATTGCTGGTGGTTGCGCGAGAGCGCCATGGTTTGCGCGGATTGGATGAAGCCGCGCACGCGCTCCGAGTATTTCTCGAGATTCATACCTGTCTCCTTCCATCACCGGCCCGCTTTGCGGCACCGGATCAGTTTGCGGTGACGGACCCGCCCGTGAGAGCCGGATCCAGTTGAGGCTGATATGGTGCGCAACCCGCGAACCCTCAAGACGTCTCGATGGCTGCGAAAGCATAATATTCCACGGCCGCGCAAAACGAAAACGGCGGAGATTTCTCTCCGCCGTTCAATGCATGGAAGCGTCGCCGCTCAGTTGTCGATGTCGGCGACCGCGGTGTCGGCGTTGCCATTGTCCGTCGGCGCCGCGACCACCTCGCCAGCGTCGGCATTGTCGTTGCCGCTGGTGATCTGGTCGGCATTGCCGCGCGGGCGGCGCGGACGCCTCGGACGACGGCTGGGACTAGTCTCCGCGGCCGTCTCATTGAGTTCGGCCTGGGCTGCGAGCCCGGCCGGCGACAGGTTCTCGAACAGCGGCGCCGCCTGCTCGACCGGCGCGGCGGATTCGGCTGGCGTGGCGACCTCGGCCTGTTCGGCCGTCTCGTTGCGCTGCTGCTGGGCACCCTGCTCGGCGGACGAACCATAATCGCCGCGCTGGCTGTTCTGGCCATAGCCGCCATTGGGGCGGCGGTCGCGATGGCGTCCGCCATTGTTGTCGCGGCCGCCACTGTTGCGCCCGCCATTATTATCACGATCGCGATTATCACGATCGCGGCCGTTTTCCCGGTTCAGCGCGACTTCGGCCGGCATGCCTTCGATAACCGGCTGCGGACCCGCGCCGTGGTTGATCACCGGAACCGGCGCATCCGCAACGTTGTTGCCGGCGTTGCCGGCATTGTCGAACTCGTCGCGATCCTCATCGCCATCATCGTCGAATTCGTCGCGATTCTGCTGGACGTTCTGGATCGGCATCTGCGCCTGCGCGGCGGCAATGATGCGATTATAGTGCTCGGCGTGCTGGAGATAGTTCTCCGCCATCACCCGGTCGCCGGAGCTTTGCGCATCACGGGCAAGGGTGGCGTACTTTTCAGCGATCTGCTGAGCAGACCCACGGATCTTCACGTCCGGGCCGTTGCTCTCGTAGTTGCGCGTCAGGGGATTTGGCCCCTTGCGGTTGTTGTTATTGTTGTTGTTGCCGCCGCCGCCATTGTTGTTGCGACCGCGCATGCGCCTGTTCTGCTGTTGTGGCCTCATTCGACTCTCTTCATATTGAAATTTTCGAAAACTCTTCACGAACGGTGGCGCTCATGCAGCCAGCCGTTTCGTTTCTTCACCGGCGTTCGCCCGCATCAATTGCGTTGGCGCCACGTGCCATCCTGTTCCGGTTACATCACTTGCCGGACGATTCCCGCACGAAGCTTGGGCGTCGTTTGCGCAAGAAGGCAGCTATTTCCAAGGAAAACCGAATCGCTAAGAGCACTGCCTGCTTCGTCTCATCCGGTTAACGCGACCCTAGCCGCATTCCCCGGCATTGCCAAGCGGTTTTTTTCGCACTGCGTCAAGGCTTTCCCCGTTGAAAGACAAGAACCCTGTCGTTTCCGCCGAGGTCGCCGAACGCACCAGCGACCGCATAGCCGGACGAGCGAAATATAGCGGTGACCTCGATGTGCTGTGTGTAGCCGATCTCGACCGCAATCCTGCTTCCGGCTTCTAGAAACTTAGCCGCCTCAGCGGCGATGACCCTGTAAGGGGCCAACCCATCCGCGCCGCCATCCAGGGCCAGGCGCGGGTCGAAATCCCGGACTTCATCCTGCAGATTTCCGATGTCCTCCGATCCTATATAGGGAGGGTTTGCGACAATTACATGGTATCGACCAGAAACTTTTTCAAACCAGTCGGACAGCAGCGCCGTGAACCGGTCGCCAAGCCCCAATTGCGCGGCATTGCGCGTTGCCGTCCTCAACGCCCCTTCCGAGAAGTCGACCCCGGTGGCAATCGCTGCCGGCACGGCGCTGAGCAGCGCCAGCGCGATGGCTCCGCTGCCGGTTCCCAGATCGAGGATGCGGCACTCGCCCTCGCGCATGACGGTTGCCCTGACAAAGGGCAGTATGGCCTCGACCAGCGTTTCGGTGTCGGGCCGCGGCTCCAGCGTTTCCGGCGACAGCGACAGCCGCAACCCGTAGAACTCCCGATAGCCCAGGATGCGGTGCACGGGCTCGCCGCCCGCGCGGCGCCTCAAGGCGCGGTCGATCTGGACAAGAGCGGCGGCATCGACCGCATGTTCGGGATCGGCAATGGCCTGCGTGCGGGTCGTACCTGAAAAGTGCTCCACGATCAGTCTTGCATCGAGCGCCGGATTATCGACCGCCGCCAAGCGCGCTCTCGCTTCCCGCAGCAGCGGCCCCAGCGCCTGGGGCAAAGGATCAGCCATCGAGGCCGATATCGGCGAGCAGCTTCGACTGGTGATCGGCGATCAGAGCGTCGATGACTTCGTCGAGTTCGCCCATCATCACCCGGTCGAGCTTGTAGAGCGTCAGGTTGATGCGATGATCGGTGACGCGGCCTTGCGGAAAATTGTAGGTGCGGATGCGTTCCGAGCGGTCGCCGGAGCCGACCTGCGACTTGCGCGATTCCGAGCGCTCCTCATCGGCCTTGCTGCGTTCCAGGTCATAGAGCCGGGCCCGCAGGATCTGCATGGCCTTGGCCCGGTTCTGGTGCTGCGATTTCTCCGCCTGCACCACCATGATGCCGGTCGGCAAATGGGTGATGCGCACTGCCGAATCGGTGGTGTTGACGTGCTGGCCGCCCGAGCCCGACGCGCGCATCGTGTCGATGCGGATGTCTTCGGCCCGGATGTCGATGTCGACTTCCTCCGCCTCCGGCAGCACGGCTACCGTCGCCGCCGAGGTGTGAATGCGTCCGCTGGCCTCGGTCGCGGGCACGCGCTGCACCCGGTGGACGCCGGACTCGAATTTCAGATGCGCGAAAACCCCCTTGCCGGAAACCGTGGCGATGATTTCCTTATAGCCGCCGGCATCGCCCTCGCTGGCCGATACCGTCTCGAACCGCCAGCCGCGCGAAGCGGCATAGCGCTCATACATGCGAAACAGGTCGCCGGCGAACAATGCTGCCTCGTCGCCGCCGGTGCCGGCGCGGATTTCCAGGATGGCGTTCTTGTCGTCGGCCGCATCCCTGGGCAAGAGCAGGATCTGGATGTCCTTCTGCAACGCTTCGATGCGCTCATCGACCTCTGGCAGGTCGGCCTCGGCGAGCGCCCGCATCTCGGCATCGGTGCCCTTGTCGGCGAGCATCGCCTCGAGATCGGCCTGCTCCTGCTCGGCCGAGCGCAAGGCTCTGACCTTGGCAACCATCTCCTGGAGCTCGGCATATTCCGATGCCATCTTAACATAGGCATCCGGCGCCGGGCCGGCCGACATCTGCGCTTCGAGCATTTCGAAACGCTTGACGACTTGATCCATGCGGTCGCGGGGAAGGGAGATCATTGCAAAGGTGCTATAACGGAATTGAGCGGTCGTCGGCAAAGGCCTGCAGCAGCGCCCGCATCGGCAGCCCCTGGGCCGGCGCCATCAGATTGTCGTCGAAGAACGCTTTCAACGCCTCCAGCGGCAATTCGGTCAGCATCGCCTTGACCGGACCGATCGAAGCGGGCGACATCGAGATAGAACGGAAACCAAGGCCGACCAGCGCCATTGCCGAGATCGGCTTGCCGGCGAGTTCGCCGCAGAGTGTGACGGGCGTGTGGTTGCGGGCACCGGCATCGGCGATGGTCTTGAGCACCCGCAGGAACGGCGTCGACAACGTGTCGAAGCGATCGGAAAGCTGCGTGTTGCCGCGGTCGACCGCCATCACGAACTGGAACAGGTCGTTCGAGCCGACCGAGACGAAGTCGACCGCCTTCATCAACTCGTCAAGCTGGAACAGGAGGGACGGCACCTCCAACATTGCCCCGAGCTTGAGGCTGGTCGGCAAATGATGGGCAAAGCGCGACAGATGCCGCACCTCGCGGTCGATGATTTCGCGCGCCTGGGCGATCTCGCCGAGCTCGGTGACCATCGGCAGCATCAGCTTGAGCTCCCGCCCGCCGCAGGCTTTCAGCAGGGCGCGGATCTGGGTGCGCAGCAATCCCGGACGGTCCAGCGTCAGGCGGATCGCCCGCCAGCCGAGCGCCGGGTTCTCTTCCTGGATGGCGCCTTTGAAATAGGGCAGCACCTTGTCGCCGCCGATGTCGATGGTGCGGAAGGTCACCGGCTTGCCGCGCGCGGCATCGAGCACGTCGCGGTAGAGCCGCTCCTGCGCCTCGGCACGGGGAAAGGTCGAGGCGACCATGAACTGCAATTCGGTGCGGAACAGGCCGATCCCGGCGGCACCCGACTCGGCCAGTTGCGGCAGGTCGACGGCAAGCCCGGCATTCATCAAAAGGTCGACCGCAATGCCATCCTTGGTCACCGACGGCTTCTTGCGCAGTTCGCGGTAGACTTCCTGCCGGCGCGCCCGGAACCGCACCTTTTCGGCATAGGCGGCTTCGAGATCCGACTGCGGACGAAGATGAATCGCGCCTTCCTCACCGTCGACGATGATGGCATCGCCGTTTTCCGCCATGGAAACGGCGCCCTTCATCTGCCCGGCGACGGGAATGCCCATGGCGCGCGCGACGATGACGACGTGGCTGGTGGCGGCGCCATCCTCGAGCACCAGCCCGCGCAATTTGTCCCGGGGGTAGTCGAGCAGTTCGGCGGCGCCCATCGAGCGGGCGACAATGATGGCATCCTTCGGCAGCGAGGCCGCGACATCGTCAGGCCCGCGTCCCATCAGCTGGCGCAGAAGCCGGTTGGCGAGGTCGTCGAAATCGCTCATCCGCTCGCGCAGATAAGGATCGGTCATGTGCAGCATGCGCGCGCGCATGTCGCTCTGCACCTTTTCGACCGCAGCTTCCGCCGTCAGGCCGTTGCGGATCGCCTCTTCCAGCCGCCGGACCCAGCCGCGGTCGTTGGCGAACATGCGGTAGGCTTCCAGCACCTGGCGATGCTCGCCCTCGAAGGCGACGTCGCGGCGCTCGAGCATGTCGTCGATGGAAAGCCTGAGCGAGCCGAGCGATGCCTCGAGCCGGCGGACTTCCTCTTCGCTGTCCTCGTTGAACAGGTTGGTGACGACGATGCGCGGTTCGTGCAGCACGACATGGCCGAGCCCGACGCCCTCGTTGAACGACAGGCCGGTGAAGCTGACCGGGCGGCGCAGGTCGAGCTCGAGGCCGGGCCGCGTCAGCCGCGCCAGATCGCCGGTGGCGATCATCTCGGCGATGACCATGGCGGTGGTTTCCAGCGCCTCGACCTCGTCGTCGCGATAGTGGCGCATGGTCTTGTTCTGCACCACCAGCACGCCCAGCGTGCGCCCTGCCCTGAGCACCGGCACGCCGAGGAAGGAATTGTAGATCTCTTCCCCGGTTTCCGGCAGGTAGGCGAAGGCCGGATGTTCCTGCGCATTGGACAGGTTGAGCGGCCGCGCGCTGGCGGCGATCGTGCCGACCAGGCCTTGCCCCAGCCTGAGCTGCGCCAGGTGCACCGCGTTGGGGTTCAGGCCTTCGGTGGCGTAGAGTTCGAGCACGGAATCGGCGCGCAGCACATAGAGCGAGCACACTTCGGCGACCATGTTGGAGGCGATGTCGCGCACGATGCGATCGAGCCGCTCCTGCGGCTCCAGCGGCTCCTGCATGAGCTCGCGGAGCCGTTTCAGCAGAACGCGCGGGCCACTGGCCGGGTCACGCATCGCGGCTTCTTCTCCAATAGGCTTCCTGCCGGCGCAGTTTCGGCCGCCGCCGGCACGCACGCAACAACTGATTCAGTCTGCTACTGCTTATCCAGACCGTAGACGGAATGCAAAGTGCGAACCGCGAGTTCCGTGTACGGACCGTCGATCAGTATCGAAATCTTGATCTCGGAGGTGGTGATGGCGCGGATGTTGATTGCCTTCTCGGCCAGCGCCTTGAAGGCGGTGGCGGCAACGCCGGCATGGCTTCTCATGCCGATGCCGATGACCGAGACCTTCGACATGCCGGCTTCCGACTGCACGACGTCGTAGCCGACATCGGCCTTCAGCCGGTCGAGCACGGCCAGCGCTTTGTCCACGTCTCCGGAGGGCACCGTGAAGGTCATGTCGGTAAGCTTGCCGTCCTCGGAAATGTTCTGGACGATCATGTCTACGTTGATGTTGGCCTCGGCCAGCGGCCCGAAGATGCCGGCGGCAACGCCCGGCCGGTCGCCGACACGGCGCAGCGAAATCTGCGCCTCGTCCTTGGCATAGGCAATTCCGGTGACGACCTGCTGTTCCACGATTTCTTCCTCGTCGCAAATAAGCGTTCCGGGCGGATTGAGCAAATCCCCCATTCCGGGCGCGTCGGGATCGTCGAAGGACGACCGCACGAAGGTACGCACCCTGTGCACCATGGCAAGCTCGACCGATCGCACCTGCAGAACCTTGGCGCCGAGCGAGGCCATTTCAAGCATTTCCTCGAACGATATCTTGGCCAGCCGCCGCGCCTTGGGCTCGATGCGTGGATCGGTGGTGTAGACGCCGTCGACGTCGGTATAGATGTCGCAGCGGTCGGCTTTGACGGAGGCCGCGATCGCCACCGCGCTGGTGTCGGAGCCGCCACGACCAAGCGTTGCGATGCGGTTGTCCGGTCCGATGCCCTGGAAACCTGCGATGACGGCCACCTGGCCCTCGCCGAAGCGTTTGACCAGGAAAGCGCCGTCGATGTCGAGGATGCGTGCCGCGCCATGCGCGTTGTCGGTCTTGATCGGGATCTGCCAGCCCTGCCAGGAGCGGGCGTGCACGCCCATGTTCTGCAAGGTGATCGCCAGGAGGCCTGCCGTCACCTGCTCGCCGGACGCAACCACGGCATCATATTCGCGCGCGTCGTGCATCGGCGAGGCCTCGCGCGTCCAGCCGACCAGTTCGTTGGTCTTGCCGGCCATCGCCGAGACCACCACCGCCACCTCGTGGCCGGCATCGACCTCCCGTTTGACGTGACGCGCCACATTGCGGATGCGGGCGATGTCGGCGACGGAGGTTCCGCCGAATTTCATCACGATGCGCGCCATGGAAGCGAAATGCCTTTGACTGAAGCCGGCTCTGCGCCGAAAAACCGAGGAAAGCGCCCGGCTGGCGCCGGCCGCTGAATGCGCGGCCTCCTTAGCCAAAACATCCAGGCTTCGCAAGCGACGGCTCATAAGAAGAGCGCCGCGCGGGCTGAACGGTAACTTCATTTTGCGCAGGGCCCAACCGGCAAGGCTCACACGGCGACGGGCGTCAGCCCAGGCGCACGATGCTTTTCCACAAATGTGGATAGTCGAGCACGAAGCCGAGTGGAGAGACCTCCAGAACCGCCTCATAGCCGAATGCCGGCGCGGCATAGGCGTAGCGGGCCGCGTCGAGGCGCCGATAGGCCTGGTCGAGCCGCATCATTCTGAGCTCGGGAAAGGCCAGATAGGCGGCCGGCGCGGGCGTCGCTTCGCCGACGGCGAGCGCGAACCGGCGGATCGCCAGGAGGTTCGAAGCCGGCGTGAAGCCGAGATCGACGTCTATCAGGCCGGCCACCTCCGGCTGCGGCTCGCCATTCAGCGCCCAGGAGCCGTCGGCGCGGCGTTCGATCCCCAGGGAAAGCTCTTGCGGGCCGAGAAAGCCCTCGACCCGTGCCGAGCGCGTGTGCCAGCTGGCATCGCAATCCACCTCGTAGGCGATGCAACACGGCTTGTCGTCTTGCAGGAAGATGGCCTGCCCCTTCAGGCGGTGCCCGCCGGGCCGCTGCGAGAGCATGCAGGAATCGTGACCTTCAAGGTCGAGCCTGCGCCAAAGGATCGATGCGGTCTGAATCACGGCCATCTCCTTTTCTCAACACGATCTTCCCTTTTTCGCACGCCGCCGCTTTTTTGTTTCGGCCGAGGTGCTCCCTGAGCTGACACGTCCTGACAGGGCGCCGCCGGCAATAGAGGGCGCTTGTCGGCGGTGCCGGCCTCGCACTGTCAGCAGGCGAAAATGCAGCCTTGACTTTCCCTCCCCCACGCCCGACTTGCTAGCGTCCGAGGAGACCAATCGATGCCAGAGCCCCGACGATCGACGATCGATGCCGGAGAAGTGGAGCGCTTTTCCGCCCTTGCCGCCGAATGGTGGAACCCGAACGGCAAGTTCCGGCCGCTGCACAAGTTCAACCCCATCCGGCTTGCCTACATACGCGACCAGGTGGCAACGCGCTTCGGCCGCGATCCGCGCGCGGCACGGCCATTCGAGGGCCTGCGCTTTCTCGACATCGGTTGCGGCGGCGGCCTGCTGTGCGAGCCGATGGCGCGGCTTGGCGCCGAAGTGGTCGGCGCCGATGCTTCCGCCACCAATATCGAAGTGGCCAAATTGCACGCCGCCGAAGTCGGCGTGCCGATCGACTACCGCGCCACCACGGCCGAGGACCTGGCCGACGCCGGCGAAAAATTCGACGTTATCCTCAATATGGAAGTGGTCGAGCATGTCGCCGACATCGACCTGTTCGTCGCCAAATGCGGCGAGATGGTCAAGCCCGGCGGCATCATGTTCGTGGCCACGATCAACCGCACGCTGAAGGCGCTAGGGCTGGCCATCATCGGCGCCGAATATGTGCTGCGCTGGCTGCCGCGCGGCACTCATCAGTTCGGCAAGCTGGTGCGCCCGGAAGAGCTGGAAAAGGCGCTCGGCGGCGCCGGCCTGACCGTCATCGACCGCACCGGCGTCGTCTACCACCCGCTCGCCGACCGCTGGCAGCGGTCGAAAGACATGGACGTCAACTATATGGTGCTGGCGGAAAAGGGCACGGTCTGAACCGGCTCACGCCGCCTGACTCTGCGCCCTCGCGCTGGTCCCGCTTTGCGCCTTGGTGGTGATAAACACGCCGGCCGTGATGATGACAGCGCCTGCCCAGGTCAGCAGTTGATAGTGCTCGCCGAGGAAGATCGTGCCCGCGAACAGCCCGACGGCCGCCGCCACATAGCCGATCTGGCTGAGATAGACCGGGCCGCCCACCGCCTGCAGCCGGAAGAAGAAGGCAAACATTGCCGAAGCCGACGCCATCTGCGCGACGACCACAGGCGGTACCGCGCCCAGCGGAACAAACGCTTGCCAGCCGAAAAGCGTCAGGATGCCGAGGAGAAGCAAGGTCGCCGACGCCAGATGGCTGCCCACGGCAAGCTCGATCGGGCCGGTTCCTTCGGGCCAGTCGACGGTGCGGTAGATGTTGCCCGCGGCAAGGCTGACCGGGATCAGCAATCCGATCGTTACCCAGAAATAATCGGCCGGTTGGCCAGCTTCGCCGCGTGTAAGCGCGACCATGACCGCACCGATGAAGCCGACCGCAATGCCGATGACGCCGAGCAGGTTGGGGCGCCGAACGCCAAGCAAGATCGAGAACACGAGCGTGATCACCGGCGATAGCGTGAACATGATGCCCGTATATCCCGCGCCGAGATGCGGGATGGCCGAAAACATCAAGAGGTTGGGAAAGGCATAGGACACCGCCGCCGTGACGAAGAAATAGCGCAGCTTGCGCGCCGTAAGCTTGATGCGCTCGCCACGCAGCAGGAGAGCCAGCAACAGCACGCCGCCGGCACCGAGCGAGATGACGAAGGCCCAGACCATGGCCGGAACGCCGGCGGCGGTCGCAAGCTTGCCGAACGGCAGCGTCAGGCCAAGCAGGGCGCCCGTCACGACCAGCAGGCCAAGCGCCGAATCCCAGAGAAATTTCATCTGATGGTCCTCGTCATCGTCGCCGGCACTTGGCCGCCACTTCATTTTCCGATAAGATAACGAAAAGATTCTTAACGTCAAGATACATGGCAGAATAGATGGACAGGGCGGCAAAGGCGATCGAACAATGGAACAGGGAGAGGCCGGACCTTGACGTCTCGCCGATGGGCGTGATCGGGCGGTTGAATGAAGCATCCTCGCTGATTGCCCGCGAGCGCCTCGCGCCGTTGTTTGCGCGCTATGGATTGCAGGCCGGCGAATTCGACGTGCTGGCCACGTTGCGCCGCTCGGGCGCGCCCTACGCGCTGACCCCGACCGCCCTTTACGAGGCGACGATGGTGACCTCGGGCGCCATGACCAACCGGCTCGACCGGCTCGAAACCTCGGGGTTGATCGTGCGCGGTCCGCATCCCAACGACCGGCGCGGCATCGTCGTGCGGTTGACTGAAAAAGGTCTCGCTTTGATCGACGAGGCCGTTGCTGCCCACGTTGCCAACGAGCACGAGATTCTTTCCGGCCTGACGCAAGCCGAACGGGAAACGCTTTCGCGCCTGCTTGAAAAATTGATCGGCAGCGTGAGCTGACCGCTCAGTTCCGATCCTCCGGAAACACCGGGATCGGCATGAACTCGACGCCGTCCTCGGCCAGGCTCTTGGCCTCCTCCAGCGTCGCCTCGCCATAGATGCCGCGCGGGTCGGTCTCGCCGAAATGGATCTTGCGCGCTTCCTCGGCGAATTTGTCGCCGACATAATCGGCATTCTCGCGCACCTTCTCGGCCATTGCCTTCAGCTGCGCCAGCGCCTGCTTCTGCGCCTCGCCCATGGCGAGCGCTATCGTTTCCTGCTTGCGCGCCGTCGACACGGCCGGCGCCATCAGGGCTTTCTCCACCTTGTGCGAGCCGCAGGTCGGGCAATCGACGAAGCCACGCTTCTTTTGCGTGTCGAAATCGTCATTGCTGCGGAACCAGCCCTCGAACTCGTGATCGTTTTCGCAGATCAGGGAGAAGCGGATCAAGAGGCCGCTCCCCTGAGACGCGATGCCTCGGACGAACCGGCATTGATAGCGAAATCCCGCGCATTTTTCAGATTGGGGATCTTCTTGCGAGCCGCCAGCGACTGCGCCGAGTCGATCTCGGCGACGATCACCGCCGGCTCATCGTGCGCCGCCTCCGCGATGACGCGGCCCCATGGATCGACGATCAGCGAATGGCCATAGGTTTCGCGGCCGTCCTCGTGAAGGCCGCCTTGCGCAGCGGCCACGACATAGGCGCCGTTCTCGATGGCGCGTGCCCTGAGCAGCACGTGCCAATGCGCCTCGCCGGTTTGGCGGGTGAAGGCGGCGGGCACGGAAAGCAGGTCGGCGCCGGCCAGCGCCTCGGCGCGGAACAGTTGCGGAAACCGCAGGTCATAGCAGACGGCAAAGCCGAGCTTGGCGCCTTCGATGGCCGTGACGACCGCCTCCGTGCCGGGCTCGTAGGTCGCGGATTCGCGCCAGCTCTCGCCATTGTCGAGATCGACGTCGAACATGTGGATCTTGTCATAGGAGGCGAGCGTGGCGCCGTCCGGGCCGAACAGCAGCGCGCGGTTGGCGAGCTTGCCGTCGGCGCGCAGGATGGCGGTCGAGCCGATATGCAGGTGGACGCCAAGTTCGCGGGCCAGTCGGCGGGCGGTCCCGACGATGATGTCCTTGTCCTCTGAGGTGAAAGACGCGGCCTTCTTGTCACGCACCAGCGCTCCGGTCATTTCCGGTGTCTGGATGTAGGTGGCCCCCTGGCCGGCTGCTTCGCGCACCAGCCGCTCGAGATCAATTGCGTTGCGCTCTGGCCTCTCGCCCGAACGCATCTGGATCGCGGCCGCCTTGAAAACACCCATCGTCATATCCTCAATTCGTCGAACCATTGGCGAGCAACTTGTCCAGCCGGCCTTGCGCCTCCAGCTCGTGGAGGTCGTCGCAGCCGCCGACATGCGTGTCGCCGACGAAAATCTGCGGAAAGGTCGTGCGGCCATGGGCGCGGGAAATCATCTCCTGGCGCAGTTCCGGTGAAAACGACGCGTCATGCTCCGTATAGGCGACGCCCTTGCGCTCGAGCAGCCGCTTGGCGGCCGTGCAGTAGCCGCACATCATGCGTGTATAGATGGTGACGTCGACCATGACGAATTTCCACTGTTTGTTGCCGACTTATATAGTCGTGGACTCGTCGGCCCGAAAGTCCCCCGGCAGCACGCGTGCGAAGGTCAGCACGTCGACGGCGCCGGCCCCTGCTTTTTTCAGCGCCTTGCTGGCGGCGCGAACCGTGGCGCCCGTGGTGTAGACGTCGTCGATCAAAAGCACGCGGCGGCCGGCGATCTCGATTTCCGCTTCAGCAGGCACGCGAAAGGCGGCCCGCACATTCTCCTCGCGGTCCTTGCGCTCCAGCCCGACCTGCTGGCGCGTGAGCTTGACACGCCGCATGGCCGAGGGTGCGAAAGACAGGCCGCTGAGCTCGCAGACCGCCCTCGCCAATTCCGCCGACTGGTTGAACCGCCGCCTGAAGAAGCGGCGCCAGTGCAGCGGCACCGGCACCACCACATCCGCCTCGGCAATGAGGTCAGCGCCCGCGCGCAGCATCCAGCGCGCCATCCACGGCGCCAGGTCGGTGCGATCCTGGTACTTCAGCCCCTGCACCATCTGGCGGGCGACGCCGGAATACGCGACGGCCGCCCGCGCCCGCTCGAAGGGCGGCGGATCGGCGATCGCCTCGGCGGACAGAAAGCCCTCGCCCATATGGTGGGTGAACGGCGTGCCCATCACCGGGCACCAGGGCCGCTCCAGGAGGCGCAACTTCGGCCAGCAGGCGCCGCACAGAACGCCGGGCTGCGAGACATGCCTGCGGCAGCCGGCGCAGACAGGCGGGAACAGGATGCGCGCCGGCCAGTTCGCCGCCGACCGTGCAAGGTTCCTGATGTCCAGAGGCTTGATCTTGGGCATGGGATCGGCCACGTGGTGGGTGCTGTGCGCCACTATATCAACTCCATCGGGGAATGGACAAACAAAGGATCTGCCCGTTTGCTGCCGATAATGGACACCTCACTGTGGCTGGCGCACAAGCAGCGCGCGCTCGATCATCCGGTCGGCGGCGCGGACTTCCTGATGCGGCGCAGTGCCGACGATCTTGCCGACCGGCTGGGTGCCGTGGAGCGCAGGTTTAGCAAGGCAGCGGTGCTGTTTTGCCAGACGTCGGCCGCAGCCGACATCCTCGCCGCGAGCGGCAAGGTGGCGGACATCGTCCGTGTCGAGGCGGATACGGCTTTCCTGGGCAATTCCGCCGGCATGGTAGCGCCGCTGGAAACCGTGCCCTTCGAGCCGCAAAGCCTCGACCTGGCGGTGTCGCTTCTTTCGTTGCAGGCCATGAACGACATTCCCGGCATGCTGGTGCAGATCCGCCGTGCGCTGCGTCCGGACGGGCTTTTCCTCGGCGCCTTCGCCGGCGCCGGCACGCTCGGCGAATTGCGTGAAAGCCTGCTGGCGGCCGAGACCGAGCTTCACGGCGGCGCCAGCCCGCGCGTCATTCCGTTCACCGACGTTCGCGACGCGGGAGCGCTGCTGCAGCGCGCCGGCCTCGCTCTGCCGGTCGCCGATGTCGAGACGGTGACGGTGCGCTATGACAGTCTTTTCAACCTGATGGCCGATTTGCGCGCCATGGGCGAAACCAGCGCGCTTGCCGATCGCAGCCGGCGGCCGGGCACACGCCAGCTGTTCGCCCGCGCCGCGCAAATCTACGCCGAGCGGTTTTCGGATCCCGACGGCCGCATCCGCGCAAGCTTTTCGATGGTCTGGATGTCCGGCTGGGCGCCCGATGCATCGCAGCAAAAGCCGCTCAAGCCGGGTTCGGCCAAGATCTCGCTGAAGACTGTGTTGGAGCAGCCCAAGGGGCAATGACAGTGTCCGCGGACGCGGACAGCCAGATCAGGGTGCGAAAGCGTTGGCAAGCCTGCTGCCATTGTCGCTGAACAGCCAGGTGATCGCGTTGAAGACCTGGCTGATGCCGCCGACGATCGTCAGCGACAGTACGGCGACGATCAAGCCGTATTCGACGGCCGTGGCGCCCTTTTCATCGTTCAGGAAACGCAGCAGCACTGTTTTCATCACGTCGATCCCTCTTGCCGGAACCATACCGCCGACCTGTTAAGAAAGGTTAACGGCACAGGCTTAATAGGCGATGAAACCGCCGCCTCTGAAAATGTCTTGGACCCGATCAGCAGTCGCCGCTGGTCCGGCCGTCGGATCGGATGATGCAGACCGAATCGGGCTGCGGCTGAAGCACGCTGCGGCGCACCGTATAGGTATCGCGACGAGTGATCGAACCAGTGGCAGTCATGTCGAGACCGCTGGCAAAATTCCGAGCCGATTGCGAGCGCGTCTGGCTCTCGAGGAAGGGCGTTGCGATCAGGGCCAGCGCCACCGCGGCCGACCCGAACAGCAGCGTGACGCGCAACACGCCCATGCCCGCATCCGCGGCGCGAAAACTGCGGTCGGGCCGGATCGAATCCCAATCCCTGTCTAGGCTCATGCTGTCGCTCCCCAGAAAATCGCCGGCACGGCCGCGACGAGGCAGCCTTGCATCAATTTTTCATGATGAGATAAATCTTCCATTAATGCTGGTTTATGCGCCCCGCAGCTCCGCTCAGCCACAGGCCGCTAGCGGTTCTGTTCGCCTACAGGAGGTCGATCAGGAACGGGATCAGCGGAGCGTCGGCCGGCGGCATCGGGTAGTCGCGCATCTGCCTGGGCCGCACCCATTTCAGCGCCTGCCCCTCCTTCGGCTGGGCGATGCCGCGAAAGCGGCGGCAGATGAAAAGCGGCATCAAAAGATGGAAATCGTCGTAGCTATGACTGGCGAAGGTGAGCGGTGCCAGGCACGGGATGTCGGTCTCGATCGCGATCTCCTCATAGAGCTCGCGGATAAGGCATTGCTCCGGCGTCTCGCCGGGCTCGACCTTGCCGCCGGGAAACTCCCAGAGCCCGGCAAGCTGCTTGCCCTCGGGCCGCTGCGCCAGGAGCACGCGCCCGTCGGCGTCGACCAGGGCGCAGGCGGCGACCAGGAGCAGGCGCTTGCCGGCGATCGTCACATCATTCATGCCCGATTTCACCCATGAACAGGCGGCCGGCGGTAGTGGTAGCGATAGACCTCGTCGAAGCCGAGAGAATGATAGAGCGCCAGCGCCGGCACATTGCCGGCCTCGACCTGCAGCCAGGCTTCCCGCGCGCCGCGCAGCCGCGCCCATTTCAGCGCCGACAGGATCAGGTTGCGGCCGTGGCCCTTGTTGCGTGCCGACTTGTCGGTGGCGACCTCGAACAGGCCGGCGAGATCGCCGTCATGGACGCAGATCAGCGTCGCCAGTGGTTCCGCTCCAGCCTCGAGCGCGAACAGCCCGGCCTCGGGCTGGATGGCGCCGATGATCTCCGACAGGCCTGGCCGCAGCGACGCGTCCGAGCCGCTGACCTTGAGCGACGCGCCGATGAAGCGGCTGATGTCCTTCAACGGGATCTGGTCCATGGCGGCGTCGAGCTGGGCATCGGCCAGCGGCAGCCGCATCACCAGCGATTCGTCGAACCGACTCCAACCCTCGCGGTCGAGATGGCTGGCCAGATCCGGCCCCGATAACGGCGACATGCGGAAGGTCAGCGGACGGCCATAGGCATCGAAACGGCGGCTGGCGCGGCCGATGCGGTCGGCGATGTGCTGGGTGTCGCCGGGATCGAGCGGATTGACCGAATTCAGCCGCTTGGCCGGATGTCCGGCCGTCAGCCGCACCACCCAGGTGCCGTCATAATGGACTGCCGCCGCGGGCCAGGCGCGGAACCCGGCCGCCTCATAGCGGCGCACTGTCGCCAGCATGCTGGCCGGATGTTTGGAAACCAAGTCCGTCAGCTCCGGTAGTCGCCATTGATGGCGACGTATTCCTTGGTGAGGTCGCAGGTCCACACCGTCGCCTTGCCGCGGCCGATGCCGATATCGGCGCGGATGCGGATGTCGTCGCGCTTCATATACGCCGAGGTCGCTTCCTCCGAATAGGCCGGATCGCGCTCGCCCTCATGCGCCAGCCTGTTGTCGCCGAACCAGATCGACAGGCGGTCGCGGTCAGCCGGCTCGCCGGCCTTGCCGACGGCCATGACGACGCGGCCCCAATTGGCGTCCTCGCCGGCGACCGCGGTCTTGACCAGCGGCGAATTGGCGATCGAGAGCGCGATGCGCTTGGCCGAGCGCGCCGATTTCGCGCCGGTAACGGTGACTTCGACCTGCTTGCGGGCGCCCTCACCGTCGCGCACCACTTGCAGCGCCAGCGACTTCAGCACTTTGCCGAGCGCACGGCGGAACGCCCCCAGACGGGCATCCTTGGGGTCGGTTACCTCCGGCGCGCCGCGTTTGGCGGCCTTTCCGGTGGCGAAGAGCAGCAGCGTGTCGCTGGTGGAGGTGTCGCTGTCGACGGTCACCGCGTTGAAGGTCTTGGCCGTGCCGCGCGACAGCAGATCCTGCAGCACGGGGGCGGCGATCGGCGCATCGGTGGCGACAAAGGACAGCATCGTGGCCATGTCGGGTGCGATCATGCCGGCGCCCTTGGAAATACCGTTGATGGTGACATCGGTGTCACCGAGCTTGACGGTCTGCGTCGCCACCTTCGGATAAGTGTCCGTGGTCATGATGGCTTTGGCCGCCTCGGTCCACAGGTCGGGCTTGCCGTTGCTGACCAGACCAGCCAGCAGATGGCTGAACTTGGTTGTGTCAAGCGGCTCGCCGATGACGCCGGTCGAGGCCAGGAACACCTCGCCTGGCGTGCAGCCGGCAGCCTTGGCTGCCGCTTCGCCCGTCAGCGCGGTGGAGTCCCGGCCCTTCTTGCCGGTGAAGGCGTTGGCGTTGCCGGAATTGACGACGAGCACCCGGGCCTTGCCCGCGGCAAGGTTCTGCCGGCAGAAATCGACTGGCGCCGAGGGGCATTTCGACTTTGTGAACACGCCGGCGACCGCCGTGCCGGGCTCGAAGACCATGGCCAGGAGATCGGTGCGGTTCTTGTATTTTATCCCCGCTTCGGCGGTGGCGATGCGCACCCCCTCGATCTCAGGCATCTTGGGGTATTTCTTCGGCGCGAGCGGCGAAATCGTCGTGGACATGGAACCTCGGACGGGAAAAATCGGCGGAGAAACGCCGGTTTGCCCGATACGGCGCGCCCGCGCAAGGCGTTTTGGTGGCGGCGTGAGAACCGGAATTGGCCTTGACCGGTTCGCAGCCGGCTCCGTTGCAGTTCGCTGGCACCGCCCTGCCCAGGTTGCGATCTCTCCCGAGGGCAGCTTCTGACCCTGGCCCTGGTATTTCTGGGAGCCGTTGCGACTCGGCGCGGGAGCGCGGGCAGAGTTGGTCAGCACCGATGGCGGCCTGCGCATCGTGCGGGGGGACATGGCAGGCAAAATGTCTCCTGCCTCAGCCGCCAAGAACGGGCCGTTTCGTTTCATCGCCGGATCACTTATATTGCCGGCCTAAACCGACGGCGAGGGCGACAGGATGGCCGAAGAGGCGGATACGGCGCGTAAATCCATCGGTGCGCGGCGCAATCCCGACAGCGCGGAAGCCATTCTCGATGCCGCCGAGGCGGTGTTGGTCGAGGCCGGCTATGCCGGCTTCTCGATCGAGGCCGTGGCGCGGCGGGCGCGTGCCGGAAAGCCGACCATCTATCGCTGGTGGCCGAGCAAGGCCTCGCTGCTGCTGGAGGTCTACCAGCGCCAGAAACGCGTCGATGTTCCCGATACGGGAAGACTGGAAGAGGATCTCGTCGGCTTCCTCAAGAACCTGTTCGCGCACTGGCGCGAGACGTCGTCGGGCA
The DNA here is from genome assembly GCF_006442305.1 of Mesorhizobium sp. B2-3-6. Classification (NCBI taxonomy): domain Bacteria; kingdom Pseudomonadati; phylum Pseudomonadota; class Alphaproteobacteria; order Hyphomicrobiales; family Phyllobacteriaceae; genus Mesorhizobium; species Mesorhizobium sp. B2-3-6. The sequence goes on along the minus strand of NZ_VFVW01000014.1, from coordinate 57,551 downwards.
GCGTGTTCAGGTCGCTGATCGCCGAGGCGCAGTCGGACGAAACGGCGGCCGCGGCCCTTGCCGGCTATACAGGCGGGCGCCGGGCCCACACCGGCCAGATCATCGAGCGCGCCAAGGCAAGGGGCGAGGTCGCGGCCGATGTCGATCCGGCTGTGGCGGCTGACCTGGTGGCTTCCTATGCGTGGCGGCAGCTCCTGACCAACCGGCTCGACGAAGACGAGGCGACGATACGCAAGGTGGTCCGCTACCTCCTGCGAGGCATAGAAGGGCCCGACGGCTGAACTGACGCAAAAAGGGCGCGGCGCCCTTTGGCCGCCGCGCCCCTTTTTCGAAACCGTTCTGGTTTACTTGGCGCTTTCCAGCGTATCGACGGCCTTCTTCAAATTGGCGTCCGGGATCTCGACCTTGGCCCCGGCGCGCAGCGACTTGACCAGCGCGAAATACTTGTCGCGGATGACCGCCTGCTTGGCCTGGTCCTTGACGTCGTCGAAGGCCGGCGGCTGCTTGGTGCGCTTGTCCTCGAGCTTGATCACATGCCAGCCGAACTGCGACTGCACCGGCTGCTCGGTGTATTTGCCGACCTCGAGCGCGAAAGCGGCCTTGTCGAATTCCGGCACCATCTGGCCAGGTCCGAACCAGCCGAGATCGCCGCCACTGGTCTTGCCGCTCGGATCCGAGGTGTGCTCGTTGGCGAGCTTCTGGAAATCGGCGCCGCCGTCGAGTTGCTTGATGATTGCCTCGGCCTCTTCCTTCGTCTTCACGAGGATGTGACGGGCATGCACCTCATTGACCGGCGGCGTGTTGGCGATCTCCTGGTCGTAGCGGGCGCGGATCTCGGCGTCGGTGACCTTGTCAACGACGCCCTTCTCGACCATCTCGCCATGCAGCGCGCGCTGCTGCAGGAAGGCCATGCGGCGCTGGAAATCGGGATCCTTGTCGAGACCGGTCGAGACGGCCTGGGCGGCCATGACGCGGATCTCGATTGCGGCCGAAAGCGCCGCGGCGCGGCGTTGCTCGGCCGGGAGTTGCGCGAACTGCTGCGACAGCTCGCCTTCGGCAAGCACGAGATCTGCTTCGGTGAGGGGTTGGCCGTTGACGGTGGCAACCACTGTATTCGGATCGACCGGTGCCGCCGGTGCGGCCGGTGCCGCTGGTGGTGCCGGCTGGGCTGGTGCGGTTTCCTGCGCCATCAGCGGCGACAGGCAAAGAGCCGACAGGCCGACGGCCAGGCCGAGGCTGGCGAGCGACGCACGGCGGAACAACAAGGACATTAAGATGACTCCGATGAGGATGTGAAGGACGGGAGGCTTCCAGATCAGCCAGATTGTGGCCGAATTTGGCGCGACCGGCAGGGCCAGCGCGGCGTTGACATCAGTTGAGCCCCCTCTTATCTGTCCAACGACTTTGCGTCCAGAACCGTTTTCCGGGCGCTTTTTGCGTTGCCCGCATACAGGCGGCGCATTCACGTTGATTTGATGGGGCCGGCCGGCGCTCGTCTCAGTTTGAGAATTCTATCGAAAGGACCATTGGATGGTCAGTCTCGGCGGTCTCGCCCGTAAGGTTTTCGGCTCCTCCAACGACCGCAGGGTCAAGTCGACCCGGCCCCGTGTCGAGGCGATCAATGCCATGGAAAACGAGATGCGGGCGCTCTCCGATGCAGAGCTCGCCGGCCGCACGGAAAAATTCCGCCAGGACATCGCCAACGGCGCCAGCCTCGAGGACCTGCTGATCCCGGCCTTCGCCACCGCCCGCGAGGCGGCGCGCCGCGTGCTCGGCATGCGCCCCTTCGACGTCCAGCTGATCGGCGGCATGGTGCTGCACAATGGCGGCATCGCCGAGATGCGCACCGGTGAGGGCAAGACGCTGGTCGCGACCTTGCCCGTTTATCTCAATGCACTGGCCGGCAATGGCGTCCACGTCGTCACCGTCAACGACTATCTCGCCACCCGCGACTCCGAATGGATGGGCCGCGTCTATAAGTTCCTCGGCCTCTCGGTCGGCGTCATCGTCCATGGCCTGTCCGACGAGGAGCGCCGCGTCGCCTACGCCGCCGACGTCACCTATGCCACCAACAACGAACTCGGCTTCGACTATCTGCGCGACAACATGAAGTACGAGCGCGCCCAGATGGTACAGCGTGGTCACAACTACGCGATCGTCGACGAAGTCGATTCCATCCTGGTCGATGAAGCGCGCACGCCGCTGATCATTTCCGGTCCGCTCGAGGACCGTTCGGAAATGTACAACACCATCGACACTTTCATCATCCAGCTGCAGCCGCAGGATTATGAGATCGACGAGAAGCAGAAGACCTCCATCTTCACCGAGGAAGGCACCGAGAAGCTCGAGAACCTGCTGCGCGACGCCGGCCTGCTCAAGGGCGAGTCGCTTTATGACGTCGAGAACGTCGCCATCGTCCATCACGTCAACAATGCGCTGAAGGCGCACCGCCTGTTCCAGCGCGACAAGGACTATATCGTGCGCAACGGCGAGATCGTCATCATCGACGAGTTCACCGGCCGCATGATGCCCGGCCGCCGCTACTCGGAAGGCCTGCACCAGGCGCTTGAAGCCAAGGAGCATGTGGCAATCCAGCCGGAGAACCAGACGCTCGCCTCCGTTACCTTCCAGAACTATTTCCGCCTCTACAAGAAGCTTTCCGGCATGACCGGCACCGCGCTGACCGAGGCCGAGGAATTCGGCAACATCTACGGCCTCGAAGTCACCGAGATCCCGACCAACCTGCCGGTCATCCGCAAGGATGAGGACGACGAGGTCTACCGGACGGTCGAGGAGAAATACAAGGCGATCGTCAAGGAGATCCGCGAAGCCAGCGCCAAGGGCCAGCCGACGCTGGTCGGCACCACCTCGATCGAGAAGTCCGAGCAACTGGCCGAGCGGCTGCGCAAGGAAGGTTTTAAGGATTTCGAGGTGCTGAACGCCCGCCATCACGAGCGCGAGGCGGCGATCGTCGCCCAGGCGGGCAAGCCCGGCGCCATCACCATCGCCACCAACATGGCCGGCCGCGGCACCGACATCAAGCTCGGCGGCAATGCCGAGATGCGCATCGCCGAGGAACTGGGCGACATGCCCGAAGGGCCCGAGCGCGAGGCGCGGGAAAAGGAAATCTATGCCGACGTCGAGCGCCTGAAGGAAAAGGCGCTGGCTGCCGGCGGCCTCTACGTGCTCGCCACCGAACGCCACGAGTCACGCCGCATCGACAACCAGCTTCGTGGCCGCTCCGGCCGCCAGGGCGACCCCGGCCGCTCGAAATTCTTCCTGTCGCTGCAGGACGATCTGATGCGCATCTTCGGCTCCGAGCGCATGGACGGCATGTTGCAGAAGCTCGGCCTCAAGGAAGACGAGGCCATCATCCATCCCTGGATCAACAAGGCGCTGGAAAAGGCGCAGAAGAAGGTCGAGGCGCGCAACTTCGACATCCGCAAGAATCTTCTGAAATATGACGACGTTTCCAACGACCAGCGCAAGGTCGTGTTCGAACAGCGCATCGAGCTGATGGACGGCGAAGGCCTGTCGGAGACCATTGCCGAGATGCGCGAAGGCGTTATCGACGAGATCGTCGCCAAGGCCATTCCCGAGAACGCCTATGCCGAGCAGTGGGATGTCGCCGGGTTGAAGGCCGAGGTCGCCGAGTTCCTCAATCTCGACCTGCCGATTGAGGAATGGGTCAAGGAAGAAGGCATCGCCGAGGACGACATTCGCGAGCGCATCACGCAAGCCGCCGACGCCGCCGCCAAGGAGCGCGCCGAGCGCTTCGGGCCCGAGGTGATGACCTATGTCGAGCGCTCCGTGGTGCTGCAGACGCTCGACCATCTGTGGCGCGAGCACATCGTTAATCTCGACCATCTGCGTTCGGTTGTCGGCTTCCGCGGCTACGCCCAGCGCGATCCTTTGCAGGAATACAAGAGCGAGGCGTTCGAGCTGTTCCAGGCGATGCTGGGCAATCTGCGCCAGGCCGTCACCGCGCAGCTGATGCGCGTCGAACTGGTCCGCCAGGCTGCCGAGGCCCCGCCGCCGGAAGCCCCCGACATGTTCGGCACGCATATTGACGGTACCACCGGCGAGAACGATTTCGAAGGCGGCGAAACCGCCCTTCTGGTGCGCCAGGAAAGCAACGCCATCGTCGCCCCCGAAGACCGCGACCCCAACAACCCCGCCACCTGGGGCAAGGTCGGCCGCAACGAAGCGTGCCCCTGCGGCTCCGGCAAGAAATACAAGCACTGCCACGGCGCTTTCGCGTAAGGAAAACCTGCAGGGCTCACATTCCCGGATTTCTGATCCGGGCGAGATTCCTACGTGCTCAGATCAGCCCGGAATCGCGCGCGGCGGCGGTCGCCTCGCCACGCGAAATGGCGTCCAGCTTGCCCAGCACCGCCGAGACATGATGATCGACGGTCTTCGGTGAGATGGTCAGGTGCTCGGCTATTCTCTTGTTGGAAAAACCGCGTTCGATCAGTTGCAGGACCTGCATCTGGCGCAGCGTCAGGCCAGCTTGATTGGCGCGCGTGCTCTGCCGCGGTCCCCTTGCAATGTTATTGACGCCATTCTGCCGCATGACGGCGCGGACGTGCTGGGCGACCGGCCGGGCACCGAGCCCCTCGAATATATCCAGGGCCAGGCGCAGGGCCGGCTCGTCGCCGCGCAGCAGGGCGAGCGCCTGCTCGAACGGAGCACCCAGCCGGGCCCACAGCGTCGCGGCACCGTGCCAATCGCCGGCGAGCAGCAGGCGATAGGGCTCCGCCATGCCGGTCGTATCGCCAGGGTCGCTTTCAGGCGACAAGAGCAGCCGCCAGACGGCCAGTTCGGCGAACATCGCCCTCGTCGGCGACAGGCTTTCTGCCAGCTCGATCAGGCGAAGCGCCTCACTGGCGTCGCCTTGCCCAAGCCATGCCAGTTCGGCCATCGACGCCGTGTAAGGCACCAGCCGCTGCAGCTCCATTCCCCTGTCCAGGAACCGCTTCATTTCCTCCAGCACCGGCCCAGCCGGATCGCCTCGCCTTATGCGCAGTTTCGCCAGCGCGACCAGGGATGGGTAACGCACCAGGGCTGTCGTTGCAGCATCGTCGATGACGTCGAGAGCCATGGCCGCCGCATCGTCCCAAAGGCCGCGTCGCAAAAGCAGCTGCGCCTGCACGCCCCGCATATAGTCGCGCCAGGTCGCGAGGTCGTTCTCAACGCAATAGGCAATGCCGCGGTCGAGAAAGGATTGCGCGCGCACAAGATCGAGCTGGTTCATTTCGGCGCAGGCGCAATTGGTGAAGCCGCGTGCCGCGTGCTCCTGGAAATTCTGCACGAGTGCGATTTCAAGGCTGCGGGCGAGGTGCAGCCGGCCCTTGGCCAGGTCAAGCCACTGCTCGGCCGAACCAAGATTGTTGAGCGCGTGGCAGATTATCTCCGGCTTGTTCAACCGTTCGGCCAGAGCGACTGCCTTGCCGCCAAGCAGCAGCGTCTCATCGAGCTTCTCGGCCAGCATCGCCAGCTGCGAGAGATTGGAATAGGCCATGGCAAGCTCCGGACTGGCAGGCGCCTGTTCCAGCAGTTCCACTGCCTGGGCCCCGAACAGGTCCGCCTGTTCGCGGTCACCCACCAGATAGGCGAAGCGCGACAGGCATCTGAGGCTGTCGCCCTCCCTGAGCGTGTCGCCCAGCGCCTGCTGTAGCCGGCGCGCCTGGCTCTGCGCCTCGATGGCCGCATCGATGCGGCCGATCAGATGGCATTCAAACGCATATCCTTCGTAAAGCCTCGCCCGGTCGCTCATCGGCAGGCTGTCGGCATGCCGCAAGGCGACCTCGTAGTAGCCGGCGGCATCGCGATGCGCGCCGACGCGGGAAGCCTCGCGCGCTGCGAGCGGGGCAAGCTCGCGCACCGCCTCAAGATTCTGGGCCTCCACCGCATGGTGCACAAGCCTTGCGGTAGTCACCTCGGCGTTTTCCTGCAGTGCGGAAAGCGCGCGTTGGTTGAATTCGCGCCGACGGCTCGAGGTCAGCGCCATCTCGATGGCGCGACGGGCGATCTCGTGCCGGAAGGCGTAGCCATCGCCGAGATCGTCGAGCAAGCCATTCGAGACACATTCCGCCAGCTGGCCGGCGCTGGCGACGCCACAGAGGCCGCGCAGCGCCCAGGCATCGGCGCGGCGTGGAAACACAGACACCGCGTCGAGCATCGAGCGCGCTCCCTGCGACAGGCGCTCGGCACGCGCCAGCACGGCGTCGCGGACGCTGGCCGGCGGGATCATCTCGCTTTCGGCAGCCAGCAATTCGGTGACGAAGAAGGCGTTGCCCGCGGTGGCGCGATAGATTGCGCTGCCGTCGCGGTTGGCTGCTTCGGCAAGCGACAACACCGCCGCCTCGCTGAGCAGTGGCACTTCGATGCGCTGGACGTTGCCGGCTGGAATTTCGCCGAGCACCCGGCGCGCACGCATCTGCCCTTCGCTGCGGTCGGTGCGTGCCGTGAACAGCACCAGCATATGCGTGTTGGTGATGCGCCGGCCCAGGAAACGGACGAAATCCAGGGTCGCGTCGTCGGCCCAGTGCATATCCTCGATGACCAGCAAACCCGGCCGAGACCTCGCCTCGAAAACCTCGAGAGCGTCTGAAAACAGGGGCAGCCGCTGACCTTGGCGGTCGTCGATTGCCCGGGGCAGTGCCCACTGCGCGTCCCGGGCCAGATCATAGAGCGGTCCCAGCGGATCGGGAATCGACAGGTCCTCGCAAGCGCTGCGGAATATGGAAACGTGCTGCCCGGCACGGGTTACGAACGCCTCGACGAGTGCCGTCTTGCCGGCGCCGGCCTCGCCCAGCAATGCCGCCACGCGGCCGCGACCGCGCGCGGCCTCCGCGAGCAGTTCCTCCAACTGATCGAGTTGTGCCTGCCGTTCCAGAAGCATCGTCACTGGCCCATAAGTATCGTCGTCCCTCGACCCTTCTCCAAAATACCCCCGCTTCGGTATCCGCAGTGTGGCTCCCAGACCAAACGTCGAAAACATAGGGAATCGTCCCGCGCAATATGGGGAAAGGCTCCGATGTGCGCTTTCGACGATCGTGATTTTTCTCCAACCGCGCTCATTTCGAGCGTGAATCAGTCACAAAAGGAAGCCACTCCATGCCTCGCTATCTGATCGAACGGACATTCCCCGACGGGCTCAACGTGCCGACGAACGACGTCGGCGCGACGGCGCTCGGCGGCATCATCATGCGCAACGCCGAGAAGGGGGTCACCTGGCTGCACTCCTTCGTGTCGCCCGACAGGAACAAGAGTTTCTGCATCTACGACGCCCCCTCGCCGGAGGCGATCCGCAGCACGGCGCAGAAGAATTCGCTACCGGTGGACAAGATCACGGAGGTGAGGGTCCTGGACCCTTACTTTTATCGCTGACCCTATGGACCAAGGATGGAACAATGAGCGTGAGATCGTCCTGGGCAGCGATGGGTGTCGGCTTTCCGTGCTGTTTCCTCCCGAAACGGCAGCCGCCGTCGTGGCGTTCGACCATGCACCCTCCCGGCGTGGTCTCGCATCGCGGATTGTCTCCGCGCTGCTCGCGCCATTGCGAAGCCGGCGCAGGCGCCTGCCACCGCAAGACGATTATTTAAGGCGGGACGTCGGCCTGCCGGAGCACGAGATGCGGCGGGACTACTGGGAATATTGGTGGTGGCATCAATGAGACCGCCGCCCGGCTAGAGAGGAACGGATCGGACCCGTCCCGCAACTGACGATCCAACGCGCAGGCATGGCAGCAGCAGGGCCTTACAGGCCGGTCCTGCCGCCTGCGCGTCACCAACAACCAATGGAGAATAAAATGAACGTCAATTTCTGGCGCCTTGCCGCGCTGTCCATCATGGCGATCGCCGCCACTGCCGCATCTGCGGAGAGTGGCAATCGGCTGGCCGCCGAGGTGCGGGCGGCCAACGGCCGCTTCGTGAATGTCGCGGCGGCCACCGCCGAGGGCTATGCGCCGATTCCCTGCGCCAGCGGCATCACCGGCGGCGCCATGGGCATTCACTACGTCAATGGCGCCTATCTCAAGGACGATGCCGTCGACCTCGCCAAGCCGGAGGCCGTGATGTACGAGCCGATGGCCGATGGCAAGCTGAAGCTGGTGGCCGTCGAATATATCACCGCGAAGGGTCCTGCGTCGCTCGAAGGCCAGCTGTTCAACTTCGACAGCGCTCCCAACCGCTACGGCCTCGGCCCCTTCTACGAACTTCATGTCTGGGCCTGGAAGCAGAACCCGACCGGCGCCTTCGCCGACATGAACCCGAATGTCTCATGCGACGCCATGAAAAAGGCCGACTGACGGCACCGGCCTGCCGGAACAGTGCCGGCAGGCCTTTTACGCGTCGCGAGGAGAAACCATGCCCGAGATAGCTATCTTCCTGGCAAGGCTGCGCGCCCCACCATGGCGGCTGATGGCCATCCTCGCTTGGCTGGCGCGCGGACGGCGCCTCCGACATGAGCGGCGTCACCTGGAGGCGATGCCCGATTTCATGCTGAAAGACATCGGCATCAGCCGTTCCGAGATCGACTATGTCGCAACTCACGGCGAAGCGCGCCGCTCTTAGGCTTGGCTGGGAGTTGGACCGACAGAGCGCCTGTCTCCTGCTTGCGGCATGGAACCCACACCGGTCGTCCTCGCTGGCCTCTCTGCCATTGTGTATGCCTCTTCCACCCACCCTTTCTTAAGGTGTCTCCGCTACACCAAAGCCTGAAAAGAAGCGGAAAACGGAGAACAATCGGGGTGCGCTTTTCCGCGGCCACGACAGCCGGGCGGTTCTTGCCGCAGCGTTTGGCGCTGCGCGTGGAGCCGTTGCTTGGCCGCGTCGACGCCGTGCTGTTCACCGCCGACGAGCGCGGCGAGGCCGGCCGCATGTCGGTCATTGCCTTTTCCATCCGCATCGTCAGCGCCGTCATCGCCTTCGTCAGCCAGGTGTTGATGGCACGCTGGATGGGCTCGTTCGAATACGGCATCTTCGTCCTTGTCTGGGTGACCATGGTCATCGTCGGCAATCTCGCCTGCCTCGGCTTCCACACCTCGGTTATCCGCTTCATTCCCGAATACCGCGAGCGCGGCCTCATCGACGAGTTGCGCGGTATCGTCGTGGCCAGCCGCCTGTTCGTCCTGATCGCTTCGACGGTCATCGCCGGGCTCGGCGCGCTCGGCGTGTGGCTCGCTTCGTCATGGACTGAAAACTACTATGTCCTGCCGTTCATCCTCGGCGTCATCTGCCTGCCGATGATAGCGCTGTCGGACCTGCTGCAGGGCCAAGCCAGGGCGAACAGCTGGGCGCTGTTCGCCCTGGCGCCGACCTATCTGATACGGCCCGTGCTGATCCTGCTGTTCATGGCGCTGATGCTTTTCGCCGGCTACGCGCCCGACGCGAAGACCGCGATCTTCGCCTCGATCGCCGCCACTTACGTCACCACGCTCGCCCAGCTTATCGGCGTCACCCGGCGCATGGAAAAGCAGATTCCGGCCGGGCCGATGAAGGTGCATTTCGCACAATGGTTCATTGTCTCGCTGCCGATCTTCTTGGTCGAAAGCTTCTTTTTCCTGCTCACCAATGCCGACGTGCTGATGGTCGGCGCCTATATGGACCCCAACGACGTCGCCGTCTATTTCGCCACGGTCAAGACACTGGCGCTGGTGCATTTCGTCTACTTCGCCGTCAAGGCAGGCGTCGCTCAGCGCTATGCCCAGTTCACCCATGGCGAGCCGGAAAAGCTCGCCGCCTTCGCCCGCGAGACGGTGTCGTGGACCTTCTGGCCATCGCTCGCCATGGCGCTGCTGGTGCTGGCGCTTGGCAAACCGATGCTGATGCTGTTCGGTCCCGAATTCACATCGGGTTATCCGCTTCTGTTCCTGCTCGTCTTCGGCGTCGTGGCGCGCGCCGCCGTGGGCCCGTGCGAAAGCCTGCTCACCATGAGCGGCAACCAGAATGTCTGCGCCGCCGTCTATGCCATGACGCTGGCCTTCAACATTGGCCTGAACGTGGTGCTGATCCCGCTCTTCGGCCTGTGGGGCGCCGCAATGGCCACCGCCTTCGCCATGATCTTCGAGGCCGGCGCGCTGTCCTTCACGGTCTGGCGCAAGCTCGGCATCGTCATGGCGATCTTCGTGCCAGCCAAAGGAGCCGCGTGATGGCCGCCATCCCCTTGCTCGAGGAAACCAGCGGCGGCCCCGCCGGCGCCATGGTGTCCGGCCTTGCCGGACTGGGGCGCGACACCGACCCGGCCCATATCGAGATCCTCGCCAACAACCGGCCCGAGCGGAAACTGGCCATCTATCCGGCGTCGGCCGGGTTCGACCTCGTCGAGGAGCTGGATTATCTGTGCGCCCGCACCATCGAGCCCAACGTCTTCTTCAACCCGCGTTTCCTCGCGCCCGCAATGCCCCGGCTGGAAGACCGCGAGGTGCGTCTGGCCGTCATCCGTGACGGCGATGAATACCGCAACCGGCTACGCCTTCTGGTGCCGTTCTCGGTGGAGCGGCCGGTGGTGCCGCTCGGGGTTCCGGTCATGCGCACATGGTCGAGCCCGTTCGGCCCGCTCGGCACCCCGCTGGTCGACCGCGACGATCCGGTCGGTGTCCTCGAGGATTTCTTCTCCATGCTGTCGCGCCCGCATCTGAAGCTGCCGAAAGTGTTCGTCCTGCCCGACATCAGGCTCGACGGCGCGGTGGCGAGCCTGGTTGCCACTGTGGCCGAAACGCGTGGCCTGATGTTGGTCACCACCGGTCACGCCCAGCGTCCGCTGCTCGAGAGCGAACGCGACGCCGAGGACTATCTGAAGGCTTCGCTGCGCGCGCACCATTATCGCGAGTTCCGCCGCCTCAAGCGGCGGCTGGGTGACCTCGGTAAGCTTGAACATGTCGTGGCGCGCGGCCCCGACGAGATCCGTCACGCCATCGAGAGCTTCCTGACGCTGGAGGCGGCCGGCTGGAAGGGCCGCGAGCGCACGGCCATGGCGATCGACCGCTACCGCGCCGCCTTCGCCCGCGAGGCCGTGCACAGGCTGGCCGAGCAGGACCTGTGCCGCATCCATTCGCTGACGCTGGACGGCCGCACCATTGCGTGCCTGATCGTCTTCGTCGAAGCCGGCGTTGCCTACACCTGGAAGACGGCCTACGACGAAACTCTGGCCGGCTATTCACCAGGCACGCTGCTGATGATCGAGGTGACCAGGCAGCATCTCGACGACCCCAACATCATGATGACCGATTCCTGTGCCGTGCCCGACCATCCGGTGATGAGCAGGCTGTGGACCGAGCGCAAGCCGATGGGCACGCTGGTGATCGGCCTGACGCCGGACGCCGACCGTCTCGCCCGCCAGGCGGCCTCGCAACTGCATCTCTACCGGGAGACCCGCAACATGGCCCGCCTGCTGCGCAACCGGATGAAGAGCCTGCTCAAGAGACGATAGACGCGCTCGCATCTTCTGGAGCGCGTGGATGCTTGCTTCAAGCCTGAGCATTTGGTTGCTTCATGGGATAAACAGTCACTGTATTGATAGCGTTTATTCGCCAGCGCCTGCTTGAGCAACAGTCACAATCTTTCAACAAAGCGCGACAAAGGTGATACGATTTTGGGTATAATTCATGTCGCTTGCCGGCGGCGCATCCGTTTTTCTTCAGCGCTTTTCCTCGTGGCGGACATCAGAATTAGCTAATTCATTCGAACATATAAAGGACATTCACGGAACTTAAGTGGTAACATAAGACCTTTGGGACCAGGCCCTGGGACTTTGGTCCGCCTTCACGAAATCCGGCAGCGAGCATGAGGCTAATCTTCATTGCTCTTCAGGAACTTGAAACGGCCGACCAGATCCAACTTGAGCCACTCGTCCTCTTTCTTCCACGGCGCTTTCGGCGGTGGCGCGCGGATTGCGAGGAACAGGCGCTGAACGCGAGAAATCCACCTGCCGGAACCAGCGGGGGAGCCGCCAATGGGAAAGCTGCCGGCGCCAGAATCCTGGACGCGTAAAGCCCGCCACGGAGCCCTACGGGGACGGTCTTGGGCGAGCGAGCGCCATGTCGAAAGTGTCCGGCAGGTGAGGATGCGCGCCGGTCCGTCTCACCGAAGCCGTGGTCATCGCGTCGACCGGGAGAATAATCGACATGCGAGCATAGTGGTCCGGCCACAGCGGCTTTCCAAACAGGAAGCACACGATCGCGAGAAAACAAATCAGCAGCAGGACAGCGAAGGTGTTCGCGATGATCTCGCCAAGCTGCATGTCTTTCTCCCCGAAGTCGGACACCCGCCGCTCGCAGCAACGGCGGGCGTCCAAGGACCGTCGATGAAGGGACTTTACTCGACGGCTTCCACGCCAATGAGGAACGGCGGCTTATGTTCAGGGTTTAGGACCAATGCGTCGATGCTTCGGACTTCAGTCCCAATTGCGGGTCCGAGGAGAAGGAGACAGTCTGCCTTTCGCACCGGCTAAGCCCTCCACCAAGGTACCTGACAGCCGGGAGCACAGCCCGGCCTGCTCGCCAAGTGCCGAACCTACCGCCAAAAGCAGGCCGGGCTCCTTCTGTCGATAGTCAAGATCGTCGCCCAACGGGGAAAATGACCAGCTACAAGGTGGAGGAAATCCTGGGCGAGAGAATTATCGGCACGCACGAGGTGGCGGCTTCAAGTCCCGCAGGGGCTGCCAGACGGGCAACCGGTCATCCGATGCAACCCCGCATTCCAGGCGCGCTGTTCGTTCGGGTCACCAGATCGGAGGACGGCACGGTCGCCGAATTCAGCTTCGCGGGATTTCCGTGTTGAACCCAGATGTCGTCGGATGGGACGGCAGGAGTGGCGTTTCTTGCGACTATGGCCGGTGTCTACGCCGACCCATTGGCGCGGTTCGGCATTGATGGAACCGCCGGCTCACCCTAACCGTTTGTTTTCACGTGGATTCCGAAGCTCGTCGATGAAACCGTTTTGACCCGACTTGCACCAGAATTGCGCTAGCGTCCCAGCGGCTGTCTGGATGCCGAAACCAATTCGTCTTCGTCCCTGATCCCGGCCATGTAATTCGCGATTATGCGGGATGAAATCGCTTCGCGTTGCTGGGCCGATCGGGCGTCGAGCTTCAGCCTGTCGAACACGCGGCCAAGCAGGGCCACTTCGGAGGAATCGAAGACGCCAGCCTCCTGAGCTTTCTGACGAATCGGCATGAGTTCCTCCCTTTCAGATAAATAAGCAACAACTGATGCAAGGGGCAATCTCAGGGCCTGATATATCCACACCGAGGAACGGTCAGGCGGCCAACATAGGTCCTGAAGCGTGAAAGCGGCTACCGCATTGGACAGGCCGTCCTGCACCCTGCCGAGCCGCTCCCGGATGTCGCTCTTGCGATATCGGCTTTAAACGGCGCACGACAAACTCGAACACCATATCCGCATTTGCCGAAACGCCGATCGGGAATTAGCGGCAGACGTATCGAAGCGGCGACTGAAATGGTGCCCCTAGCCGGGATCGAACCAGCACTCCTTGCGGAACTCGATTTTGAGTCGAGCGCGTCTACCAATTCCGCCATAGGGGCTCAGGCCGGGCGGCCTGGATGGCGCGGACTATACGGTTGGAGGCCTGTTCGTCAACTGGCCTGTTGCCGATAGCCTGCGGAGCCGCGACCAAACCGCCCCTTTCGGTTTCCTGCGGGCACTGCCATTGTGCGGCGCGGAAAATCTTTCTAGACAGGCGTCGTGTCGAAGCGCCTGGCGTCCGGAAGAAGGAACGCGGCGCGCTTCGGGTCTTGGTTTCACGCATGCACCTGTTTCATCCATGCCCCTGGTTTTCTGCCTGCCCTTATGCCGGCCACGCCGTGCATGTGGGCGCCGTGCGGTAGGCATTTACGACATTAGGAGAGCCGATGCTTCGCGGACTGTACGACTGGACCTTGTCGCTGGCGGCGCGCAAATCCGCCGAATGGTGGCTGGCCTTCATCGCCTTCGTCGAGAGTTCCGTGTTCCTGGTGCCGGCCGACGTGCTCTATCTGCCGATGGCACTGTCGCGGCCTGATCGCGCCTATCGCTATGCGCTGATCGCCACCGTCGCCTCCGTGCTGGGCGGCATCGCCGGCTGGTTCATCGGCCACTACGCCTACGACGCGCTGGCGCGGCCCATCCTCGAATTCTACGGCAAGTATGACGAGTTCGAGGCGCTGCGCGTCTCTTCGGGCATCGGCTTCATCATCTTGATGCTGATCACCTCGGGCGCCGCCCATCTGCCGCCGATCAAGGTGGTGACGATCCTTTCGGGGGTCATCGGCGTCAATCTTTTGCTGTTCATCGCGCTGGCAATCGTGGCGCGCGGCGGGCGCTTCCTGCTCCTGGCCTGGCTGCTGCGCCGCTATGGCGAGCCGATCCGCGAGTTCATCGAAAAGCGCCTCGGCCTGATCGCGGGTGCGGCGGCAGCCGCCCTGATTTTGCTCTATATCCTGGTCAAATACGCCTTCTGATTCATGTCGCCCAAACCGCGCGGCGGCGTGGCGACATGGACCACAAGACCGGGCGAGCGGCGAACATAACGGACGAAAGACCCCATGACTGCGACCATGACTGCCAACACCGGACGCCAGCGGACCATGACGGCCCTGTTCCTTGCCGTAGCCATGGCCGCCACTGTCGGCTCCGCGCTCGCCTTCCAGTACATTGGCGGCTACATCCCTTGCCATCTCTGCCTGGAACAGCGCACGCCCTACTATATCGGCGTGCCGCTGATGCTGCTGGCGCTGCTTGCATCGGCGCTGCACGCGCCGGCATGGGTGGTGCGCGGCTTGCTGGCCATCGGCGGCCTGCTGATGCTCTATGGCCTTTATCTCGGCATCTATCATGCCGGCGTGGAGTGGGCCTGGTGGCAGGGCCCGGCCGATTGCACCGCGGGCGGAGGCCCGGTCGACACCGGCGGCAAAGGCGTCCTCGACGCGCTCGACAAATTCGTGCCCCCGTCCTGCGACAAGGCCGCGCTTCGCATTCTCGGCCTGTCGCTCGCCGGCTGGAACGCCATCGCCAGCCTTGTCCTCGCGGCCATCGCCTTCCGCAGCGCGCTTTCGCGCGACTGAGTCCGTTCAACCGAACGGCACGACAAGAGTTCGAGCAGAAATCCGGCGGGCCGAGTCGGATAGCGCGGCTTTCGACGTCCGAGCCAGGTCGACCCCCACTCCGTCTCGGCTCCGCCGAGCCACCTCTCCCCCGATCGACGGGGGAGAGGAATGGCGCGAACCTATTGCCTCAGGCTCCTTTCCTCTCCCTCCGGAGGGGGGAGAGGTGGCGCTGCGAAGCAGCGACGGAGTGGAGGAAGCCGGTCCTCAAAACGCGAAGCCGCTGATAAGTGAGCGCGGCCGAGCTGGTCCGATATCAGGGTATGTCAGACTATCATGGAGACAATCGCTTCAGACGGCCAGCGTCCCGAATTCTCGGACGATCTCAGGGTTCGAGTTCGACATCCCAGTACAGATAATCCATCCAGCTTTCATGCAGATGGTTGGGCGGGAACAGACGGCCATTATTGTGCAGGTCGTGCACCGTCGGCTGGTAGGGCTTCTGCAACGGCCACATCTTGGCATGGGCCGGCATCATGCCACCTTTCCTGAGATTGCAGGGCGAACAGGCGGCGACGACATTCTCCCACGTCGTAGCACCCCCGCGATGGCGGGGGATGACGTGATCGAAGGTCAGATCGTCGGGCGTGCCGCAATACTGGCACTGGAAGCGGTCGCGCAGGAAGACGTTGAAGCGTGTGAAGGCTGGATGCCGCGACGGCTTCACATAGGCCTTCAGGCTGACGACGCTCGGCAGCTTCATCGAGAAGGTCGGCGAGGACACCGCGTGCTCGTATTCGGCGACGATGTTCACCCGTTCGAGGAACACCGCCTTGATGGCGTCCTGCCACGACCAGAGCGACAGGGGGTAATAGCTGAGCGGACGGTAATCCGCATTCAGCACCAGCGCTGGAAGCCCATCCGGAGATACGGCAACCGTCACGTCGTTGGCCTCCTTGGTTCTCTAACCTGAATGGCGCGGATACTGTAAGCCCGACATGACAGGGATGTGAAGCGGATTGTCACGCGTCCGAAGGCACAAAAAAACGAGATTTTGATGCTTTTTCGCGTTTTCAGGCCGGGGGTGCGGCATCCCTGCCCTTCAATTCGCGATAATAGGACCAGAAAAGCCGCGATGCGACACCTCTCCATGGGCTCCATGATTCGGCGAGTTGGATCAGTGTTTTCTCCTGCGGACGCGGGTCGATGCCGAGCGCATGGCCGACGGCGGTCTGGAGCGCGACATCGCGCGCCGGGAAGATGTCGGGATGGCCTGCGGCGAACAGCAGATACACCTGCGCCGTCCACGGACCGATACCGGGCACCGCCGTCATGGTCGTGATTGCCTCGCCGGCGTCAAGCGAACACAAATGATGAAGATCGAGGCCGTCCGCCACCGCCTGGGCGGCGGCGAGGAGGCCGCGTTGCTTGGGTCGCGACAGGCCCGCCTCGCGAAACATGTCCTCGCCGGCGGCAAGGATCGCCAGCGGCGTCAGCGGGTCGACCAGTTTCGTCAGCCGGCCGAAGATCGCATCGGCGCTGGCGCGCGACACCTGCTGCGAGACGATGATCGAGGCAAGGCTCAAGAATCCCGGTTGGGAAAGCCGTAGCGGCACCTCGCCCGCCATGCCGCGGATCTTTTCCAGCCTTGGGTCGATCGCGCAAAGCGCGTCGAGCCCCCGGGCGATGTCGTCCAATGTGGCGATACGTTGCATGCTTTCTTGTTCCTGAACCGGCCGCACGGTAGCAATTGGCAAAACCGCCGCACAACCCGATTGCCGCTCAAGAGATGACACTCCTGACATTCCGTTTCGCGCCCAGTCCCAATGGCGAACTGCATCTCGGCCATGCCTTTTCGGCGCTGCTCAACCAGAAACTGGCGCGAGCGGTCGGCGGCCGCCTGCTGCTGCGCATCGAGGATATCGACACCACGCGCTGCTCGCCGGAATTCGAGGCGGGCATCTTTGCCGACCTGAAATGGCTCGGTCTTGCCTGGGAACAGCCTGTACGACGGCAATCCGAGCACTTCGCCTGTTATGAGACGGTGCTTGACCGGCTGATCCGGGAGGACCTTGTCTATCCCGCCTTCATGAGCAGAAGCGAGATCCGGGCTTTCATCACCGAGAGCGAAAAGCGCGACTGGCCGCGCGATCCCGACGGCGTGCCGGTCTATCCCGCCGTCGACAAGGCTCTGCCGGCGAAGGAACGCCAGCGCCGCATTGCCGAGGGCGCTCCCTTCGCCTGGCGGCTGGATGTCGATGCGGCGATGGCACGCGTCGGCAAGGATTTGTCATGGAACGAATTTTCAGACGAATCGCTTTCCGCGACGCGCGTCGTCGAGGCCCGCCCGCGCGATTGGGGCGACGTGATCGTGGCGCGCCGCGAAATCCCGACCAGCTATCATCTCGCCGTCGTCGTCGACGATGCGCTGCAGGGCGTCAGCCATGTCGTGCGCGGCGAGGATCTTTATTCCGCCACCGGGGTGCAGCGGCTGCTTCAGGAACTGCTTGGCCTGCCGCAGCCAGCCTATTTCCATCACCGGCTGATCCTGGGACCCGACGGGCGCAAGCTGTCGAAAAGCCTGAAGGACACCGGCCTTGCCGTCTTGCGCGAAGCGGGCGTGTCGGCTCACGATGTCAGGCGGATGGTCGGTCTCTGATGCAGGCGAAGGCCGAAGAGGCAGTTTGCGGAAAAGGCGGCCGGTTGAATTCCGGTGATGCATGGATCAATCGTTTCGTTTTGCGCGCCGGCTTGAACCGGACTAGAGCTTCGCCACGGCTCAATTCTCGTCAAGCGCGGTCCCCGGAAAATGCACAGCGTCAAGCGGCTCATCCCCGCCACTTTCGTCGTCCTGTGGGCGACCGGCTTCATCGGCGCCCGCTATGCCATGCCGTGGGCCGAACCGTTTACGTTCCTGGCTGCGCGCTTCGTCCTGGCGGCGGCGTTGTTCGCCGGCCTGGTGGTCGTGCTTGGCTCCAAGAGAGCCTCCCGCGAAGAGGCATTGCACGCCACCGGGGCCGGCATTCTGATGCATGGCGTCTATCTCGGCGCGGTCTTCTGGGCTATCCACAGGGGCATGCCCGCCGGGCTGTCGGCGCTGATTGTCGGCCTGCAGCCGCTGATCACGGCGGTGCTCGCCGGCAAGTTTCTCGGCGAGGCGATCCTGCCGCGCCATTGGGCCGGCCTCGCGGTCGGCCTGGCCGGCGTCGTCATCGTGCTCTGGCCAAAGCTCGGCGCGCTCGGCGGCGGCGTGACGTCAGCCACGCTGACCGCCTCGCTGGTCTCGGTGCTCGGCATGAGCGCCGGCACGATATGGCAGAAGCGTTTTGCTTCCGGCGGCGACCTCGTCGCCGCGACCATGTGGCAATATGTCGGCGGCGCTTCGGTGATGATCCTGGCTTCACTGGCCTTCGAGACCCACACGGTTGTCATCAACGGCGAATTGATCTTCGCCATGGTCTGGCTGGTGCTGGTGCTGTCGATCGGCGCCATCTTCCTTCTGATGGTGATGATCCGGGACGGCGAGATGTCGAAGGTCGCTTCGCTGTTCTATCTGGTGCCGGCGGTGACGGCCGTCATCGCCTGGGCCTTGTTCGACGAGCAGCTCAACGCGCTTCAGATTGCCGGCATGGCGATCACGACCTTCGGTGTCGGTCTGGCAACGGCGCGGCAGACCAAGGGAAGAATTGTAGAAATGAGGAATTGAGGAATTGAGGAATTGAGGAATTGAGGAAAATGGTGCCATCTGGCGCTGGGGGCTTCTTCTTCAATTCTCCAATTCTCCAATTCTCCAGTTCTTCAATTCAGCCGGTCATCCCACCCGCGCGCGTGCCTCGAGATAGCGGCTGATTGCTGCGTTGAGTTCGCCGCCGAGAATGAAGATCGCGGACACGATGTAGAGAAAGACCACCGCGATCATGATCGAGGCAAGCCCGGCATAGGTCGTCACATAGGACGAGAAATGGTCGAGATAGGTGGCGAAAATGGTCGAGCCGATCAGCCATGCGGCGAGCGTGAAGACGATGCCGGGGATCAGCGAGACGAAACGGCGCTTGCCGGCCGGCAGCCAGTAATGCACTGAAAACAGACCGCCGACGATGACGGTCGAGGCGATGACGTAGCGCCACAGCGTGATGGTGCCCGTATAGGGTTTTATCCACTCGAAATGCGCCTCGGCCAGCCGCGCCAGCAATGGCGCGAAGACCAGGAGCACGCTGATCGCCAGGAAGCCTGCCGTGGCGATCAGCACGAAGAAGATGCTCTGCACGCGGCGATAGATGATGCCGCGCGTCTCGGTGACGCGATAGGCCCGGTTGAGCGAGGTGCGCAGCGCCTCGATGCCGTTCGAGGCGAAATAGGCGGCCAGCAGCACGCCGTAGGTGAGCAGATCCGATCGTCGCACGGTGAGCACGTTCAGCACCTCTCGCGCGATCGGTTTGGCGATTTGTTCCGGCCAGGTGTCAAAGACCAGGTGCACGGCCGTGTCGGCGAAGGCTTGCGCGCCGAGGAAGCTCGCCAGCGTGGTGGCGAAGATCAGGAACGGAAACAACGCCATCAGCGAGGTGATTGCCAGATGGCTGGCCATCGCCCAGCCGTCATCGGTGTTGAAATGACCGATCGCGTCGTAGAGCACGCGGCGCAGGGCGACGATATTCCGCAACAAGAACCGCGCTCCCCTTCGATTGTCTCGACGCCGCGAATATGGGAAGGGAATGCGGCAAATGGCAACCCTTGGTCATAAGACGAATCCGTCGGCACGCGCGTTGCGCGTCATCATCGTCACCGGCGCGTCGTCCGGCATAGGCGCTTATTGCGCGCGGGCGCTCAAGGCGGAAGGCTGGCGGGTGTTCGCCACGGCGCGCAAGCCCGAAGACATCGCGGCCCTGGAAAAGGAGGGCATCGAGGCGTTCTATCTGGACTATCGCGAACCTGCCTCCATCGAAGCGCTTGCGGCATCAGTGCTGGAGCGGACCGGCGGCAGAATCGATGCTCTGTTCAACAATGGCGCCTATGCACAAGCGGGCGCGGTCGAGGATCTGCCGGTGGCCGCCTTGCGCGAGCAGTTCGAGGCCAATTTCTTCGGCTGGCACGACCTGACCCGCCGGCTCGTGCCGGTGATGCGCCGCCAGGGCCGTGGCCGGATCGTTCATTGCTCGTCGATCCTTGGCCTGGTGCCGGTACGTTTTCGCGGCGCCTATTCGGCATCCAAACATGCTTTGGAGGCGCTGATGCTCTGTCAGCGCCAGGAATTGGCCGGCAGCGGCGTGCATGTCTCGCTGATCGAGCCGGGGCCGGTGAAATCGAAGATCGCCAGCAATGGCCTCGCCTGGTTTCTCAGGAATATCGACCATGAGAATTCCGTGCATCGCGCGGACTATGAGGAGCAGTTGGAACGGATGCGCACCGGCGGCAGCCAATCGGCGCTGAAGCCGGGGCCGGAAGTGGTCCACAAAGCGCTTCGCCATGCACTTCTGTCGCGGCGCCCGCGCCCGCACTATGTGGTAACAGTGCCGGCCAAGGTCGGCGCCACGCTCAAACGCATCCTTCCGGCATCGATGCTTCACCGCCTGCTCGCCAAACGCGCCTGAACAAGAAAAGGACTGGAAACGCAAAATGGCATCCGTCTTCAACATCCTTGCCATCCTGGTCATGGTCGCCGTGGTGATCGTGCTGGTCCGGGGCCTGATCAACATGATGCGCGGCGGTTCCGGCATGACCTCCAACAAGCTGATGCAGACGCGCGTCGTGCTGCAGGCCGTGGCGCTGGCGCTGATCCTGCTGGCCGTGTATTTCACCCGCAAATGAGGACACCGGCCGTTCGGGAGGCGACGTGGTCAAGCTCAACAAGATCTACACCCGCACCGGCGACAACGGCACCACCGGGCTCGGCACGGGTGAGCGGCGGCTGAAGTCCGATCTCAGGGTGGACGCCTACGGCACTGTCGACGAAGCCAACGCCTGCATTGGCATGGCTCGTGTTCACACCGCCCCAAGCCACCCGGCGATTGACGCCATGCTTGCCCGCATCCAGAACGATCTCTTCGACCTCGGCGCCGATCTGGCCGTGCCCGACGACGGCAAGCCGCTCGGCTACGAACCGCTGCGCATCATTGCCGCGCAGACCGAGCGCGTCGAACACGACATCGACCTCCTCAACAACGACCTCCAGCCGCTCAAATCCTTCGTGCTGAACGGCGGCACGCCGGCCGCCGCTGCGCTCCATCTCGCCCGAACGGTGGCGCGGCGGGCCGAGCGGCTGATGGTGGCGCTCGCACAGCATCCTGGTGAGCACGTCAACCGCGACGGGCTGAAATACATCAACCGCGTCTCCGATTTCCTGTTCGTCGCCGCCAGGGCGGTCAATGACAATGGAAATGCCGACGTGTTATGGGTTCCTGGCAAGAACCGCTGAACTATGCCAAGGCGGGAGAGGCCAGGCACCTATGTTCATCCCGCTCTACGACACCAACAGGCTGCGGCACATCAGGCTGCAATATGTGACGATCGCCCTGATCCTGGCCAACGCGCTGGTCTATTGCGCCACCGCGCTCGGGGGCGAGAATTTCACCAATGCCGCCGTGCTCGGCCTCGGCTTCATCCCCTCCGTGGTGCATGACACGGCAGAGCTCGACCCGCGCTTTATCGTCATTCCCGAAAGCCTGAGCTATCTCACTTACTCATTCCTGCATGCCGACATTTTCCACCTTGGCGGCAACATGCTGTTCCTGTGGGTGTTCGGCGACAATGTCGAGGACGCGCTCGGCCATATCCGCTATCTCATCTTCTACCTCCTGTGCGCCATCGCCGGAGCCGCCTTCCAGGGCCTCATCGCGTGGGACTCGCAGGTGCCGCTGATCGGCGCCTCCGGCGCCATCGCCGGCGTGGTCGTCGCCTACCTGATCCTCTATCCCAGGGTGAAGGTCTGGGTGCTGGCCTTTGCCCGCATTCCGCTGCGCATCCCGGCCTTCATCCCGCTCCTCCTGTGGGTGCTGTTCCAGATCGTCATGTTCGCCGCCGGTGGCGAGGACCAGATTTCCTGGGCCTGCCACATAGGCGGCATCATCGCCGGCGCCGTGCTGGTGCTCGTGCTGCGTAGCCGCGGCGTGCCGCTTTTTGCGGGCGCGGACGAAGAGGCCGCACCCGCCGACCAGCCCGCCATCGCCGTAGATCCGGCCGTAAACGAGCCGATTGCCGCGCAGCCCGTGCCACGCTGGGGTCGAGGAAGTGCCCCCGGCCCCGACTGAACCGATTGAGTGAATTGCCCGACGCCGTGGCATATTGACGTGCGGGTTCGCCGCAACTACGGAAGCGTTTCCGCCCGCCTTTGGCGGTTGAAGAGCAGAATTTCCATCCGGAATGTCGGCTTTCGACAACTCTGACAGGGTTCACGCTGGTATAGCGCGCTCCAACTATCTCAAGAGAGGTGACAGGAAAATGAAGATCCTTGTGCCCGTGAAGCGGGTTGTGGATGCGAATGTGAAGGTTCGCGTCAAGGCTGACGGTTCGGCGGTGGAATTGGCCAACGTCAAGATGGCGATGAACCCATTCGACGAGATCGCGGTGGAAGAGGCGATCCGGCTCAAGGAAGCCGGTAAGGCCGAAGAGATCATCGTCGTGTCGATCGGCCCGCAGCAGGCGCAGGAGACGCTTCGCACCGCGCTCGCGATGGGCGCCGACCGCGCCATCCTGGTCAAGACCGACGAGCAGACAGAGCCACTGGGCGTCGCCAAGGTGCTGAAGGGCGTGGTCGAGGCCGAGCAGCCCGGCCTTGTCATCCTCGGCAAGCAGGCGATCGACGATGATTCCAACCAGACCGGCCAGATGCTCGCAGCCCTTCTCGGCTGGGCGCAGGGCACGTTTGCTTCCAAGGTGGTGCTGGAGGGCGACAAGGCCAGGGTGACGCGCGAGGTCGACGGCGGCTTGCAGACGGTTGAGCTGAAGATGCCCGCGATCGTCACTGCCGACCTTCGCCTCAACCAGCCGCGCTATGCATCGCTGCCCAACATCATGAAGGCCAAGAAGAAGCCGCTCGACGAGAAGAGCCCGGCCGACTACGGCGCCGACGTCAAGCCGCGGCTGAAGGTCATCAAGACCGAAGAGCCGGGCGGCCGCAAGGCGGGCGTCAAGGTCAAGAGCGTCGCCGAGCTCATCGACAAGCTGAAGAACGAAGCCGGCGTGCTCTGAGATCGGAAGGAACAGATAAAATGACCATTCTCCTCATCGCCGAACACGACAACGCTACCCTTTCCGACCAGACCGCCAAGGCGCTGTCGGCCGCGCTGCAGATCGGCTCGGACGTGCATGTGCTGGTGGCCGGCAAGGGCGCCAAGGGCGCAGCCGACGCCGCCGCCAAGCTGAAGGGCGTGAGCAAGGTGCTGCTCGCCGAAGCCGACGAGCTTGCCGAGCGTCTCGCCGAGCCGACCGCGGCGCTCGTCGTGTCGCTGGCCGGCTCCTATGACACCATCGTCGCGCCGGCAACCTCGTCGGGCAAGAACGTCGCGCCGCGCGTGGCCGCTTTGCTCGACGTGGCGCAGGTCTCCGAGATCATCGAAGTGGTCTCGCCGGACACCTTCAAGCGGCCGATCTATGCCGGCAACGCCATCCAGACGGTACAGTCGACCGATGCCAAGAAGGTCATTACCGTGCGCACCGCCTCCTTCCAGGCGGCGCCCGAGGGCGGTTCGGCCGCTGTCGAAACCGTCAGCGCTGCGGCCAATCCGGGCCTCTCCTCCTTTGTCGAGAACAAGCTGTCGGAGACCGACCGTCCGGAACTGACCTCGGCCAAGATCATCATCTCGGGCGGCCGCGCGCTCGGCTCCTCGGAGAAGTTCCAGGAGGTCATCCTGCCGGTCGCCGACAAACTCGGCGCTGCCGTCGGCGCATCCCGCGCCGCCGTCGATGCCGGTTATGCGCCGAATGACTGGCAGGTCGGCCAGACCGGCAAGGTCGTCGCCCCCGACCTCTACATCGCCGTCGGCATCTCCGGCGCCATCCAGCACCTCGCCGGCATGAAGGATTCGAAGGTCATCGTCGCCATCAACAAGGACGAGGAAGCGCCGATCTTCCAGGTTGCCGACTATGGCCTCGTCGGCGATCTGTTCGTTGTCCTGCCGGAGTTGCAGAAGGCGCTTTGACGCCCTGCCGCAAAGCGTATTAAATTGTGAGGGGTGGGGTAGACGAAGTCGCCCCACCCTTTTAGTTTGCACCGCACAAAAAGCAGGCCGCAAAGGCCTTTTTCGACGGGATCGGTGTAATGAGCAAGATCGAAACGATCGGCATCATCGGCGCGGGCCAGATGGGCGGCGGCATCGCCCATGTCTCCGCGCTTTCGGGCTACAAGGTGCTGATCTACGATATATCGCCCGACCGTATCGAGAAGGGCATCGCCACTGTCAGCGGCAACATGGCCCGCCAGGTGGGGTCCGGCAAGCTCGACGAGAAGCTCCGCAATCAGGCGATGGCGCGCATCGCGGCGGCGCCATCCATGGCCGATCTCGCCGGTGCCGACCTGGTCATCGAGGCAGCGACCGAGGACGAGACGGTCAAGCGCAAGATCTACGCCCAGCTTTGTCCGCAGCTCAATCCCGAGGCCATACTGGCGACCAATACCTCGTCGATCTCGATCACGCGGCTAGCCGCGCAGACCGACCGCCCCGAGCGCTTTATCGGCATCCACTTCATGAATCCGGTTCCCCTGATGAAGCTGGTCGAACTGGTGCGCGGCATCGCCACCGAGGACCAGACCTTCGAGGCGGCGAAGACCTATGTGAAGCAGCTCGACAAGACGATCACGGTCTCGGAGGATTTTCCGGCCTTCATCGTGAACCGCATCCTTTTGCCGATGATCAACGAAGCGATTTACACGCTTTATGAAGGCGTCGGCACGGTCGATGCGATCGACACCGCCATGCGGCTCGGCGCCAACCATCCGATGGGGCCGCTGCAGCTGGCCGATTTCATCGGCCTGGACACCTGCCTGTCAATCATGCAGGTGCTGCATGACGGCCTGTCGGATTCGAAGTACCGCCCCTGCCCGTTGCTGGTCAAATATGTCGAGGCCGGCTGGCTCGGCCGCAAGACCGGCCGCGGCTTCTACGATTATCGCGGCGAGCATCCGGTTCCGACACGCTGACCCGCCAGACTGATCACGGCCTGGCCGCGCGGGTTTACGACGCGGCGGCCAGGGGCGTGGGCGTCTCGATTTCGACTCTGTCGTCCTTCGCATCGGTCTCCGGCGCCATGGACACGCATCCGCGACCGGCAGCCTTGGCCACGTAGCAGGCGGCGTCTGCCCTGGCGATGATCTCGTCGACCGCGCCGCAATCTGCGTTGATAGGAGCCAGTCCGATGCTGGCGCCGATCGAATGAGGACGGCCTTCCCAGGTGAAGTCGAGGCCCTGTATCGCATCGATGATGGATCGCGCCGCGATTCTGGCCCCGGCAGCCGAGCCCGACTTCAGAATGACCGCGAATTCGTCGCCGCCCAGACGCGCGACCATGTCCTGCGGACCAAGCACGCCACGCACGGCCTCGGCAACGCGCTTGAGCAATGCGTCTCCCGCCGCGTGGCCGCCTGTGTCGTTGACCAGTTTGAAATGATCGAGGTCGATGAACATGAACTGATGTCCGATCCCCTCCTTGCGGGCCTGATCGACCAGTTCTTCCATGGCGCGGATGAAACTCGCGCGGTTGGCAAGGCCGGTCAGCGCATCATGCGCGGCGGCGTGGGCAAGCTGGCGCTGCAGCGCCCGCGCATCGGTGAAGTCCTGAAAGACGATGACCAGTCCGCAGAATTCGTTGCGTTCGTTCATGATCGGCGACACGACCTGCCGGATGCTGCAGCGCGTCTCGTCGCGCCGGATGAGGACGGCGCGGCTGTTCTGGTCATCGGCTCCCTGGCCGCCGATCGCAGGCCGCGCCACGCCGATCCTGTGGCCGGTCTCCTCGTCGACCGCCCAATAGACATGGCCGAGCGTCTTGCCGAGGGCATCATTGCAAGAGACACCGGTCAGCTTTTCGGCGACAGGATTCATGAAGGTGACGCGGTTGGCGGCATCGGTGCAGATGACGGCATCGCCGATCGACTGGAGCGTCACTTTGAGGCGCTCCTTTTCGTCGGCCAGCATGGCCGCCGACACGGCGAGGCGCTCCTCCGCCTGCTTGCGCCGGGTGATGTCGGTCAGGCTGCCTATCGCCCTGATCAGCCGCCCCTCTTCGTCGCGCTCGATCGCCTTGCCGCGGTCGAGGAACCAGAGCCAGCGGCCATCCTTGTGGCGCATCCTGAATTCGGCCTCGAAGAACGGCGTGCGGCCTTCGAGATGGGCGCGGTCCGCCTCGGCCACGGCTTCGCGATCGTCGGGATGTATCATCGCCAGCCAGTGATCGGGGTCACCGTCGAGTTCCCCGTCGGCATAACCCAGCATCTTGACCCAGGTCGAGGAATAGTTGGTGCCGCCCCTGCGCTTGTCGAAGTCCCAGACGCCCTGGCCGGCGCCGGCCAACGCAAAGTTCCAGCGCGTTTCGGCCTCGGCGATCCGCGCCTCGGCCTGTTTGCGCGCATCGATGTCCTCTATCTGCGAGACGAGATACAGCGGCCGGCCGCTATTCCCGTCGCGAATGACGGAGCCGGCCAGCCGGGCCCAGACGGGCGTGCCGTCCTTCTTGAGATAGCGCTTCTCGAAATGAAAGGAATCGATCTTGCCGGCCTTCAGGTCTTCCATCGTCTCCCGCCCGATCTCCAGATCGTCGGCATGCGTGAGCTGGAAGAAGGTCAACGCCTCGATCTCGTCGCGGCGGTAGTCGAGCATGGCAGCGAAAGCCGGGTTGGCCTCAAGAATGCGCCCGTCGAGGCCGACGATGGCGACGCCGATGGAGGAATCCTCCATGGCACGGCGGAAGCGCTGCTCGCTCTCGGCGATCTGGCGGCGGTCCTTGCGGATGACGCGCGCGAACATGCAGGCCAGGAGAAGTGCGCCGGCTGCCACACCGACCGACGCCTGCACACATAATTCGAGCGTCTCGGCGCCGGGATCCAGCCGCGACAGCAGGATCGATGCCGTCATCGCCGCTGTCCCGCCCACGAGCAGAGCCAACCCCGCACGTCTGTGCGGCGCCGGCCCGATGATCCTTCGCATTGCCACGATTTGTACCACCCCGTGGGCAATCGCATTTCCCGTGAAAATCCTGACGGATCGATTTTAAGGAAAGGTTGCGTCGGGTATCGGCGATGCCGCCGGCCGGCAAACATTTGCCGGCATGATTAAGGATCGGTATGCGCGCGGGATGCAGCAGCGGGCGTCGCGCTACCAGCGCACGAAAAACCGGCCGCCGAGCGCGCCGAGCAGCGCCAGCGCGGCGATCGCGATCGTATACCAGGTGGCGACGAAAAGCGGCGAATCATCAAAGCAATGCGCGGCATAGAAGGTTGCCGCCAGCCCGCCGGCGAGCAGGCCCGCGGCCGCGCCGGCCAGCACCGGCCGTGTCGGCGCGCCATAGCGCAGCATCCACAGGAAGATGGCAAGCGGGCCGATGCCGATCAGCGGGATGAGCCCCATGCAGACCATCATGTTGGAACCGACGAGACGCCTGCCCCAGTCGGCCTCGGGCACGGCGTAAAGCTCCAGCACCACGGCCACTGCCACGAGCACGGGCGCAGCCGCCATCCAGGCCGCCGCCTTGCCTGTCGATGCTCCCGGTGTCGACAATGTCCTGACGAAGGCGAAGGCGCTGGCGGCGAGCACGATGGTGAACAGGAACTTCGAAAGAAAGCGCATCGTATGTGCGGCAGCCATGAAGTCGGGGCGCGGACCGATCGTCATCATGAAAACCGCGCCCGCGATCACGGCGGCCACACCGGCAGCCAGCCACCAGGCCGAGCGCAGCGGCATCGCCTTGCTGCGGGCGTCGGCATCAAGCGCCTTGATGAGATCCTCGGTCCTCATGTCATTCCCGCCCAAACCGCCCCTGCCCGAACCGCTTGGCAATGGCTGCAAGTCCGCGATGCAAAGAAACCCGCACCGCTGTTTCGCTGATGCCGAACTTGGCTGCCGTGTCGCCGATCGAGCGCCCCTCCACCGACACGGACGACACCACGGAGCGCTGTGCCGGCGGCAGGCCGTCGAGCGCCCGGCTGATGTCGCGTTCGCTGACGGTTTCCGTTTCCGGCTCGGCGAAGGTTTCGGCGATATCGTCGACATCGATCTCGATGCGCCGTCCGCGCCGCCGGAACGCGTCGATCAACTTGAAGCGCGCGATGGCATAGACCCAGGGCAGCACAGGTGCGTCCTGGCGCCAGGTGTGCCGTTTCACATGAATGGCCAGCAAGGTTTCCTGCACGACATCCTCGGGATCGACCCCGCCTTTGACGATCTTGCGCCTGGCAAAACCGCGAACCAGAGCGGCCGTCCGGTGCAGAAAGTCGGCATAGGCCCTTTCATCTCCCGCGATCGCGGCTCGCATCAGCCGGGAAAGCTCGGCCTCGTCCTTGCCGCTCACAAGAGTTCACTCCCCGATCTTCGCGCCTCGGCGCTGATTTGTTACGTGGCCGGCGAAATAATGTCCAAGGCAAACTACCGGCAAGTCACGAAAGATTGCGGGCGAACGCGAACTTGGGCTCGTCGACGGCGACTGTGTCCTGGACCGTCGGTCGCGCGCGGCCATCACGCGGAATTGTCCGCCTGGCATGGGCCTATGCCGCCAGCGGCCGATTGAAGCAGGCCAAAAATGTTGACTACACCTGTCATGTATCGATAGGTGCTGCGTGCCAGTTCAACGAGATCGAGGACGACGCCCATGAAATACGCTCTTTCCACCCTTGCCGGCGCCGCGGTGGTGGCGGTCAGCCTGATGGCTGGCCAGGCGATGGCTGAGGATACAGGCATCATCGTCTACAATGCCCAGCACGAGAGCCTCGCCAAGGAATGGGCCGACGGCTTCACCAAGGAAACCGGCATCAAGGTCACGCTGCGCAATGGCGGCGACAGCGATTTCTCCAACCAGATCGTCGCGGAGGGCACCGCCTCGCCCGCCGACGTGTTCCTGACCGAGAATTCGCCGGCCATGGTGCTGGTCGAGAATGCCGGCCTGTTCGCGCCGGTCGACGCCGACACACTGGCGCAGGTTCCGCAGGATTATCAGGCAGCGAGCGGCAAATGGGTCGGCGTTGCCGCCCGCAGCACCGTCTTTGCCTACAATACCACCAAGCTCAAGGCCGACCAGTTGCCCAAGTCGCTGCTCGACCTTGCCGATCCGAGCTGGAAAGGCCGCTGGGCCGCCTCGCCGTCGGGCGCCGATTTCCAGGCTATCGTCAGCGCGCTGCTGCAGCTCAAGGGCGAAGCCGCGACAGCGGACTGGCTGAAGGCGATGAAGCAGAATTTCACCGCCTATAAGGGCAACAGCACCGTGATGAAGGCGGTCAACGCCGGCGAGATCGAAGGCGGCGTGATCTATCACTACTACTACTTCGGCGATCAGGCCAAGACCGGCGAGAACAGCAAGAACGTAGCGCTGCATTATTTCAAGAACCAGGATCCGGGCGCCTTCGTCTCGACCTCCGGCGGTGGCGTGCTGGCTTCGAGCAAGCATCCCAAGGAAGCCCAGGCTTTCCTGAAGTGGGTGACCGGCAGGGGCGGCCAGGACGTGCTGAAGAACGGAACGTCCTTCGAATACGCGGTCGGCAAGGGCGCAGAGTCCAATCCGAAGCTGGTGCCGCTGGCCGACCTGCAGGCGCCGAAGATCGATGCCGCGACGCTGAACTCCAAGAAAGCCACCGACCTGATGACGGCGGCCGGCTTGCTTTAGTTGCCGTTCGTCCTAATAAGGACACCGGCCGTGCTCCCGCGGGAATTCCGCGGGAGCGTTTTGTTTTTTCGAGATGGCATTCGTCGATGACGACACGCTGTATTCCCGACCATGATCGTGGTCTTTCGATTGCCGCCGCCGGGCGGCAAGGGCGCGAAGTCTGAGCCGATGCAGTTCGCGGCCGACATTGCAAGCCCGGGCCTGCCGCCGAGGACGCGCCGCAGGGCGCGCCGGCGCGCTGCGTCATGGATCGTTGCCGCCGCTATCTTCGTTTCGCTGCTGGCCCTGCTGCCGCTTGCCTTCATCGTCTGGGTCGCCGTGCAGACCGGTTGGGAAACCGTCTCGGCGCTGGTTTTCCGGCCGCGTGTCGGCGAGCTTCTGGCCAACACCGTCCTGCTTGTCGCGCTCGCCGTGCCGATCGCCATCATCCTGTCGGTGGCGCTGGCCTGGCTGACCGAACGCAGCGACCTGCCCGGCGCCCGGCTGTGGGCCTGGCTATGCGTGGCGCCACTCGCCATTCCCGCCTTCGTGCACAGCTATGCCTGGATCACCATGGTGCCCGGGCTGCATGGCTTGTGGGCCGGCGTGCTTGTCTCTGTCATAGCGTATTTCCCGTTCCTTTATCTGCCGGTATCGGCGGCCCTGCGCCGGCTCGATCCGGCGCTCGAAGACGCCGCGGCCGCACTCGGCCTTGGTCCCTGGCGTGTGTTCTGGCGCGTCGTGCTGCCGCAGCTCAGGCTTGCCATCTGTGGCGGCGCATTGCTGGTCGGCCTGCACCTGTTGGCCGAATACGGCCTTTACGTCTTCATCCGCTTCGACACCTTCACCACGGCGATCGTCGACCAGTTCCAATCGACCTTCAACGGGCCGGCCGCGAATATGCTGGCCGGCGTGCTGGTGAGCTGCTGCTTCGTGCTGCTCGGGCTGGAGGTGCTGGTGCGCGGGGAAGAGCGCTATGCCCGCGTCGGTTCGGGCGCCGCGCGCCACCAACAGCGCGCGCCGCTCGGCCGGGCGACCGTGCCTTGCCTGCTGCTGCTTGCCGCCACCACGCTTCTGGCGCTCGGCGTACCGTTCGTCACCATCGGACGCTGGCTTGCCGCCGGCGGCGCCGAGGTCTGGCGGCTCGACGAGATCGGCCTGGCGCTCGGCCAGACGTTGTTCCTGGCGCTCGCCGGCGCGCTGCTCGCCACCGTCGCCGCCATGCCGATGGCCTGGATCTCGATCCGCGCGCCGGGGCCTCTGCAGCGCTTGCTGGAGGGCTGCAACTACATCGTCGGACCGCTGCCCGGGGTCGTGATCGCACTGGCGCTGGTCACCATCACCGTGCGCATCGCCCTGCCGCTCTATCAGACCCTGTTCACCATCCTGGTTGCCTATGCCTTGATGTTCCTGCCCCGCGCCCTGATCAGCCTGCGGGCGTCGATCGCGCAGGCGCCGGTCGAGCTCGAGCGCGCCGCGTCCAGCCTCGGGCGGTCGCCGCTCCATGCATTGTGGTCGACGACGATCCGCCTGTCGGCGCCGGGTGCCGCCGCCGGCATGGCGCTGGTGGCGCTCGGCATCATGAACGAGCTGACCGCGACCCAGATGCTGGCGCCGAACGGCACCCGCACGCTCGCGATGGCATTCTGGTCCTACAGCGGCGAGATCGACTACGCTTCGGCAGCACCTTACGCCTTCATCATGGTGGCGATGTCGCTGCCCCTGACCTGGCTGCTCTATGTCCAGTCAAAACGGATGGCAGGACGATGAGCTTTCTCGAACTCAGGGGCTTGCACAAGCATTACGGCCCGGTCGCGGCGCTTGCCGGCATCGATCTCGACGTCGCCGGCGGCAGCCGCACGGCCATCGTCGGGCCGTCCGGCTGCGGCAAGACCACCTTGCTGCGGCTGATCGCCGGTTTCGAGGCGCCCGACCAGGGCAGCATTGTGCTTGACGGAAAGATGCTGGCCGACAGCGGCGGCGCCGTTCCGGCGCACCGCCGCGGTATCGGCCTGGTTGCACAGGACGGCGCCCTGTTTCCGCACCTGACGATTGGCGACAATATCGGTTTCGGGATGGACCGCAGGCTGGACAAACGCTCCGAACGCATCGTCGAACTGGCCTATATAGTAGGGCTGGACAAGGCGATCCTGAAGCGCCGCCCGCACGAACTCTCCGGCGGTCAGCAGCAACGCGTGGCGCTCGCCCGCGCCATGGCGATGAAGCCGCGGCTGATGCTGCTCGACGAACCGTTCTCGGCGCTCGACACCGGCCTGCGCGCCTCCATGCGCAAGGCCGTGGCGGAACTGCTCGAAGCCGCCGGCATCACCACCATCCTGGTGACGCACGATCAGGCCGAGGCGTTGTCCTTCGCCAGCCAGGTCGCGGTGATGCGCGAGGGCCGGTTCTCGCAGGTCGGCACGCCGCGCGAACTTTATCTCAAGCCGAAGGACAGGATGATTGCCGAGTTCCTTGGCGACGCCATCATCCTGCCGGCGAAGATAGCGGGCGGTTTCGCCACGTCGCCGCTTGGCCGCATCGCCGTCGATACGTCGGACAGCCGCGATGTCGCCCGCATCATGTTGCGGCCGGAGCAGATCGGACTGAAGCGGACATCGCGCGAGGGCATGTCGGGCACGCCGGACATGCTTTTTGGCGAGGTAACGGAATCCGAATTCGCCGGCTCGACCTGCACGGTCGCGGTGCGGTTGCTCAACAGCCCCGACCCGCCGGACGCCGCCGCCATCGGCAGCACGCCGCTGATCCTGCGCAAGTCCGGCATGGACGCGCCGGCGGTCGGTGAGATCGTCCGGCTCACCGTGTCGGGACAGGCGCATGTATTCGCCTGACCGGCCGACGGTTCGCGGCTCGCTGATCAGCATGCAAGATTGGCGTCAGTCGACCCTCTTTGCAGCCTGATCGAACCAGTGAAGTTTCTCGGCCTTGGCCACGACGCGCAACTGGTCGCCGGGCTTGGCTGTTGCGCGCGCGGCCACACGCACGACGATGCGGTCGCCTCCTGCCGCACAGTGAAGAAAGCTGTCCGCTCCCACCGGCTCGACCGCCTCCACCATTGTCGGCAGCACGAGCGCGCCGGACGGTGCCTCGGCCGCGAAAGTGACATCGGCATCCTCGGGGCGGAAGCCAAGCGTGACGGCATTCGCAGGCGCAAAGTCGCTCGTCTTGCTGCCGGTCAGCGCCGGACCCGAAAGGGACAGAAGATTCATCGGCGGTGCGCCGATGAAAGAGGCGACGAACGTCGAGGCCGGCTTTTCGTAAATGTCGAGTGGCGCGCCCGCCTGCTCGACCAATCCGCCATTCATGACGACAAGGATGTCGGCCAACGTCATCGCTTCCAACTGGTCATGGGTGACGTAGACCGAGGTGACACCGAGCGAGCGCTGCAAGTTCTTGATTTCGACCCGCATCTGGCCGCGCAGCTTGGCATCGAGATTGGAGAGTGGCTCGTCGAACAGGAAGACTTTCGGATTGCGCACGATGGCGCGGCCCATGGCGACGCGCTGGCGTTGACCGCCTGAAAGCTCGCGCGGGCGCCGGTCAAGCAGCGCTGAAAGCTCCAGCACCTTGGCGGTCGAACGAACCCTGCTGTCGATCTCGTCCTTGGGCGTACCGCGATTGCGTAGCCCGTAAGCCATGTTGTCGTAGACTTTCATATGCGGATAGAGCGCATAGTTTTGGAACACCATGGCGATGTCGCGCTCGGTCGGGCCGATCGTGTTGACGATCTTGCCGTCGATAGCGACCGTGCCGGAAGAAATGGTCTCCAGCCCGGCGATCATCCTCAAAAGCGTGGACTTGCCGCAGCCGGACGGCCCGACCAGCACACAGAGTTCCTTGTCGGGAATGGCAATGGAGACGCCCTTCACGGCTTCGACGCCGCCGGCATATACTTTCTTCACGTCCCTCAGATCGACCGTCGCCATCGGCTTCTCACTTTTCGGTGTCGACCAGTCCGCGCACGAACCAGCGCTGCATCAGCACCACAACCAGGATTGGCGGCAAGATTGCCAGGATCGCCGTGACCATGACCAAATGCCATTGGGTGTCGGCATCGGCGAAGGAGACCATCTTCTTCAGTGCGATGACGATGGTGTTCATATCGTTGCTGTTGGTGACCAGCAGCGGCCACAGATACTGCGTCCAGCCGTAGATGAAAAGAATGACGAACAGCGC
The DNA here is from genome assembly GCF_006442305.1 of Mesorhizobium sp. B2-3-6. Classification (NCBI taxonomy): domain Bacteria; kingdom Pseudomonadati; phylum Pseudomonadota; class Alphaproteobacteria; order Hyphomicrobiales; family Phyllobacteriaceae; genus Mesorhizobium; species Mesorhizobium sp. B2-3-6. The sequence continues at coordinate 23,534 of NZ_VFVW01000014.1, read as the reverse complement.
CGCGATATTGGTGCGCGACAATGGCAACAGGATATCGAAAAAGAACCGCCATGGACCGGCGCCGTCGACGCGCGCCGCCTCGACCAACTCGCCCGGGATGGTCATGAAGAACTGGCGGAACAACAACGTTGCGGTGGCCGAGGCGATCAGCGGGATGATCAGTCCGGCATAAGTGTCGATCATACCGAGGTCGACCATTACCTTGTAGGTCGGCAGGATGCGCACCTCGACGGGAAGCATCAGGGTGATGAAGATCAGCCAGAAGAAAGTCATGCGCAGCGGAAAACGGAAGAAGACGATCGCATAGGCCGACAGGATCGAGATGAATATCTTTCCGACCGCGACGCCGAGCGCCATGATCGTGGAGTTGAGGAGCAGCCGGCCGACGCCGAGCCCGCCGATGCGGCCGACGCCGCCGAACAGCGCCTCGCCGTAATTGTTCCAGAACTCGCTGCCCGGCCGGAAAGGCAGTGGCGGCCTAAGGATGGTTTGCAGCGTGTGCGTCGAGGCAACGAAAGTGTAGTAGATCGGAAAGGCCACGATCAGTATGCCGAGGATGAGCACGGCATGTGCAAGGAAAATGCGAAACGGGGATTGACCGATCATCGCGCTCCTCAGCCGTAATGAACCTTGCGTTCCACGTAGCGGAACTGGATGGCGGTGAGCGCGATGACGATGACCATCAGGATGACCGACTGCGCCGCCGAATCGCCGAGGATCAGATTGACGAAGCCGTCATTGTAGACCTTGTAGACCAGTGTCTCGGTGGCCTTGCCCGGCCCGCCGCCGGTGACGGCGTGAACGATGCCGAACGTGTCGAACAGGGCATAGACGGTGTTGACGACCAAAAGGAAAAACGTCGTCGGCGCCAAAAGCGGGAAGACGATGGTCCAGAAGCGCTTGGTTTCGCCGGCGCCGTCGATCGCCGCCGCCTCGATCAGCGTTTTCGGCACCGCCTGCAGCCCGGCGACGAAGAACAGGAAATTATAGCTGATCTGCTTCCAGGCGGCCGCCGCCACCAGAAGGATCATGGCGTCGGTGCCGTTGAGCAGCGGATCCCAGGCGACACCCAAACGTCTCAGCAGATAAGACAGCGAGCCGATCGATGGATTGAACAGGAACAGCCACAGCATGCCTGCAATCGCCGGCGCCACCGCGTAGGGCCAGATCATCAGCGTGCGGTAGAGGCCTTTGCCGCGCACCACCTTTTCCGTCATCACGGCAAGGAGCAGCGCCACGCCCATGGCAACGATCACGGTCGCGAGCGAAAACACCACTGTGACCTTGATCGAGTTGAGATAGGCCGGGTCGGCAAGCACCTTGCGGAAATTGGCAAACCAGACGAACCTGCTCCTCAGCCCGAACGGATCCTGCCTCAGCATCGACTGGTAGAGCGCCTGCCCGGCCGGCCAGTAGAAGAACACCAGCGTGATGGCAAGTTGCGGCGCCACCAGGAGGTATGGCAAGACTTTGTTGGGAAAGACGACGCGCGGGGTCAATGCGCCGCTCCGGCGTGGAAAGCCGAGCGGCACTCTACGGCGCTCACCGCTGCCCTGCCGGGCATCTCCCCCTCTTGGAGGAAGATTGGCAGTTCCTGCGGCAGCTGCCATTCTCCAGCTTTGACAATCGCCGAAAACGGTCGCGACAGCCAGTCTCCCCCCTTCAGGGGGAGATGCCCGGCAGGGCAGAGGGGGGCCTCGTAGAGCAAGGACTATAACTCGATAGGTTCGGACGCGCCCTAATTCCCCAGCGCTTCCTTGATCGCCGCGTTGCCACGCGTGACCGCATTGTCGAGCGCCTGCTGGACGGTTTCCTGGCCGGCAAGCATCTTTTCGAACTCCTCGTTCTGGATGTCGCGCACCTGCGGCAAGTTCGGCAACCGCACGCCCTTCGAATTGTCGGTCGGCGCCTTGCCCGTCATCTGCAGGATCGGCGTCTCGCGACCGGGATTCTTGTCGTAGAAGCCGGACTTTTTCGTCGCCTCATAGGCGGCGAGCGTCACCGGCAGGTATCCCGATTTCTGGTGCAGATATTCCTGCACATCGGTCTTGGACAGATAGGCGAAGAAAGCCGCGACGCCTTTGTACTCCTCGTCGGACTTGCCGCCGAAGACCCAAAGGCTGGCACCGCCCGGCGTCGTGTTCTGCGGCGCGCCCTTGGCGTCGCTGTCATAGGGCAACTGGCCAATGCCGTAGTTCATGCCCGACTTGACGATGTCGCCTAGGCCGCCCGAGGATTCGGTGAAGATGCCGCATTCGCCGGCGAGGAATATCTGCTTGGCTTCGGAGGTGCGCCCGCCATATTTGAAGGTGCCGTCCTTGGCCAGATCGGCGAGCGCCTGGAAATGTTTGACGAAGATCGGCGAGTTGATCTTGAGTTCGACATCACCGCCGGCCAGGCCATTCTGCTGCGTGGCCCACGGCACATCGTTCCACGCCGCGAAGTTTTCCAGGTGTATCCAGGTCAGCCAGGTCGAGGTGTAGCCGCAAGCGGCGGCGCCGCTCGCCTTGATCTTTTTGGCATCCTCCCACACCTCGTTCCAGGTCTTGGGTGGGTTGTTCACATCGAGCCCCGCCTTCTGGAAGATGTCCTTGTTGTAGTAGAGGATCGGCGAGGAGGAGTTGTAGGGGAAGGACAGCATGGTGCCGTCCGGCGTCGAATAATAACCGACGATGCCTGGCAGATACTGGCTCTTGTCAAAGTCCATCCCGGCGCCGGTCAGCACCTCGGCCACTGGCTTGATCGCGTCCCGGGCCGCCATCATCACGCCGGTGCCGACATCGAACACCTGGATGATGTCAGGCGACTGGCCGGCGCGATAGGCGGCGATGCCGGCATTCAGCGTTTCGGGATAGGTGCCCTTGAAAACCGGAACAATCTGATAGTCGCCCTGGCTGGCGTTGAAATCCTTGGAAATCTTGTCGACGACCTCTGCGTTGGCGCCGGTCATGGCGTGCCACCAGCTGATCTGCGTGACGGCGAAGGCGGAGGTTGTGGAAAGCAGGGTCACGGCGACACCGGCCGCGAAGCCAAAGAACTTCATGTTTCGTCTCCCGTTCTCATTGCTTGTCATTGGCGAAAGGGGCACTCCCGCAATGGCACTATGTGTCGTTCGCGCGCAGCGGACAACGGTTTTGTTGCGGGCAGGCGCACTTCATGTCCGGCTAAAGTAGCGTTCACTTCCGGATGAAAGTGACCCGGAAAAGGATTGCATAGCGGCTTGCTGCTTGAATGATGTACCAGGGACCTGTCTCGAGACGGTCAGCGACCTCACCGACGGACGGCGTCTAACAGCACATGACAACACTGACATGACAACGCTGAAAAAGGCGTCGGTTTAATGCTCGGTCGATGCGTGGAAATTCCCGTCCCGCGCTCAGCCTGACGGATTTGACATCGGCCAATCAGTCTGCTGGCCGGGAATGGGTCTGCCGCCGCTCAGTTCTGCTGCCGCTCGGTTCCAGAAGCGCGCGGCAAGTAGAGATGCAGGCTTGTTCCCTGACCGATTTCGCTATCGATTCGGACATGCCCACCGGATTGCTTGATGAAGCCGTAAACTTGGCTTAGCCCGAGTCCCGTACCCTGCCCTTCCGATTTTGTTGTGAAGAATGGTTCGAAAACGCGCGCCAGGGTGTCCTTGCTCATTCCACAGCCGGTATCGCGTACAGTCACGCGAACAAATGAAGCCGCCGCTGAACGCAAATCCTCCAGATCATTTGGAAAATTGCTGGTCTCAATCGTGAGAGTGCCATTGCCTTTCATTGCATCTCTGGCGTTCACGGCAAGGTTAAGAACGGCGATGTCGAGCTGGTTGGCATCGATAAGGATAGGGTCCAAGGCTGGATCCAGATTGCATTGTACCCGGATGCCGCTCCCCAACGTCCGTTCCAGCAGCGTCGTCAGCCCCTTGATACGTTCATTGAGATCAATCTGTTCCGGGACCAGGGATTGGCGTCGCGAAAAGGCAAGCAGTTGCTGTGTTAGCGCTCCTCCATTTTCGATCCGCCTGAACATCTCCTCGACCAGCAGAGCGACTTTCTCATCCGCAGGATCTTTAGCGATCTGTTTCTCCAGAAGCCGAAGGCCAGACCCGAAAACGGCGAGTAGGTTGTTGAAGTCATGGACAATGCCAGCTGCGAGGCGTCCAATGGCCTCGAGCTTTTGTGACTGGCGTGCGTTTTCTTCTCTTGATCGCTGGGCCGAGACATCGCGCAGGCTGGCAAGCAATGCGGGCCTGCTGTCCCAGGTAACCTCGACCGTACGCATTTCCACTTCTGCCGGCTTGCGGCCGGAACGGTGAACGGTGATCTCGGCGATCTCTCCGGAGACGACCGGACGGCCGAGCGGAACGTGGAGGAGTTCGTCAAGCGGCTGTCCAAAAATTACGGCTGCCGCAGGATTGGCATAGAGCACTGTTCCGTCCAAATCGACCACCAGCATCCCGTCGGCGGTATTTTCGATCAACTGGCGAAAGCTGAGCTGGCTGATGCCAGCCGGAGATGTATCTCCGGGCGATTCCAGCATTTCGGCGGCGTTTTGCGCCGTATTCAAGGCGCTCTTCATGTCGACGTGTTGTCCACGGCGGAGTCGCCGAACACATCAGGCGCGCTGTCAAAGGGCTTTCCAAGATGCATACCGCCACTGTCGATGGTGAAGCGCCGTATCTGTTTGTCGTGTTCGCTGCCGCGCATTTTCAGCACCATCATGCCGCGATGCATGAATTCTTCCTGCTGAATGTAGCGCAACAGAATGATCGAATCGGTGAGTGTGGAAATATGCTGCTCGCTAGCGCTCTGGCCTCCGACAAGCGATTTGTTGGTAGCGGTGCAAAGGCCGGCAATTTCGCGCTTCTTTATGAAGGAGGTGACGCTGATCAAGAACTCACGAAACCCGGTTTCTGGCGCGATGCGTTCCAATGCCGACAAGCTGTCGATTGCCATGCGATCGGGTTTGAACTCCGCCACCAGTTCGCGGATCATCAGAAGGTGATCCGGCAAACTCTGCGCTTCCGGATAAAGGCAGACTACCTTCAGGCGACCATCCGCCTCCATCGCTTCGAAATCGACGCCCCAGCTACGCGCGTTGCGGAAAAGCTGGCCGCGGCTCTCCTCATAGCCGACGAGCAAGGCGCGTTCGCCCGCAGCCACTCCGCCCGCCAGAAAGTTGGTGACAAGTAGAGTCTTTCCGGTGCCTGTGGCTCCACTGACAAGGGTTACGCTGTCGCGAAAGAACCCGCCGCTGCACATTTTGTCGAGTTCGGAATTACCACTGGTGACCCGTTTCGTGCTTGATTGCTGCTCCAGGCGCAACGATGACAGAGGCACAGCTACGATGCCCTGTTCGGCGACCAGCGTTATGGGCACTTCGCCCTCAACGTGACGGCTGCCGCGCATTTTCAGGACTTCTATGGTCCGCCGACGGCGCTCGCGATCAAGGGCATTGCGAAGGATCACGACATTGTCTGCGACGAACTCCTCTATTCGGTGACGGGAGATTTCACCATATTCACTGTTGCGTTCCGCGGTCATAAGGACCGTCAGCCCTTCTTTCTTCAGCGCGGTCGCAATACGTAGAAGTTCGCGGCGCACTGCCGTCTGCTCGGCTACGAAATGATCGAAAAGTTGGGTAACCGAATCGAGCACGATGCGCTTTGCCCCGGCGCTTCGGCTCGCGTGCAGAATGCGGGTCAGAAGACCGGCGAGGTCGAAATCGCCCACAACCACCTGGTCCTGATCGCGCGGGCTCGCATCGACGAAAACAAGCTTGTCCGCCGCTCGCCAGCCGCGGATGTCCCAGCCGAAGCTCGCCATGTTCACCTCGATCTCGGTTGGCGACTCCTCGAAGGTGACGAAGACACCGGCCTCATTGAGACCGGTGATGCCATGCGCCAGGAACTGCGTGGCGAATACGGTCTTGCCGCTACCGGGCGTGCCGCCCACGATGGTGGTGCGTCCGCGCGGCAAGCCACCCATCACCAAGTCGTCAAAAGCTTCGATCCCTGTATTGACGCGTTCAAGAACCGGGTCGATAGAGATCTCATCCGTCGCGGTCATGAATATCATCCTTCTTGCGAAAACCGAAATAGTCCAGAACCTGAGCGATATTGCTGATGTCGCCCACCAGACGGCGCGGGGGATCGGCGGATTCGTCGGAGAGCGTCGGCGTTGCTAGTATCCCTGCTCGCTCCGCCTCATGAGGATGTTCCAGGATATCGAAGATCTGGATTTCAATGGATGCGCTCATCTCCTCGATTATCTTCAGGCGGCTTTCCAGTGCCCGACGAGCACCGGGCGTGTCTCCGGCGATGTAGAGCCGGAGAAGGGGATGGGCCCCTGAAGCGGGCGGTTGTTCCGGGTTCATATCTCACGCTGGTTGCACGGGTTCAGTATCGACGTGCTCTACGCGACACGCCAGCAATTCAACCGCAGGGCTTTGTTGTCCGCCTTGGGCGATCTTCTAGCATTTCGCCTGGAGCCGACGCGCCACAGCTCGCGCTCGATGGGGTCTGGATCAGCACCCCTGTCACTTCTTAGACATTCGCGCTTTGCGCGTCTGCGCACTAGTGGACATTTCTCCGGTTATTGGGATATGGGCCGCAAGCGATCGTTCGGAGGAGTGTAAATGGAAGCCCGCGCCCACATAGACTCCGGCATGATCGGCAACAATCTTCTGCGGGCACTCACCGCGGCAGATTGGGCAATCCTCGAGCCTTGGCTGGATGAGTGGTCGGCCCCCACCGGAACACTGCTTTATGAACCTGGTGACACGGTTCGCCATGCATACTTCCCGAGAGGTCCCAGCCTGATTTCCTATCTCGTCGTGCTGAGCGACGGGCGTGCGATCGAGACGGCTCTGGTCGGGCGAGAAGGGGCAATTGGCGGAGTTGTCAGCCAAGGCAGGCTCCCAGCTTACGCTCGCGCTGAAGTACAATTGGGAGGTTCGTTCTTCCGCATCGACCTGCTTAACCTTGAAGAGGCGAAGTCCAGGTCGTCGACGCTACGGAATCTGTTCGCGCGGTACGCGGACTGCCTGATGGCGCAGATGTTCCAGTCCGTCGCCTGCAATGCCGCGCATTCGATCGAGCAACGGACAGCGAAATGGCTGCTGGCCGCCATTGATCGGACGGGCACTCCCGATCTGGCGCTGACACAAGAACAGCTCGCCGTAATGCTCGGAGTCGGCCGGAGCTATTTGAGCCGCGTCATACGCGATCTGAAAGAACACGGTCTCATTGAGACCCATCGTGCCCGGATCGTCGTTCGCAAGGTCGACGGCCTGCGGTGGCTTGCTTGCGAGTGCAATGCGGCGGTCAGTCATCACTTCGACGAAGTATTGAAGGGCGTCTATCCCCTGCCGACCAACGGCTCGTCTGGCCGATAGCACAAACGGCTCGCCATATATGTCCTTAAGGTGAGTCCCTGGACGCCGAGGCTTGGACTACTATCTCGGCAAGCCGGCGCCGATCCAGGCATTCGACGAATTGACCGGGTCGGCTCAGGCCGCCGCGGATGGGCTGGGCGGAACCGTTGCGTGGTCAAGCCGCGCTTGCGCCCAGCCTTGTCCCAGCCTCTTCAAGACCCGAGCGCGGCCTCGACAAGCCGCTTGGCGTCCGGCCCCGACCACTCGGCCGGGCCGTTCATATGGGCGATCAGGCAGCCTTCGCCGTCGATCAGCATGGTGACGGGCAGGCCGAGCGCCAGGCCGCGCGTCTTGAGCTCGTTGAACAGCGCCATCGTCGAATCCCTGTAATAGCCGAGCGCCTCGACGCCGGTGTCCTTGAGGAACTTCTTCGGCTTCACGTCGTCGCCGGCATCGACGTTGACGGCGACGACCTGGAACGCATCGCTGCCTTTCTCCTTCTGCAAGGCGTCCAGCGCCGGCATTTCGGCGCGGCATGGCGCGCACCATGTCGCCCACAGATTGAGCAGCACCGTCTTGCCGGCATGGTCGGCGATGGTCATCGGCTTGCCGTCCGGGTCGTTGAAGGCGAGGCTCTTCATCGATTGCGGCGGATCGGCTGGCAAGAGCGCCGCGACCTCGCCGGTGGCGGCTGCGGCGATCTTCTTGGCGCGTTCGCTCTTGGCGGCGCAGGCGACATCGTCCTTGCTGTCTCCGACGGCGACTTGCGACGCGGCGTTGTTGCCAGACCGGCTCTCGCTGACATATACCGCGACCGCGCCGGCCAGCGCTCCCGCCACCAGGGCGGCGAGGATCAGGCGCGGGGCCGGGAAAAATCTGTTTCCGTCTGCCATGTTCTCAAAACTGCTCCGAGCACGGGTTTTATAGCCATGAGCGACAACAAGACCAGCAACCAGATGTGGGGCGGACGATTTGCCTCGGGTCCGGCCGCGATCATGGAAGCAATCAACGCATCGATCTCGTTCGACCGCAAACTCTATGCGCAGGACATCAGAGGTTCGATCGCCCATAGCGCGATGCTGGCGCAAACGGGCATTATTTCGGCGGCCGATCAAGAGAAAATCGCTCACGGCCTGAACACGATCCTGAAAGAGATCGAGGCGGGCACGTTTGAATTCTCGACCAGGCTGGAAGACATCCACATGAACGTCGAGGCCCGCCTCGCCGAGCTGATCGGTCCGGCCGCCGGCCGGCTGCACACGGCCCGCTCTCGCAACGACCAGGTTGCAGTGGACCTCCGGCTCTGGGTCAAGGACGAGTGCTTTCGCGTCGCCGAGGCCTTGAAGGGTCTCATCAGTGCGTTGCTGGAGCGGGCCGAGCAGCACGCCGCGACGGTGATGCCGGGCTTCACCCATATGCAGGCGGCGCAGCCGGTGACATTCGGCCACCACTGCATGGCCTATGTCGAGATGTTTTCGCGCGACCTGTCGCGGGTGCGCGACGCCATCGAACGCATGGACGAGAGCCCGCTCGGTGCAGCAGCCCTTGCCGGCACCAGCTTTCCGATCGACCGCCACCAGACCGCCAGTGCGCTCGGCTTCCGCGAGCCCATGCGCAATTCGCTGGACAGCGTCTCGGACCGCGATTTCGCGCTGGAATTCCTGGGACTGGCGGCCATATGCGCCACGCATCTGTCGCGGCTGGCGGAAGAAATCATCATCTGGTCAACGCCGCAATTCGGCTTCATCAGGCTGTCGGACAGCTTCTCCACCGGCTCCTCGATCATGCCGCAGAAGAAGAACCCCGACGCCGCCGAACTGGTGCGCGGCAAGACCGGGCGCGTCACCGGCCATCTGGTCGGCCTGCTGACGGTGATGAAGGGCATGCCTTTGACCTATGGCAAGGACATGCAGGAAGACAAGGAATCGGTGTTCGATGCCGCCGAGACGCTCGACCTGATGCTGGCGGCGATGACCGGCATGGTCTCCGATATGACGGTGAACGCGGCGGCGATGAAGAAGGCTGCCGGCTCCGGCCACGCAACCGCGACCGACCTTGCCGACTGGCTGGTGCGCACACTCGGCCTGCCGTTCCGGGAAGCGCATCATGTCACGGGACGGGCGGTGGCGCTGGCCGAAGAGAAGAAGCTGAGCCTGGAGAAGCTTGCGCTGGAAGACTTGCAGTCGATCCACCCCGGCATCACGAAGGACATTTTTTCGGTGCTGGCCGTGCAGAACTCTGTGAAGAGCCGCACCTCCTTCGGCGGCACCGCACCGTCGGAAGTCAGGAAGCAGATCCGCTACTGGAAAAAGCGGCTGGCCAAGGCGTGATGCCGGACATTGCGGCCAGCCATATCCCGGATATTGCAACCGCCAATATCCACGATATTGCAACGGCAATATCCAGGGTGCAATGCGCCGAGAACTCGGCTAAAAGCAGCGGCGGAAAAAAGTTTCGGACGGATGGATCGATGACCGGAAGCAGGATTTTGGTGACACTGACGCTGCTTGCGGCGGTTGCCGCCGTTACGGCTTGCGGCAGAAGGTCCGGTCTCGACACGCCTTACGAGGCGGCCGTGCAGGCGCGCAAGGACGCCGAGAAGGCACACCAACCCGTGCCGCCGGAACCGGAAAAACCGGTCGCGGACAAGAAGTTCATTCTCGACCCGCTGCTCTAGAGCCGGTCAGAGCGGTTTAGAGTGCTAAACCCGCTCCTACCCTGCTCCAACTTTTCGGAACCACTCTCGTGAACCATTTCGACTACCGCGACGGCGTGCTTCATGCCGAGGACGTGGCGATATCGGACATCGCCGCAACCGTCGGCACGCCATTCTACTGCTATTCGACGGCCACGCTGACCAGGCACTACCACGTCTTCGTCCAGGCATTTGCCGGGCTCGATGCACTGGTCTGCTACGCCATGAAGGCGAATTCCAATCAGGCGGTGCTCAAAACCCTGGCCAGGCTCGGCGCCGGAGCCGACGTGGTGTCGGAAGGCGAGTTGCGGCGCGCGCTGGCAGCCGGCATCCCGGCCAGCAAGATCCTGTTCTCCGGCGTCGGCAAGACCGCGCGTGAGATGGACTTTGCGCTGGCAGCCGGCATCCTGTGCTTCAACGTCGAATCCGAGCCCGAACTCGAACTGCTCTCGTCGCGCGCCGTTGCCCTGGGCAAGGTGGCGCCGGTCTCGCTGCGCATCAATCCGGATGTCGACGCCAGGACGCACAAGAAGATCTCGACAGGCAAAGCCGAGAACAAGTTCGGCATCCCATGGCAGAAGGCGCGTCAGGTCTATGCGCGCGCGGCTGAATTGCCGGGCATCAAGGTCACCGGCATCGACACCCATATCGGCAGCCAGATCACCGAGTTGCAACCCTTCGACGATGCCTTCGCGCTTTTGGTGGAACTGGTCGGCGCGCTGTGCGCCGACGGCCATGCCATCGAGCATGTCGATCTCGGCGGCGGTCTCGGCATTCCCTACCGCGTCGACAACAACCCGCCACCGCTCCCCGACGCCTATGCGCAGATCGTCCGCAAGCACGTCACCAAGCTCGGCTTGAAGGTGATGTTCGAGCCGGGCCGGCTGATCGTTGGCAATGCCGGTATCCTCGTCTCGCAAGTGATCTTCGCCAAAGAAGGCGATGCCAAGAATTTCCTCGTCGTCGACGCCGCCATGAACGACCTGATCCGGCCGACGCTCTACGACGCTTTCCACGACATAAGACCGGTGGTGCTGCCGCCCGCCGACGCGCCGCGCATGACGGTCGATATCGTCGGCCCGGTCTGCGAGACCGGCGACTATCTCGGCCTCGACCGCGACCTGCCAAGGCTCAAGTCCGGCGACCTGATCGCCATCGCCACCGCCGGCGCCTATGGCGCGGTACAGGCGGGCACCTACAACACCCGCCTGCTGGTACCGGAGGTGCTGGTCGACGGCGATCGTTTCCACGTCGTGCGCCCGCGCCAGACTTATGACGAACTGATCGGCCTGGATTCGATCCCCGACTGGCTTGCATAGAAGCCAAACGACGGCGGTCCTACAGTCGGTTCTGGATCAGCGCTCTCGCCTCGGCGATCCTGCCCTCGTCGCGGCGATAGAATGTCCATTGCTTGATGCGCTTGGCCCGTAACAGCCCTGCCTGCGTGAGCACACGCATGTGCTCGCTGAGCGTCGCCTGGGTAATGCCGAGCTTTTCGGCGATCAGCAGCGCACAGACGCCGTCCTCGACCAGATCGCCATCCGCCTGGGCCGGGAAATGCGCGCGCGGATCCTTCAGCCAGTCGAGGATCCGGAGCCTTCGTTCGTTGGCGATCGCCTTGAACACATCAACCTCTTGCATTTAGCCATTTTGCCAAGTTACTAATTGCTGTCAATCCCAAGGAGATGGCCATGACCGAGGGCAGCACCATAACGCGCGAACGCATCGCGGCGATGGAACCGCGCATCCGTCGCTATGTGCGCCACACGCCGGTGCTGCGCGTCGACATGGCCGACTTCAACCGGCCGCCGCTGGCGGTCGATCTCAAACTCGAATGCCTGCAGCATTCCGGTTCGTTCAAGGCGCGCGGCGCGTTCACCAATCTTCTCGAGCGGCAGGTCCCCGGGGCCGGTGTCGTCGCCGCCTCGGGCGGCAATCATGGAGCGGCGGTGGCGTATGCCGCCATGCGTCTCGGCCACAGGGCGACCATCTTCGTTCCGGAGGTGAGCCCGCCGGCCAAGCTGGAGCGCATTCGCAGCTACGGCGCCGAGCTGGTCGTCGGCGGCGCCCGCTATGCCGAGGCGCTGGCCGCCAGCGAACGTTTCGCCGAGCAAACCGGCGCCTTGCAGATCCACGCTTTCAACCAGGAGGAAACGCTTATCGGGCAAGGCACGCTCGGGCTGGAAATCGAGAACGACCTGCCTGAGATCGACACTTTGCTGGTCGCCGTGGGCGGCGGCGGCCTGATCGGCGGCATCGCCGCCTGGTTCGCCGGCCGTATCCGCATCGTCGCCGTAGAACCCGAGGGCGCGCCGACACTCTATCGCGCCCTCGAGGCCGGCCATCCGGTCGATGCGCCGGCCGAGGGCATCGCCGCCGATTCCCTGGCGCCCAAACGCGTCGGCGAGATGATGTTCCCGATCGCCGAGGCCTTCGTGGAACGCTCCATCCTGGTCAGCGACGACGACATCGTCGTCGCCCAGAAGGCGCTGTGGGACCGGGTGCGGATCATCTCGGAACCCGGTGGCGCCGCGGCGTTCGGCGCCATCCTGTCCGGCCGCTATGCGCCGGCACCCGGCGAACGGCTCGCCGTCCTGGTCTGCGGCGCGAACGCAAACCCGGCGAAATTCTGATCGCTGCGCCTTTCTCTCCTTCACGTTTTTCAGGAACTGCCTCGCCTTCGCCGCGTTTGCTGGGTATTCTTCGAGTCGTGAGGTTCGGGCCATCCCGCCCGCTCCCGTGGAAGGGCCGATGACGGAACGACCGATCTTCAGCAGCGATCGCGGTCTCGCCGGGCGCCTGGCGCTCAGCCGGCTGGCGACGCGGGTGTCGATGATGGTCGAACGGGGCTGGCCGCTCCTGCTGCCGCTTCTCGTCGTCGCCAGCCTGTTTCTCAGCATTTCCTGGCTAGGGCTTTTCCCGCGCCTGCCCGATGCCGCGCGCATCGGGCTGGTCGCCGCCTTCGGCGTCGCGACACTGGCCGCGCTCTACCCGCTACGCTTTTTCCGCATGCCGGGCGGCGCCGAGATCGACCGCCGCATCGAGGCGGCCAACCATTTGCTGCACCACCCCGTCCAGACCCAGACGGACCGGCCGAGTGGTCGCGAAAGCAGCTTCTCGCAGGCGCTGTGGCGCGAGCACCAGAAGCGCATGGCCGACAGGCTCGACAGCCTCGGCGCCGACGTGCCGCGCACGCGCGTGCCGGAACGCGATCCCTGGGGGTTGCGTGCCGTGGCGGCGCTTCTGCTGGTCACCGCCTTCGCTTTTTCCTTCGGACCGACCGGTGGCCGGATAGCCGACGCGTTCCGCGCCCAGGACGCGCATGACGCCGTGCCGCCGCGCATCGATGCATGGGTGACGCCGCCCGTTTATACCGGCAAGCCGCCGATCTTCCTGACCGCAGACGCCAACCAGGCGGCGCCGGCTTTCCACGTTCCCGAAGGCAGTGATGTTTCGCTGCGCGTCACCGGCGGCTCGGGCGAGGAGACGCTTGCCTATGCCGACAAGAATGGCAATGCCCGCGCCATCGATCCCGCCGACCCGCAGACGGCCGCGGCCAAGCCGGCGGCAAGCCCGGCAGCGCAGTCCAAAGTGCGCCAGTTCATCGGCAAGCTGACGAGCGATGGCACGCTGACGCTGAAGTCGGGCGAGGACCAACTCGGCCGTTGGGCCTTCGCGGTGATCCCGGACAAGCCGCCGCAGATCCGTTTCGTCGGCGAGCCGAAGCGCGCTGTCAACGGCGCTTTCGAGCTCAACTACCAGATCGACGACGATTATGGCGCCGCCAACGCCAAGGCCGTGTTCGCGCTCGCCGATCCGCAGGCTCCCGATGCGCGTCCGCTCTACGGTCCGCCTGACATGCCGCTGACGCTACCGCGCCGCGGCGGCAAGGCGAATGCCGCCAGGACCTCGAAGGACCTGACCGAACACGTCTGGGCTGGCGCCGAGATCAAGCTGACGCTGGTCGCCACCGACGATGCCGGGCATACGGCGAGCAGCGAAACCAAGACGTTGGTGATGCCGGAGCGGCCGTTCTCCAATCCGCTGGCGCGGGCCGTTATCGAGCAGCGCCGCCTGCTGGCGCTCGACGCCAACGCCAAGCCGCGCGTGCTCGACCTGATGGATGCGATCACGCTGCGGCCCGAGGACACGTTCGACAACATGTCCCACTACCTCGCCATCATGAGCGCGCGCAGCCGGTTGAAGATGGCCGACAGCGACGACCAGTTGCGCAACGAGGTCTCCTATCTCTGGGAAATCGCGCTCGGCATCGAGGAGGGCAATCTCTCGGCTGCCGAGAAGCGGCTGCGCCAGGCGCAGCAGGCGTTGCAGGATGCTATCAAGAACGGCGCCAGCGACGCGGAGATCGAAAAGGCGATGAAGGAACTGCGCGAGGCGATGAACCAGTTCCTGCAGGAATTCGCCGAGCGCGCCAAGCAGAATCCCAACGCCCCGCAGATGCAGCAGAACGGCCAGGAACTACGCCAGAGCGACATCGACCGCATGATGGACCAGATCGAGAACCTGGCGAAGTCCGGCGATCGCGACAAGGCGCAGCAATTGCTGTCGCAGCTGCAGGACATGATGAACAACCTCCAGGCCGGCCGCCAGCAGCAGGCTGGCCAGCAGGACAGCCAGATGCGCCAGCAGATGGACAAGCTCGGCGACATCCTGCGGCGCCAGCAGGAGATGATGAACGACACCTTCCGCATGGACCAGATGCAACGCGGCGAGCGCCAGCGCGGCCAGAACCGCGATGAACAGCTCGGCGAAGGCGGCGGCGAGGATCAGGACAGACCGGGCGCAGGCGAGAACCGCGATCCGCTCGCCGGGCAAAAGCCGATGACGCCGCAGGAATTCGCCGATGCGCTGAAGCAGTTGCAGGAAGGCCAAGGCCAGCTGAAGAACGACCTTGAGCAGTTGAAGAAGGGGCTCGAGGGCATGGGCATGGAGCCCAATGAAGGCTTTGGCGAGGCCGGCAAATCAATGGGCAATGCCGAGCAGGCCCTGGGCGATGGTGAAGGTGATCAGGCCGTTGGCCACCAGGGGCGCGCGCTGGAGGCGCTGCGCAAGGGCGCCAAGGACATGATGAAGCAGATGCAGGCGATGCAGGGCGACGAAGGCGGCAGCCAGGAAGGCGGTCGCCAGCAGAACGCCGATCGCGATCCGCTCGGCCGGCCGCGTGCCAGCCAGGGTCCCGATTTCGGCGATTCGGTGAAGGTGCCGGACGAGATCGACGTGCAGCGCGCCCGCCAGATCCTGGAAGCGATCCGCAAGCGGCTCGGCAATGCGCTCAGCCCCGATATCGAGCGCAGCTATCTGGAACGGCTGCTGGAACTGAAATAGGGATCGCCGCCGCGGCATCCGCTGGGAGCGGCTGCAACATCATGCCCAAACTCGGCACAGTGACGCCCATCCTGCGCATCTTCGACATTGCCAAGGCCCACGAGTTTTACGTCGGCTTCCTCGGCTTCCAGGTGCTGTGGGAGCACCGCTTTGACGACAACGCGCCGCTTTACATGGCGGTCGGCCGTGACGGCTGCATCCTGCATCTGAGCGAACACCATGGCGACGGCGCGCCCGGCATCGCCATGCGCATCAAGGTCGAGGACATCGCCGCCCTGCATCGCGAACTGATCGGCAGAGCATACCGTTTCGCCAGGCCGGGCCTGGAAAAGACGCCGTGGAAGACCCGCGAGGTGTCGGTTGCCGATCCGTTCGGCAACCGGCTGCATTTCTACGAGGATGCGGCCGGCTGAGTCTGCCTGTTGACGAACGCCTCGCGGATCGCCTCTTGCATGCCGTCGATCGCCTCGCCCGACGCATTCGGGTTGCGATGCATCACCACATTCGAGGAATCGATGTCGCCGAAACCGTCGGCGGACGTCAACTCGCGGCAGCCGTCCGGAATGTTGCTGCGCGAAATCGGTGCGATCGCCAGTCCCGAGGTGACGGCAAGCTTCAGGCCGCCGGTCGTGTCGCTGGTGTAGGCGACACGATAGCCGAGCCCGCGCTGCTCGAGCGATTTGATGGCGAAATCCTTGCACCAGCCGGCCCGGTTATAGAGAGCGATCGGCACCGGACGCTCCTCATGCATGTTATGCAGGATCGATGTCACCCACACCGTCGGATCATGCATCAGCACTTCGCCGCCTGAAGGATCCTGCCATTCGAACACCACGCAAAGATCGAGTTCGCCGGCGGCAAGCGCCGCTATCTGCGCCCCCGAATGGGCATAGCGCACGGTGACCTCGACCTTGGTGTGACGCTTCGAGAACGCGCCGAGCGCGCGCGACAGGATGGCATGGCCGTATTCTTCCGGAATGCCGATCCGCACCGGCCCGCCGAGCGGCGCCGCCGCCATCGACGCGGCCGTCTCGTCGAGCAGCGAGACGATGCGGCGGGCATTGACAATCAGCTCGCCGCCGCGCCGCGTCAGCGCCACGCCGCGCGACCCGCGCTCGAACAGGCTGTCGCCGATGACGCTTTCGAGCTTCTTCATCTGCATCGAAACCGCCGATTGGGTGCGGCCGGCCTGCTCGGCCGCCTTGGTGAAATTGCCTGCTTCGACAATGGCCACGAAGGTGCGCAGGAGATCGCTGTCGAGAGTGGGCCGCATCCCGTCCGCCATAAGGAATTTTGATTGCTGGTATCATTCCAATTCGTTTGCAACATGTCAAACACGGGATGATAGTTGGTTCACCCATTGGATATGTGGCTGAGGATTCGGCCACGGACCAATCAACAGTCCTCACTCATGCCCGCTGCCCGAAACGGTGGCGGGTTCTTTTTAGCTTGCTGCAAGCTTGCTTGCGTCCTGGTACGGGAGCTTGGGATCCTTATGCGCAATCGGATGGTGCTCGGCATGCTGAGCCTGTGCCTGGGCGTGTTGGTCTTCTCGTTGCAGGACCCGCTGGTCAAGGCGGTGTCGGGCGGCTACCCCGTGACCGAGGTGATGGCCATCCGCGCGGTCGTCGCCCTGCCGATCCTGATCGTGCTCGTCCATGCCGATGTCGGGCTGCGTGCGATCCTGTCGCGGCGGTTCGGCATGCTGACCATGCGCGCCTTCATTCAGTTCACCTCCTACACCATGTACTACCTCGCCATCGCCGCCTTGCCCCTGGCCGATGCCGTGGCGCTCTATTTCATGGCCCCGCTCTGCATCATGGTGCTGGCCGGGCCCTATCTTGGCGAACGGGTCTCCTGGCAGACGCTGGCGACCGTGTTGATCGGGCTGCTTGGCGTCGTCGTGATGCTGCGCCCGGGTGCGGGACTGTTCGACTGGGCGGCGCTGCTGTCGCTGGGCTCCGCGGTGCTCTACGGCTTCTCGCAACTGATGGCGCGTAAGATCGGCGACACCGAATCTTCGACTGTGATGGCTTTCTACCAGAACGGTGCCTATCTCGCCGGCGCCGCACTGGTCGCAAGCCTGTTCTGGCTTGCCGGCATCAATCATGCCGCCCATCCCAGCCTGGAATTCCTGGTGCGGCCCTGGCTGTGGCCGACGCTGCCGGATTTCCTCAAGATGGCCGCCTGCGGCTTCGTCGCCTCCGCCGGCATGATCTTGCTGTCGCAGGCCTACCGGATGGCGCCGGCAAACCGCGTCGCCACCTTCGAATACACAGGCATCCTGTGGTCGCCGCTGTGGGGTTTTCTGTTCTTCGCCGAAGTGCCGCGGTCGACGACCGTGATCGGCGCCGCCCTTATCATCGGCGCCGGCCTGCTTGCGCTCAACACCGGACGGCGCAAGCTCCCCGTACTCGTCGCTGCCGATCCCGCCTGATCAGGCGAAAATGCTCAGCGCCCGTTCGACGCGTGAACGGATTTCGGCCAGCGTGAACGGCTTCTGCACGACGTCGAGGATGATGCCGTTCAGTTCCTCGGCGCGCTCGCGCTGATCGGCATAGCCGGTCATCAGCAGGATCTTCATCGACGGGAAAAATGCCGAAGCTGCAATCGCCATCTCGATGCCGTCCATCTCGGGCATGCGGATGTCGGAGACGACGAGATCATAGGCGCCCTTCGCGGCGCGTATCAGCGCCAGTCCTTGCGCGCCGTCGGCGGCGATGTCGATTGCGTGTCCGGCGCGTTCGAGCGCCCGGGCTGCGAGGGTGCGGACGGACTCATCGTCCTCAACGATCAGAAGCTTTGCCATGGCCGGCATGTTTGGCGAGCAAACGTTGACTTTTTCTGAAGGGCCCGGCGCTCCGGCATAGGTTATTTTCTTGAAGCCGTTAAGGCCTTTTTCAGTATTTGCCGCTGCCTCACGCATCGCCTTTGACGACGCCGACGAACGGCAGTTCGCGAAAGGCGTGCGCGACATCCATGCCGTAGCCGACGACGAAATAGTCGGGGCAGTCGAATCCGATATAATCGGCATTGAGGGTGGTCTGGCGGCGCATGCGCTTGTCGAGCAGCACCGCGATGGCGCAGCTTCTGGCGCCGCGTGACAGCATCAGGTCGCGGGTGAAGCTCAGCGTCTTGCCCGACTCCAGAATGTCGTCGATCAGAAGCACGTCGCGGCCGGCAACCTCGTTGTCGATGTCGCGCAGCACCCTCACCTCGCCGCTTGTGGTGCCAGCGCCGTAGCTGGAGATGAAGATGAACTCGACCTCCGGCGACAGGCCGACATCATGCATGGCGCGGATAAGGTCTGCGGCGAAGATGAACGAGCCCTTCAGCACCGAGATCACCAGAAGATCGTGATAGTCGTGCCCGGCGATCTCCTTGGCGAGTTCGAGATTGCGCCGGGCGATGGCCGACGCCGAAAACAGGACCTCGATGTCCTTGCCGCGCACAACTGGCATTCTTCGTCCCTTCAAGATTTTCAAAGGCCTTCGCGCACAGGAAGCGCTGACATCAGCCGTTTGCGGGCCGGCCTCACCTGTCGCACATGCTATTCCGCGAAGGTGACCGACACCGTCCTTACGCCGTTTCTAGGCACGTCAAGCCGGCTGGCAAAGCCGAATCTTTCACTTGGCGCCAATGAGCGGCTGGATGTCCCCAAAGTATAGCGCGTTGTGCGCCCGTCATTGCCGGTGACGCGGATCTCGAGCGGCGGCAGCGTCGCCGGACTTGCACCGTCATTGGCGGCCTCGCCGTCGACGAACAGCACGGGGTTCGCCCCAGACGCGTCCACACGTGACGTCACCCCTGAAATGCTCAACGCCGAGCCCGGTCCGCCCGCGGCGGGCGGCGCCTGGCGCACCAGTGCATGCCCGCCGGAGACCCAGAAGGCGGCAAAGGCGGCGCCGACACCGGCGATCCAGAAGATCGGACCGCCGCGCGGCGCCGGCGGCCGCACTGGCGGCGGCTCGGGCTTGCGCAGCATGTCCATGCCTTCGAGGGATGGCATGGACATCACGCGCCGCGGTGAAATGGCTTCGGCATGGGGCGCGGCCCGCGGCACCACCACATAGTCGGCATCGACGATATCCGCCGCGCCAGCGCGCAGGATACGCTCCGGCGCGGCATTTGCCGGCGGATCGGTCATGATTTCGCCGGAAACCGGGCGCGCGGTTCGATCCTCAGCCATCATGGCCCCAGCATTGCAGCACGTTCGCTTTTCGTTTCTTTTGCGTAAAGGCAAATGGTTAACGCTTCCCCACCGGAGCCCTTGTGACGAGCCGAAACAACCCGCTAATTAACCGCCGGTTAACCATGCCGGCCGATGGTCTTTTCCCAGAACAGGCCGGCTTGCCGCCGACGGATTCCGATTTCAGGTCAAATCGACCTGAAATCTGAATCCGCCTCTGAATTAGAGTGATAGAGCATGATGTCGCCCGAAAACCGCCTCACACTTTTCGGCATCACGCTCTAGGAATTTCAGGTCGCCGAAAGTGATTCGCTTCGAAAATGTCGGCCTCCGCTATGGCATGGGTCCGGAAATCCTCCGCGACATTTCCCTGCACATACCGGAGCGCTCGTTCCAGTTCCTGAGCGGGCCTTCGGGCGCCGGCAAGACGACGTTGCTGCGGCTTCTCTTCATGTCGCTGAAGCCGACGCGTGGGCTGATCACCATCTTCGGCAAGGACCGCTCGCGCATCTCGCGCGCCGAACTGCCGCATCTCAGGCGCCGCATCGGCGTGGTGTTCCAGGATTTCCGCCTGCTCGACCACATGACCACCTATGAGAATGTCGCGTTGCCCTTGCGCGTGCGCGGGCGCGAGGAAGCGAGCTACCGCACCGACGTCACCGAGCTGTTGAAATGGGTCGGGCTCGGCGAACGCATGCATGTGCTGCCGCCGGTCCTGTCGGGCGGCGAGAAGCAGCGGGCCGCGATCGCGCGCGCCCTGATCGAGCAGCCGGAGATCCTGCTGGCCGACGAGCCGACCGGCAATGTCGATCCGCCGCTGGCGCGACGCCTGCTCAGGCTCTTCATCGAACTCAACCGCCTGGGCACCGCCGTGGTGATCGCGACCCACGATCTCGGCCTGATGGAGCAGGTCGATGCGCGCCGCATGATCCTGGCCGGCGGGAGGCTTGATATCTATGACTGAGCTTTCCGCCGAACACCTCGACGCACAGGCCGACGAAGCGGCCGCGCCAAGGCCGCGCGTCCAGCGCAAGATGGCGCCCATCGTGCCGGCGCAGAACATCGCCGGCCGCGCCCTGGTGCTGGTCATCGCCATCATGACCTTCCTGTCCTGCCTGACCTTCGGCGCGGTTACCCTGGTGCGCGACACCGCCTCGGTCTGGGAAAACCAGATCTCGCGCGAGGCGACGATCCAGATCAAGCCGGTCGACGGCCTCGACATGGAGGCAGCCCTTGCCCAGGCCTCGCAGATCGCCGGCGAATTCCCCGGCGTGAAGGCGACCAGGATCATCGACCGCGAGGCCACCGCCAGATTGCTGGAGCCCTGGCTGGGTTCGGGCCTCAACATCGACGAGCTGCCGGTCCCGCGGCTGATCATCGTCACCATCGACGAGAACAACCCGCCCGATTTCGCCGCCATGCGCGCCGCGATCACGCCGAAGCTGCCAAGCGCATCGCTTGACGATCACCGCACCTGGGTCGACCGGCTGGTGGCCATGGCCCGCACCACGGTGACCATCGGTATCGCGGTGCTGGCGCTGATGCTCTCGGCGACGGTGCTGACCGTGGTGTTCGCCACGCGCGGCGCCATGGCCGGCAACGGCCACATCATCGAGGTGCTGCATTTCGTCGGCGCCGAAGCGCGTTTCATCGCCCGCGAGTTCCGCCGCCATTTCCTGATCACCGGCATGAAGGGCGCGGCCGCCGGCGGAGCCGCCGCGGTCGCCGTCTTCATCGTCTTTTCCTGGTGGTCCTCGCGCAACATGGCGACCCCGCAGGCCGACCAGGCGACTGCGCTATTCGGCAACTTCGCCATCGGCTCGGCCGGCTATCTCGGTGTCGTGCTGATGGTGCTGATTATCGGCGCGCTGACGGCTGCAACCTCGCACGCCACCGTCGTCGCCTATCTCAGCGACATCGACGTGCGCCAGCCTGAAGCATGACGACGTCGAATGACCAGGATCGATCACGCATGAAGAACCGCCGTAACGCAAATTGCGATTTTTACCTACCAAAGGCCGCATTTCGGGATTAACCATGCCATGATGGAGGTGCGGGACTCGACCAGTACCGTTGGACCGATGCCGGCGTTGGCGGCGCGTCCGCATGGACGCGGCCGGGTTTCGGCCGTGCTGCGCGTTTCTTCTTTCGCCTTGCTTGCCCTGGTCGCCCTGTTTGCCGGCGGCTTCGGCTGGTTCGCCAACACCGTCAGCCATCTGACCACCCCTGCCAACCCGGCCAGGGCCGACGCGATCATCGTGTTGACCGGCGGCCAATCGCGCCTCGATGCGGCGATGGAACTGCTGGCGTCCGGCAAGGGCGCGCGGCTTTTGATCAGCGGTGTGCATCCCTCCGCCAGCCGGCGTCAGCTTCAGGCCGCGACCGGCGGTGACATCAGGCTGTTTTCCTGCTGCGTCGACATCGATCGCGCCGCGCTCGACACGATCGGCAATGCCGAGGAAAGCGCCAAATGGGTCGAGAGCCATGCCTATGGCACGGTGATCCTCGTCACCAACAATTACCACATGCCGCGCAGCCTGCTGGAAATGGGCCGGCTGCTGCACAAGGCCAAGCTCGAACCCTATCCGGTGGTCAACAGCAATCTCGACAATGGCGGCTGGCTGACCAAGCCGCGGGCGCTGCGCGTGCTGTTCACCGAATACAATAAATATCTGCTGGCATTGGCGCGCGGCATCGTTCCGGTGAAGCCGACGCCGGACGGCATCGCGTTGGCCGAGATCGCCGCCGGCAGCTGAACCATCATTCCCCGGCGGCGCTGGCCGATTTCGGTGGGAGATTAGGTGTCGAGCATGTCCCAATCATCACCCATCACCCATCTAAGGGCCGACAGCTTTCCGTTGAGCATGCCCCACTCAAAATCGTCTTTGTAGTAATTCCGGAGCTTACGTTTACCGTATTTCTTCTCAGTGGCTTTCATGGCCGCGAGCATCCCCTTTTCAATCTCAGGGTCAATTTTCTCGCTGCCGTCTTTCAGATTTTGCTGCAAAACCAGCTTTCGATCGTACCAAACAACGTCGGCGAACTCCTCCAAGGCAGCAAAGATAGATTTGTCGCTACGTCTCAAAATCATGGGCCACTCTTCGCCGGGGTTCTCGTCGTCCGGTAGCCATTCGACCTTATCGCCTTCCTTGGTATAGCCGACGCGATGACCATTTGGCCCAACTTCACCCAGTGGCACCGGGTCAGTCATCTGCCCCTTGGTACGCCGTCTTCCCAAAAATTCATCCCGGTACTGATTGAACATCTCAGGGGTGATGTTGTGCTCCTTATGAGCAACAATGAGATCCGTAAGTTTTTTCGCTTGCTCAATCTTGGAAGGCCTAGCCATCGGCCGTCCAACTTTCATCTCACGCACCTGGCGAAGCAGGTCGCGTAAAAGGATTTGATACAGCGAGTTGAGATCGGCAAAGCTTCCGACAAGCGCGTTTTTGTATGTCTCGGCTTTAAACTCGGTAAGCTTATTGTGCTGCTCGATATCGATTTTGCCTGGGTCAATCGGGCGTTGCGAGAAATAAAGCAAGGTGGGCTTTCCAGCATCGACGAACTGGTTAATTTCCTCGACGGTGCCAGACTCCGCAACGCCCGTGTGCGTGCCGAATTTAGTCCAGAACATTCCAATGAGAACATCCGAGGATTGGACAATCTGCTCATTGATGACTTGCTGCGGCCGCATACCGGCATGAGGTGTCGTGTGGGTTTCCCATTTTACGGGCAGCAGAACTATAGATTCAGCGGCCGCATGCTGAACATTCCACTCATTGATGGCGTCGGTCGCCATCTGCCTTTCTTCGAGCAGATCAGAGGGTGAAGCAATCAGAACCCGCAATGTATGCGCTCGAAACATTCCCCTAGAGCATTTCCTATTTTGGGAGAATCGTAGGATTCCCAAAACCGGATGTTTGTGATTCAAGATGCTGGCTGGAT
>NZ_VFVW01000013.1:0-116990 GCF_006442305.1 Mesorhizobium sp. B2-3-6 | reverse complement strand
GGGCCTATGAGGCGGGGCGGCGGGCGGGAAAATAACGCTAGGACCTCGGGGCGATGAGGCAGTGCAGACTTTTTCGGAGACGTCCAGCAGGACAGAGGAGGGCGTGACGGAACTCGGTGGTCGCGAGTAGCCGTGGTGCCGCCGGTCGTATTTCCGGCGTCCTACAGCGCCCCGGCAATCCGCGCTGCCAGCCGAGCATTGTTTTCGACCAGCGCGATGTTGGTCTTCAGGCTCCGGCCGCCGGTGAGTTCGAGGATTTTGGAGAGCAGGAACGGCGTCACCGCCTTGCCGGTAACGTTGAGCGCCTCGGCGGCCTTCTGGGCGGCCTCGATGTAGCCGGCCATCTCGCCGGCCGGGATTTCGTGATCCTCCGGCACCGGATTGGCGATCAGCATGCCGCCGCTCAGGCCCAGCGCCTGTCGCGTCTTGTAAAAATGCGCGATCTCTTCCGGCGCGTGCAAGGTCAGCGGCGCGCGGAACGGCGACTGCCGCGACCAGAAGGCCGGCATGGTCTCGCAGCCATGGCCGATCACGGGCACGCCGCGGGTCTCCAGCACCTCCAGCGTCTTTTCGATGTCGAGGATGGCCTTGGCCCCAGCCGAGACGACGATGACGGGCGTGCGTGCCAGCTCATCGAGATCAGCCGAAATATCGAAGCTTTTTTCGGCGCCCTTGTGCACGCCGCCGATGCCGCCGGTGGCGAACACCTTTATCCCAACCATATGCGCGGCGATCATTGTGGCGGCAACCGTGGTGCCGCCGGTGCGCCCTTGCGCGACGGCGAAGCCGAGATCGGCGCGAGAGAGCTTCATGGCGTCGCCGGTCATCGCGAGCGATTCGCGTTCTCCGTCGGAGAGGCCGATCTTGATGCGGCCCGCCACCACGGCGATCGTCGCCGGCACCGCGCCGCCGTTCGCAATGATCCTTTCCACGTCGGCCGCCATGGCGCCATTGTCGGGGTAGGGCATGCCATGGGTTATGATGGTGCTTTCCAGCGCAACCACGGGCTTCCCGGCGGCCAAGGCTTGCGCCACCGGCGCGTGGACATCGATGAAGGGGCGGGCGGTGTCTGGGGTCATCTGGATCTCCAATCCGAAGTGCGGCGCATCCTTTCGGATGCCGGTCTCATGCCATTTCCTGCTCTTCGGGCACAAGAGCCAGCGCTTGCGCGAAAGTCGCCGTGGTGAAATCGGGAACGGCGCCCGCGCTTTCAATAGCCAGCGTCGCGGCGGCGACGCCCTCCCGCAGCGCCGCGCGCAAGGGCATGCCGCGCAGTAGGGCGGCGACCGTCGCGCCGGCAAGCGCATCGCCGGCGCCGGTGACGTCCACGACCTTTCTTGGAGGGGGCGGGACGACGGCAAAGCTGCCGTCGCGGTCGAAGCCCAGCACCGGGCCGCCGCCCGCCGTGACCACCGCGCTGTCGAGGCCGGCGCTTCTCAGCCCGTCGAGGACAGTTTTTTGAGAGGCGGCATCGTCAAGCCCGGCAAGCGCCACCGCCTCGCGCCTGTTCATGAAGGCGACGGCCAGGCCGCCGAGCACTGGTGTCAAGCGCACGACCTTGGCCGGTGAAATGGCAATGGCGAACACGGGCTTGCCGGCGGCAAGCGATACCAGCCGCTCCAGAGCCGCCGATGGCAGATTGGCGTCGCAAAGGACGGCATCTGCGGCGGCGATCTCCTCCCTCACCCTGGAGCGGCGGATCTGCTTTGCAAATGCCAGCTCATAAAGCGCCATGTCGGCAAAGCCGACGAGCAGTTCGCCCTCGCGGTCGATCAGCGCCGTATAGCTCGGCGTCGTGCGGTCGAGGAACACCGCGGACAGGTCGGCAATGCCTGCCTCGGCGATGGCGCGCGAAACCGTGTCGGCGGCGGCATCGCCGCCGCGCACCGACAGCAGCGAGCCCGAGACGCCTCGCCGCACCGTGCTGCGCAATGCGTTGAAGACGCCGCCGCCAACGTCCTCGCGCATCGTGCCCGGGTTGGAGGCAGCCGGCACGTAAGCGCCGGACACCTGGCCGCGCCTGTCGATATGGGCGCCGCCCACCGCCAGGACTCTTGGAGATCTCACCATGCGCCGATATGACCTTTGTTGGCGGTCACGCACAAGCGCCATGCTGTGCGACGGAGCTTCGCAGGCAACAGCCAGCGATTCGTGAGGCCGGCATGGCGAACCAGCCTGGCCCAATATTCGGACCATGTTGGAGCCGAATCGTGAGACAAAAAAAGAACAAATCAGGATGTTGCTTATTTTTCAAATGCTTGATCCCTCTTGCCAAATGAGAACAAAAAAGGTACAAATAACCAAGGATTACGGATTGTCCGGCCTTCATTGACGACTACGGGGTGATGTATCATGGCTCAGAACAGCTTGCGGCTTGTAGAGGATAAGGCAGTGGACAAATCAAAGGCTCTGGATGCGGCGCTGTCGCAAATCGAGCGGGCTTTCGGCAAGGGCTCGATCATGCGGCTCGGCGCGAACGAGCAGGTCGTCGAGATCGAAACCGTGCCGACCGGCTCGCTTGGCCTCGACATCGCGCTTGGCGTCGGCGGCCTGCCGCGCGGCCGCATCATCGAGATCTACGGGCCGGAAAGCTCGGGCAAGACGACGCTGGCGCTGCACACGGTGGCGGAAGCCCAGAAGAAGGGCGGCATCTGCGCCTTCGTCGATGCCGAGCACGCGCTCGATCCGGTCTATGCCCGCAAGCTCGGCGTCGATCTCGAAAACCTCCTGATCTCGCAGCCTGACACTGGCGAGCAGGCGCTTGAAATCTGCGATACGCTGGTGCGCTCCGGCGCCATCGATGTGCTGGTGGTCGATTCGGTCGCGGCGCTGACGCCACGCGCCGAAATCGAGGGCGAGATGGGCGATTCGTTGCCCGGCCTGCAGGCCCGCCTGATGAGCCAGGCGCTGCGCAAGCTGACCGCCTCGATCTCGCGCTCCAACACCATGGTCATCTTCATCAACCAGATCCGTATGAAGATCGGCGTCATGTTCGGCTCGCCTGAAACCACCACCGGCGGCAATGCGCTCAAATTCTACGCCTCGGTGCGTCTCGATATCCGCCGCATCGGCTCGGTCAAGGACCGCGACGAGGTCGTCGGCAACCAGACCCGCGTCAAGGTGGTCAAGAACAAGCTGGCGCCGCCCTTCAAGGTGGTCGAGTTCGACATCATGTACGGCGAAGGTGTGTCGAAGACCGGCGAACTGGTCGATCTCGGCGTCAAGGCCGGCGTGGTCGAGAAATCGGGCGCCTGGTTCTCCTACAATTCGCAGCGTCTCGGCCAGGGCCGCGAGAACGCGAAGCTGTTCCTGCGCGACAATCCCGATACGGCGCGCGAGATCGAACTTGCGCTCAGGCAGAACGCCGGACTGATCGCCGAAAAATTCCTCGAGAATGGCGGCTCCGAAGGTGGCGATGATGGCTTCGAGGATGAAGCCGGCGCGATGTAAGCGCTCGTCGGCACGATCTAGCGTTCGCTGGCGCGATCTAGCGTTCGGTTTACGGCCCGAGTTCGGCCATAATCCCGGTTCATCAACTTGAGCTTATGTAATCGAGTTCTGTAGTATTGCGTTTCGAACCGCCGGCCCCGTGCCGGCGGTTCGCGTTTTGAGCGGCTGGCGAACCGCGAATTGGCCAGCTTGCGTGTTTCTGGACAGGGTGCCAAGCGGCGGCTAAAAGGCCAGCTCCATCTTCTAAAGCAGAGCCCATTTTCCGCCGGTCCGGCCGGCGGCTCTCTCGAAAAGGCAGCATTCATGAGTGGCGTGAACGAGATCCGGTCGACATTTCTCGACTATTTCCGCAAGGAGGGTCACGAAGTCGTGGCGTCGAGCCCGCTTGTGCCGCGCAACGATCCGACGCTGATGTTCACCAATGCCGGCATGGTGCAGTTCAAGAACGTCTTCACCGGCCTGGAGAAGCGGCCCTATTCGCGTGCCACGACCGCCCAGAAAAGCGTTCGCGCCGGCGGCAAGCACAACGACCTCGACAATGTCGGCTACACCGCGCGCCACCTGACCTTCTTCGAGATGCTCGGCAATTTCTCCTTCGGCGACTATTTCAAGGAGCGCGCCATCGAGTTGGCCTGGAACCTCATTACCAGGGAGTTCGGGCTTAAGAAGGACAAGCTGCTCGTCACCGTCTACCACACCGACGACGAGGCGGCCGGCTTCTGGAAGAAGATCGCCGGCTTTTCCGATGATCGCATCATCCGCATCCCAACCTCCGACAATTTCTGGGCGATGGGCGACACCGGGCCGTGCGGGCCATGCTCGGAAATTTTCATCGATCGCGGCGAGCACATCTGGGGCGGTCCGCCCGGCACCCCGGAGGAGGATGGCGACCGGTTCCTGGAATTCTGGAACCTGGTGTTCATGCAGTACGAGCAGGTGACGAAGGACGAGCGCATCGACCTGCCGCGCCCGTCGATCGACACCGGCATGGGGCTGGAGCGCATGGCCTCCATCCTGCAAGGCGTGGAAAGCGTGTTTGAGACCGACCTGTTCCGCCATCTGATCGATGCGGCGTCGTCCGCGCTCGGCCGCGGTCCCGACGCCGAGACCGTCGCATCCTATCGCGTCATAGCCGATCACCTGCGCTCGTCCTCGTTCCTGGTCGCAGACGGCGTGCTGCCATCGAACGAAGGCCGCGGCTATGTGCTGCGCCGCATCATGCGCCGCGCCATGCGGCATGCGCAATTGCTCGGTGCGAACGAGCCGCTGGTGTGGAAGCTGGTGCCGGCGCTGGTTCGCGAGATGGGTCAGGCCTATCCGGAACTGGTGCGCGGCGAACAGCTGATCACCGAGACGCTGAAGCTTGAGGAGACCAGGTTCCGCAAGACACTGGTGCGTGGCCTCGGTTTGCTGTCGGAGGCGACGGAAAAGCTCGGCGCCGGCGACATGCTGGACGGCGAGACGGCCTTCAAGCTTTACGACACCTATGGCTTCCCGCTCGACCTGACGCAGGATGCGCTGCGCCAGCGCAACATCTCGGTCGATCTTGCCGGCTTCACCAGTGCGATGGAGCAGCAGAAGGCAGAGGCGCGTAAGCACTGGGCGGGCTCCGGCGAGGCGGCGACCGAAGCGGTCTGGTTCCCGGTGCGCGAAAAAGTCGGTGCCACCGAATTCCTCGGCTACGAGACCGAGCAGGCGGAAGGCATCATCCAGGCGGTTGTCCGCGACGGCAAGACCGTCGACAGCGCCGGCAAGGGCGAAGCGGTAGCCGTGGTCGTCAACCAGACGCCGTTCTATGCCGAATCCGGCGGCCAGATGGGCGACACCGGAACCATTTCAGGCGAAGGCTTCTCGATCGAGATTTCCGATACGCAGAAGAAGGCCGACGGGCTGTTCGTGCATCTCGGCAAGGTGGTCAGCGGCACTGCCAGGACGGGTGCCGCCGTCGAGCTGAAGGTTGACCATGCGAGGCGCTCCAGGCTCCGCGCGAACCATTCCGCGACGCATCTGATCCATGAGGCGCTGCGCGAGGTGCTGGGCACCCATGTCGCGCAGAAGGGCTCGCTGGTCGCGCCCGAGCGCCTGCGCTTCGACATCTCGCACAACAAGCCCATTTCGCCCTCGGAACTCGAGGAGGTCGAGCGCATGGCCAACGAGATCGTGGTGCAGAACAGCCCGGTGACCACGCGCCTGATGTCGGTCGACGATGCCATCGCCGAAGGCGCCATGGCGCTGTTCGGCGAGAAATACGGCGACGAGGTGCGCGTCGTGTCGATGGGCACGGGCCTGCATGGCGCCAAGGCCAACCGTCCTTATTCGGTCGAGCTTTGCGGCGGCACGCATGTCAGGGCAACCGGTGACATCGGCCTGGTGCGCGTCGTGTCCGACAGCGCCGTCGCCTCAGGCGTGCGCCGTATCGAGGCGCTGACGGGCGAGGCCGCGCGCAAGCATCTCGATGAACAGGACCGGCGGCTGAAGGCGGCCGCCGCAACACTGAAAATCTCGCCGGCCGACGTGCCGGCGCGTGTTGAAGCCCTGCTCGAAGAGCGCAAGAAGCTCGAGAAGGAGCTCACCGAAGCGCGCAAGAAGCTGGCGCTGGGCGGCGGGTCGCCCGCTGACGCGCCGGCCGCCAACGAGACCGTCGCGGGCGTCGGCTTCCTCGGCAAGTCGGTTTCCGGTGTCTCGCCGAAGGATCTGAAGCCGCTCGCCGATGCCGGCAAAAGCTCGCTCGGCTCCGGCGTGGTCGTGTTTGTCGGTGCGGGCGAGGACAACAAGGCGAGCGTCGTGGTCGCTGTCACCGATGATCTCGTCGGCCGCTTCAGCGCCGTCGACCTGGTGCGCGTCGCCTCCGCAGTACTCGGCGGGCAGGGCGGCGGCGGCCGGCCCGACATGGCGCAGGCCGGTGGCCCCGATGCCTCGAAGGCCGACGACGCGATTGCTGCGGTGAGGGCGGCGCTGGAGGCGGCGTGATTCATTGCAGAATTGGCAGGCAACGCTCCAGGCCGGTTGCTTCCCTTCGAGGTTCGCGCCGCCCGCTCATGAGGGGCGACGCTGACATCAATGATCGGTTGTCCGCGAAATCATTGACCTGAATCGAATGTCGCTGTGCTGCGCTGTCGCAGATCAGCTGGCCTTTTCAGTCCTGGCAAAGCTTGTCTGTTTAGCAATACAATCCCACCAGTCCTGTATGTCGGCAAAGCGAGCCAGCAGTTTGCGCCCTTCCGCCACCCTGACGAAATAGCCGATGATCGGTGCCGCATGCAGGTCGGCGAGCGTCAGTTGATTGCCGAGCAACCACGGCCCCGGGGATCTCAATGATGAGAGCACCTGAAGGACCGCTCCTGCTTGTCGTAATCCGCTGACAATCAGCGCTTCGTCAGGCGACGCCTTCTCCAGCCGCTCCACGGCGACGTCCCAGACCATGGCCCGATAGCCATAAGCGTCGAGCATGCCGATGATCTGGTTCATCCGCGCGCGGCCGCGCGGATCGTTCGGCTGCAAGGGCGGTCCGTCGAAAGCTTCATCGACATAGCGCGTGATCGCGCTGGCCTCGAACAGGCGAAAACCGTCATGCTCGAAGGCCGGGATGCGGCCGAACGGGTGGTGCTCGAAATACCAGCCGGGGATGCCCTCGGCGGCAAAGACATCGACCGGCACAAGCTCATAGTCGACGCCCTTCTCCTCCAGCGCCATGCGCGCTATGCGCACGTAAACGCTGTAGTCCGCGCCGTAGAGGACCGGTTTGGCCATGTTGCCAGTCCTTTGCTTTCGATTTCGTTGGCCCAAAAAAGCGAAGGCTCCTTCCGGAGCCTTCGGCGTGTTGAACCCGCGGGTGCCTACGCCATCGCCTTCTGCAAATTCTCGTCGATCTTGTCGAGAAATCCGGTGGTCGACAGCCAAGGCTGGTCGGGGCCGATCAGCAGCGACAGGTCCTTGGTCATGAAGCCGGATTCGACCGTCTGGATGCAGACCTTTTCCAGCGTTTCGGCAAAACGCTTCAATTCGGCATTGTCGTCGAGCTTGGCGCGGTGGGCCAGCCCTCGGGTCCAGGCGAAGATCGAGGCGATCGAATTGGTCGAGGTTTCCTCGCCCTTCTGGTGCTGGCGATAGTGGCGCGTCACGGTGCCGTGCGCGGCTTCCGCTTCCACCGTCTTGCCGTCCGGCGTCATCAGCACCGACGTCATCAGGCCAAGCGAGCCGAACCCCTGCGCCACCGTGTCGGACTGTACGTCGCCGTCATAGTTCTTGCAGGCCCAGACATAGCCGCCCGACCATTTCAGGCTGGAGGCCACCATGTCGTCAATCAGGCGGTGCTCGTACCACAGCTTCTTGGACTTGAACTCGGCCTCGAACTCAGCCTCGTAGACCTCCTGGAAAATATCCTTGAAGCGGCCGTCATAGGCCTTGAGGATGGTGTTCTTGGTCGAGAGATAGACCGGGTAGTTGCGCAGCAGGCCGTAGTTCAGCGAAGCGCGGGCGAATTCGCGGATCGACTCGTCGAGATTGTACATGGCCATGGCGACGCCGGCGCCGGGCGCGTCGAACACGTCGTGCTCGATCACCTGGCCATCCTCGCCGACGAACTTGATCGTCAGCTTGCCCTTGCCGGGAAAACGGAAATCGGTGGCGCGGTACTGGTCGCCATAGGCGTGGCGGCCGACGATGATCGGCTTGGTCCAGCCGGGCACCAGCCGCGGCACGTTCTTCATGATGATCGGCTCGCGGAAGATGGTGCCGCCGAGGATGTTGCGAATGGTGCCGTTCGGCGATTTCCACATCTTCTTCAGCTTGAATTCCTCGACGCGCTGCTCGTCGGGCGTGATGGTCGCGCATTTCACGCCGACGCCGTATTTTTTGATGGCGTTGGCCGAATCGACGGTCACCTGGTCGTTGGTGGCGTCGCGATGCTCGATGCCGAGGTCGTAATATTCAAGCTTGAGGTCGAGATAAGGGTGGATCAGCTTGTCCTTGATGAACTGCCAGATGATGCGGGTCATCTCGTCGCCGTCGAGTTCGACGACCGGGTTCGCCACCTTGATCTTCGCCATGGAAAGAATGCCTCGTTGCTGGGAAATGGGACGGCCTTGCCCGCGTGGCGTTCGGCCGGGGATGCGCCCCTATATCAAAGCGTTTTTGGCCGCGCAAACGACGATCGGTCACGAAAGCGAAGCGATCGCCCCGCCATTTGCGAATGGTTCATTTTCGCGGCCGAATATGGCAGGGGACGCTGAAATGCCGCAAACAGCAGTTCATTGACAATCATGCCCGTCACCAAAGATTCCGATACCGCTTCAGTCGCCAGCCCCGCCATCATCCTCGTGGAGCCGCAGCTCGGCGAGAATATCGGCATGGTTGCGCGCGCCATGGCCAATTTCGGCCTGGTCGAACTTCGCCTCGTCAACCCGCGCGACGGCTGGCCGAACGAGAAGGCGCGGGCGGCGGCCAGCCGCGCCGACCATGTCATCGACGCCGTCAAGGTTTTCGACGATCTCGCCACGGCGATGGCCGACCTGAATTTCGTTTTCGCGACCACCGCAAGGCAACGCGACGGCTTCAAGCCCGTGCGCGGGCCGGTCGAGGCGGGCAGGGTGCTCCGGGCTCGCCATGGCATGGGTCAGCGAACCGGCATCCTGTTCGGCCGCGAGCGTTTCGGCCTCTATAATGACGAGGTTGGCCTCGCCGACGAGATCGTCACTTTTCCGGTCGATCCCGATTTTTCCTCGCTCAACATCGCCCAGGCCGCGCTTCTCATGTCCTACGAGTGGATGAAATCCGGCCTCGAGGACGAGACCAAGACCAACTTTACGGGTCCGGACATGAAGCCGGCCAGCAAGGAAGAACTGCACGGCCTGTTCGCCTATCTCGAAGGCGCACTCGAAGCGCGCGGCTATTTCCGGCCGGCGCCGAAGAAGCCGAAGATGGTTGACAATCTGCGCGCCGTATTGACCCGGGCGGGATTTGCCGAGCCGGAGCTCAAGGTGCTGCGCGGCATCATCTCGTCGCTGGACAGGTTCTCGCCGGCGATGCCGCGCGGCGACGGCTCTCCGGGAGATGATCCAAGGCGGCTTCCGGCAGCGGCGCGCGCCGGCGGTCCCGGCCGCAAGACCAATGCGGATCGTCAGGTGGCCGATGACGACGACAACGCCGCGCCGCCGCTCGGCGGCAAGGGAACCGACAATGACTGATCAGCCGATCCTGATGTTCGATTCCGGCATTGGCGGGCTGACTGTGCTGCGCGAGGCGCGCGTGCTGATGCCCGACCGCCGCTTCGTCTACATCGCCGACGATGCCGCCTTCCCCTTTGGCGCCTGGGAGGAACCGGCGCTGCGGGTCCATATTCTCGACCTGTTCGGCAAATTGCTCGACCGGTTCGCCCCGGCCATCTCGGTCATCGCCTGCAACACCGCCTCGACGCTGGTGATCGATGCGTTGCGCGAGAGATTTCCCGGCCATCCCTTTGTCGGCACCGTGCCTGCGATCAAGCCGGCGGCGGAGCGTACCCGCTCCGGCCTCGTCTCCGTGCTGGCGACGCCGGGCACGGTGAAACGGCAATACACGCGCGACCTGATCAGCAAATGGGCGCAGAAGTGCCATGTCCGGCTGGTCGGTAGCGACCGCCTGGCGGGGCTGGCCGAAGCCTATATGCGCGAAGGGTTCGTCGACGAGGAAGCCGTGCGCGCCGAGATCTCCCCGTGTTTCATCGAGCGCGATGGCATGCGCACCGACATCGCCGTGCTCGCCTGTACGCACTATCCTTTTCTGGTCAACCGCATGCGCAAGACCGCACCCTGGCCGGTCGACTGGATCGATCCTGCCGAAGCGATCGCCCGGCGGGCGATGTCGCTGCTGTCGCCGGTCAATGGGCCGTTGCCGCATGGTGAGCCGGACATCGCGGTCTTCACGTCCGGCAAGGCGGATTTTGCCACCAGCCGTTTGATGCAGGGCTTTGGACTGGCGGTCGCCTGATTTCCGGAACATTGGCGAGGCCGTTTCGTTTTCTCCCAGGCAATGAAGGGAGAAAAACCATGCCTGCCACCTCGAAAGCCCAGCAGAAGGCCGCCGGCGCCGCATTGTCGGCCAAGCGCGGCGAGACCAAGAAGAGCGAGCTCAAAGGCGCTTCCAAAGGGATGTACGAATCCATGAGCGAAAAGCAGCTCGAGGAATTCGCCGAAACCAAGCGCAAGGATCTGCCGGAGAAAAAGAAGCACTGAGGGAAGCGCTATTTGGCAACGACCTTCTTGAAGGGTTCGTCCAATGGCAAGAAATAGGCCGGCGACGGGGTCGCAGGCCTTGATGTTATTGTCGGGTCAATGGCCGACGTAATCAGCGCCAGTGGCGGCTGTTAGCGCCAGTGGCAGCTGTTAGCGCCAGTGGCAACGTCGCACTTTTTGGCGAATGACATGGCGGTGACCATGGCTCCAGACGACGCGCTTCCTGACCACAATCCGGCATACCTGATGAGGCCGGTGGCCTTGCCAATGCCTTGCCATCGCCGGCTCAGGCGTGATGACGGCCATCGATCCGGCCAACACCGTCGCACCAGTCAGGCTTAGAAAGAACTTCTTCATCCGAATTCAGGCTCCTCTGCTCAAGTCCCTTCCTGGAGCGGTTCAGCTTCGGGGAATCGCCGCCCCGCTCCGGTTTTTTACACAATCCCGGGTAGAAACCGCTAGCGCTTTCCGGGAATTGTTCTAATACCGCGGGCGCGACAACCTCCCGCCGGATGCGACACCGCATTGAACAACAACACTGAAAATCGTAGATGGTCGCGGGGCGGCGCCAGTTGGAACCTTGACAGCGGTTAAATCTCTGTTTAACAGCGCTCCCAACACCGGGCCGCAACGCCCGGTGGTTTGTTTTGCATGCGCAAGACCTCGACGGAAACCAGTCTGTTTTCCAAGGTCTTGTTTGAACTGACGTGTCCCGTGGGTTTTTCGCCGCGTTGCGTGGAAAAACCCTGTCAGGTCTCGAAAACGGAGGCCAGAGGAGGGCGCGTTTCCTTCACCCGGACCATGAGGCTCCGGGTTATGTTGTTTTGAAAGGGAATGCGATGAGCAAGCGCGAATCCGCGAAGTACAAGATCGACCGCCGTCTCGGCGAAAACATCTGGGGCCGCCCGAAGTCCCCGGTCAACAAGCGTGAATACGGCCCCGGCCAGCACGGCCAGCGCCGCAAGGGCAAGCTTTCCGATTTCGGCCTGCAGCTGCGCGCCAAGCAGAAGCTGAAAGGCCACTATGGCGACGTTTCGGAAAAGCAGTTCCGCAAGGTCTATGAAGAGGCCGATCGCCGCAAGGGCGACACCTCGGAGAACCTGATCGGCCTGCTCGAGTCGCGTCTGGACGCGGTCGTCTATCGCGCCAAGTTCGTTCCGACCATTTTCGCCGCCCGCCAGTTCGTCAACCACGGCCATGTCAACGTCAACGGCAAGCGCGTCAACATCGGCTCGTACCGCTGCAAGCCGGGCGACGTCGTCGAAGTGCGTGAAAAGTCGAAGCAGCTGGTGATCGTCCTGGAATCGGTCGGCCTCGCCGAGCGCGACGTGCCGGACTACATCGAAGCCGATCACAACAAGATGACCGCGACCTTCTCGCGCATCCCGGGCCTGGCGGACGTTCCGTTCGCCGTCCAGATGGAACCGAACCTCGTCGTCGAATTCTATTCGCGTTAAGCGAAGGCTTTTTGCCAGACCGGAAGGGGCCGCCCATCGAGGCGGCCTTTTCTTTGTCGGCCATGTCCGCTAATCCGGGCGGCAACGAAGCTCCGAACGTTCGTTGCTCCAGGATTTGGAACCGACGCCATGAACATGCTGCCAGACGCTCAATCGCTTGAGCAGGCCGCCGACATCGAAGGCGGTTTTCACCCGCTGTTCGCCGATGTGCCGTCTTCGGTCGAGTTCAACAAATTGCGCAAGCGGCTGCTGCGGCTGACCCGCCAGGCGATCGAGGATTTTTCGATGGTCAGGCCAGGCGAGCGCTGGCTGGTGGCCCTGTCGGGCGGCAAGGATTCCTACGGCCTGCTTGCCATGCTGCTGGACCTCAAATGGCGCGGCCTGCTGCCGGTGGAGCTGCTGGCCTGCAATCTCGACCAGGGCCAGCCGAACTTTCCCAAGCACATCCTGCCCGATTACCTCAATGCCCACGGCATTGCACACCGCATCGAATACCAGGACACCTACTCCGTCGTCACCGACAAGCTGCCGCAGGGCAGCACCTATTGCTCGCTCTGTTCACGCCTGCGGCGTGGTCATCTCTATCGCGTAGCCCGAGAGGAGGGGTGCTCGGCGCTGGTGCTCGGCCATCATCGCGAGGACATTCTCGAAACCTTCTTCATGAACCTGTTCCACGGCGGCCGTCTCGCCGCCATGCCGCCCAAGCTGCTCAACGACGAGGGCGACGTCATGGTGCTGCGGCCGCTTGCCTACTGCGCCGAAACCGATCTGGAAAAGTTCGCCGCGGCGATGCGGTTCCCGATCATCCCTTGCGATCTCTGCGGCAGCCAGGAAGGTCTCCAGCGCAACGCGATGAAGGCCATGCTTGACGATATCGAAAAGCGCATGCCCGGCCGCAAGGACACGATGCTGCGTGCGTTGTCCAACACCAGGCCGTCGCATCTGCTCGACAGGAAACTATTCGATTTCGCCGCCCTCGATGAAACGCTCTCCAGCAGGCAAGACATTTCCGATGACATTTGACGATACCGCGATCGACTGGCTGGCCAGCACCCTGGCCGAAGCAGCCGAAGCCGAAATCATGCCGCGCTTTCGCCGGTTGGGCGGCGGCGACGTCCGCCAGAAGACGTCGGCCGCCGACTTGGTGACGGAAGCCGACGTCAGTGCCGAGCGGCTGATCACCGCCAAGCTGCGTGAGCGCTACCCAACGGCCATGATCGTCGGCGAGGAAGCCTGTTCCGACAATCCGGCGCTGCTCGACGGTCTTGGCGATGCCGATCTGGCTTTCACCATCGACCCGGTGGACGGCACTTTCAATTTCGCTTCCGGCGTGCCGTTGTTCGGCGTCATGCTGGGTGTCGTGGTCCGGGGTGAGACCGTCGCAGGCATCATCCACGATCCGGTCGGCAAGGACTGGCTGATCGGCGCCAGGGGCGCCGGCAGTCATATCAGGCACGCGCATGGCAACCTGGAAAAAGTGCGTGTCGCGGCGCCCGTGCCGATCTCGGGAATGACCGGCTCCGTCTCCTGGCAGTACATGGCCGAACCAGAGCGGTCGCGGCTGGCGCGCAACCAGACGAAAATCCTGTCGCAATTCGCCTATCGCTGCGCCGCGCATGAATATCGCCTGCTGGCCAGCGGCCATGCCCATTTCGTCGTCTACAACAAGCTGATGCCGTGGGACCATCTGCCCGGTGTCCTGATCCATACCGAGGCCGGCGGCCACGCCGCGCGTTTCGACGCCAGTGCCTACCTACCGTCGCATGTTGGCGGCGGCCTGCTTGTCGCACCCGACCGGGAAAGCTGGCGCGAGTTGCGCAGCGAACTCTGGACGCAATAGCCGGCTGCCAATTCGATTACCAGCCGAGCGCCGCAAAGGCGACAATTCAATGCAGATCGGCAATGTGCCCCGAGACGGGTTGATTCTGCGGCTGGAACATCTTGCCGCGTTCGGCGATGAAGATCATCAGCAGGGCTGCGACCGAGACGCTGCAGAAGCCGGCGGCCAACGGCGTCACCGTGCCGTTGAAAGCCTGGCCGATCAGCGTGCCGAGAATGCCGCCGAGAAACGTCTGCATGAAGCCCAGGATGGACGAGGCCGTGCCGGCCAGTTGGCCGAGCGGCTCCATAGCCAAGGCATTGAAATTCGCGCCGAGCGCACCGAAAGGGAGCATGGCGCAGGCAAAGAAGGTGACGAACAGCCAGAGCGGCATCTTCATTTCCAGCGAAACGACCAGCCAGGCCAGGCTGATGACCAGAAACAACAGCAGCGCGCTCTGCGACAGGCGGCGCATGCCGATGCGGCCGACAAGACGCGAGTTCAGATAGTTGGAGAAGGCGAGCACGCCGGCAACGCCGGCGAAGATGACCGGAAACAATTCGCCGACATTGAATATGTCGACATAAATCTGCTGCGCCGAGGCGATGAAGCCGAACATGGCGCCGAAGATGAACGTACTGGCGAAGGCGTAGCAGATCGCGACGCGGTTGGTCAGCACGATGCGGAACCCGCCGACAATGGCATTGACGGTCAATGGCCGGCGATATTCCGGATGTAGCGTCTCGGGCAGGCGCAGCAGCGACCAGGCCGAGACGACAAGCGCGCCGACGGCCATGGTGACGAAGATCAAATGCCAGGTCGCGAACAGCATGATGAACTGGCCGATGCCGGGAGCAATCACCGGGATCGCCATGAACACCATGAAGATCAGCGACATCACCTCGGCCATGCGCCGGCCATCGAACGTGTCGCGCACGATCGAGACGGCGATGACGCGGGTCGCGGCCGCACCGATGCCTTGCACGGCCCGGCAAAGTAGAAGCGTTTCAAAGCTTGGCGATATGGCGGCCGCGGCGGCCGCCGCCACATAAATGATCAGGCCGGCGACAAGCGGCGCACGGCGCCCGAATCGGTCCGAGAGCGGTCCGAAAAACAGCTGTCCGCCGCCAAAACCCAGAATATAGGCGGTGATGACATATT
This sequence comes from Mesorhizobium sp. B2-3-6, assembly GCF_006442305.1. Classification (NCBI taxonomy): domain Bacteria; kingdom Pseudomonadati; phylum Pseudomonadota; class Alphaproteobacteria; order Hyphomicrobiales; family Phyllobacteriaceae; genus Mesorhizobium; species Mesorhizobium sp. B2-3-6. Next base: position 101,892 of record NZ_VFVW01000013.1, on the reverse strand, counting down.
GCCGGTGGTTTTCGTTCTCGACGCCAAGCGAGGCGCCGATCTGCTGCAGCGCCGGCAGCATGATGTCGATGGCCAACGAATTGAGCGCCATCAGCGCTGCGCACAGCGCGATGAACTCCCAGCGCGGAATGGGCAATTTGCTTGCCGATTGCGGTGCTGACGTCTGCTGGTCCACGGCAAGTCCGATCTCTCAAACGAAAACGCGCCGGTGGCCCGGCGCATTGGCTCGTCCTGGTCCGGGTCCCGGACGCAAAATTGCCGAGGCGGGGCTGCCCCGGTGCTCAGGGCATGTCGACGGCGACATGCTCAACCGAAATCAGGCGGCGCCTTTGACGCTCACGCCCTTCTCGACAAGGAATGTCTGCAACTCGCCCGCCTGGAACATTTCGCGCACGATGTCGCAGCCACCGACGAATTCGCCCTTGACGTAGAGCTGAGGGATCGTCGGCCAGTTGGAGTATTCCTTGATGCCCTGGCGCAGCTCGGCCGAATCCAGCACGTTCACGCCTTTGTAGTCGGCGCCGATATAGTCGAGGATCTGGACAACCTGGCCGGAAAATCCGCATTGCGGGAAACCGGGCGTGCCCTTCATGAAAAGCACGACGTCGTTGCCCTTCACCTCGTTGTCAATGTAGTCGTTGATGCCGCTCATGGAATATCCTTTCCCGCCTATGGGAGTCAGGCTCGAAGCTTTTCCTTCAGATAAACCCATAGGTTGCCCGAAACAAGACTTTAGCCGCGTCGTGGCCTGAATGGCGCAAAAGATGCGGCGTTTTGGGCCAAGCGACTTTGGCGTTGGAAGCCCCTAGTCCGGCACGCTCGTCTGCAGCGCCAGCGCGTGCAGCACGCCGCCCATATTGCCCTTCAGCGCGTCATAGACCATCTGGTGCTGCTGCACGCGGCTTTTTCCGCGAAAGCTCTCGGCCACGACTTCGGCCGCATAGTGATCGCCGTCGCCGGCAAGGTCACGGATGGTCACCCTGGCATCCGGGATGCCCTCCTTGATCAGTTTTTCGATGTCGCGGGCATCCATTGCCATGGCAAGTTCCTGTTTTCGGGCGGGCTGCGGCATGGCTGCCCGTGCGATGAGAGTCGGAGTGAACCTAAAGCCTTTCCGGCCGGGATTGAAGCCGTTCCGTCCAGCCCCAGCGCGATTGTGGCTCACGACGCGTCCTCGCTCTGACCGCCGGCGTCGTCTGCGGGGTCGTCCTCGGGCGTCGAGAAGGTCCGCCCAAGGCTGAAGGTCAGCACATAGAGGGGAAGGTTGATCGCCAGGTTGGCAATCGGCAGGTAGGCGGTCATCCGCCAGACGGGCGAGAAGAACGGCTGGCCGTAGCCATCGCAGGCCAGCGAGGAGCCATACTCCCACAGTGCCCCCAATGCGGCCGCGACGGCGAAAAGTTTTATGCAGGTGAAGATGTGCCTTGTCCGTGCCCGGTCCGGCAGAAGCCGGCTCCAAAGCACCAGGCAGACAAGCGGAACTGCATAGAAAAGGTTTTGCAGGCCAAGCATCGGAAGCGTGTCGTTGGCCGCGGCGAGGAACTCCGCGCGTGTATCCAACCGGGCGCAGACCTCGCTCGATGTCGTCGACAGCAGGAAAAAGACGAACGGGCCGAGAAACCAGAAGAAGAACAGCGATGGCCAGAAGACGACTGCAAGCAGTGCCCGGACGGCCAGTTTCCTGTGGTTGAGCATGATTTTTCCGAAAAAATCGGTTCCCACTTTTCGGGATCACGCTCTGCTCAAATGGCCTGATCCATGAAGCGCGGGAACCAGCCTTCGTGCGCGGCGGTCAATTCGCCGAGCGGGATCGCCCGTGCCTCGCCGAGTTTCAGCGTGTTGCCGCCGGTCGAGCCGATCCAGGGCGCGAAAATACCGAGTTCGCCTTGCTGTTTGCGGATCGCGTCCCAGTCCTCACTGTCTGGATCGATTGACAGCGTCAGGAGATAGCGGCCCTGGTCCTCGCCGAACCAGACCGGAATAGGATCGGTGCCGGCCAGTCCGGGGACCGTCGCGCCGATGCCTGATGCCATCGCCATCTCGGCCAGCGCGACCGCAATGCCGCCGTCGGAAACGTCGTGAGCCGCGGTGACGATGCCGGACGCGATGAGGGCGCGCACATGGTCGCCGACACGCTTTTCATGGTCGAGGTCGACAGGCGGCGGCGGGCCGTCGCTGCGGCCGTGGATGTCGCGCAAGTAAACCGATTGGCCGAGATGCGTACCCCATGAGGCCGGCGCGCCGACCAGCAGGATCATCTGGCCCTGCGCAGCGAAGCCGGCTCGCACCATCTTCGACCAGTCGGCGATGAGCCCAACGCCGCCGATGGTCGGCGTCGGCAGGATGCCCTGGCCATTGGTTTCGTTGTAGAGCGAGACATTGCCGGAAACGATCGGGAAGCCGAGCGCGCGGCAGGCATCGCCAATGCCCTTCACCGCGCCGACCAACTGACCCATGATCTCCGGCCGTTCCGGATTGCCGAAATTGAGATTGTCGGTCGCCGCCAGCGGCAGCGCGCCGGTGGCGGTCAGGTTGCGCCAGCATTCGGCCACCGCCTGCTTGCCGCCCTCATAGGGATCGGCCTCGCAATAGCGCGGCGTCACGTCCGACGAGAAAGCCAGCGCTTTGGTCGGATGGCCTTCGACCCGCACCACGCCGGCATCGCCACCGGGAAGCTGCAGCGAATTGCCCTGGATCAGCGTGTCGTACTGTTCCCACACCCAGCGGCGCGACGACAGGTCAGGGCCGCCGAGCAGCTTCAGCAGTGCTTCGGCGACATCGGCCTGCGGAATGTCATTGGCCGCAAGCGGCGCCGGCTTCTTCGGCTCGACCCACGGACGGTCATATTCCGGTGCCTTGTCGCCGAGATCCTTGATCGGCAGGTCCGCAACCTGATCACCCTGATGCAGGACGCGAAAGCGCAGATCGTCGGTCGTCTTGCCGACAATGGCGAAGTCGAGCCCCCATTTGTGGAAGATCGCCTCGGCCTCCTTTTCCTTTTCGGGGCGCAGCACCATCAGCATGCGCTCCTGGCTTTCCGACAGCATCATCTCGTAGGCGCTCATGCGCTCCTCGCGCACCGGAACCTTGTCGAGCTCGAGCTCGATGCCGAGATCCCCCTTGGCGCCCATCTCGACCGCCGAGCAGGTAAGGCCGGCAGCACCCATGTCCTGGATAGCGATGACCGCACCGGACGCCATCAGTTCGAGACAGGCTTCCAGCAGGCACTTTTCGGTGAAGGGATCGCCGACCTGCACGGTCGGGCGCTTCTCGTCGATCTTGTCGTCGAATTCGGCCGAGGCCATGGTGGCGCCGCCGACGCCGTCGCGACCGGTCTTGGCGCCGAGATAGACGACCGGCAGGCCGACGCCCTTGGCCTCCGACAGGAAAATCGCGTCCGTCTTGGCAAGACCCGCGGCAAAAGCGTTGACCAGGATATTGCCGTTGTAGCGGGCGTCGAAATTGACCTCGCCGCCGACCGTCGGCACGCCGAAGGAATTGCCGTAGCCGCCGACGCCGGAAACCACTCCCGCCACCAGGTGCCTGGTCTTGGGATGATCGGGAGCGCCGAAGCGCAAGGCGTTCATCGCCGCGATCGGCCGCGCGCCCATGGTGAAGACGTCGCGCAATATGCCGCCGACGCCTGTCGCCGCCCCTTGGTAGGGTTCGATAAAGGAGGGGTGGTTGTGGCTCTCCATCTTGAAGACGACGCAGTCGCCGTCGCCGATATCGACCACGCCGGCATTCTCGCCCGGTCCCTGGATGACCCGCGGGCCGGTCGTCGGCAGCGTGCGCAGCCATTTCTTCGAGGATTTATACGAGCAATGCTCGTTCCACATCGCCGAGAAGATGCCAAGTTCGGTGAAGCTCGGCTCGCGCCCGACGAGGTCGAGGATGCGCTGGTATTCGTCTGGCTTCAGCCCGTGCGAGGCAATGAGCTCGGGCGTGATCGGCACGGAATTGGAAATGGTCATGGGCGGCGGTTTTTATCCGTGGGAGCTTGGGATTTTGAGTCTCCTCTTATCGCAAGCTTTGCGGCCGATACACCCATGGACCGACGAAAAGTGGCTGAATCCGGAGAAAGCCGCGGCGCCTTGAACACGCGTCCCACCGGACCGGACTCAACCGATGCGCCTCGGTCTTGCCTGGAGGCATGCCGTCGTCCTGAACCGCCGGCGCTCCAAGGCGATGCGGATCAGGAAAAACTGTCGTAGCCGGCGCGGCCTTCGTCGAGGAGCCTCCGGATCGCCGCAACGCCGTCCGCGATGTCCTTGCGCTGCCTGGGCTGCGAAATGCCGAAGCGCACGGCGTGGAAGACCTGCTCGGAACGGCCCGCCTTGAACTCGTCTTCGTCGTCGATTAGCACGCCGTGCTCGAGGCAGGCGTTCTTGAACGTGCCGGAAAGCCAGGGGTCGGGCAAGGTCAGCCAGACAAAGGGTATATTGTCCCGCGACTTGAATTCGAAGCCGGCCAAAGTCTCGCGCACGATGGCGGTGCGGGCGTTGATTTCGGCGATGGCCCGTTTGCGTATGTCCGCGGCCTGGCCCGACAGCACCAGCCGGGCATTCACCTCGGCCAGCAGGAAAGGCATGCCTCCGGTCATCATCTTATGGGCAACGCGGATGCGATGGCGATAAGCGGGCGGGCAGGAAAGCCAGCCGCCGCGAACGCCGGCCGCTACCGATTTCGACAGGCCGCCTGCGACGATGGTGCGCTCGGGTGCATAGTCGGCCAGCATTGGCGTCGGATCTTCGGTCAGGCCGCCGTAAAGATCGTCCTCGATAATGACGACATTGTATTCACGCGCGATCCGCGCGATTGCCTCACGTCGCGCTGCCGGCAGGATCGCCAGCGTCGGATTCTGCACCGTAGGCATCAGAAAGATCATCTTCGGGTGCTTTTGCGCGCAGACGCGCTCGAAATCGTCGGCGTTGAGACCCTGATGGTCCGATGCCACCAGCGCCGTGCGACGACCGATCAGGCCGGCGCTGCGCGAAATCTGCGAATAGGTCAGGTGCTCGAAGGCGACGTAATCGCCGGGCGTGGTCAGTGCGGCGATCGCCGCCATGACAGCGGCATGGGTACCGAGCGTCGGCACGATCGTATCGGCGCTCGGTCGAAACGAGTTGCGCGACAGCCAACTGGCGCCGGCCTCGAACCAGCGCTCGGGAAAATCCCGCGTGTAGCTCGAAATCTCATGCGCATGATCCGAAGCCGTGCGCGACAGCACTTCGGTGACGATGGCGCCCTGGCCGACATCGGGCGCCGCGGTGCTGTCGAAGCGCAGCTTGCCGCGCGGCGCATCGATGTCGCGCGTGCCTTGCGCGTCCGGCGCTATGAAGTCGGGCTTCGCGTTCTGCCGGCCGAGGACATAGGTGCCGCGCCCGACCTCGCCGCTGACCAGCCCGCGCTCGCGCAGCAATTGATAGGCCCTGCCGACCGTGCCGACGGTTGCGCCGATGTCATAGGCGAGATCCCGCTGCGGTGGCAGCTTTGCCCCGGCGTCGATCACGCCGCGGTCGATATCTGACTCAATGCTGTCAGCAAGGCGCTGATAAAGCGGGCCGGAGCTGGCCGTGAGGTCGGGAAGCCAATTTGTCATGGTGACAATTTTGTATATTGCGTCGAACGATGAGTCAATTCACATGCGTTGTGTGGAATAAAAGAGTGCAATTTGCAGCTTTGGTAGAGCGAAGATGGATACAATCGAGACAATCAGCCAGACAGCCGCAGGATTGTTCGCCGCGCGACCTGTGGACCGCGGCGGCTTTGTCAGCCGCATCGTGCGTATGGTCAAATCGCTGGGGCGCTGGATCGACGGCCTGCTGGAGCGCAGGCGCAGCCGGCTCGCCTTGCTGGACATGACCGATGATCAGTTGAAGGACATCGGCATTTCCCGCTGCGACGCCCATCGCGAAGGGATCAGGCCATTCTGGAAATGAACAGGCGGGATGCTGTGTTCAATCCTGCTTGCGTGGCTGCACAACTGGCGCCCTGATCCGTGACAGGCCGCGGTCCGCAAGCACGGCGCCAACGCATAGCGCCAGGAAAAGGGCGGTGATGGCCAGCGAGGCGATGGCGACGCTGGCGATGCCGTTCCTGGCGACATCGAGGAAGGGGTAGGGCACTTCGCCTGTTATGGACGCCCGCGCCAGCGCATAGGCCAGATAGGCGAGCGGATAGAGCATCCACCAGGAAACGTCTCGCCATCGCGTCTTGCCGTCGGCACCGGCGGCCAGCCACCACAGCACGAACAGTGCAGGCGTCACATAGTGCAGCAGCACGTCGCACAGCAGGAACAGGCCCTGCGGCTGCCAGAGGCGTGCCAGCACGGTGGCGTAGACCATGAAGACCACGGTGATGGCGACGGCGACGCCTGCCCGCATCCGCGCTCCGGCAAAGGCCGGAAACCAGGCATGGCCGGCGGGCGACAGCAGCGACGCATGGACGAGCACCGCACCGATATTGGTCAGGATGGTAAAGAAGCTGAAGTAGAAGACGACCGAACCGATCAGGCCGCGGCCGGCTTCCATCGAGGCCGGAACGGTGATCGAGAACTGCAGGAAAAGACCGGCCAGCCCTGCGACCAGACCCGCGACCTGCAGCAGCCGGCCCATCTTACGCGGCGGCGGCGCAGGCCGGATTGCCGGCCTGCCAGCGGGCGATGTCGGAGCCGATGCGCGCGCCGAGCGGCTCGGCCATCAGCGGACCGAACACGTCTACACGGCTCGAATTGCCTTGCGCCTGCACCACCAGCAGCGGCTTGCCGCCATAATGCTTGGCCGGCACTAGCAGGAAGCGCGGCGTGCCGCTGAACGAATTCAGCTCATTGGCCATCTGGTAGGATTTGAAGGCCGGGTCCTTGCTGGCGATCCAGCATTTATGGGCGGAGATCGCCACCTGTTCCATGGCCAGCAGCGCCGCGCTCTTGTCCGAAGGCGGCGGAGCGCTCTTCGGACCCGACTGGCAGGATGCCAGCGCAAGGCCGGCGGCAGCCAGGAGAGCAAAGCGAGCAATCGTCAGTCTCATCGTCAGGCCGCCCCCAGGTTCTGAAAGAATTTCGGAAGATATCAGGCGGCGATGCCGAGCGCGCCTTCGAACAACGCCCGGCCGTCATTGCCGCCATGTGCCGCTTCGATCAGGTTCTCGGGATGAGGCATCAGGCCCAGCACATTGCCCTGGCTGCTGATGATGCCGGCGATGTCGTTGATCGAGCCGTTGGGGTTGGTGCCGTCCGCATAGCGGAACACCACCTGGCCTTCGCCTTCCAGGCGTGCAAGCGTCTCGGCATCGGCGAAGTAGTTGCCGTCGTGATGCGCCACCGGCGAACGGATGATCTGGCCCGGCTGGTAGCGGCGGGTGAACATAGTGTTGGCGTTGGCGATCTCGAGCTTCACCTGCCGGCAGACGAATTTGAGCGAGGAGTTGCGCATGAGCGCTCCCGGCAGCAGGCCGGCCTCGACCAGGATCTGGAAACCATTGCAGACGCCGATGACCATGACGCCCTTGGCCGCCTTTTCAGCAACCGCCCGCATCACCGGCATGCGCGCCGCGATCGCGCCGCAGCGCAGGTAGTCGCCGAAGGAGAAGCCGCCGGGAATGGCGATCAGGTCGACATCCGGGATTTCGGTGTCGGTCTGCCAGACCGTGGCTGGCGCCTTACCGGAAATCTTGGTCAGCGCCGCGATCATATCGCGGTCGCGGTTAAGGCCAGGCAGGAGGACGACGGCTGATTTCATTTTGGTTCGTAAGGCCTCTGGGTTTCGGCAAGTTGGGGCATCCGTGCCTCCGGCACAACCTCAGGTAAGCGTCACACTATAGTTCTCAATCACCGTGTTCGCCAGCAGTCTGTCGCACATGGCCCTGAGATCGGCCTCGGCCTTGGCCTTGTCGGTCCCGGCGAGCTCGACGTCGAACACCTTGCCTTGCCGCACCGAGCCGATACCGTCAAAACCTAGCCCCGACAGCGCATGCTCGATCGCCTTGCCTTGCGGGTCCAGCACGCCGTTCTTGAGGGTTACGGTAATACGGGCTTTCATCGATGCTCCTGAATGATCGGTATCGGTCTGCGCCGGACCTGCCGTTTCCGGCAAGCCCGTTGCTGGCAATTAGTGCTTCATGCCCTTCGGCGGCTCGCTCGACGCGACGAGCACCGGTCCGGTTGGACGCGGCGGCTCGTTCTCGTTCATGATACCGAGACGGCGGGCGACTTCCTGGTAGGCCTCCACGAGGCCGCCCATGTCGCGGCGGAAACGGTCCTTGTCGAGCTTGTCCTGCGTCGCCACGTCCCACAGCCGGCAGGAATCGGGCGAGATCTCGTCGGCTACGACGATGCGCATCATGTCGCCCTCGAACAGGCGTCCGCATTCGATCTTGAAATCGACGAGCTGGATGCCGACGCCCATGAACAGGCCGGACAGGAAGTCGTTGACGCGAATGGCCAGCGCCATGACGTCGTCGATTTCCTGCGGGCTCGCCCAGCCGAAGGCAGTGATGTGCTCTTCAGAGACCATCGGGTCGTCGAGCGCATCGGCCTTGTAATAGAATTCGATGATCGAGCGGGGCAGGACCGTGCCTTCCTCGATGCCAAGGCGCTTGGACAGCGAACCGGCGGCGACATTGCGCACCACCACTTCGAGCGGGATGATCTCGACCTCCTTGATCAGCTGCTCGCGCATGTTGAGCCGGCGGATGAAGTGGGTCGGAATGCCCATCCGGTTGAGATGATTGAAGATGTGCTCGGAAATGCGATTGTTAAGCACGCCCTTGCCATCGACGACTTCGTGTTTTTTCTTGTTGAACGCGGTTGCGTCATCCTTGAAGAACTGGATCAGCGTCCCGGGCTCAGGGCCTTCATAAAGTATCTTGGCCTTGCCTTCATAAATGCGGCGGCGATTTTTCATTTGATTTTTCTCTGGATTTGCGGGCAGGCGGCAAGCGACCAGTTCCTGTCCGTCTGCCTAAATTAGTGTGGCGACGGTGGCGTTCAATGCCGGTGTCTATCGTAATCGCCTTGTTTGCTCAATCGGCAATCCTTTCAATCAACTGCTTTCGGGACCGAAATGCCGCAGCGCAGCAAGCCACGAAGCGTATTGACCGGCCGCCAGCCTTTTGGTTTGTGCTTCGCCATCACATATTCATCAATGCCAGCGAATCGATTTCCATCGGAGGGACGCCATGAGCAACATGAAGGATCGCGAAGAGGGTTTTGAGCGCAAATTCGTGTTCGACGAGGAGCTTCGGTTCAAGGCGTCGGCGCGCCGCAACAAGGCTCTCGGCCTGTGGGCCGCGGAAAAGCTCGGGAAATCCGGCGCCGAGGCCGATGCCTACGCCAAGGAAGTGGTTGTTTCCGATATCGAGGAAGCCGGCGATCACGACGTCTTCCGCAAGATCCGCAAGGATTTCGACGCTGCCGGCGTCAGCCAGTCGGACCATCAGATCCGCCGCACCATGGACGAATTGATGGCGCAGGCGATCGAGCAGATCAAGAACACCTGATCCAGCCGAAGCAGGTTTCTGCAAAAGTGTCCCATGGTTTTGCGACGAAACCTGCGGCAAATAGGAGAACGACTGGACCAATCGACCGCCCGGCCCAGCCGGGCGGTTTTTCTTTGCGTTTCCCGTCGTTTCCAGCTGAAACTGCGATCCTTAGCGAGGAAAGAGCCGATGTCCCTGAAATCCCGCCTTGCGGCCGATGAAACGCTGGTGACCGCATGGTCAGGCGTGCCGGACGCACTGACCGTCGAAATCCTTGCCAGGCAGGGCTTTGATGCGGTCACGCTCGACATGCAGCATGGCGGCCATCATGAAGACAGCGTGTTGCGCGGCCTGGCGCCCGTGCTTGCCACCGGCAAGCCGGCATTGGTGCGTATTCCCGTCGGCCGTTTCGACATGGCCAGCCGGGCGCTCGATTTCGGCGCCGAGGCGGTGATTGCGCCGATGGTCAACTCGGTGGCGGATGCAAAACTGTTCGCTGCCGCGATGAAATACCCGCCGGTGGGCGAACGCTCCTGGGGCCCGACCTATGCCTTCCCACGCCATGGCAAGGGTGATCATGCCGAATGGCTGCGCGACAGCAACCAGCGCACCATGGCCTTCGCCATGGTCGAGACGCGGGCGGCGCTCGATGCGCTGGACGGCATCCTCGATACACCCGGTATCGACGGTATTTTCCTGGGGCCATCGGACTTCTCGATTGCCTGGTCGAACGGCGCCACCGTCAATTCGACGCTCGAAAGCATGATGGAAACGGTGGGTTCGATCGCCGAGCGTACCCGCAAGGCCGGCAAGCATGCGGCGATCTACGTCATCGAACCGGCCATCGCCGGCCGCGTCGTGGCGATGGGCTACCGCCTGCTGGCCACAGGGTCCGAGCACGCGCTGATTTCGCTAGGGGCGAAGACGCTGTTGAAAGGCATCAAGGATTCGATCGGCGGCTGAGAGCCGCGATCCGGTCGAGGTCGTCAGGCCTTCAGTTCGGTCAGAAATTTGGCGAAGGTCATCGAACCTTCGGGCCATGGGCCGAAGCCTGAATCGGCGTTGAGGTGACCGGCTTCACCGGCATCGATGAACAGAGATCCCCAGGCGCCGGCAATGTCCTCGGCGACGTCGAAGGCGCAGAACGGATCGTTGCGGCTGGCAATCACCATGGACGGGAAGGGCAACGGCTCGCGCGAGTAGGGGCCGAACGTCATCAGGTGCCTTGGCCGTACCTCCGGATTGGCGACATCGGGCGGCGCCACGAAGAATGCGCCGGCGACCGGCTTGCGAAACTGCGGGACGGCTTGCACCGCCGCGGCAACGCCAAGGGAATGCGCGACGAGGACGACGGGCTTCTCGGCTTCATTGACCGCTTTTGCCACGCTCGCCGTCCAGTCATCGCGCACGGGCTTCGACCATTCCGCCTGCTCGACGCGCCGCGCGGTCGACAGCTTCGACTGCCAGCGGGTCTGCCAGTGTTCGGGTCCGGAGTTGGTGTAGCCCGGGATGATGAGAATATCTGCGTCTTTGACTTTCATGGCGCTGAGATAGCGAGCGTGATTGCCTCATGCAACCGCCGATGGGTGCGCTCCTGCTTGCAATGGTGAACACCATGTTCGCTTTTCGCTGTCTTGTGTGAACGATCACGATCGCCGATTTGTCCTCTGGAAAGAAACAGCCGTGAAGGACCGCATTTGGTGCTGACACGATGTACAATGATCGCCGGCGCCGGGCTCCTGACCTCGGGGTTTATGCCAAAGCGTCGCCGCAACGGAGACAATCATGAGCGAACTGCCCTTTGCCGCCACCACGCCGGTGAGCGTTGCCCGGGTCGGGCTGAAGGCGCGCGACGCCGAAAGCCTAGCGGCCTACTATCGCGCTGTTGTCGGCTTGCAGGAATTGAGCCGCGCCGATGGCGCGATCACCCTGGGCGCCGCCAACCGTCCGCTGTTGGTGCTGGAGCCGGACGCCTCGGCCAAGCCTGACGATCCGCGCAGCCCCGGCCTGTTCCACACGGCTTTCCTGCTGCCCAGCCGTGCCGATCTCGGCCGCTGGATCAACCACGCCATATCAGACAAGATCGCCATAGAGGGCGCTTCGGACCATCTGGTCAGCGAAGCGCTGTACCTCACCGATCCCGAGGGCAACGGGATCGAGATCTATGCCGATCGCCGTCCGCAGGACTGGACGTGGAACGGCGACAAGATCGCGATGGCGACCGAACGGCTGAACATTCCTTCGGTCGTCGCCGAAGTGCCGGCGGGCGACGCGGGCTGGCAGGGAGCGCCTGAAAACAGCATTGTCGGCCACGTCCACCTGCGCGTCGGCCGGCCGGAAGAGGCGGAAGCCTGGTGGAACCAGGAATTCGGCTTCGACACGGTGGCGAAGTATGGCGGCCAGGCTGTGTTCCTGTCGTCAGGCCACTACCATCATCATATCGGCGCCAATGCGTGGCAGAGCGCCGGCGCTGGCCGCCGCGATCCGACCCGGTCAGGCCTTGCCTGGGTCGAGATGCGGTCCGACAACGTGGCCAGTGAAACGACCCGCGAAGATCCGTGGGGCACGGTGATCAGGACCGTTCCCGGCAAAGCGTGATCGGCAGTTACGTCCTGCGGTACCTTCTCCTCGTAGCGACGGGGAGAAGGAAAGCCCCTCAGGCCTCTCCGAACACCCGCCGGAAGATCGTGTCGACATGCTTGGTGTGGTAGCCCAGGTCGAATTTCTCGCGGATCTCGGCTTCCGGCAAGGCGGCGGTGACGTCCTTGTCGGCCAGCAGTTCTTCGAGAAAATCAGCGCCTTGCTCCCACACCTTCATGGCATTGCGCTGCACCAGCCGGTACGCATCCTCACGAGAGACACCGGCTTGCGTTAATGCTAGGAGCACGCGCTGTGAATGCACCAGGCCGCGGAACTTGTTCATGTTCTTCAGCATGTTGTCGGGATAGACGAGCAGTTTGTCGATGACGCTGGTCAGCCGCGCCAGCGCGAAATCCAGCGTCACCGTCGCATCCGGCCCGATCATGCGCTCGACGGAGGAATGCGAAATGTCGCGCTCGTGCCAGAGCGCCACATTCTCCATCGCCGGCAGCGCGAAGGAGCGCACCATGCGGGCAAGGCCGGTTAGGTTCTCGGTCAACACCGGGTTGCGCTTGTGCGGCATCGCCGACGAACCTTTCTGGCCAGGCGAAAAATACTCTTCGGCTTCCAGCACCTCGGTGCGCTGCAGATGCCGGATCTCGATCGCCAGCCGCTCCACCGACGATGCGATGACGCCGAGCGTGGCAAAGAACATGGCATGGCGGTCGCGCGGGATCACCTGCGTCGATACCGGCTCCGGCTTCAACCCGAGCTTTGCCGCGACATGCTCTTCGACATAAGGCTCGATATTGGCGAAGGTGCCGACCGCTCCCGAAATGGCGCAGGTGGCTATGTCCTCGCGAGCATGCACGAGCCGCTCGCGGCAGCGCGAAAATTCGGCATAGGCTTGCGCCAGCTTGACGCCGAAGGTGGTCGGCTCGGCATGGATGCCGTGGCTGCGGCCGATGGTGACGGTATCCTTGTGCTCGAAGGCGCGGCGTTTCAGCGCCGCAAGCAGCGCGTCGATGTCGGCCAGCAGCATGTCGCTGGCACGCGTGAGCTGCACCGCGAAACACGTGTCGAGAACGTCCGAGGATGTCATGCCCTGATGGATGAAGCGGGCGTCGGGTCCGACGAATTCGGCGAGATGGGTGAGAAAAGCGATGACGTCGTGCTTGGTGACGCGCTCGATCTCGTCGATCGCATCGACGTCGAACTTCGCGGCATTGCCTTTTTCCCAGATGGTCCTCGCCGCCTGTTTCGGGATGACGCCGAGTTCGGCCAGCGCGTCGCAGGCATGAGCCTCGATCTCGAACCAGATGCGGAACCGGGTTTCGGGCGACCATATGGCCACCATTTCCGGCCGGGAGTAGCGAGGGATCATCGGTCAGTCCTGACGTGTCGAGAAATTTGCCCGCGTCCTAACAGAGGCGGACAAAATGCTCAACGCCGCCGCCGCGCAAACCAGAGGCTGGCGGCAAACAAGGCGAGGAACCCGATCGGGAAATAGAGCCTGATGCCCAGCACCACGAACTGGTAGAGCGCCACCGCCATCGTGAAGACGAACTGAAGCCCCCAGGTGAGGGTGAAGGTAGGTGCATGCCATGCGGCATAGTAGGACCGGTATTGCAGGGCATACAGCCCGGCGGTCAGGCCGATCGTCGCGGCGGCGAGACCCACGAATGCCGCCGCGAAGGCGACTTCCCAGCTCCTTCCGCGCGAGACCAGCCGTGCCGCGAACAGGCCAACAGGAAAGGCCAGAGCGCCGCCGCCTGCAAACAGCAGCGTCACGGTGCGGATCTTATCTGGCGTCACCCAACTTTCCAGCAACAGGTTGAGGAGCGCGCTGGCGCCCATCGTGGCGGCCCAAAGCAGCGCGCCGAGCAGCGCCGTGCCCGGCGTTGGTATGGCGCCGCGGAGGCGGCCCAGGGCGCGATGACGCCTGGCGGGGTGGACGAGCGGTGTCACGGGCGGCCGGTCACCGCGATCCAGCGATAGTCCGGGCCTTCGAAGCCATATTGGCGCACCGCGATCAGCACCGCATAGGCGCTGGGATTGTCCATCGAAAATGTCTGCACGGCTCCGATGCGGTAGCCGTTCGGGCAACCCCGGCTCTTGGGGATCGATTTGTCCTCGTGCAACAGCTTCGTCGTACCGCCGGCTTGCGCCTCGACGCGCAGCAGCCGAAAGCCATTGATCTCACCCTGGCTCTCGCAGCCCTTAGTCTCGTTCATGCCGATCTCGTCCAGCCGGAACTCGAGCGGCTGGTCGACTGGCGAGAAGATCGGACGCGGATTGACCGCCATCCGATGCGGGTCGGCGGACATCTCCGTTACCGGGTTGAAGCCTGCGGTGATGCCCTTGTTCGCGGCCAACTCCGCCTGGCTGACGACCGCTTCGCCCTTCTCGCGGGCCTGAATACGAGCCGCCGTCAACGTGGCGTTCTCGTCGTCGAGCCGGACGCGAATAGGCGTTCCCTGGAGAAAGCTGTCGTTGCTGGTGTCGATATAATAGCGATTGGCGTAGGGAAATCCCGATCCATCCTGCACGCCATATTCTTCGAACGCGAAGATGCCGCCGTCCTTGGTGAAGCCCAGGATTTCAAGCTCGGCGACATCCCCGGCCCGGGCGGCGACGACTGCGCAAAACTGCGCAAGCAGGCAAACGGCAAACAGAAGAAGGTTTTGCATGAGGTTTTCCGCCGGCCAACGATATCGCCATTCCCTATCACGACAAGATACCGGCGTCGCGCTGCCCGATAAAGCAAGCGCCATGCATCCAATCGCGGCCTCGTCTGTTATTGTCGGCAGTCCCAATGGAGAACCACCATGACCGACACCAGCAAAATTCGTGAGCATATGGAAGTGATCGGTGCCGATGGCGTTCATGTCGGCACGGTCGACAAAGTCGAGGGGCAGCGGATCAAGCTGACCAAGTCCGACAGCGGTATGGGCACGCATAAGGGGCACCATCATTTCATTCCCCTGAGCCTTGTCGCGGAGGTCGAGGGAAAGAAGGTCTGGCTGTCGGCGAATTCCGACGTCGCGGTCACTTTCGAGGAAGAAAAGTCCGACCCCACCTGATCGCGTATAAGTCAGCGCGAAGACCAGACCGGAAACAGATCGCCCTCGGCGGGCGTCGCGGCGAAAACGCCGCGCGTGATGGCGCGCGCCATCGTGGCGCCTGCCGCGGCATAAAGGTCGATTGCCGCGTCGGCTTCGAGCCGGATACCGCTCCTGCCGGTCGCCAGCGCGAAGACCAGATCGCCATCGGCCGGCGTGTGCGTCGGCCATATGGCCCGCACGAAACCGTCATGCGCTGACATGGCCAGGCGCTTTGCGGCGGCCTTGGTGAGAACGGCATCGGTGGCGATAACGGCGATGGTGGTGTTGCCGCCGGCATCCGCCTTGCCCGTGAACGTCTTGTCGCGAAACTTCAAGAGGATGCTTTTGGCGTCGTCCGGCATTGGCGAGGGATAGCCAAGCCCGCCGAATTCATCGCCGATCTCGAACGGAGCCGCCCAGAAATGGCGGCTTCGGCTGATGGTCACCGAGCCGATCGGATTGACCGCCGCCAGCGCGCCGATGGTGACGCCATTGTCAAGCAGCGTCGAAGCCGAGCCAAGCCCGCTCTTGAGACCGGAGGTCAGCGCGCCGGTGCCGGCGCCGGTCGTGCCGATCTGGAAATCCGAACCGGCGGCCTGCACCGTCTCGTAGCCGAGGTCGCGGTATGGCGGATAGCGGCCCCAGTCCTTGTCGCCGCCATTGCGCAGGTCGAACAGGATCGCCGCCGGCACGATCGGCACGCGAAAGCCGCCGACCTCGAAGCCGATGCCACGCTCGCGCAGTGCTGCCTGTACGCCGGACGCTGCGTCGAGGCCGAAAGCCGACCCGCCCGACAGCACCACGGCATGGACCGTCTCAACCGAATTGTGGGGTTCGAGCAGGTCCGTCTCGCGCGTGCCCGGCGCACCGCCCAGGATCTGGACGCCGGCTACGGCCGGCTCGTCGCAAAGGACCGTCGTCACGCCGGATTTCAGTCGGGCATCGGAGGCATTGCCGACGCTGAGACCGGCGACATCGGTGATCAGGTTGCGCGGGCCGGTGCGAAACATCAGTTGCTTTCCAACGGTACGAAGCGGGCGCCATCGAACCGGAAGACGCGGTACGGATGCCGGCTGAGGTCGCCCTTCGCATCAAAGCGCACCGGCCCGATCGCCGTGGTGAAATCATGCCCGATGAGCGCTTCCGCAAGCGGCCTGCCGGAGCTTGCGGCTTCCGCCATCGCCGCCTTGGCGGTTTCTACCGCCGCATAGGCCGGCAGCGTGTAGCCGTCCGGCACGATCTTCTGCGAGGCAAACACCTCGAGCACCTTGGGATTGGCGACATCGGCCCATTCCGGGGGAGCGATCATCAGCGTTCCCGTGGCATAGGGCACTGCGCCGGGCGGAGTGCGCAGGTTCTCGCCGCCGGCGAATACGATGCCGGCGTCGAGTTGCGCGGCGTCGCGACCCATGATGGCGATGTCGTCGCCGTCGCCACCGGCAAAGACATGGGTTGCGCCGGCCTTCTTCAGCCGGCCAATCAGACCGATCTGGTTGTCGAGCTGCGGCCGGAACGTATCGACGAACACCGGCTTCAGCGCCGCCTGTTCGGCCGCCGCCCGCAACGTCTCGGCGATCTCACGGCCGTAGATGGTGCCGTCATCGATGACGGCGAACAGTTCGTTCTGCCAAAGCCGGGTAAGGGTGTTGGCGACGGCATTGCGCTCGTCGTCGCCCCTCGGTCCGAGCCGGTAGACCGGCCAGCCGGTCTTGGGACGACGGTCAGTCAGGCTTTCGGTTCGCACGCCAACGGTGATGACGGCGATGCCTGCGTCCTTCAAGATCGGCATCGCCGCCTCGATCGCTTCCGTACAGAGAAATCCCACGACGACATTGACCTTGGCGGTCGCGAATTCCCGGGCTGCCGCGGCACCCCCATCGGCCGTGCAGGCATCGTCGATGGTCTTGAGCTCGATGCCGTTCGCCTGGGCCGCCACTTCGGCGCCGGCTTCGATCTGCCTGCCAAGGATCGCCGAGGATCCGGAGAGCGGCGCGGCAACACCGACGAGCAGCGTCTGGGCGTTGGCGGCGCCGGTCAGCAGCAGCCAGGCCAGCGCGGCAGATATCGTTGCCCCGGGTCGCATCCTGTCGAAGACTTCCTCCAAGCGAGCCCGGATGGTCCCGGCGCCACTCCCGCCAAGACCTAAAGGCTGCCCGGTCTTGGCGCAACACGCGAATTTCGGGATATGGGCCAGGCACTTCGCTTGTGGCTTGTCATATCTAGCCATATATAGCGATAGGGTTCAGGCTATGGAAAATCTCCGGTGTTGAAGAAGAACGACATAGGACCGCAGGCCTATCGCGACGCGATGAGCCATTTTGCCGGTCACGTCCATGTGGTGACCACCGACGGGCCGGCCGGCAAGCGCGGCGCGACGGTCATCGCCGCCTGTTCGGTTTCCGATACGCCGCCGACCATTTTGGTCTGCCTGAACCGTGAAAATCCCAAGAACGAGCCGTTCGTGAAAAACGGCAGGTTTGCCTTGAACACGCTTGCCTCGCACCAGGAGCCGCTGTCGATCGGCTTTTCCGGCATCACCGGCCTGCCGGTCGAGGAACGTTTCGCGCTCGGCGAGTGGGATGTGATCTCCACCGGCGCGCCGACCTTGAAGGGCGCGCTCGCCGTATTCGACTGCGAACTGATCGACACTAAGGACCTGGCCACCCATCGTGTGCTTTTTGGCAAGGTGACAGGCCTGCGCATGGGCGATAATTTGCGGCCGCTGATCTATCACGCCCGCGGCTACCACGTTCTGGAAAGCGGGGCAGAGGCGTCCACGGAGAAGGAATGACCGAGCTAAAACCGCGCCCCGTGCCGCGGACGATCGACGAGACGCTCGATCTCCTGACCGGCGCGGACTATGTGGCGGACCGGTCGTTGGCCACCGTGCTTTTCCTGTCGCTGCGCATGAAGCGGCCGCTGTTCCTCGAGGGCGAGGCCGGCGTCGGCAAAACCGAGATCGCCAAGGTGCTGGCCGAGGCGCTCGGCCGCCGGCTGATCCGTCTGCAATGCTATGAAGGTCTCGACGTCTCGTCCGCCGTCTATGAGTGGAACTATGCCGCGCAGATGATCGAGATCCGCATGGAGGAGGCGGCCGGCAAGGTCGACCGCTCCGACATGGAGCGCAACGTTTTCTCGGAAAAATACCTGATACGCCGTCCGGTGCTCGATGCGCTGACCGGCAAGGCCGGCGCCGCCCCGGTTTTCCTGATTGACGAGCTCGACCGTACCGACGAGGCGTTCGAGGCCTTCCTGCTCGAGATCCTTTCCGATTTCCAGGTGACGGTGCCCGAACTCGGCACGATCAGGGCGGAGGAGCCGCCGATCGTCATAATCACCACCAACCGCACCCGCGAAATCCATGACGCGCTGAAGCGGCGCTGCCTCTATCACTGGGTCGATTATCCCAGCGCCGAGCGGGAGTTGGAGATCGTGCGCCGCAAGGTGCCGCAGGCCAACAGCCGGCTTTCGGCCGAGGTGGTCTCCTTCATCCAGAAGCTGCGCCAGATCGAATTGTTCAAAATGCCGGGCGTTGCCGAGACCATCGACTGGGCCGGCGCGCTGACCGAACTCGACAAGGTCGCGCTCGACCCGGAAACCGTCTCCGACACGATCGGCGTGCTGCTGAAATACCAGGACGACATTGCCCGCATCGGCGAGGGCGAAGGCCGGCGTATCCTCGACGAGGTGAAGGCCGAGCTTTCGGCGGCGGAGTAGGGCTCATGGCCATGCCTCGCGCGGAACCCAGGGAGGCGACTGTCGACGGTCACATCGCCGACAACATCGTCTATTTCGCCCGTGTCTTGCGCAAATCAGGCATGCGCGTCGGTCCGGCCTCGGTCAAGGATGCCATCGAGGCGGTACTTGCCACCGGCATCGGCGCGCGCGACGATTTCTACTGGACGCTGCATGCCGTGCTGGTGTCGCGGCATGAGGACCATGCCATCTTTGACGAGGCCTTCCGGCTATTCTGGAAGTCGCGTGAGCTGATCGAAAAGATGCTGGCGATGCTTTCGCCGGTGGCGCCCGATACCAGGGAGAAGCAGAAGCCACGCGCGGCCGAAAGCCGTGTCAGCCAGGCCATGTTCGCAGGCCACAGCAGGAACCAGCCGGCGCAGGAAATCCCCGAGATCGAGGTCGACGCGCGCTTTACTTTCTCCGGCAACGAGGTGCTGAGGGCCAAGGATTTCGCTCAGATGAATGCCGCCGAGATGGCCGACGCCAGGAAAGCGATCGCCGAACTGCGGTTGCCCTTCGATATGGTGCGGACGCGCCGTTTCAAGGCCGATTCGCACGGTCGCCGCATCGATCCGCGTGCCATGATGCGCTCGGCCGCACGCACTGGGGGCGAACTGATCCTGCCGAAATTCCGCTCGCTCCGCGAAGTGTATCCGCCGTTGGTCGTGCTTGCCGACATTTCCGGTTCGATGAGCCAGTACACGCGCATCTTCCTGCATTTCCTGCATGCTCTGACGGAAAAGCGCCGGCGCGTGCACACTTTCGTTTTCGGCACCAGGCTCACCAATCTGAGCCGACAGATGCGCCATCGCGATCCCGACGCCGCCCTGGCCGACTGTTCCACCGCGGTCAAGGACTGGTCGGGCGGCACGCGCATCGGCGACACGCTGGCCGAGTTCAACCTGATATGGTCGCGGCGCGTGCTAGGACAGGGCGCGGTGGTGCTTTTGATCACCGACGGGCTGGAGCGAGACGAGGTCGACGGCCTGTCGGAGGAAATGGAGCGTCTGCACAAATCCTGCCGGCGGCTGATCTGGCTGAACCCCTTGCTGCGCTTCGACGGTTTCCAGGCGCGCGCCCGCGGCGTCAGGGCGATGCTGCCGCATGTCGATGAATTCCGTGCCGTGCACAATCTCGACGCGCTTGCCGATCTCTGCGCTTCGCTGGACCGGAAGCCTGGATATGCCGTCGATCCGCGGCGGTGGATGGAGGGTGGCGCGAGGCGCGCCGCGTAGCCATATGCTGCTGAAGACACATATTTCCGGGAAAAACAGACCCTGAGAGAAGCAACGATGAGCGACAGCATTTATCTCGACGAGGCCCGTGACCCGCTGATCATCGCGGAAGGCTGGATGAAGGACGGCAAGGATGTCGCCATCGCGACCGTTGTCGAGACCTGGGGTTCCGCGCCACGCCCGGCCGGCAGCCATCTGGTCATCGACGCCGACGGCAATTTCCACGGCTCGGTTTCGGGCGGCTGTGTCGAAGGCGCCGTGGTGACGGATGCCATGGACGTCATCGGCACCGGCAAGCCCAGAATGCTGGAATTCGGCGTCGCCGACGAGACCGCCTGGCAGGTGGGCCTTTCCTGCGGCGGCCGCATCAAAGTGTATGTGGAAAGGCTAGGCTGATCTTCGATGGATCCCTATGCGCTGAAAACACTCAACGCCGAGCGCCGCGCGCGCCGCGCCGCGATCCTGGTCACCGATCTTGGTGACGGCCGCGACCGTGTCGTGCGCGAGGGCGATCCGGTCGCCGGCGATCTCGGTGCCGCGATCAGCAAGGCGTTCCGCACCGGGAATTCCGGCTCGGTCGAAGCGGAAGGGCGGACCTTTTTTCTCAACGCGCATCTGCCGCATCCTCGCCTGGTGGTGATCGGTGCCGTGCATATCAGCCAGGCGCTGGCGCCAATGGCCAGGATCGCCGGCTATCCAGTCGAGATCATCGATCCGCGCACGGCTTTTGCCACGTCGGACCGCTTTCCCGATGTCGCTTTGCACGCCGAATGGCCTGAGGAGGTCCTGCAACGACAGCCACTCGACAGCTACACGGCAGTCGCTGCCATCACCCACGATCCCAAGATCGACGATTTCGCGCTGAAGGCGGCGCTCGACGCCAGGTGCTTCTATGTCGGGGCACTCGGCAGCAGGAAAACCCATGCCAAGCGTGTCGAGCGCCTGTTGGCGCTGGGCGCCAGTTCCGAGCAGATCGGTCGCATCCAGGCGCCGATCGGTCTCGATATCGGCGCGGCCAGCCCCGCCGAGATCGCCGTCGCCGTGCTGGCGCAGGTCATTCACGCGTTTCGCTCGCGCGGCCTTGAAGCCAGGGAAGCCGCAGCGTGAAATTCGGCCCGGTTCCTATCGAACAGGCCGAAGGCGCCGTGCTTGCGCACGCGACGACGGTCGGCGAGCGACGTTTCCGCAAAGCGCATCGGCTGAGTGCAGAGGATGTCGGGGTGCTGAAAGCGGCGGGCATCAGCGAAGTCGTCGCGGCCGTGCTTTCTCCCGGCGATCTGGGCGAAGACGCCGCCGCCGAACGGATCGCGACCGGTATGCGCCACCGCAATGTCGCGGCCAAGCCTGCCGCGACGGGGCGGGTCAACCTCCATGCCGAAGCCGCTGGCGTCTTCACCGTCAACAGCGCGATGATCGACGCCATCAATGCCGTCGATCCAACCATCACCATCGCCACGCTTGGCCAGCATGCGCCGGTCGAAAAGGGCCAGATGGTGGCAACCGTGAAGATCATTCCCTTCGCCGTTGGGTCGGCGCTGGTCGATGCGGTCATGGAAATCTGCGCCGGCGGCGAGATCTTTGCCGTCAATGCCTATCGGCCCATTCGTGTCGGTGTTATCCAGACCGTCTTGCCGGGCGTCAAGCCGAGCGTGCTCGACAAGACGCTGCGCGTCACCGAGGCACGGCTGGCGCGTTCGGGCGGGCGGCTGACGGCCGAGCGCCGCACGCCGCACGAGGTTGCGCCGGTTGCCGAGGCGGCCGCCTCGCTGGCGCGCGATAACGACATGGTCGTGATCTTCGGCGCTTCGGCCATGAGCGATTTCGCCGACGTCGTTCCGGCCGCGATCGAGGAAGCGGGCGGTACTGTCATCCGCGCCGGCATGCCGGTCGACCCCGGCAATCTACTGGTGCTCGGCAGGCTCGCCGGCAAGCAGATCATCGGCGCGCCGGGCTGCGCCCGCAGCCCCAAGGAGAACGGCTTCGACTGGGTGCTCGACCGGCTGATCGCCGGCCTCGACGTAACGGCGACCGACATCGCCGGCATGGGCGTCGGCGGCCTGCTGATGGAAATCCCGACACGCCCGCAGCCGCGCGAACCGCTGCCGGCCGTAAGCCGGCTCAAGGTCGGGATCGTGCTTTTGGCGGCAGGCCGTTCGAGCCGCATGGGCGGGCCGAACAAACTTATGGCGCTTTTCGACGGCCAACCGTTGGTCCGCCGTACAGCAGAGCGTGCGCTCGCCTCGAAAGCTTCGGGCACGATCGTCGTTACCGGCCACCAGCGTGAGCGGGTGCGCGGCGCGTTATCGGGCCTGGACGTGACTTTCGCCGACAATCCCGATTTTGCCGATGGGCTCTCCACCTCCCTGAAAGCCGGTATGGCCTATCTGCCGGGAGATGCCGCCGGTGCGATGATCGTTCTCGGAGACATGCCGGGTGTCTCGACCGGCGATCTCGACCGGCTGATCGATGCGTTTCGCGGGGCGGGAGGCAATTTGGTCGTCCGCGCCTCGCACCTTGGCAAACGCGGCAACCCGGTACTTCTGCCGCGCTCGCTGTTCCCGGCTGTCGCCCATCTCGAAGGTGATACCGGCGCACGCCATCTGGTCGAGGCCGGAGGACTTGACGTCGTCGATGTAGAGATCGGCGAGGGCGCGTCCGTCGATGTCGACACTCGCGAGGCGCTGGAAGGCGCCGGCGGCGTGCTGCAGGATTGACAAACCCGGGCCGAATTACGCAAGCCTGCGGTATGGCTTCCGGTTTCATTTCGTTAATGTCAACGCTTCTACCCCCCTCTGGCCTGCCGGCCATCTCCCCCTCAAGGGGGGAGATTGGACATCATTTCGGCTTTCGCCAATCTCGACGGCCGGCAGAAGGGCGCCCCCGCCGAAACTGCCAATCTCCCCCCTTGAGGGGGAGATGGCCGGCAGGCCAGAGGGGGGTGCTCACGCTCCCTGCCTTTCTGATTTCGATATTCTTCCTGTTTTCTGCTGCCCAGGCCTCTGCTCTCCAACTAAAACCCTTCAAGGACGATCTGTTCGCCTATCCCGCTACGCTCTCGTCAGACACCAACGGTGACTACACGGTGATCGACTACCGCGAGATGCGCGACATCAACCAGCGCGACGAGGTGCCGGAAAAGCGCGTGCATGCGCAGTATACCGATACCGGTGTGCGCAAGGTGCAGCAGGATCTGCTGTTGAAAACCGATGCCGGCGACGTCCGGCACATCGCCGTAGGCAAGACGCAAGGGGCTTCCGTCATCGTGCTCTACCTGCACGGGCAGGGCGGCAGCCGCAAGCAAGGTATCGATGACTTCACCTTCGGCGGCAATTTCAACCGCATCAAAAACCTGATGGCAGGCAATGGCGGCCTTTATCTCAGCCCTGACTTCCCAGATTTCGGCGACAAGGGGGCGGCACAGGTCGCGGCGCTGATCGATCACTATGCGCAACAGTCGCCGGGCGCGAAGATCTTCGTCGCCTGCGGCTCGATGGGCGGCGCATTGTGCTGGAAGCTTGCCGCCCGCACGGACACAGGCAGGCAAATCGACGGGCTTTTGCTGCTTGGCTCGCTGTGGGATGAGAGTTTCTTCTCCAGCCTTGCCTTCAGACGCCACGTGCCGGTTTTCTTCGGTCAAGGCAGCCATGACGTGGTCTTTCCCGTGGCAAACCAGGAATCCTTCTTCCGGTCCATCATCGCCAAGTCGAAAGCCTATCCGACCCGCTTCGTGCGCTTCGAGACCGGCACGCACGGCACCCCCATCCGCATGGTCGACTGGCGCGGCGCGTTGAACTGGATGCTGTCGAAGGCGCCGTGATCGGACCTCGCGGGGCTCAGGGAGCGGTGTTGTAGTCGACAACCGTTTGCGGGTTTTCCTCGCCGTCATAGGAGGCGTCGACGTCGTACTGGACGAGTGAAAAATCGCCGTTGCGGAACAGATAGGTGCCTGCTGACGAGGCATCGCCGGCGCCGCGCCACTTGTTGAAGGTGGTTATCGTGTGGGCGTCCTGGTCGTAGCTGGAATTGGTCGCCCAGCCGGTGGTCCGGAAGCCGACGATGTGCATGGATTCGACCTTGCCTTCGCTGTCGTTGTTCACGTAGCGGATGTCCATCTCCGGTTCGGTGAACTGCAGTTGCCTGACGCCGTTCGCCTCGTCGGTCATGTAGTAGATCGAGCTTTCATTGTAGGCGGCCGCCGAGCAGGAAAAATGGAACAGGCGCGTTTCCTTGTCGGGATCGCCGGCCGCCGCATCCTTGTCCCTGTATTTGATGGAAAAAATCTCCGGCTCCTTGGCCGCGAGATCCTTGTCGCATTGGTCGCTATAGCTGGCCAGGAAAGCCTTCTTGGCCTGCTCCAGCGCTGCATCCCTCTTCGGCGGCGGCGGGCCGTCGCCACAGCTAGCCGGCACAGCCTCCTCGAAGTCCGCGCTCGACGGCTTCAGCGCTCCGCTGTCGATGAAGATCGGCTGGAATGGCGGCGCCTGAATCTGGGCATTGACCTGGCGCAGCGTGTAGCAGCCGGCAAAGACCTTCGCCTCGCCCTTCTTGTCGGTTGCCTGGATGGCGACCGGCACGCTGTAGTAGATGCTGCCTGCCGCGCCCTCGTTGGATACGGCGCCGGTCCTGACATCCACCTTGTCGGTACCGTCATAGCCCTTGACGAAGCTGTCGAAGTCCTTGGCCGGCTTGGTATCGCCATAATAACCCCAGGCACGTGCGAATTCATGCCGGTTGATGGCACTGTAGAGCGAGCGGACAACTGCCTCGGCGCTCGACCTGTCATCGACGTAGGGCGCCTCGTCGGCAGGTGCCGACTGGGCGATCGAGGCAAGGGAGAACAAGGCAGTCGCTGCGAGAAAAGCGTGTCTCATCGGGAATCTCCACGCGGTAACGGAGATTCTACCACGGTGATTGCGGCGACGTGGTGACGCCTTGCGGGTATCGCTTGAAGAATCGCCCGGGAAGGCGCTAGTTCGCGCTCGCGGCGCTTCAACTGCCCCGGGAGATAATTGCGTGACCCTATCCATGTATGAAGTATCGGTGGCTGTGTTTTCGGCCCGGTTGAAAGCGCTGTCCAGCGTGCTGTCCACGGCCGAACAAAACGCCGGCGAGCGCAAGATCGACCCGCAGGTGTTCCTGACGGCGCGGCTGGCGCCCGACATGTTCGCCTTGACCAGGCAGGTGCAGATCGCCACCGACCACGCCAAGGGAGCCCCATCGCGGCTCGCCGGCCGGGAGGTTCCCAAATACGAGGACAATGAGGCGAGCTTTGCCGAATTGCATGCGCGCATCGCCAAGACGCTTGACCATCTGGCGACGTTCTCCGCGGCCGATCTGGAAGGTTCGGACGAGCGGATTGTCGAGGTCAGGCTCGGCGGGCGCGAGGTCTCGATGGCCGGTTTGCAGTATCTCCTGCATCTGGCCATGCCCAACTTCTATTTCCACCTCACCACCGCCTACGACATTCTTCGCCATAATGGCGTGCCGCTGGGCAAGGCAACGTTCCTGGGCTCGCGTTGACGGATCACGTCGTCAAGGCGTTGCCCGTCCGGAGCCGGAATATCCCTGGCTGGCCGAACTAGCGAACGGACATTTCGCGGGCGATGCGCGGGAAATCGGCGGGCTTGATGCCGATGTCGGCGCGGTCCGCATTGCTCATGGAATGCAGCAGCGCGAGCGCGGCACGATAACGCAGATGTTCCTGCGGCCGTGGCCGCGCGAACATTTCAGTGAAGAACCCCATAATCCAGGCCCCTGTTGGACCTCCCAGCGTCCGAGTATAGGGGATTCGTGACGATTGTGCAGTGCAGCATTTGCATGCCTGCCATGCTCTGCAAAATTTTTCTGCCATGATCCTGCATCGCCTGAAACTTTCGCAGATCGCGAATCGTATCCCTCTCGCTGGCAGATGGCCGGTTTTTCCTCGCCGCTTCTGGCGAATTCCGGACTGCACCAACCGCAGTCCGGCTTTTTGTGACTGACCGGCGTGGTCCGGCCCCGTAAACCTTCAATTGTTAAAATCGGCGGCATGCATTTTTAACGAGCCGACCCTAAGGTGGATGTCTCGAACACACCGTGAGACTGGGGAGGCTGACATCGTTACCAGCGCCAAGCGGGATTTCGCTTCGTTGCTCGATGACCTCTTCGTCGCCTCCGACAAGGACGGGGGAGGCGAAGAGGCGGCCACTCGCCCATCCATTCCGTTTGACTATCTTTCCGTCGCCGACGAGCTCCATTCGGGCCGCATCAAGGTTTCTGGCAGCGGATTTGCCACGGAATATCGCGAGGCAGGCGCGGATCTCGCCGCAGAGTTCGCGGCCCTGCTCGATCATGCGAAGCTGGCACTTGCGGGCGAAGAGACAAGGCCCGAAGAAAAACTGCCTCCGATCGATCCCGAATCGATTGCCGTGGAATTGGGATTGGACACGCCTAAGGCTGTCGCCGACTTTGGTCGCATGCGCCGCAGTTTCGCCTTTTCCAACCATCCCGATCGCGTCGCGCCGCACCTGCGCCAGCGCGCCATGATCCGCATGCAGGTGGCCAACATGCTGATCGACGAGGCCAAGCGGCGCGCCCTGGCAGGGGCTCGCCGCTAGCGCAGTCTGGTTCACGCAAAAGTCGGTTTGCCGAGGCTTGGAGAGCGCCTCTGCTTTCTTGTAGGATGAAAATTCCTTCCCCGCGCAGCTGCGCAAGCTTTTCCCGCCGGAGCACACTTCCATGCACAAACGCCGTCTCGGTCGGACCGATCTTCTTGTCACCCAGATCTGCCTCGGTTCGATGACCTGGGGCCAGCAGAACACCGAAGCCGACGGCCACGCCCAGATGGACCTGGCCTTTTCGCGCGGGGTGAATTTCATCGACACTGCCGAGCTCTACCCGATCCCGCCCAAGGCGGAGACGCAAGGGCGGACCGAGAAGATCATCGGCAGCTGGATGAAGGCAAAGGGCAACCGCGACAAGGTGATACTCGCCTCCAAGGTCGTCGGTCGCACCGCAAACAGCTGGTTTCGCGGCGACAGGCCGTCGCAGCTGGTGCGCGCCGATATCTTCGATGCCGTCGACAAGTCCCTGGCCAGGCTCGGCACGGACTATGTCGATCTCTACCAGATCCACTGGCCGGAGCGGGACATACCCTGGGGCGCCAATCCGACGCGCGTCGGGGCCGTGGCGCGCCGCGCTGATTCCGTCGGGGCGCCGACCGGAGAAACGCCGATCGCGGAGACGCTTGCCGTCTTCGATGACCTGGTGAAGGCCGGAAAGATCCGCCATTTCGGCCTGTCCAACGAGAGTTCCTGGGGCGTCATGCGCTTCATTGCAGAGGCTGACAAAGCTATTGGTCCACGGGTCGCCTCGATCCAGAACGCCTATAATCTGGTCAACCGGACCTTCGAGGTGAACCTCGCCGAAGTCTGCGATCGCGAAGAGGTCTCGCTGCTTGCCTATTCGCCGCTCGCGCAGGGCTATCTCTCGGGCAAATACGATCACGGCGCGCGCCCGCAGGGGTCGCGCTCGCAGCTCTTCAACCGCGGCCAGCGTTACGAGACCCCCAATGCCGCCGAGGCGCAGCTTGAATACAACGAGCTGGCGCGCTCCTTCGGCCTGGAGCCGGCGCTGTTCGCCAACGCCTATGTATCGAGCCGGCCCTTTGTCACGTCGAACATCATTGGTGCCACGACCATTTCGCAGCTGGAAATGGCGCTGTCTTCAGTGGAGGTTGTCTGGACCGAAGAGATGCAGAAGGCAGTGGACGCCATTCATCAGCGGGTCGGCAATCCCTGTCCTTGATCGACTCGGAAGTTGAATTGTCTGGGAATAACAGCGGGATGGAGACGATGGTGGATTTTCCGATCGAAACATTGCGTGGAAAATTTCCCGCTCTCGCTCTGACCGATGGAGGTCTCAGGCGCAGCTCGACCTGTCAGCGTGCCTTGGTGCCGAACCCGGTCAGGAAAGCGGTGAGGTTGTCACAGAGTTCGTCGCAGAGATAGCCGCCTTCCTGGACGATTGCCGTCGGCAGGCCGAGCTTGGCGATGGCTTCGCCGATGCGCGAGAAACCTGGCGTCGTCACCGAAAGCCCGCCGAACGGATCACCCTCGAACGCGTCGAGCCCGAGCGCTACGACCAGCGCGTCGGGCGAGAAGGCGCGGATGCGCTGGAACGCCACCTCAAGCGCTTCCAGAAACGCCGCGTCGGCGGATTTGCGTGGCAAGGGCAGGTTGAAATTATAGCCGAGACCGGGGCCTTCGCCGCGCTCGTCGGCATGTCCCCAGAAGAACGGATAGAAGCGCACCGGGTCGGCATGCAGCGACACGGTGAGCACGTCGGGCCGCGCATAGAAGATGCCTTGCGTGCCGTTGCCGTGATGCAGATCGACATCGAGGATCGCAACCCGTGCCGCTTGGCGGCGCAGTACCTGTGCTGCGACGGCCGAATTGTTGATGAAGCAGAAGCCGCCGGCGACGTCGGCGAACGCATGGTGACCGGGGGGGCGGCAAAGCGCATAGGTGGCCGGCGCGCCCGCCATCACCGCTTCCGCCGCCTCGACCGCGCTCCAGGCGCTCCACAGCGCGCTTTGCCAGGTCTCGCCAGAGATCGGGCAGGCCGTGTCGGCCATGTGGTACCCAGCCTGGCCGACCGCGGAGGCCGGATAGGAGCCGTTGCGCGCGATCGGGTGAATGTTGGGGATCACTTCAGCCGAGGCACCCTCGATGCGTTGCCAACGCGTGTAGATATGCTCCAGGAAATCGAGATATTCGGGCGTGTGCACCGCCGCGACCGGACCAAGTCCGTGATTGCGCGGCCGCTCGATCGTGCAGCCGGCCGATTTTGCGCCTGCTAACAATCTCTCGACGCGCTCCGGCTTTTCGGGATTGGGCTGCGGGGCGCCGCTGGAAAGGAAAGCCTTGGGGTCGTGGCGCTTCTGCTCCTGCGCGTAGAAGGCTTTCATTCTTTTTCCTCCGGCGCGTCGGCAAAGGCGAAGAAAGCGTCGCCGATGATCTTCTGCGTCTGCTCGTAGCTCGACCAGGCGATGCCCAGCCTTTCATAAAAGGCCTTTGCGCTCTCATTGTCGGTATCGACGGACAATCTGAGATAAGCGCCGCCTTGCTTGCGGCACTCGGTCGCGACGCGCCGCAGCAGGCGCTCGCCGATCCTGCGACCGCGAAACCGGTCCTCGACATAGAGGTCCTGCACATAGACGCCGGGCCGCCCCATCCAGGTCGAGAAGATCGGGAAATAGAGGCACAGTCCGGCGAATTCGCCATCGACTTCGGCGATCAGGGTCGAGAAGGCAGGTCTTTCGCCAAAGCCCCAGGTCCTGAGATCGTCTGGCGTTGAGACGATTTCTTCGGGCGCGCCGATATGGGTGCCGAGCTTCAGAATTGCGGCATGGATGGTTTCGACGTCTTCGATTCGTCCGGGGCGGAGGAGGATTTTTTCCGGACTTGTCATGGCAAGCAGGGAGCCAAGGTGTGACGGAGCACTATCATCTCAGCCAGTCGCATTAAAACGCTACCCTGTCGCCACCCTTCAGCGCCAGCATGTCGCGTGCTTCGGCCGGGGTGGCAACCTCCAGCGACAGTCCATCGAGAATGCCACGGATACGGCCCACCTGATCGGCATTGGATTTCGCCAGTTGGCGGCCGTCGTAGAGACTGTCTTCGAGCCCGACACGGACATTGCCGCCCATGGCCGCGGCGATAGAGATCAGCGGCATCTGGTGGCGGCCCGCGGCCAGCACCGAGAACTGGTAGCTGTCGCCGAACAGCTTGTCGGCGATGCGCTTCATGTGGATGAGATTGTCCGGATCGGCGCCAATGCCGCCAAGAATACCCAGCACGAACTGGATGAACAGCGGCCCCGACACCAGCCCCCGGTCGCGGAAATGCGCCAGCGAATAGAGATGGCCGACATCGTAGCACTCGAATTCGAAACGCGTGCCGCAGCCCTTGCCCAGTCTCTCGAGAACGCCCTCCATATCGGCGAAGGTATTCTTGAAGATCGTGTCGCGTGTGGCTTCCAGCAGCTTCGGTTCCCATTCGTGTTGCCATTCCCTTGGCTTGTCGAGCATCGGGAACAGCGCGAAATTCATCGAGCCCATGTTGAGCGAACACATTTCGGGCTCGGCCCGCAAAGGTGCCGCCAGCCGCTGGTCCAGCGTCATCAGGGAGGAGCCGCCGGTTGTGATGTTGATCACCGCCGACGTCGCCTGCTTGATGCGCGGCAGGAACTGCATGAACACGTCCGGATCGGCCGTAGGCCGTCCGTCTTTTGGGTCGCGGGCATGCAAGTGCAGGATCGAGGCGCCGGCCTCGGCCGCGGCGATGGCATCCGCCGCGATCTGGTCCGGCGTTACCGGCAGATAAGGCGACATGGACGGTGTATGCACCGAGCCGGTGACGGCGCAGGTGATGATGACCTTTCTCGGCGCCATTGTTTTATCCCCGGCCTTCGACCGGAAGGTCGAGTTCGGCAGCCAGGACTTCGAGCGAGTCGCCGATGATGGAGATGATCTCGCCGACCTGCTCGCTGGTGACGATCATCGGTGGTGCGACCATGAAATTGTCGCCGTCGACACCGCCCTTGACCTTGCGGCCGTAGATGATCAGCCCGCGCTCATAGGCGAGGTCGAGCAGGCGCTGCGTCGCCTTCCTGCTCTGGTCGATCGGCCGCAGCGTTTCGGGATCGGCAAGCATCTCGGCGCCGGTGAGCAGGCCCTTGCCGCGCACGTCGGCGATGAACGGGAAGCGCTTGGCGAGCTCTCGCAATCCGTCCATCAGCACATCGCCCATGGCGGCGGCATTGGCGATCAGGTCGAGGCGGTCCATTTCGCCGAGCACGGCCAGCCCTGCGGCGCAGGCGAGCGGATTGCCGGCATAGGTATGGCCGTGCTGGAAGCCGCCGGAGGCGAGCAGCGGCTGCACCAGCTGCATCGGCGCCGCCAGCGCGCCGAGCGGCGCGTAACCCGATCCCAGGCCTTTTGATAGCGCGACGATGTCCGGCTTGCAGTTCCAATGGTCGCCGCCGAGGAATTTTCCCGTGCGGCCGGCGCCGCTCATCACTTCGTCATAGATGAGCAGGATGCCGTAGCGGTCGCAGATTTCGCGGATGCGCCCATAATAACTGTCCGGCGCGACAAGCGCCGCTGTCGCCGCGCCGCCGATCGGTTCCATGATGAAGGCGACCACGCTCTCCGGCCCCTCGGCCAGGATCTTCTCCTCCAGCATGTCGGCATAGCGGAGACCGCGCTGTTCCATCGAGAGATTGTCGCGGTCGCGCCAGGCCGCCGGTGCCGGCACGGTCGGCATCACCCGCATCATTGGCGTGAAGGTCTCGGCCAGCGCGTAGTCGCCGGTGATCGACAGTGAACCCAGCGTGCCGCCGTGATAGGAGGGGAAGCGCGTGATCACCTTCCAGCGGCTGGCTTGGCCGGTGGCCACCGCCCACTGCCGCGCCAGCTTAATGCACGATTCGGTCGCTTCCGAGCCGCCTGAGACGAAGAAGATGCGGTCCATGCCTTCGGGCAGCTTGCCGGCCAGCTCACGCGCCAGCTCTTCTGCCGGTTCGTTCTCGAAATGCAGCCGGTAGGCGAAGGTGGCGCGGTCCATCTGCCGCTTCATGGCGTCGAGCACATTGCGGTTGGAATGACCGATATTGGCGACCATCGGGCCGCTCGATCCGTCGATGAAACGGCGGCCGTCCTGCGTCCACATATAGATGCCCTCGGCACGGTCGATCAGCGGCCGCCGCAGGCTGGAGAGGTAGAACAGATGCGATTGGCGCCGGGCGTCAATGTCCGGGGCGGCGGTCTGGGCTTTCGACATGTCAGGACTTTCCGAGATAACGATCGAGGACATTTTGGGTAACGCGTTCGACCATCGGGTCCTGCCTCAGCAGGCCGGCGACCCATTCGCAGCTTCCGGCGTGGAAGATCTCGCCCTTGCCGCGCGGGAAATTGACGATCATGCCGTTGCCGCGTTTGATCTTTTCCAGATTGGCGTCGCTCCGATCGCCGAACAGCGTCTCGGCGCTGAAGCGACCATCCTCGTCGGTGAGAAACTGATCCTCGATCGGGATATCGCCGCTTTCCTCGACCTGGCTGGCCATGCCGACGGCGAGAACCTGCAAGCCGTCCGGCGCGCCGCTGGTCGCGGTCGGGTAGGGCAGGCCGCCGCGGATTTCGAAATCCAGCCCGTCGACCTCATAGCCATAGACATGGCTGTCGGCGCCAAGCAGGTCGCCATAGTAGATGCCGGTTCCGGCAAAGGCCCAGTGCTCGGGCCGATACACGGGAAAGCCGCGCACGCCGCGTGGCGCGCAACCGCCCCATCCGGCATAGAGGCCGCGTGTGGCATTGAGCCCGAAGGTCGCCGAACCCGGCCGGCCGATCTCGGGCGCCTCCCAGGAATTGGTGGCGCGGGTGACGTCGCCGCCGCGATAGGCGGGGTCCTCGGCTCGGGCGCGGTATTTGTAGCAGACCTGCCGCCGGCCTTCATCCTCCAGCCGCGTCTGCCACATGAAGTTGCCGGCGAAGCGCGCCGCATGGCCGCCACGTTCGACGTAGCTGTCGACCGCATCGCGCATTTCCCAGGTCCAGTACTCGTCATGGCCGACAAAGACGGCGCAGTCGTAGCCATCGAGAATGTCGGGCGAGAAATGCAGATCGTGCTGGCTGGCGAGATCGACGGCGTAGCCCGCCCGTTCGGCGAAGCGGAAGAAGTGGCTGTCATAGCTCGCCCAGCCCGACGATGCGTATTTCTTCGAATGGCCGGTGGCGAGCGCCCATTCCATGTGTGGATAGCGCGGCACTGTCTTCGGCGGCACCGCGACTTCCAACGGCACACGCGGCGCCTCCTTGGGCAGCACGACGAAGCCGCGGCACCAGGGGCGCTGCGTCGAGACGATCGGAGAATATTCGTTACGGTCCGGCCCGGTGATGCCCTGGTAGTGATTGGAGCCGCCCCAGGTGTTGTAGGCGAGCCAGGTGCCTGTCGCCGCCACCTGCAGCACACGGCCTGGCTTCTTGCCGGGCAGGGGCGCGACGATGAAAAGATGATGGGATTGGATCGGCTTGCCGTCGCGGCCTTCAGCAGTCAGCGTCACCCGGTAAGCGCCGGACGGCCAGTCGCTGCCGACGCTGAATTCGAACGAGGCTTCCCAGCCGCAGCCTTCGGCCGAGCACTGGTCTGGACTTTCCTGCCAACGCGCCGCAATGCCGGACTTCTCGAACACCTTTGTCTCGGTGCCGCCGTCGCGGACGATCGTCATGCTGAAGGACGGAGCCGTCGAACTGACATGCAGCGTCACTGTCTCGCCTGCGCGGTAGGAAAAGCGGTCGCTGTAGCACCAGATTTCGCCGCGCTCGCCATCCATGCCCGGCCACTCATAATAGTGGCCGCGCACTGCGTGCCGGCGCTGCTCCGGCGTCAGTCCGAAATCGGGGAATTCAGTGGTCAATCTGGTCATCGTCGTACTCAGGCGGAAAGGTATTTCTTGAGGAAGGTGCGGGTGCGTTCTTTTTGCGGGGCGCGGAAGATGTCGCCCGGCGGGCCTTCTTCCACCACCACGCCGCCATCCATGAACAGCACCCTGTCGGCCACTTCGCCGGCAAAGCGCATTTCGTGCGTTACGATGAGCATGGTCATGTGCTCGGCGGCAAGCTGCTTCATCACCGCGTTGACCTCGTCGACCAGCTCCGGATCGAGCGCCGAGGTGGCCTCGTCGAACAGCATCACCTTGGGCTGCATGGCCAGCGCGCGGGCAATCGCGACGCGCTGCTTCTGCCCGCCCGAAAGACGCGAGGGATAGGCGTCGATCTTGTCGGAGAGCCCGACCTTGGACAAAAGACCAAGCGCCAGCGCACGAGCTTCGGCTTTCGGCATGCTTTTCAGGATCACCGGCCCCATCGTGATGTTCTCGATCACGGTCAAATGCGGGAACAGGTTAAAGTGCTGGAACACCATGCCCATCTGCTGGCGCACCTTGTTGATGTGCCTTTCGAACGCCTGGCCATGCAGCTTCTGGTTGACCTGCATGCCGTCCAGCCAGACCTCACCGCTGTTCAAACTCTCGAGATGGTTGATGGAACGCAGCAGCGTGCTCTTGCCGGAGCCGCTCGGGCCGATGATGGCGACGATCTGCCCACGTTCGACCGACAGGTCGATACCTCTGAGGACCTCGACGGCGCCAAACGATTTGCGTGCGCCGCGGACCTCGACCATCGGCCGCTGCGTGCTCATCGGGAAACCTCCACATGTCTTTCGAACCGATGCAGGGCCGCTTCGAGCACGAGGTTGAGAATGTAGTAGAGCGCGGCGGCAGTGATGTAGAATTCGAAAGGGCGAAACGTTTCGCTGATCGCCAGTTGCGCCGAGTGAACCAGTTCGGCAATGCCGATGACCGAGACGATGGAGGATTCCTTCAACAGCGCGATCAAATTGCTGCCGATCGGCGGCGCCGTGTTGCGGATGGCCTGCGGTATCACGACATGGCGCAGCGTCTGCCACTTGCCGAAGCCGATGCTGCGTGCACCTTCCGTCTGGCCGACATCGACGGCCACGATGCCCGCGCGGATGACATCGGCATTGTAGACGGCAAAATGCAGTCCAAGGCCGACAATGCCGGCCACGAGGGCAGGGATGTCGATGCCGACCTGCACCAGGCCAAAATAGATCAGGAAGAGCTGCAACAGCAGCGGCGTGCCCATGAACACCCACATGAAGGCGCGCACGGGGTAGGCCAGGATTGCCGGCGCATAGAGTACGACAACCGCAAAGAAGATGCCGCCGGCGAAGCTAAGCGCTCCAGCCGAGACCGTCAGCACTGATGTCCACCAGGCGCCGGTCAGCAGAAGATCCCAGTAGGGCGCGACGACGGTGAAATCCAGGCCTTGCATTGTTTTCCGCCCCTCAGATGATTGCGAAGCGCTTGTCGAGCATGTCGACGATACGGGCGACGGCATAGACCATGACCATGTAGAGCAGGGCCGCGACGCCGAAGATCTCGAACGGCTTGTAGGTGGAGCCGATGAAGCGCTGGGCGGTGTAGGTCAATTCCACGACCGAGATGGTGGACACCAGGGCCGAGCCTTTCAACAGCGCGACCGTGTTGACGCCAAGCGGGCGGATCATCAGCCGGGCGGCTTGCGGCAGCACGACCTTGCGCAAGGTCTGGAACCGGCCGAATCCGATTGTGCGGGCCGCCTCCGTCTGGCCCCGGTCGACCGCCACCACCGCGCCTCGGATTGACTCCGCCATATAGGCGCCGATGTTGAGGCCGAGGCCGATCACGCCGGCCGCGAACGGATCCAGATTGATGCCGATCTGCGGACCGCCGAAATAGAGCACGAAGAGCTGGATCAGGCACGGTGTGCCACGGAACAGGCTCACATAGAGCGTGCCGATGGCCCGCAGGACCGCCGATCTCGACATTCTTGCGGTCGCGGCCAGTGCTGCCACGGCCAGCCCCAGAACCAGGGCCAGCGCTGTCAGTTCCAGCGTCACCAAGGCGGCTTCCACGAAGAACGGGAAGACGCGCTGCATCAAGGAGAAATCCATGGAATGGCCCGGCGCAGTGGCTTTCGGCTTCAGGCGGCCTGGACCGCCGAAGCCTGGCGAAGTTAGCGGATGTCGCTGCCGACCCAGTGCATCGATATCTTCTCGTAGGTACCATCGGCCATCATGCCGTCCAGCGCCTTCTGCATGGCGGCCTTGAGCTCGGGATTGTCCTTGCGGATGGCGATGCCGATGGCGACGCTGCCGCCTTCGATACCCGGCGTGTCGAGCTTGCGTACCTTCTCGCCGGTCTCCTTGACGGCGACCATGACCGGAATGTTGTCGACGACGATGGCGTCGACGCGGCCCGCCTTCAGCTCAAGCAGCAATTCCGGCAGCCCCTTATAGGTGCGGATGTCCCAGCCGCCCTGTTGGCGCGCCCATTTCTCATGTGTTTCGCCGAGCGTCACGCCAAGGGTCTTGCCCTTGAGTTCGTCGAGGCTCTGCACCTTGGAATCCTGGTTGACGAAAACCGCACGGCCGGCGTGATAGTAGGGGCCGACGAAATCGACCACCTTCTCACGCTCCGGCGTGATCGTCATCGAGCCGACCACGGTGTCGTATTTGTTGGCGAGCAGGCCGGCGATGATGCCGTCCCAGGCGGTCGTGATGATGGTGCCCTTGACGCCGATACGCTCGGCGATGGCCTTGCCGATATCGGCGTCGAAGCCGACGACCTCGTTCTGGTCGTTGACGAAGTTGAAGGGGGGATACTGCCCGCTCATGGAAATCTTCAATTCGCCCGCCGCCTTGACCTTCTCGAGGTCATCGGCCCTGGCCGAGACGTTAGCGAAGGAAGACGCAAACAGCAGCGCCGCGACGGCAATGCCGGAAAATACCTTGTTCATTTGAAACCTGTCCTCTGGATGGAGCGCGAAGGCTTGGGAGGCGTTGGGGCGCACTCCTGACGGCAATGATTGCCTTTGCGGTAGCATTGCGCAAATAGATAATGGAAATAGGGAGCATAGATATCAGGAATGGCATTGCCGCGCCCCGAACGGCTGGTCTGGGATCTGGACTGGAACCTTTTGCGGACATTCGTCGTCATCGCGGAGGTGAAGAGCATCACGCGTGCCGCCGAGAGGCTGAACCTCAAGCAGCCAAGCGTCAGCAATGCGCTGCGGCGGCTGGAAGACCGGGTCGGCCGGCGGCTGGTCGAACGCGATGCGACGCGCTTCGAGCTCACCGAGGTTGGACGGCTTCTCTACGAGCAGAGCATCGAGGTGTTCGGCACCATATCGCAGCTGCCGCTCTTGATGCGCGGCATCAGCGACGATGTCACCGGCCACGTCATGATCGCGACCGCCAGCCATGTGGTCTCGCCGCTGTTCGATCGGGCGCTGTCGGAATTCCACCGCAACTATCCGCGCGCCAGCATCACCATTTCGGTCGCGGCAAGCACCGAAGTGGCCAAGCAGGTGAGGGAGCGCCGTGCTTCGTTTGGCGTCTGCCTGGTCAGCCAGCGCGATCCGGCGCTGCAATACGACATGGTCTATCGCGAGTTCTTCGGCTTCTTTTGCGGGCCGCGGCACAGGCTCTATGGGCAAACCGGACTGACGCTCGCCGATCTCCGCGACGAGCCGTCAGTATCGTTCCAGACCGACCATATTTCGGATGCGCTGCGGCCGGTCGCACTGTTGCGTAGCGAAGCACGGCTGAACGCCGATGTCGTGGGCGTTTCGTCGAGCCTGGAGGAGGTGCGGCGCATGATCGTCGCCGGGCTCGGCATCGGCCCGCTGCCGCTGCATGTGGCGCGGCGCGATGTGGCCGACGGCGCGCTGTGGCGGCTGCCGCCCTATGATGCGCCGCCGGCCATCGATATCTTCCTGCTGGTCAATCCGGACAAGGCGATGAACCGCGCCGAGAAGGCGTTGCTATCAGGGCTGCAGGCGCTGATTGCCGAGACGCCGCTCGAGGACCGTATCTACAAAGGCTGATACGCAATATCGACTGCGCGGCGGCAGACAAACCCGGTTGCCTCCGCCCTATTCGTCGCCACGCCCTTGGCCCTCGTCAACAAAGCGACTATCTCAGGACAAGGCGGCGTTCCGCCCGGGGGGTCGACATGCTCAGAGTGCAGAAGGTCAAGGTCGACGACATCTACGTGCCGACGGCGCGTAAGAAGACGCTGCATCCCGAGACGGTCCGTCATCTCGCCGAGGACATTCTGGAAAATGGCATGAAGATGCCGATCCAGGTCCGTCACGACGGCAAGCGTCATATCCTGGTAGAAGGCCTGCATCGGCTGGAAGCGGCCAAGTGGCTCGGCGAGACCGAGATCGATGCCTATCTGGTGCAAGCCAAGCGCCACTGACGCGTCCTCGATTTCGCCGTTGGTCCTCATCCACGGGAAAGCCCCAGAATTTCTCCTTGATGATGTCGGTTTGCATTTCGCTGGTTCGTCCTTGGGACGGAAGCCGGTCAGACCAATATTCTCGATCGGTTTTCGCGCGGGTTGGGGCCGATGCACCAGCCAGCTCAAGAACGCACCGACACACGGACAGACTGGAGGAGATTGATATGTCCAAAGCCCTGCTTTTCGCCATTCTTGCTTCGGCCGCGGCGCTTCTCGCCTGTCCGGGCATCACCAACGCAAAAGAGGTAAAATCTGCCATGATGACCGAAGCGAAGACACCGCCGAAGTCTGAAAAATCCGGCCTGCTGCCGATCAACGGCCTGAATTACTATTATGCCGTCCACGGCAAAGGCGAGCCGCTGCTTCTGCTGCATGGCGGTCTCGGCACAGCGGACATGTTCGCCCCCATTCTGCCGAAGCTTGCCGAACATCGCACTGTCATCACCGTCGACCTGCAAGG
Organism: Mesorhizobium sp. B2-3-6; assembly: GCF_006442305.1. Lineage (NCBI taxonomy): Bacteria > Pseudomonadati > Pseudomonadota > Alphaproteobacteria > Hyphomicrobiales > Phyllobacteriaceae > Mesorhizobium > Mesorhizobium sp. B2-3-6. The sequence goes on along the minus strand of NZ_VFVW01000013.1, from coordinate 63,391 downwards.
CCATGGCCGCACCGCGCTTGGCGACCGGCCGTTCACGCTGGAGGCGATGGGCGACGACATGGCTGATATCGTCAAACGGCTTGGCTACGGCGAGGTCGACGTCATGGGTTATTCTCTGGGCGGCGGTGTCGCCTTCCGGATGGCCGTCCAGCACCCCGAAACGGTGCGCCGGCTTGTGCTGGTCTCGACCGGCTATGCCGCCGACGGTTTCTATGACGAGATGCGCCCGCAGCAGGCGCAAGTGAGCGCGGCAGCGGCCGATTTCATGAAGGACACGCCGATGTACAAATCCTACGTCGCCGTGGCGCCGCATCCCGAGGAGTTCCCGAAGCTGCTCGATACGCTCGGCAACTTCATGCGCCAGAACTACGACTACTCGGCCGATGTTCCCAAGCTGAAGATGCCGGTCATGCTGGCCTACGGCGACAGCGACATGTACAAGCCCGAGCACGAGATCAAGTTCTACCAGATGCTCGGCGGTGGTTTGAAGGACGCGGGCTGGATGCGTGAAAACCTGTCGCGGAACCGCCTGGCGATCCTGCCCAATCGCACCCACTACGACGTCTTCTTCGCTCCAGAGCTGACGGCCGCCGCGCTGCCGTTCCTCAACGGCGAGACCAAGGTGAAGAGCTGGGACGAGGTGGTCGGCGAAACCGAATAGCTTGCCGGCATTGGCTGCCGGCAGTCTCCCTCGAGGCGGCCGGCAGTTTTATCGCTGCAGTCGATGGGATCGTATCAATGCTTTTGAATTGACCCGATATCCGGCCTCGATAGTCTCGCATCAAATCTTCTCGGGAATGGATACGGCAATGGCTAACTATCAGGGCGGATGCCTGTGCGGGGCGGTGCGTTATCGCGCCGACGTCGAGCCCATCAACGAACGCATCTGCCATTGTCGGCTTTGTCAAAAGGCGATCGGCGCCGCCTTCAATGCGCGTGTGCTGTTTCGCATCGACGATGTGACGGTCGAAGGGCCGTTGGCGACCGCGAACAGCTCGCCGGATATTAAACGCGGGTTTTGCCCAAGCTGCGGTACGACGATGTTTTCGCGGCGCGATGCCGCCGGCATTATAGGCGTCACCACCGGGTCACTCGACGATCCGTCCGTCTTCAAGCCGCAGACGCACATCTGGACCGCCTCCAAGCAGCCCTGGGTGGTGCTCGATGACGGCTTGCCGCAGCACGAAGGCGCGCCGCCTGCCTGAGGCCGGCCTCCCTTCCCGCCTTATGAAAGAAGGTGGATCGGCGCTTGAGCGCCGAAACCGATGAGCTGTGCCGGATGAAGCGGGCCAACAGAAGGGTGAAATTACGTGACCGTGACAAAAATTAATCGAAACAGTCACGAAATAACCGAAACAGTCACGCGAAAGCCGGCAAAGCGTCATTGGCGAGCCATCATTGTCTCCCTATTTAACCGGTGCGGGCCGGCATTCGAGGAGACGACGGATGAACGACAGCATCAGTACCCTGGACGAGCTTTTGAGCGATCCGATGGTCCTGCTTGTGATGGAGCGCGATCGTGTGCGCCCGGAACAGGTGCGCATGCTGCTCGAACGGGCGCGTCGGCCTTCCGTCGAGGAGCCGGTTGTGCCGCCGGCGCACGTGATCGCCAGGGCGTGCCAGAAACTCTGGCTGTGCCCCTGATCGCATCGTGATTTCCTCCAGTTTTTGCAGGCCGACCCGCCGGGCCGGTCTGGCCACTGCCTGGTGCTGCCAACGCGCCGAGGCGGCGCGGTGTTGATATTCGAACGCGCCTTCCGCACTCGCTGACGCCCATTCCCGGGTGCCAGTTCACAAATCCGTAAATTGATTTTCCGTCCCATGGCGGTATGGCTTGCCCAGGGGCCGATCACCCCAGTCGTTCCCCGCGCAACTCCGATCTCTCTGACATGGAATTCGACATGGCCGACAGCTGCATGCAAGGCATGGACATGGGCTTTGTCGGCCTGGGCTACGCCAAGGTCGCATTTCTCGGCTTGGTGCAAGGCATCACCGAACTGCTGCCGATTTCCTCGACCGCCCACATGCGCGTCGTCCCGGCGATGCTGGGCTGGCAGGATCCCGGCTCCGCTTTCTCCGCCGCCATGCAGCTTGCGGCCCTCGCCGCGGTGATCAGCTACTTCTGGAACGATGTCAGGGACATCCTGTCCGGTTCGGTCAGTGCCTTGAAACGGCGCGATTTCGCCGACCGACATTTCCGGCTGGCGCTCTGGATCGTGCTGGCGACGATCCCGATCGCCATCGCCGGCGTGGCTCTGTCTGGCCTTCTCAACGCCTGCAATTCGCCGCTGCGCGGCCTCGGGGTCATCGGCTGGGCCTGCATCGTCATGGCACTCCTGCTGGCGCTGGCCGAACTCCGTGCCCGCCATGCGCGCACCATGGGCCAGGCATCCATGGCCGATGCGCTGCTCGTCGGCATCGCCCAAATCGGCGCATTGATCCCGGGCGTCTCGCGGTCCGGTTCGACCTTGACGGCAGCACTGGGGCTCGGCTTTAAGCGGGAAGAAGCGGCGCGCTTTTCATTCCTGCTGGGGCTGCCGGCCATCGCACTCGCCGGTCTCAAGGAGCTCTGGGAACTGCACAAGGCCCATCTCGATGCCCATGGCTGGTCGATCCTCGCAGTCGGCCTGGTCGTCGCCTCGCTATCCGCCTTCTTCGCCATATGGGGCCTGATGCGCGTGCTGGAACGCTTCTCAGCCTGGCCTTTCGTCATTTATCGCGGAGGGCTCGGCATCGCCTTGCTGCTAGGCCTGGCGATGGGATGGCTTGCCTGAAGCAATCCCGGAAAGCGCGCAGCGGTTTTCCGCCGGCGTCAAACAAGGGACTAAAAGGCAACTCCAGGAATGTGCGAGCCGGTGTTGCTTCGGCGCAACCCCGGTCGGGCATGCGTCGATCGCCAAAGATGTGATCGGCCGCCTTCATTGACTCCAGGCAAAATCCATCTTTAACGTTCTGTTAACAAAAATAGATGGGTGGGGCCGTATGGCATCCTCGGTGGGTTGGCGCCGCAAGGCGAGGGGTTTGGGGTTTGCGTTGGCGCTGACGGCTTTTTGTTCGGCCGCGGGTTTGGCGAATGCGGGACCGCTTTCCATGACCATCGGCGGGCAAACCTCCCAGCCGATCGGGCACTATGATTTTTGCAAGGTCCATTCTGCCGAATGCTCCATCCGCTCGCCCGCCAACGCTCCGGAGAGCATGACCGGCCAGCTGTTGCGGGAAATTTCCGCCGTAAATCTCTCGGTCAACACCCGCGTCAAGCCGATGAGCGACATGGACAACTACGGCAAGGATGAGTGGTGGGCCTACCCCGATAACGGGTTTGGCGACTGCGAAGACTACGCGCTTGAAAAGCAGCGCGAACTCCAGGCCGCCGGCATTGCCATTGCCAATCTGCTGATGACGGTGGTGCGCAAGCCCGACGGCGAAGGCCACGCAGTGCTTACGGTGCGCACCGACAAGGGCGATTTCATCCTCGACAATCTCAGCGACAAGGTTCGCCTCTGGAACCAGACAGGCTATCGCTACCTGAAGAGACAGGCGAGCGACAACAGCGGTCGCTGGGTTTCCATCCTTGGCGGCGACGAGCGGCTCGTCAGCTCTGTTCAATGATGTCGCCGATGTCTTGCGTCGGCAGCCGCATGTCGACCTTGGCCGTTTGATCCATTCCCGCTTGGGACCGTTCTTGCGTCGTGCCGGCGAATGCTGGCGGCGGCTCGTTGGAACTGGAAATCCGGTGCGCGCATGGATCTTTTGACTGTCCTCCAATCCGCGCCATTACTGCTCGCGCTGATCAAGACCGCGCTGCCGTCGGCGGCGGCGATCGGCATGGGGGTCGGCCAATGGTTCGCCTCGTTGCCGCCGTGCCGCGACCTCGTCTTCGAGGCCACCAGCTACCTGGTCTGCGAGGTCGATCCCAGGCAATATCGGATCGAATTGTTCTGGAAGGATCCGGCCGGCAAGCCCTATCAATCGCTGCACAATCTCGACGATGCCCAGCGGCGGGCCGGGCGCACGATGCTGTTCGCCATCAATGCCGGAATGTACCATCCAAACCTCGCGCCGGTCGGCCTGTATGTCGAGCGCGGGCAGGAACTGGCCTCGGCGAAGGTCGGGTCGGGAAGAGGCAATTTTTCGCTCCAGCCCAATGGTATTTTCTACATCAGCGACGGCAAGGCCGCGGTCCGCGCGACAAGGGATTTCCTAAAGAAGCGTCCGCCCACCGATTATGCCACGCAGTCCGGGCCGATGCTGGTGATCAACGGCAAATTGCACCAGAAATTCCGGGCCGACAGCACCTCTCGCAAAACGCGCGACGGTGTCGGGGTGCGAAAGGACGGTGTCGCCGTGTTCGCCATTTCGAATGGCACGGTGACATTCCATACATTCGCACGCCTGTTTCGCGACGGGCTCGGCTGCGACAATGCGCTGTTCCTCGACGGGTCTATATCGAGCCTGCTCGCGCCGGCCATCGGCCGCAATGACGACTACTGGAACCTGGGGCCGATGATCGGCGTCTTCAGGCGATAGGATGGGCAGGCGTAGATTGCGCTTGTCGTCGCGCACGGCCCACACCCGCAACCGTGCCGAACATGCTTAAAAACTTGATTCAATCTTTATTGGTAATTTCTCGTTCATAACTAGACCTGGTTTGTCCGTCGGCCGTCGCCTTCGGTCTGTTGTGTTTGAGTACAGGTCCAGATGCGGTTACCAGGCGCCATCAGTTTCGTGATCGCAACGCTGTGCCTTGCCGGCTGCTCATCGACATCCGGCATGGACGCGCTGGACATCCAGAAGCCGTCGAACGAGATCACCAACTCGGTGGTGCGACCAAGCGCGCCGATCGCATCCGCCCCAGTGACCAAGGCCGAACGGAGAATGGCAGCCGAACGGAGGGTGGCGGAAGCCACGCCGGTGGACGAGAATGTCCGGCCCTATGGCCTGGCGGAGGAAGAGACGGTGGCGTTTCCGGCGCCCGACCTGCCGGACAGCGTCGAGCCGCCGGTCGTCGAGCCGGCGGCGCTTGTATCGCCGCCGAAGCTCTTGTCACGGGCGGCACCTCCGATGCTGGCCGGGCCTGTCACGCGCTACGGCTTTCGCGATGCCAAGCCGATCAATTTCGGCCGCTCTTCGCCGCGACACCTTGCCGTGCATGGCGTCGACGTGTCGCGCTGGCAAGGCAACGTCAACTGGGAGAAGCTGCGCGCCCAGGGCGCCAATTTCGCCTATATCAAAGCGACCGACGGCGGCGACCATCTCGATCCGATGTTCACCAGGAATTGGCGCAACGCCGACGCCGCAGGGCTGAAGCGCGGCGCCTATCACTTCTTCTACTGGTGCCGCACCGCCGGCGAGCAGGCCGACTGGTTCATCCGCAACGTGCCCAGGGTCGAGGGCGCCTTGCCGCCGGTGATTGACGTCGAATGGAACGGCGAATCCAGCTGCAAGCGGCGCCCGTCGCGCGAAAAGGTGCTGGAGAAGATGCGGGTGTTCATGGACAAGCTTGAGCGCCATTACGGCCAGCGACCCATCATCTACACGGCGCCCGATTTCTACCGCGACAATCTTCGGGGCGAATTCCTCGATTATTCATTCTGGCTGCGCGCCGTGGCGCAGCACCCCTCAAAGGTCTATCCCGGCCGCAAATGGCTGTTCTGGCAATATTCCGGCTCCGGCCTATCGCATGGCGTCACCGGCCGCATCGACCTCAACGTCTTCCACGGCGACGAGCGCCAATGGTGCGCCTGGGCCGGCGGCCGGCAGACGGTGGCCGACGCGGATTGAAACGCGCGCCGATCGTTCACCCCTTCCTGGTGCCTTTTTAATCTACTTGCTCCGGCCAGTTGCTCCTCGCTCGCAAGAAGGTCTTTAAGCGCCGTGTTGAGCAGTGCCTGGATATCGACTATGCCTCTACATATTCCGCAAAGCTGACGCCTTCGGCACGTCCAGCCCGTCGGCTTGCAAACCCTCGATGTGGAAGGGTATTGCGGTGTGAATCTCGTTTTTCACCTCAGATACGCTCGTACCCGTCGCGATGCAGCCGGGCAAATCCGGCACATAAGCTGAGAAATTATCGCCTGCTTTTTCAATCGCTACGGCGTAGCGCATACAGTCCTCGTTCAAAGCTGCCTAAAAGTTTCATGCTGTTCCTGGCGCTGCTCACCCTTTGCCACATCAAGGGGCGAAGGCGAGCAGCACCAAGAACTACTGCAGCACCAAGGCTATTAATGGCGTTTCCGGCTAGCTTCTTCGTCAGTAATTAGTCTCGCCCGAATTGACTGCCACCTGTCCGCGATCTCTTGGCAGGAAGCTGCCAGCAGCTTCCTGCGTTGGTTGAAGCTACCGGGTGCAGCGAAAGTCTTTTGGGCAAACACATCAACCACAAAACAAAGTTCGGCGCGTGGTTCTCCGGCATCCCCGAAACATTTCTCCGCGTACCAATGGAGAAGCGCTCCATGCAGCGCCGAAGTTTCTGTCGACAATGGTAGTGTTTTGGAGAGATAAGGTTTGATCAAGCCGAAGCCAAATTCCCTCCTTCCTGCCTGTGGTATCTTGACCGAGTTTGTCGGTCGAACGCTAATAGAGACACCGGCAAGAAGGAATTTTGGCTGGCTATCGGAAACGCCGGTTAATTTGGCAGCAGTAGGTAGCTTGGCCAAGCTCATAGTACGGCAAAGTTCGATAGCATCGTGAGCTGTGAGAAGCCTTTGTTCATCGTGCGAGGTGGCAGGTTGGCGCGACAACAAGGCCCTGTCGAGCTGGAACAGTCGGCTGTCATCCTGCCCGTGAGTTTCAATGAAATGCATCATTGCACGTTCAATCTCGTTGTAGCGGGTGTCGAGGAGGAAGTTCTTAGGTCTGATGATGTCTTCAATGATCGCAGTTCGCCGAGTGGAGCGAGCGAAACAATACTCAACCAATTTACTAGCGCTAATTCTGGGTTCAATTTTCATAACGAAAAAGCCCTTTCCGGGAGCCGTTAAAGTCACACTAGCTGCCGATGCCTTCTCGACTCTTAGATCAGAATCTCCATATAGTAACCTTGTCATAGGAGATGGGATTCTGATCTCGTCGCCCCGCGTGGGCTTCGGCTTATTCGCGGCACCAAAGGCCGATCCGGAAGGATTGGCCTTTGGTGTTTCGGGGATGTCACATAAAGACTTCCTTATACGATGTACCCTTTTTGTTCCCTTTGCCATTTCGGCCCGATCGTACGATCGGGCCAAAATGCTGCGTTTTACTAGCGCTTCAGATTCTCAGCTGCACCCGCTCGTGCTTCCACACGTATCGCACTTCTCGCAGGTGCCGTTCCGCACCATGGTGAAGTTGTGGCATTCCGAGCATTCGTTGCCGGTGTAGCCCTGCATCAGCGATTGCTGGCGCCGGGTGGCGGCGAGTGCCTTGGCCTCGGCGGCCTCGTGCGCGGCGGCGTCGGAGAATAGCCCCTCGGCACCCGAAGCCTCGGTTTCCTCCTCGGCGATGTCCTCGACCAGTTCCCTGGCGCGTTCCTCATAGTCGCGCTTGTAGGCGATGGCCTCGTCGCTCGCCGGCTTCAGCGCCAGTACGTTGGAGCCGGAGAAGGCCGTCGGCGCCACGCGGGCAGGGGCCGTGGCCGGGGCGGAACCGCCGAATCCCTTGGGTTCGGCGCCCGACACCAGCTTGACCGGCGAGGCACCGCGGTAGAGGCCCTTGGAGAAGGGCGTGGCCTTGCCTTCGGTGATGCCGCGCCCAAGTGCCGTCTTGTCGAAATCCGACTGGTCGACATGGGCGAGATCGTGGCGGTTGAGATAGGACACGGCAAGTTCGCGGAACACGTAATCGAGGATCGACGTCGCGTTCTTGATCGCGTCATTGCCCTGCACCATGCCGGCCGGCTCGAACTTGGTGAAGGTGAAGGCTTCGACAAATTCCTCGAGTGGCACGCCATATTGCAGGCCGAGCGAGATGGCGATGGCAAAATTGTTCATCATCGCCCGGAAGGCAGCGCCTTCCTTGTGCATGTCGATGAAGATCTCGCCGAGACGACCGTCGTCGAACTCGCCGGTACGCAGGTAGACCTTGTGGCCGCCGACGACCGCCTTCTGCGTATACCCCTTGCGGCGGTTCGGGAGTTTTTCGCGGTCGCGGTAGAGACGCTCGACGACGCGCTCGACGATCTTTTCGGTGACCTGCACCGCACGCTGCGCGGCGGGCGCGGCGACCAGTTGTTCGATTGCCTCGTCCTCGTCCTCCTCGCCATCGGCGAGCAGCGAGGCATTGAGCGGCTGCGACAGCTTCGAGCCGTCGCGGTAGAGCGCGTTGGCCTTCAGCGCCAGCTTCCACGACAGCATGTAGGCGCTCTTGGCGTCCTCCACCGTGGCGTCGTTCGGCATGTTGATGGTCTTGGAAATGGCGCCGGAAATGAAGGGCTGTGCCGCCGCCATCATCTGGATGTGGCTGTTGATCGACAGCGAGCGCTTGCCGATCTTGCCGCAGGGGCTGGCGCAGTCGAACACGGGAAGGTGTTCGGCTTTGAGGAAGGGCGCTCCCTCAAGCGTCATCGCACCGCAGACATGGATGTTGGCGGCTTCGATGTCCTTCCTGGAGAAGCCGAGCGCCGGCAGCATCTCGAACGAGAAGTCGTTGAGCTGCTCGTCGGTGAAGCCAAAGGTCTCCTTCACCCAGTCGGCGCCCAGCGTCCACTGGTTGAAGACGAACTTGATGTCGAAGGCCGACTTCAGCGCGGCATTCAGCGCCGCGATCTTGTCGTCGGTGAAGCCCTTGGCCTTGAGCGAGCCGGGGTTGATGCCGGGAGCCTGGTTGAGATTGCCGTGGCCGACGGCGTAGGCCTCGATCTCAGCGATCTGGCTTTCCGAATAGCCCAGCGTGCGTAGCGCTTCCGGCACGGCGCGGTTGATGATCTTGAAATAGCCGCCGCCGGCAAGCTTCTTGAACTTCACCAGCGCGAAGTCGGGTTCGATGCCTGTTGTGTCGCAATCCATGACCAGTCCGATCGTGCCGGTCGGCGCAATCACGGTCGCCTGCGCGTTGCGATAGCCATGCTCCTCGCCGAGTTCGATGGCACGGTCCCAGGCAGCCTTGGCGTGCGTCGCCAGCTCCTGCTGCTTGAGGTCGGAAGCGACCAGCGGCACCGGGTTGACGGCCAGCTTCTCGTAGCCGTCCTTGTCGCCATAGGCGGCGCGGCGATGATTGCGCATGACGCGCAGCATGTTCTGCGCATTGCGGTCGTAATCGGGGAAGGCGCCGAGCTCGGACGCCATCTCGGCCGAGGTGGCGTAGGCGGTGCCGGTCATGACGGCGGTGAGCGCGGCGCAGATGGCGCGGCCCTCATCGGAATCGTAGGGAATGCCCGAGGTCATCAACAGGCCGCCAATATTGGCATAGCCGAGGCCCAGCGTGCGGTAGTCGTAGGAGAGCTTGGCGATCTCCTTCGACGGGAACTGCGCCATCATGACCGAGATTTCCAGCACGATGGTCCATAGCCGCACCGTATGCTCATAGGCAGCGATGTCGATCGTGCCGTCGGCATTGCGGTAGGGGAGCAGATTGATCGAGGCGAGATTGCAGGCCGTGTCGTCGAGGAACATGTATTCCGAGCACGGGTTGGAGGCCCGGATCGCACCGGCGGAGGCGCAGGTGTGCCAGTCGTTCATCGTCGTGTTGAAATGCAGGCCCGGATCGGCCGACGCCCAGGCGGCGTAGCCGATCTTTTCCCAGAGATCCCTGGCCTTCAGCGTCTTCAGCACCTTGCCGTCCTTGCGGGCGGTGAGATGCCAGTCGGCATCATCCTCGACGGCGCGCAGGAAATTGTCCTTCAGCGACACCGAATTGTTGGAGTTCTGGCCGGAGACGGTGAGGTAGGCGTCGGAATCCCAGTCGGTGTCGTAGGTCTTGAACGACATCGAGGTGTAGCCCTGCTTGGCGAACTGGATGACGCGGTAGATGTAGTTCTCCGGCACCGCGTCCTTCTTGGCCGCCTTGATCTCGCGCTTCAGCGCCGTGTTGATGGCGGGGTCGAAGCAGTCGTCGTCATGGCCTTCGCAGTTGACGCAGGCCTTCATGATCGCTTCGAGATGCTTCTTGACGATCTTGGAGCCGGTCACCAGCGAGGCGACCTTCTGCTCTTCATTGACCTTCCAGTCGATGAATTCCTCGATGTCGGGGTGATCGGCGTCGACGATGACCATCTTGGCGGCGCGGCGCGTCGTGCCGCCCGACTTGATGGCGCCCGCGGCGCGGTCGCCGATCTTGAGGAAGCTCATCAGGCCGGACGAACGGCCGCCGCCGGACAGCTTTTCGCCCTCGCCGCGCAGCAGCGAGAAATTGGAGCCGGTGCCCGAGCCGTATTTGAACAGGCGCGCCTCGCGCACCCACAGATCCATGATGCCGCCCTCATTGACGAGGTCGTCCTGCACGCCCTGGATGAAGCAGGCATGCGGCTGCGGGTGCTCGTAGGAGGATTTCGACTTCGTCAGCTTGCCGGTGAACGGGTCGACATAGAAGTGGCCCTGGCTCGGGCCGTCTATGCCATAGGCCCAGTGCAGGCCGGTGTTGAACCATTGCGGCGAGTTCGGCGCCACGCGCTGGGTGGCAAGCATGTAGGCAAGCTCGTCGCGGAAGGCGCGCGCGTCTTCCTCCGACTTGAAATAGCCGCCCTTCCAGCCCCAATAGGTCCAGGTGCCCGCCAACCGGTCGAAGACCTGGCGGGCGTCGATCTCGGACCCGTAGCGCTCGGCTTCCGGCAGCTTGGCAAGTTCGGCCTCGTCGGCGACGGAGCGCCACAGGAAGGAGGGAACATCGTTCTCCTCGACCTTCTTCAGCCGCGCGGGGACGCCGGCCTTGCGGAAATATTTCTGCGCCAGGATGTCGGCGGCGACCTGGGAGAATTGCGCCGGCACGTCGATATTGTCCAAGCGGAACACCACCGAGCCATCCGGATTCTTGATCTCGGAGAGCGCCTTGCGGAATTCGATCTCCGCGTAGGCCGATTGTCCCTGTCTGGTGAAACGACGCTCGATGCGCATTGGTCCGGTCCCTTTTGTCTATATATAGCGCTTTCGTCAGGAGATTTCTGCTCCCAATGCGAAACGCGCATGTCCGCCGTCTGCCGGCGTTCGAAAACGGCCGGCTCTCCATTTTCGCGGTCTTCGTCCGCCTTGCTGGTCAAACTTCTTGCGAAGCGCCTGTCCAACTCACCGACGAACCCGCGGGTCCCTCAAAACTGATTTTTTCCGATTCCCTCACTCGAGGGAAATTCACATTATCTAGCGTCGAACCTGCCTGCAAACACTAAATATAGTGTTAACAGACAATTTATTCCAGTCCGACAATTCTCCCTTTTATCGCCCACGCCCCCGCAATCCCAACGCTTCCGCCAGCCTCGTAAACAGGCGGAAATGTGGGGAAAAACGCACATAATCCGGGAAAAAGACCGGGCTCAGAACTTTCCGGTCGCGCTCTCAACAGGAGCGCATGGCCTATAAAAGGCGACTCGTTTTGCGCCGTCAAGGATTCGTTTGCGTAGCTTTTGTGACCTCAACATCTTGTGTGTCACACATGTGGATAACGGGGATAGAATGGAGCTGCCGCGGTAGCCCCCGGCCGAGGGGACAAAGACGCGCTTGTCAGGCTTCGCGACGGCTCCGGGGCGTGATGCAGGCAGACCATCTGGCGCATCCGGCGTCGCGGATCAGCCGTAATGCGTCCTGGGCTTCGGCTCGGTTCCGGTGAAGTGCACCCCGATCCGGCCGTTGCGGCGCCAGCGGACCTCGCATCGATAGCCGATGCCGTCGACGGGCACATAGAGAAGGAAATGATCCGGAATCGTCGCTTCGGGCGGAACCTTGAGTTCGGCGCCACCTTCATTTTGATTGCGCAGCGTGCAGCCAACTTCCGAATTCGAGATGCCCGTGATGATCGTGCCGCCCTTGAGCACGCGCTGGCGATGCTCGCGCTTGTGCTCGTCGGATCGCTCTGGATTGGGATTTGCGGGATTTGTCATCGGTAAAACGCCAGGATCGGATCAGATCCTATTACGTCTTCATTAGAAAAGCATTCACGCCGCAGGCGCCCCCGTCCGAGCTGCTTGGTGGCGCGGCCGGTCCCGGGTTCAGGCAAACCGGCGCGGGTCGGCGCAGAAATAGGCGATGATCTGGCAAAGATCCGGTTCGTTGACCATGCGCACCGCTTCGCTCGAACTGACCCATTTGCGGGTGCGGGAGCGTTTTTCCTTCCAATGGTCGGCGACCTTGTCGACATGCAGCGGGAACACCAATACCTCGCACGGCACTTCCTCGCCGGAGGCCAGGGCCTTGGCGTAGAAATAGCGGCCGGCCTCGAGATGCGAGATCGTCCCGCGCAGTCCGGCTTCCTCGACAGCCTCGCGCGCCGCGGCTTCGCAGAGCGGCTCCCTGGCTTCAGGCCAGCCCTTCGGAAGCACCCAGCGGCCGGTATCGCGGCTGGTAATCAGCATGATCTCGACGCCGTTTCCGGTTTCGCGCCAGGGCAGGGCGGCTACCTGCAGACGGCACGGCGCGGTGCCGAAGAGTCGCCGGACCCTTTCGGCCAGATGGTTGTGCGTCGTTAGCCTCGTCAGCATAGGAGAAGCTAGCCCCAGCCTCCAGAATCGTTTGCCGTCTCACGAATCTTACGGCTAATTATCGGCAATAAAAGTAAAAACTTTCATCAGGATGGCCGATTTTCGCCAATAGACGCCGATTTCCGCGCGCCAGCCAGCCTCGCGAGACCTTTTGCCTAGTGGATGAGACTTCCCTGCGGCTCGATTTGCAGCAGGTTGCTTGCCGCGAATCAGCCGGCGTGATCGTCGGCGATCGGCTTCTGGTAGGTGAAGCCCATGTCCCAGGGAAAATAGATCCAGGTATCCTGACTGACCTCGGTGACGAAAGTATCGACCAGCGGTCGCCCCTTCGGTTTGGCGTAGACGGTGGCGAAATGCGCCTTCGGCATCATGGCGCGCACGATGCCAGCCGTCTTGCCGGTGTCGGTCAGGTCGTCGATGATCAGCACGCCCGCGCCGTCGTCGGCAAGCAGGGCCGGCGTGACCTCCTTCAGCACCTGCAGCTGCCCCTGGCTGCTGTAGTCATGATAGGAGGCGACGCAGACCGTCTCGATAACGCGGATGCCAAGCTCCCGCGAGATGATCGCCGCCGGCACGAGGCCGCCGCGCGTGATGCAGACGATCGCTTTCCATTGCGCCTTGTTGGTGCCGGCAAGCCGCCAGGCGAGCGCGCGCGCATCGCGGTGGAACTGGTCCCAGGAGACCGGAAAGGCTTTTTCGGGAAGGGACATCTTTCGCGCACTCCGCAGCACGCGCGGTCGCGCGCAGAAAACAGGGGAATGCGCGCGGAAGTAACTGGAAAACCTCGCGCTTGGCAAGAGCGGCCGCAAACGACACTGTGAACTTACCGCGACAGGAAAGCCGCCACCGGCGCGGTGCGCAGCACGGAGCGCGTCACTCCGCCGAACAGGAGCTGGCGCAGCCACGAGTGGCTGTAGGCGCCAAGCACCAGCAAATCGGCGCCGGTCTCCGCGATCCTGGTCTGGATCACCTCGTCGACCGAGGTGCCGCCCGATCTCTGCACCGAGACACTCACGCTGGCGCCATGACGCGACAAGGCGGAAGCGATTTCCGCTCCGGCGGCCTCGGGGCGTTCATCGAGCGTGTCCGGCGGATCGATGACCAGAATGTCGGTTTTGTCGGCCTCGATGATGAAGGGCAGCGCATCGAACGCGGCGCGTGCGGCCTCCTTGCTGCCGTTCCAGGCAAGCAGCACACGCTTGAAGGTGGTGATCAGCGGACCCAGGTGCGGCACCACCAGCACCGGCCGTCCGGCGTCGTAGACCAGCGTGTCGACGTCGGCGCTCGCATCGCCGCCCGTCTCGCGCTGCGCGGCGATGATCAGGTCGGCGGCACGCACGCTTGAAATGCCGGTCAGGGCGCTGTCGCCGGAAAAACTCTCCAGGCTGTGCCATTCGAAGGACAGGCCGGAATTCTCGATATGCCTGAGAAACGCGGCCCGCAGCTTTTCGGCCCGTTCGCGGTTCATGTCGGCCGAAACCTGCAGGAACTCGGTGTCGGGAAAGCCGGTGGCCGACGTGTAGGGCACCGGAAGCGCTTCGGCGTGGATGCCGATCAGATGGCTCTGGAAGCGGCCGGCAAGCGGAATGGCGAAGTCGAGCACGCGCTCCGCGTCCTGCTCGTTCTGCAGAATGGCGACGATGGTCTTGAAGCGCATGGTGATCCCCTCATTTTGCGAGCGATCCGCCCGCGGCAAGGAAACGTCGCCGCGTTGTGCTTGGTTCCGGCCTGGACCGGATCAGCTCGCGCTGCTGGCAAAGCCGGCCACCATCGCCTCGACATCGGCGCGCGCAGCGTCCAGGGCCTGCTGGCTGCGGGCACGGACCACCAGTTCGGTCCAGAACTTGCCGTCGCCGTATTTCGGATAGGAGCCGATGATCGTGTCCGGATGCGCTTTCTGGATCTCGCCCAGCGGCCCGCCGACGAGACCTTCGCCGAACGGGCAATGCACCGCTGCCGACAGCATTTTCGTGCCGGCTTTCAGCGTCGGCACGACATTGTCGAGCATGGCCTGGAAGATCGAGGGCACGCCCGCCATCACGTGGACATTTCCGATGCGGAATCCGGGCGCGACCGACACCGGATTGTCGATATGGTCGGCGCCGCGCGGCATTCGGGCCATGCGCTTGCGGGCCTCGGTGTATTCGATGCCGCGAGCGGCATAGCTTGCTTCCAGCAGGGCATAGGCCTTGGCATCGTATTCGCACGGCACGCCGAAGGCCTTGGCAATCGAATCGGCTGTGATGTCGTCATGGGTCGGGCCGATGCCGCCGGTTGTGAACACATAGGTATAGCGGGCCCGCACTGCATTTACCGCTGCGACGATCTCGTCTTCCTCATCGGGAACGATGCGCACCTCCTTCAGGTCGATGCCGATGGCCGTCATGATGTCAGCCAGATGGCCGATATTCCTGTCCTTGGTGCGGCCGGACAGGATCTCATCGCCGATGATGAGCATGGCGGCGGTAACGATTTCAGACATCGAAGGCTCCGGCAAAAACGGGGTCGCCTGAAATAGCGCGGCACGCGGCCAGCGGCAATGCCACCCGACCGGTGAACAAACTGTGCCCGCCTACGCGGTATTCCCCGAATATTGGCGCCCTAAGTACCCTGGCGTGGCCGGGCGGACGAGGATCATCACGTCAAGGAGACGCAAATGGCCAAAGTACTTGTTCTCTACCATTCGAGCTGGGGTCACATGGAGCAGATGGCCAAGGCCGCAGCCGAAGGCGCTCGCGAAGCCGGTGCCGAGGTGACCATCAAGCGCGTCGCCGAACTCGTGCCCGAAGCGGTCGCCAAGGCCGCCCACTACAAGCTCGACCAGGAAGCGGCGATCGCCAGCCCGCTGGAACTGAGCGACTATGACGCGATCATCGTCGGCGCCTCGACGCGTTACGGAATGATGTGCGCGCAACTGAAGAACTTCTTCGACCAGACCGGCCCGCTATGGGTCAAGGGCGCGCTGATCAACAAGATCGGCTCGGTGATGTCTTCGACCGCGACCCAGCACGGCGGCGCGGAACTGGCGCTGATCAGCACCCAGGCCATGCTTCAGCACCACGGCATGATCATCGTTCCCCTGTCCTATGCCTATCAGGCTCAGATGGGCAACGATGTCGTGCGTGGGGGGGCGCCCTACGGCATGACCACCACAAGCGACAGCGACGGTTCGCGCCAGCCTTCGGCGCAGGAACTCGAAGGCGCGAAGTTCCAGGGCGGGCGCGTCGCCGAAATCGCCGCGAAGCTGCACGGCTGATCGTTGTGCCGCCGGTGCCTGCCGGCGTTGCTCCTGCTGGCGATGCTTGTGGTCCACGCCGTGGATCGTCGCTTCACCGACGCTTCACAAGGAATTCAAGGAACCATTCGGCTGATGACTGGTTTGCCCCGTGTCGCACCCAAGGCGACGAAGACAAAACGGAGTGATCCAATGTACAAAAAACTTCTCGCGGCATTCGTTCTGACGGCCGGTCTTGCCACATCGGCGATGGCGCAGTCGACGGACGGCAGGTATTACAACCATGACAATTGGTGGAACAATTGGTCGCTGTTCGGCAATGAGGATTCATCAGCCATCGACCAGAGCACCACCGGGAGCATTAACGCATACGGCTCCGGGTTGAGCACCCAAGGCAATACCGGTGGGATGGGCCCATGTGCTCACAACACCCCGGGTCCGGACGCCAATGCTCAAGGCAACGTCAATGACCAGTACTGCGGCAAATAATCAGCCGTAAGCTCCCTGCTGACCGTAGGACGTTTTCTCTCCCGACGTCCGCGGTCGGCGCTCCGGGGCGGCCGGCCTTTGGGGCGATCGGGCTTTGGGCTGAAGATCAGTCGGAAACCTCGGTCTGCGGCCGGTCGCGTCCATCAGCCAGTTCCTCATGCCATTTGCCGTCGGCATCCTCGTACTGGATGCCGTCCGTCGACCCCGCGACCTGCTGCTCGGCTGAAGCGATCTCGGCGGCCCGCAACGCGTCCTGATGCGTGGGAAACGTCTCCGAGAAGGTCGCTCCGACCTTGTAGGCCCAGCCGCCGTCATGCTCGACGATCTTGTAAGTCAGCTTCGCCATCAAAAACCTCCGGTTTAAAGGTCCGTCCGCTCAATGCAGGCGGTCGTCGGACAGCTTGTCGTCTGGCACCAGCACTTCCGATTCCCTGGCGGCTTCGATAAGGGCCCGGCGCGCATCCGCTGTCGAACGATAACCTTCCAGCACTTTGAGGCAAGTGTCGAGAGCATCACGATGACGGGGGCCGCGATTGAGCGGCCAAACCGTCATCAGGCACTCCGCCGCCTCCTGGGTACTGCGGATGTGGCGATATTTGCCGACATGGCCGAGTTCGACCACGACCGGTGTTTCAAAAGGCTTGTTGTCCATCATGGCCGCAACGCAAAGCAGTCAATTTGGTTGCAACCGTGTCTTCAGCCTGCGCCCAAACGTCCCAGACCTCCTTGGAAGCTCTATTGCGGCGGTCGTCCGACGACGCGTTCCGCCTTCTCGGAAGGGCCGCTCAGCCCGCCGCCTTCATCCAGTGCTGCATCGTCGTCACCGAGCGCGCGAGCTGCGGCGCGGGATGGATCGTCTCGCTGAACGTGGCGGCCGCTCGCCACCCCCAGCGCGGGTCGGCGAGGAAGGCGCGCGCCAGCGCAACCATATCGGCGCGGCCTTCGGCGATGATCGCCTCTGCCTGCCTGGGATCGTCGATCAGACCGACCGCGCGGGTAGGGATGCCGGCGCCCCTGCGCACGGCTTCCGCCAGATGCACCTGGTAGCCGGGGCCGGAGGGCAGTTTCTGCAAGGGTGAATTGCCGCCGCTCGAGCAACAGAGATAAGCGACGCCTTCGGCCTTCAGCGCTTTCGCCACTTCGATCGCATCCTCGACGTCGAAACCGCCATCGACCCAATCCTTGACCGACAGCCGGGCGCCCAGCATCAGTTTTGGCGCTGCTTTTTTTACCGCCTTGGCGATCTCGACGACAAGACGCATGCGGTTTTCCAGCGAGCCGCCCCAGCGGTCCGTGCGTTGGTTGGAGAGCGGCGACAGGAACTGGAAGATCAGATAGCCGTGCGCCGCGTGCAGCTCGATGAAGTCAAAGCCCGCGCGTTCGGCCCGCCTCGCCGCCTCGGCGAACCGCTCGATGAGCTGGAGGATCTCCTCTTCCTCCAGCGCTCGCGGCACGTTCCAGCCGGTATCGTAGGCGATTGCCGAGGCCGAGACGGTCTGCCAGGGATCCTCGTTCGGCTGCAGCGGTCCGCCGCCCTCCCAAGGCTTGCGGTTCGAGGCCTTGCGGCCGGCATGGGCAAGCTGAGTGCCGAATTTGGTGTCGGGTGCGGCCACGCGCCTTGCTGCGTCCAGGGCGCGGCGCGCAGCGGCTTCATTGTCTTCGGAATAGAGGCCGAGGCAGCCATGGCTGATGCGGCCACGCCGCTCGACATCGGTCATCTCGACCGTGACCATGCCGGCGCCGGACATTGCCAGGTTCATCCAGTGGTGGAGATGCCAGTCGCTCGCCGAGCCGTCCTCGGCCGAATACTGGCACATCGGCGCGACGGCGATGCGGTTGGGAAAGCTCAAGCCATCGAGCGTGATCGGCTGGAAAAGCGATGTGGTCATGAACGACACTCCGGGAATAGGATGCGCTATTTAGGCGATCGATCGCCGCCATGCCACACACGAGAGAGTGAAATGCTTACTGGACCAACCGCTGCCCCGATTGCGTGAACGCCGGTTCGCGGCTACGCCTCCCGGGTAACGTGGAGGCAGCCGATGGAAGATCGTATCCGCATCCGTTCTGAAGAAATCCTATCCGACGACTGGGCGGTTCTGAAGAAGACCGTCCTCGACTACCGTCGCCGCGACGGACAATGGGAGACACAAATCCGCCAGACTTACGATCGCGGCGATGGCGCGGTGATCCTGCCCTATGATCCCCAGCGTTCAACCGTGCTCCTGGTGCGCCAGTTCCGCTATCCCGCCTATGTCACCGGCCACCGCGAGCCGCTGGTCGAGGCCTGCGCGGGACTGCTCGACGAAAACGATCCGGAGACCTGCATCCGCAAGGAGGCTGAGGAAGAGCTTGGCTATCGGCTGAACCATGTGGAGCGGCTGTTCTCGCCCTATATGAGCCCGGGCAGCGTCACCGAGCGGCTCTGGTTCTTCACCGCCCTCTATTCGCCCGCCGACCGCATTTCGGCCGGTGGCGGCGCCGCCGACGAAGGCGAGGACATCGAGGTGCTGGAAATGCCGCTCGACGAAGCTCTGGCCGGCATCGCCGATGGTCGCATCATCGATGCGAAGACCATCATCCTGATCCAGCATCTGAAGCTCAATCCGATCGCTGTTTGATCGATACCGGTCGCCCTTGGCACCCGGGGGCGTTGAACGCCTGCGGGACGAAGAATCGGTGCGGGGCGAATGAAAACGAACGTGTTTTGCACAACGCTTTTTTGGGACTGCATGGCCCCGATTGACGAGATCGCCTAGGTA
The DNA here is from genome assembly GCF_006442305.1 of Mesorhizobium sp. B2-3-6. Lineage (NCBI taxonomy): Bacteria > Pseudomonadati > Pseudomonadota > Alphaproteobacteria > Hyphomicrobiales > Phyllobacteriaceae > Mesorhizobium > Mesorhizobium sp. B2-3-6. The sequence goes on along the minus strand of NZ_VFVW01000013.1, from coordinate 44,310 downwards.
GTTGAAACGAAAGGCGCGCGGACGTGGCGGAATTGGTAGACGCAAGGGACTTAAAATCCCTCGATCTCTGATCGTACGGGTTCGATTCCCGTCGTCCGCACCACCTTAACTCTACTTCAATGCTCTGCAGAGCCTAGCCGCCACCAACGGGTGCCACCCGGGTCTCTTAGCGGCGGCTCGGCGACCGTGCGCCGAGGCGCGCCGTCGGCTATGGGCCCTCGGCGAACGTTGCCACGATCCGCCGACCTGAAACGGCGGATCGTGGCGTTCAAGCGCTCACTGGATAATCTTTACGATCTTGCGTGTGCCGGGATCCACGACGACGGTGTGATTGTCCACGACGACGTAGCGATATTTGACGTTGGGAATTTCATGAAGCTCGACCGTGTCGGGCAGGGCGGTCCCGACATTGAGCTCGACGCCGGGAATCTTGACTGAGGCCAGAGGCTGTTTCTTTACGTATTCTTGTATGACGGTTTCGTCCTGCGGCTGAATGACCACATCCTGTGCGGCGGCGGCACCGATGCCGGCAAGCAGCAGGAATCCCGCTACGACGGTTGTAAGATCGGTTCTCATTGTTGCTTCCTTTCTCTCTCGTTGGGCTTGACGCGAAGCGCGGTGGCGCCCGAAGGATTGCCAGGGTTGGCAAGGGCTCCCAATGCTGGCCATCGATCAGGGGAACCATCGTTCAATGGCCTGTCAGGCAATCGCTCTTAGACGCGTGGGTTCCAAACAACCGTGGGTTTGGGCCTTTTGCGCGCCACGATCTGACTTTGGTCGCATGTTCAATAGGACCCAAGCCCCAGCAGTGGAACCGCCGGTAGGAAGCGTGCGTTGCGTTTGCTAATGATCTTCAACTGGAGGCCGATCATGGCAGCCGGCCCCGCTGTGGTAAATTCTGGCGGCAGCGCTGCCGTGGCCATTGTTCTGCAGGCGGAAAAAATATTTGGCGTCAAGATTGACGCTCCCAAAGCCAAAGTGCCGTCCGCATCGGCGAATCCGGCAGCTCCGTCGAACGGTGGCTGATGTCAATCCGACGCTTCGTGAGGCAAAGCATGACCCCTGGTTCCATCAAAACTGATGGCCGTGACCGTGTCACAATCCCCGACAACGACAATCACATGGCTGGCGTCGACACCAAGCCGCTCTTGAAAAGTATCCAGAGCGACGATTTTGCTGACGCGCTTTGCGCGAGAGCCGAGCGGTTCGCGACCAAGGTGGTCGTGGCAATGGCGATTTGTTTGACATCGACACTGGTCGCCGGCGTTTATTTTTTACTGGCGCCCTCTTGAGGGACCAGAAGCTCAAGCTGGAGAGCACGACCGGCCTCTCATACCCGGGCTGCGATTAAGCACTCATTTTCAACAGGGAAGACCCGCCTGGCTTCCTCAGCCTCCACTTCCCTTGTTGTCGGTCCGCCGCTCGCGGGCACGGCCCGGCAGGGTTGGCGATCAGCCGGGCCGGATTGCACAATATTAGTCGTTGCTGTCGTAGATCACCACTGGGTGATGCCGGTGGTGACGGCGTTCAGTTGAGCCCGTTATGACGACGGTGTCGCGGCGATGATGCCGGCGACCTTGGTCATAGAAAGCCACCGTGCCATGGCGCCGATGATGGAGGCGATGGCCCTGATCGTTGATCACTGCCACGTGACGGTGATGATGGCGATGGGTTTTGATGACGACGTCGGCTTCTGCCGCCGAAGCGACAACCGGCATTGCAACGAAAACGAGCGCCATGGCACTTGTCAGAAAAATCGCTTTCATAAGTGTTTCTCCATTCCAGATCCCTCGGGGGTAGTTTCACGACAGCTCAAGCCGCACGAGGTCTCGATTTGAGCTTTCTGCCTGCGAAATGAGCAGGGGGTTGAGGGTGCAACGATGGCAACCCTGCTCTCGTGGGCACATGAAGGACCATTGCTGCACCCGTTCAACAAATGAAAGGAATGCGAGTACGTTCCTTGCAGGAGAGCTGATCGGACCTCTGCTGTAGGTATTCGGACCAAGGTCTTGCTGATGTTCTTGGACCTTCGTCCGCACTTGCGGTTCGATGGCTCTTTTCTCGATGCAATTCTTTGAGTGTTTACTGCGCGATCGGGCGCGGGTACTGCGATGGCGGACGCGCGCCTGCGTGCGAGGGCAGGATCATAAACGGCACGCGGCATCAAGTTCTGCGCCGGTGACGTTCAGACAAGCGGGCATGGTGATACTGGTGCGATCACGCAATTCCGCGCGCCGCAGGCAATGATACGGTGTCTGCGCGGCGGATCTGATCCGTCGAGGCCGGCGTCTACCAGGCCCAACCCATCCCCCCGCCCACTGGGGACGCCGGCCCCTCAGTCCTTGGAATTGCCGTAGAATTGCCGTCACGGACCATGCGAGATCGAGCATGATCCTGCCCGGTGACCGGGCGCGGCGATGGGGCTCAGAACTTGTAGCTCAGATTGATGCCGACCGTATTCAGCTTCACATTCTGGTCGCGATCGAGAAAATCGTCCGGCGCATCGAAATGCTCCTTGCTGAAATCATAGTAGCGATACTGCGCCCCGACGACGAACCTGTCGGTCAGCGCATAGTCGATGCCGGCGCCAACCGTCCAGCCTATGCTGGTTCGCGTGTTGTCGAACGAGGTACCGGCATCTTGCGAGGTTTCGATGCCGGCAAAGGCGACGCCGCCGATGCCGTAGATCAGGAACCGATCCATCGCATAGCCGGCCTTGGCATTGATGGAACCGAACCACTTGACATCCGTGCCGAGCAGATTTCCCGCACCCAGTTCTTCGGCGCCCTTTGCCGAGGAATAGTTAAGCTCTGCTTCGGCGCCGAGCACAGCCTGGTCGAATTGCCACAGACCGGCGACATGGCCACCGACGAAACCGCCGTCGAGGTCTGGCGAGGCGGCAAACGGCTCGCCCTCGGTTCCCGAGATGTCGGAACTGCCCCAGCCATAACCGCCTTGCAGGCCGGCATAGTGGCCGGTCCAGTCGAAACCGGGCGCGGTCATCGGCACATCGGCCACAGGTTCGGCTGCGAAAGCCGGTGCGGCCAGAGCGGCAAGAAAACCGACACTTGCAAGCATTAGGCGACGCATCGAACTGCCCGAACGAAGAGCTGGAAGATCCTGGCAGGCACGGTAACCCGATTTGCGGCAAAACGGAATCGCATTTCTGTGCGGCCGATTTACGCTCTCCGTCGGTCTTGGAACAATCGGGAGAAGGTGTGAGGCTGGTCAAAACCGTGGCGGCTTGGCACAGTCGGGCAAACAGGAGTCGCTTCATGGCGAACACGCCGTCGGGCAGCAAACCCAGACCATGGACTGAAATGGCGACACATCTGGTCGATGTCGCCATGGGCAGGAAACCCGCGGATCTCGTCATCCGCAACGGGCGCTGGGTCAATGTCCACTCCGGCGAGATCGTAGCCGGCACCGACATCGCCATTGCCGGCGGCCGCTTCGCCTATTGCGGCCCGAATGCCGGCCATGCCATCGGGCAGGGCACCAAGGTGGTCGATGCCGGCGGGCGCTATCTGGTGCCCGGTCTTTGCGACGCGCACATGCATGTCGAGAGCGGCATGGTGACGGTGACCGAATTCTGCCGCGCGGTGATCCCGCACGGCACGACTTCGATGTTTATCGATCCGCACGAGATCGCCAATGTGCTCGGCCTGCCCGGCGTGCGGCTGATGCATGACGAGGCCGTCGCCATGCCGATCAACGTGCATGTCCAGATGCCGTCCTGCGTGCCCTCGGCCCCCGGGCTCGAACATGCCGGCGCCGAACTGACGGTCGCCGACGTCGCCGAGGCGATGGGCTGGGAAAATATCATCGGGCTGGGCGAGGTGATGAATTTCCCTGGCGTAGCCGCCAACGATCCTGTGATGTCGGGCGAGATCGCCGCGACCGTGAAAGCCGGCAAGACCGTCGGCGGGCACTATGCCTCGCGCGATCTCGGCTTGCCGTTCCATGGCTATGTCGCCGGCGGCCCGGAGGACGACCATGAGGGCACGCGCGCCGAAGATGCCATCGCCCGCGTGCGCCAGGGTATGAAGGCGATGCTTCGGCTGGGCTCGGCTTGGTACGACGTCGCCTCGCAGATCAAGGCGGTTACCGAGGGCGGCATCGATCCGCGCAATTTCATCCTGTGCACCGACGACAGCCATTCCGGCACCTTGGTTCACCAGGGGCATATGGACCGCGTGGTCCGCCACGCCATCAGCCAGGGCTTGAAACCGGTGACCGCGATCCAGATGGCGACGCTCAACACCGCTCAGCATTTCCGGCTGGAGCGCGAGATCGGATCGATCGCACCGGGGCGGCTGGCTGACCTTTTAATCGTCTCGGATCTCGCCGAAATGACCATCGACGAGGTCTATGCGCGTGGCGTCAGGCTGGCCAAGGCCGGCAAGCTCGACATCGACATTCCGGTCTACGACTATCCCAAGGCGGCGAAGAACACCGTCAAGCTCGGCAAGAAGCTGAAGGCCCACGATTTCGACATCACGGCACCCAACGGCGCGAACGAAGTCCGGGTCCGGGTCCGGGTCATCGGGGTCATCGAAAATCAGGCACCGACGCGGGCGCTGGAAGCGGATCTCGCCGTCGAGGACGGGCTGGTCGCCATGGATCGCCGCAACGACGTCTGCCAGATCGCGCTGGTCGAGCGCCACAGGGGTACCGGCGGCGTCACCAATGCCTTTGTCTCCGGCTTCGGTTACATCGGCGATTGCGCGATGGCGTCGAGCGTGGCGCATGATGCCCACCACATCATCGTCGTCGGCACCAACAAGCGGGATATGGCGCTGGCGGTCAACCGACTGGGCGAGGTCGGTGGCGGCGTCGTGCTGTTTTCCAAGGGTAAGGAACTGGCACTGGTCGAAATGCCGATCGCCGGGCTGATGTCGGACGAGCGGGCCGAAATCGTCGCGGCCAAGGCCGACAAACTGACCGAGGCCATGCGCCAGATGGGCTGCTCGCTGAACAACGCCTACATGCAGCACTCGCTGCTGGCGCTGGTCGTCATTCCGGAGCTCAGGATTTCCGATGTCGGCCTGATCGACGTGACGACCTTCCAGAAGGTCGACCTCTTCGTATAAGAGCAGTTGCGGTCGCTTCGCTCATCCGCCGGTGGCGATCGTCAGCACCTTGAACGGCGTGGTGATGACGATCTCGGCAACCGAGCCGACGGCCTTGCCGAGGCCTTGGCCGAGATTGTTGAGCTGCACTGGAGGTTCGTCCGACGCCAGGCCGGCCGGGGCCCGCAGCCGGTCGCCGAGCAACTGAACCAGGATCGGATTGTCGGCGAATTTGGCGTGGTTCAGCCGGTCGCCACCCTTGGTCTGGCTGAGATCGACCACAGACACGCCATAGCTGGCCAGATCGGCCGCGTCGCCATAGTCGCCGACGCGGGGCTTGTCGCCCGAAATCAGGGAAGACAGTTTGAGCGCCCGGTCGTCCGCGGAAAGCAGGATGGCGAACGGTTTGTCCGGCTTGCCGTAGCGGATCATCTGTTTCTTGAACACGTCGACGTCGATGTCGGGCGAGGCCAGGATGACATAACCAAGCTTGCCGTCGAGATCGCGGTCGCCGGTGATGGCAAGCTGGCGCAGCGCCTCCATGGTCACCCATGTTCCCATCGAATGGGCGACGATGTCGATGCTCTTAGCCCGCGTCTTGGCCAGCATCCTGAGCGTTGCCTCGAGGTCGTCACGCGCCGCGTTGGCGCTCTCCTTGTCGTAGATGTAGCCCGTCGCCTTGCCGCTCGAGGCCCAGGAGAACAGCACCGGCGTGCCCGGATATTTCGTGTCGTGCGCGATCTGCGTCAGCCGGTAGATGCCGTCGTCGAAACCATTGTTGAACCCGTGCACGAAAACCAGCGCACGGTCGCCGCGCATGGCGATGTCGGCACCGACCGCCTTGGCGAATTGCGGCGCATCCGCATAGAACGCGACATCCTTGGCGGTGAAATCCTTGGCTGGATTGCTGTTGGCAGACCCCCGGACACGCTCGATCATGCCGACCTTGTGACTTTTCGGCACGGTGACGTCGACCCGGGCGAAGCTGGTGGTCAAGGAGCGATCGCCGTCGAATACCTGCCGCGGGTCCTTGGTCGCCTTCTGGCGGGTGGTGGCGACGAATATCTCGTGGGTGGCCGCGATGTCGGACGCGGGTACGGCAACCGTCGTCCTGTTCAGCAGATCGTGCGTGTTTCGGCCGGCGCAGCCTGCGACCAGCAGCGTGAACGCAATGACGACGAAACTCTTCGAATGCACCGTCACACGCCGGCTCCCGCAAAGGAGGACGTCAAACGCGTGACGTCGCTGGATATTTCGATAAGGCCAGAGGCCGGCGCGGTCCAGTTCAAAGTTGGTCGAGTCTGTCGCAAGGCCGAGCGGGCCACGCGAACCCGCGGCGATGCATCTATTGGCCGAGCAGGCTGATGCGGTCGGTCACGTCGCGGTCGCTGGCAAATCCATCGTCTTCGCGCAGCCGTTGGCCGATCATCTTCACCAGCGCGGGATTGTCGGCGAATTTCGTATGGTTGAAACTGTCCGCTCCCTTGATCTTGGAGAGGTCGACGACCGTTACGCCGTAGGATGCAAGGTCGGCGGCGTCCTTGTAGTCGCCGACGCGCGGCCGCGCGCCGGCAATCAGACCGGAGAGCCGGAGCGCGCGGTCATCATCGGACAACAACAGGATGAACGGCTTGTTGGGTTTGCCATAGCGGCGCATCTGGCTCTTGAACACGTCGACATCGATGTCGGGCGATGCGAGCACGACGTCGCCGAGCTTGCCGCCGAGATCACGGTCGCCGGTGATGGCGAGCTGGCGCAGCGTCTCCATGGTCACCCAGGTTCCCATCGAATGGGCGACGATATCGATGCGCCGCGCGCCGGTCTGCGCCAGCATGCGCAACGTCACTTCGAGCTGGTCGCGCGCAGCGCTGGCGCTTTCCTTGTCGTAGACATAGTCGGTGGTCTTGGCGCCGGATGCCCAGGAAAACAGCACGGGCGTGCCGGGATAGCCGGAATCGTGGACGATCTGGGTCAGGCGGTAAACGGCGTCGTCAAAGCCGGTGTTGTAGCCATGGACGAAGACCATGACGCGGTCGCCGCGCGCCGCGATGTCAGCACTTAGCGCATTGGCGAATTTCGGCTGGGTGTCGTAGCCGACGACCTCGGAGGCCATGAAATACTTGGCCGGATCGTTCGACTTGCCGCGCGAGCGGCGTTCGATCTGCCCGGTCTGGTGGATGCCGGGCACGGTGACGTTGACGCGGGCGTAGTTCAGCGTGGCCGATCGCTCGCCGTCGAAGACCTTGTTCGGATCGTCGGATTTCTTGCGCGTGGTGGCGATGAAGATGCTGTGATTGCCGGCGATCTCGGTCACCGGCGCTGCCACGATGGCGCTGCCGAGCAGTTCCTGGGTCTGCTGTCCCGCGCAGCCCGCGACAAGCAAGGCTAGGCCAATGGCAAAAATCGTCTTCAACGGCACGTCTGAAATTCCACTCCGGCCCGAAAAGGCCAATCGCCTCCGCAAGTCTCCCCCGACAGCGCAAGTGCGGCGGAAGTAAGTCGTGCCCAGCCGAAAAGCGGTCGGCGTCTCGCGACCGCCGCCGCAGTGTTGCACGAAAGCCAGACTGCATCAGGGCGAGCCCCGACGGGCCTTGGCACCCGCATGGATTTTAAGAATTACATGAACAATCACCTCCAACTAACGGCAAATATGTCACTAAACGCCGACCGCTTGGGAACATGAGTGACGGGCAATGGTTTCACGGGGTCGCCTGTGCAATAGACGGAATCGGGTTGCTTGGCGGCAAGGCTCGCGACAAAAGGGCGTTCCGCAGCCAATCGATGATAGACGTTCCCAAACGACATGCGTTCAAGGTGGCTTTCCGATGACCAGCTTCTCTTCCCGTGTTGCCACCGCTGCTTCCGCGATCCGCCGGATCTTTCCGGAAACGCCGCTGCAGGAGAACGACTATCTGTCGAAGAAGACCGGCGCGCGGGTGCTTTTGAAGCGCGAGGACCTGAGCCCGGTGCGCTCCTATAAGATCCGCGGCGCCTTCAACTTCTTCCGCAAGGCACTTGGCGAAGGCAATCAGGCCGAACTGTTCGTCTGCGCTTCCGCCGGCAATCATGCGCAGGGTTTCGCCTTCGTCTGCCGTCATTTCGGTAAAAAGGGCGTTGTATTCATGCCGGTGACGACGCCGCAGCAGAAGATCGACAAGACGCGGCTGTTCGGCGGCGACTTCGTCGAGATCAGGCTCGTCGGCGATTTCTTCGACGATTGCTATCGCGCCGCCATCGAATTCACCGAAAGCGCCGGCGCTCATATGGTGCCGCCCTTCGACCACAAGGACATCATCGAGGGACAGGCGACGGTCGCCTATGAGATCGCCCACCAGATGCCCGGCGCGGGCATGCCCGACATCGTCATGCTGCCGGTCGGCGGCGGAGGTCTGGCCGCAGGGGTGACGCACTACTTCGCCGATCAGGGGCGTGAGGCGCGCTTCGTCTTTTGCGAACCGGCAGGGGCGCCAAGCCTGCGCGAGAGCCTTGCGGCGGGAAGACGGCTCAAACTCGCCAAGGTCGATAATTTCGTCGACGGCGCGGCGGTCGCCGAGATCGGCCGTGAGCCCCTGCGTCACCTCAAGGACTTCGCCACCGACACGGTGCGGTTGATCCCGGAAAACCGGCTCTGCGCGACCATGATCGAGATGCTCAATGTCGAGGGCGTGGTGCTGGAGCCGGCCGGCGCGCTGGCTATCGATGCGCTGAAGGATTTTTCCAGGAAGGAAATCCGCGGCAAGACCATCGTGGCCGTGGTTTCGGGCGGCAATTTCGATTTCGAACGGCTGCCGGACGTCAAGGAACGGGCACTGCGCTTCGAGGGCCTGAAGAAATACTTCATCATCCGCTTTCCGCAGCGGCCGGGCGCGCTGCGCGACTTCCTTGAAATGCTGGGGCCGGACGACGACATCGCCCGGTTCGAATATCTGAAGAAGTCGGCACGCAATTTCGGCTCGGTTCTGATCGGCATCGAAACCAAGGATCGCCGCAATTTCGACCTGCTGAAAGCGAATTTCGAGGCCGAAGGCGTCCAGTATCAGGATATCACCGACAACGAGACATTGGCCGGGTTCATCATATGAGCGGAAACGTCTTCATCGCCCTGTTTTCAGGCATCAATGTCGGCGGCAACCGCATCGTCAGGATGGCCGAGTTGCGGGCGTTCTTCGAGGATCTCGGGTTTTGCGATGTCGCTACCTACGTGCAGAGCGGCAACGCGGTGTTCCGGGCGAAGGAGGGAGACGCCGCCACGCTGACCAAACAGATCGAAGCGGCTTTCGAGGAGAAATGGGGTTTTCATTCGCGCATCATGGTGCGCGATCTCGGCTGGGTCGAACGGCTGGTCAGGGAAAATCCCTATCCGGAGATTGCCGAGGAGCCGACAAAGCTGCACGCGTATGCGCTGGAGCGCGCGCCTACCGCCGAGGAGGCGGCGCGGCTGGCCGAAAAATGTACGGGTCCGGAGCGGTTCGAGATCAAGGGCGACGTGCTTTACCTGCATGCACCCGGCGGACTGGGCAAATCGGTGTTTGCCAATCTGATCCCACGCGTACTGAAGGTACCTGGCACTGCGCGCAACTGGCGCTCGGTGCTGGCGCTGCTGGAGATGGCCGGCAAGCCCGGCGGCGGCTGATTAATGCCTGCCGTAATGCGCGGAGAAGAGCCTACGCCGCCTCGGCGCGTTTCCAGTCGAACGTCAGCTCCTCGCGAAACGCAAAGCGTCTGATGTGGTCGGCGACGACGCTTTCAAGGCGCTCGATAGAGCCGGGGTCGTCGCTCGACACGGTGATGTGCAGCGCAGCTCCGTCGGCATCCATGATGGTGCGGCCGAGCGAAAGGTCGATGGCGCCATGATTGGGATCGAATTCCACGGGGAATTTGTGCGCCCAATGTTTGCACAATTGCTGCAGATAACGGCTTGCATGTGCGGTGGTTACATCGGCATGGCTGATCGTCATGAAGGGATCTCCGAGGGTGAAACGCACAAAACGGTGCCCGCTTTCGAGGCGGGCGCTATCGCCGCATAGATAGGCGCAAGCTCGCCCGCCGCCATAGGCCGGCTGCCGACCGCCCGAAAAGGTGATCGATCACCAGCTTCCGGTGTTCGGCATCGACGCCCACGGTTCGGCCTTTGCCTTCGCCGGACCTTTCTGCAGAAGTTCGATCGAGATTCCGTCCGGCGACTTGACGAAAGCCATGTTGCCGTCGCGCGGCGGCCGGTTGATGGTGACGCCGCTGTCCATCAGCCGCTGGCAGGTGGCGTATATGTCGTCGACTTCATAGGCGAGGTGGCCGAAATTGCGGCCGCCCTTGTAGTCTTCCGGGTCCCAATTGTAGGTGAGCTCGACCAGCGGTGCTTTCTCGTCGATGCCGCTTTGCTCGTCTTCCGGCGCGGCCAGGAAGATCAGCGTATAGCGGCCCTGCTCGTTTTCGTAGCGGCGCACTTCCTTCAGGCCGAGCTTGTTGCAGTAGAAATCGAGCGAAGCATCGATGTCGGCGACGCGGACCATGGTGTGCAGATAGCGCATGTGATTTCCTCGACTTGTTGGGTTGCGGCGCAACATAGGGGTGGGCCGTCCAAAGGGCAAATCCCAGGCGGCTGCCGGCGCCGCCAAAGAACAAATCCGGTATTCGCATAATGAACCGTGAAAAAAGGCACGTCAGGTCTTGCACTCACCGGAAGCCGCAGTGTTAATCTGGTGTCAAGAATCAGTTGCGGTGTTCTTGAAAAAAGGGGGCATTCTTATGGGGGAAAAAGCCTCTTTGACGGGGCGGTCCGAAACCCTTGGCGACGCCATGAAGCGCGACGAAGGCGGCGATGCCGTCGATCTGACCGAAATATCCGGCGCCATCAAGTGGTTCGATGTAGCCAAGGGCTATGGCTTCATCCTCCCGGATGACGGCGTTTCAGGCGACATCCTCCTCCATGTGACATGCCTTAGACGGGATGGTTTCCAGACTGCTCTGGAGGGAGCGCGCGTTGTCTGCCTCGTCAAGCAGGGCGAGCGCGGATTGCAGGCTTTTCGGGTTCTCTCGATGGATGTCACCACAGCGGTCCATCCGGCGGAAATGCAGGAACAGCGCACCCATGTCTCGGTGACGCCCGAAAGCGGGCTGGAGCGTGCCTTGGTGAAGTGGTTCAACCGCACCAAAGGATTTGGTTTCCTGACCCGGGGCGAGGGCACCGAGGACATCTTCGTCCATATGGAGACCTTGCGTCGCTACGGCATCACCGAGCTTCGGCCGGGGCAGGTCGTGCTTGTCCGCTTCGGGCGCGGCGACAAAGGCCTTATGGCTGCCGAAATCCACCCCGATATGGGAACCTTGCCGGTCGCGCATTAGGGCGGTTGCCGAGGATTTTCGCATGACACATAGGAATTGGCTTACGGCGGGCGCAATGTGCGTCCTGGCTGCGGTCATCGTCGCCGCGGCCGCCTATTTCTATTCGCCTGCACCGACGGCGGCCGACAGCCGGGTGATGACCCTGCCGGTGGACCCGACGCCGCTGGTCGTGGCGACGAAAGGCGGAGATCGCTCCTTTTCCATCGAAATCGCCGACACCGATGCTGAACGCGAGGCCGGCTTGATGTATCGCCAGGACATGGCGGACGATCACGGCATGTTGTTCGTCTTCGACATGCAGCAGCAGGTCAACTTCTGGATGCAGAACACGCCGATGCCGCTTGACCTGGTTTTTATCGGCCAGGATGGCAAGATCCGGGCGGTCAAGCACGGCGAGCCGCAATCCCAGGCGCTCATTTCGCCCGGCGTGCCGGTGCGCTTCGTGCTTGAGCTCAAGGCGGGCACCGCCGCCAGGAACGGTATCGATTATGGCGACCTGGTGCGCCATCCGGCCGTTGGCACCATATCAGGCCCCGAGGTGCCGCCATCGGACAATGGCGATGCGCCGAACGGCGGTGGCGGTTGAGGACGCGGGCAGTATAGCCGATGCAGTTTTTTTCCCATGACGGGTTCGATATCGCCTTCCTCGACCGCCAGCCGGAATCGGGCCGGGGCGATCCTGTGCTGATGATCCATGGCTTTGCCTCCAGCCATTACGTCAACTGGGTTTCGCCCGGCTGGTTCAAGACGCTGAACGATAACGGCTACCGCGCCATTGCGCTGGACAATCGCGGCCACGGCTCGTCATCGAAAAGCTACGAAGAGGCAGATTACACCCCGGCCCGGATGGCCTCGGACGCGGCTGCTTTGCTCGATCATCTCGGCATCGGGCGCGCCCATGTCATGGGCTATTCGATGGGCGCGAGGATAGCGGCATTCCTGGCGCTGTCGGATCCCGACAAGGTGGCGACGCTGGTCTTCGGCGGTCTCGGCATCGGCATGATCGACGGCGTCGGCGATTGGGATCCGATCGCGGCAGCCCTTCTTGCCGACGATCCGGCCAAGACCACTCATCCCCGCGGCCGTTCGTTTCGCGCCTTCGCCGACCAGACTCGCAGCGACCGCCGGGCGCTCGCGGCCTGCATCGCCACCTCCCGCGAGTTGCTGAGCGAGGATGAAATTGCCCGGATCGCCCAGCCGACGCTGATCGCCGTCGGCACCACCGACGACATTGGCGGCTCGCCCGACGAACTTGCCGCACTGATGCCCAACGCCAAGGCTTTCCACATCGAAGGCCGTGACCATATGCTGGCCGTCGGCGACAAGACCTTCAAGCGGCGTGTGCTGGAATTCTACGCCGAAAATCCGCTTTGACCCGGCGCAAGAGCCCGATAAAACCTGATGCACAAGCCAGATGTCACGCTGGTTTTTGCAGCGCTTCGAGCGACCGGGTGAGATTCAGCCTGGCCTGCTGCTCGAAGCGCCGACGGAATTCCTCGCTGTGGAAGATGTGCGGGCGTGTCAGGAAGCTGTTCAGCACCGCGCCGCGTCCGGCCCGCCAGATCGGCTCCTCCACCCATTGATATTCGGCGCGGATCGCGCGCTCATAGGCATCGAATGCATCCGGCGCTGCGCCGAGGATCGACAGGTCCATGTCCAGGAAAAGAGCGGCGTCACGCACCGCGGCCGTGTCTTCGAAGCCCGGCAACTGGTGTGTTGCGGTGGCAAGGATCATGGCGCTGATGCGGCAGAGGCGCTGGGCGTCGATGCGGCCCGCGAGCTTTTTTTCCGCGAGTGCTGCGCTTTGTGCCTCGTTGTCCTTAGCCCGGCTGTCATAGACGGCGTCGTGGAACCAGATCGCCGCCTCGACGGCCTCGGGATCGTCGAGCAGCTTCTGGTACTCGCCGGCGAGCGCCAGCATCGCCTCGATATGGGTAAGGTTGTGGTAATGGCGGTCCTGTCTCTCATAGAGAGCGGAAAGCTCGCGTTTGAGGGCATTGTCGAGCAAGAGTTCATTTTCCATGCCGGCTTGAATTCCCGCTAACCAAATCCATTTGACAGAGCACTAAGGAAAATTGAGTTCAATCGTGCTATGATCTGGCTTATATGTGCGGCCCGACATTAGGCAAGGCGGCAGGACGACGTCGATGAACAGCATCAGCATTTCCCGACACAGCGCGTTGCAGCCGGTCGATCCGATCTGGCGCTCGATCCGTGACGAAGCGATGGACGCGGTCAATCGCGACCCGCTGCTCGCCGCCTTCCTCTATTCGACCATCCTCAATCAGGAGAGCCTGGAGGAGGCGGTCATCCACCGGCTGGCCGAGCGGTTGGCGCACCAGGACATTGGCTCCGATCTCATCCGCCAGACCTTCAAATCGATGCTGGCCGACGACAAGGATTGGCCGACCACCGTGCGTGTCGATATCCAGGCCTATTACGACCGCGATCCGGCCTGCGACCGCTTCATCATGCCGGTGCTCTACTTCAAGGGGTTTCACGCCATCCAGACCCACAGGCTGGCGCATTGGCTGTGGAACCAGGGGCGCAAGGATTTCGCGCTCTATCTGCAAAGCCGTTCGTCCTCGGTCTTCCAGACCGATATCAATCCGGCGGCCCGCATCGGCAAGGGCATCTTCATCGACCACGCCACCGGTCTGGTCGTCGGCGAGACAGCGGTCATCGAGGACGACGTGTCGATCCTGCACGGTGTCACGCTCGGCGGCACCGGCAAGGCCGGCGGAGACCGTCACCCCAAGATTCGTCGTGGCGTCTTGATCGGTGCCGGCGCCAAGATTCTCGGCAACATCGAAATCGGCCATTGCTCCAAGATCGCCGCCGGTTCGGTGGTGCTGTCGCCGGTGCCGCATAACAAGACGGTCGCAGGCGTGCCGGCTCGCGTCGTCGGCGAGACCGGCTGCGACCAGCCGTCGCGCCAGATGGACCAGCTTCTGCCGTCGCAGACGATGGACCAGGTCGTCAGCTTCGACATCTAGTTTTACTGAGGGGCGTCGCGGAGTTTCGCACTGCTCGCGCCGGCGGCTTCGATTGCCGTGCAATACGGCGAGCTTGCCTTTACATGGCCATCGTCGACGTGTCAGAAGCGCCGTTCAAACGAGCAAGCCCGATGATCGGAGAAGACTGTTGAAGCCTGACGAAATCAGAAAGCTGGACGCCTATTTCAAGCGCGTCTTCCAGAACCCCAAGCTCGAGGTCAAGGCACGGCCGCGCAAGGAGGATTCGGCCGAAGTCTACGTCGGCGACGAATTCCTCGGCATCGTCTTCAAAGACGAGGATGACGGCGACTACAATTTCTCGATGGCGATCCTCGACATCGATCTGGGCTGATCCCACGCCCATGGCGATGCCGGACGCAAACGCGGCCGGCCTTCCCGTCACTGTCCCGCCTTCAGGACACGCCCGGCCTCGGCGGTGATTGCCGCGTCAAGCGCCTGCCAATCCCCCAGAAATTCCTTCGGGAAGCGATAGGTGAGGCTGAGATCCTCGCCGACATGGATGTCGCGCTCGCAAGGCGCCAGCGATTGTTCGGCTGCCGGCCCACTCAGGCAGCGGGCCACGAACGGGTCCTTGCCGGGCCGGTTGCCGACAACGAGCACCTCGTTGAGGTAACCTGATTTCGCGTTGAAACCGTAAATCGTCGTGCCGCCCGGACCTGCCGTGCCGGGCTGCACGATCAACGCGCTGTAGATCGGCCCGAAACGTCCGCTCATGTCGCGAGACATCATCTGCTGTTCGAAGGACAGGAAGACGATGCTTTTGGCTGGCCCCGTGTGATTGAAATCGCCGCGGGCAGCTTCGCTGTAGCCATCCATCTGGGGATAGCGCAGGTAGAGGTCGAGCCGCGAGGCGATGCCGTCGCGCCGCGCCTGTTCGAAACGGATAAAGTTGGCAGGCACGGCGATGACATTGTTGCCGATCACCACCTTGCGCATCGTCGCATCATCCGTGTAGCCGGCCATGGCGATCGAATGGCCGAACCATTTGCCGCCCAGGCTGATTGCGACCGACAGCAGGGCGAGTGCTGCGAAGGCGTAGAACACCCGCTTCATCAACGTGGAATCGACCACGGTGAATTCGGGGTCGTCGGCGATCGCTGCCTGCTTCATCTCTGTCCCCGGATTCCTGTCCCGTGACGGCACGCATCGCACGGCACGGCTCTTGCAGTCCTTCCAGCGACTGTGCGATTTCATGGTAAACGGAAGGTAAAGATGGGCCCGGTTGAGCTAACTGCGTTCGCTTTTCTTGTCGGGTTGACGGCTTGCGGGCTGGTCGGATCGGCGATGGAGTTGGTTGCCGGGCGCAAGGTCGCGTTCACCGAGCCTTATGTGTCCTCCGCGCACGTACTGCGTTCGCTCGCCGCCACCGCGTGCGCCGGGCCGTTCATGCTGGTCAACGATGCCTTGGACGCCCGCCGCGACGGTCGCATTTCGTCGGTGGCGCTGATTTCCTGTGGCTGCACGGCGGTCGCCTGGACGCTGGCGCTCGGCATCGTTCTTGTGGCCGTTGCGTGTTGGGAGGTGCCAACCTAGGGTCGTTCGACTTCTAGGCTTGAGACGAATCGGAGACCAGAAATGCCGCTTTATGCGATCGATGGCACCGAACCGAACTTCGCGGATGCGGGCTCAAACTGGATCGCGCCCGATGCGACGCTGATCGGCGACATCAGCATCGGCCGCAATGCCGGCTTCTGGTTCGGCGTCGTCATTCGCGGCGACAATGAGCCTGTCGTGATCGGCGCCGACACCAACGTGCAGGAGCACACGGTCATGCACACCGATCCCGGCTTCCCGCTGACCATTGGCGAAGGCTGCACGATCGGCCACCGCGCCATGCTGCATGGCTGCACCATCGGCGATAACAGCCTGATCGGCATGGGCGCAATCGTGCTCAACGGCGCCAGGATCGGCAAGAATTCGCTGGTCGGCGCCGGCGCGCTGGTCACCGAAGGCAAGGAATTCCCGGACAATTCGCTGATCGTCGGCTCGCCGGCCAAGGCGATCAGGGTTCTGGACGAGGCTGCGATTGCAAGGTTGCGGGCCTCGGCCGCGCACTATGTCGCCAACGGCAGGCGCTTCAAAGCGGGTTTGGAGAAGGTCTAAGCCAGAAATGGCGGAGCCGGCCCGGGGACGGGGCCGGCTCCTTAGACCCGGTCGTTGGGACGGGGAGGGTGGGGACTCGACCGGGTTTCTCCTTAGGCGCATCGCCTTGATGCGTAGCGCCTGGTCTCTGGTTCACGCGTGCCGGTCCCCTAACGCTGCGCGTTGATCGCCATGGATCGACGCCTTCAGCGGACGCTGGCGACCGCGTCGGCGCGGCCGTCGTTGATCGTCACCCAGACGCCGGAATTGGTATCCGACTGTCGCTTGAGGTAGGTGTAGTCGGTGTCCGTCCAGGACAGGACCTTGGTTTCCAGATTGTCGAGGATGAACTCGCCGAGGCTGGTGCGCACGGTCAGCACCGCGTGGCCGTCACCGTTCGGCTGGCGCGCGACCGTCATCAACAGGTTGCCGGCCGGAACGCCGGCGTCCATCAGCTCGCGGCGCTTTTCCAGCGCGTAGTCCTCGCAATCGCCATAGCCGTTGTCGGGATAGGCCCAATATTCCTCGACGCCGTTGTTTTCCATGTCGGTGCGCGGCTTGACGCGGGTATTGACCGAATTGTTGATGCTGAGGATCGTCGCCCACAGCTTGCGGGTCAGTTCGACCGGCGCCCCCTTGGGTGTCCGCTCGCTGCATTCGCCCGGCATGCGCTGGCAGAATTCATAGTGGCCGACAGGCTGTGTGGTGCGGCCGCCGGTGTGCATATAGGCCGGTCCCGCGGCATATGCTGATCCCCAAGCGGAAAGCTGCATCGCCATTGCCATCAGCAACAGCTTGCCTCTCGTTTTCTTCATTGTTTTTGTCTCCCCGTTCGAGGGAGACATTGCCACAGGTGGATTTATTCGACGCAAAAGCGCGCAGTAGATATTGAGTAAAACGTCCCTAGAATAGGTATCAAATTTGAAACTTTTGAGTGGTCAATCGTTGTCGTGAAATACAAAAAAACCGGCCGCGAAGGCCGGTTTTGATCTTAACGCTGTTCGGCCTTCAGGCGCGCGGCGTGTTGAATTCCGAATCGAGCGTCTCAGGCCGCTGGATGACGGCGAATTCGATGGCGACGCCATCCTCGAAATGACGCACGATCTGTCCGCGCATGGTGCCGAGCATGACCTGGACGCCGATCGCCGGCTTGACGTCGATCTCGATCGCGGCGCCGGAGAGCGACAGGTCGATGATGCGGCACTGGTACTGACGGCCGTCGGTGAGCTGCAGGATGCTGGTCGGGTTGCGGGGGGCGACGCGCTCGTGGCGGCGGTCTTCCGGCAGATCGAGCTCGTGCTTGTTGGCGAGCCACGTCAATTGCGCGGCGAGCTTGTCCTTCTTGCGGTCCGACGCAATCACCGTCATTGCGAAACCGTCCTGCAAGGTGCGGGTGACGACGCCTTCTATGCGGCCGATATGGTCGACATAGGCGATGACCTTTTCACCGGGCATGCCGATGCGGTCCGTGCGAAACGCGACGTTACCCGGCGACATATCGACGACCTGGCAAGGATGTTCGGTGCGGTCTTCCAGCATGAAGCGCCCGTATATCTTGACCCGGACGCGCTGAAAGTTACGTCTCTCAGCTTGGGACGGCGCGTAGTCGACCGCCGCTGACCTCATGACTGCCTACACCCCGTTTGGCATCCCCGCGCGCCGATGCCAGGGACTTCATCCCAGAACTACAGCAAAGCGGGTTAACAAAGGGGAAAAACGGGCAGGCGGGGCTGTAGGATCGTCAACTATTCCTCGCGCCCGCCATCGAAGACGACGAGGTGGCGGATGCGGCGCGCTCGGCCGAGCGCGGAGATGGTTTCGGGCGCCTCCAGTTCGGCGGGAACAAGCGAGGGAACGTCGATCGCCGGCCGGCTCGCCAGCAACTCTTTTTCGGGATCGATGACACGGATCGAATCGATCAACGCGTCCGTGAGCGGGTCGGCGCCCAGCCAGAACGGCTTCTCCACAGCGCTGATCACGCCAAGGCAACGCGGGTTTTCGACGCCGCCATCCAGCGGCAAGGCAAGCAGTTCGAACTTGTTGGAACGGCCGTTGCGGCTGAAGCCCTCGAACATGATCAGCACGACGGATTTCTGGTCGAACACGCCATGGATCAGCTTCGAGACCAGCCGCTGGTCCTTCTCGCGCCATAGCGAGGGAAAGGAGAACCCCTTGAGTTCGCGGCCATAGGAGGCGCAGAGCCTTGTGCCGGCCAGCCGGAACACCGCTTGCCCACGCGTGTCCCTTTCCAGGATGAAGGTGTCGGCCAGCAGCGACTTGATATCGGCCGGCTCCACTTCCGAGCGCTTCGGGGCAGGGCGTCCATCACGCAAGCGGTTCCAATACTGGAACAGCGTGATCGATCCGTTCTGGTTCATGCTAAGCAGCTCCGCGCATTCTGTCGTCTGATGTCCCATCGGTGAACAGAAGGGCGCCCTCCGATGACCTACATGCGTTGCGGAGCAGGAAGCGTGCCAGCGTCGTTAACACTTGTTCACGGGTCGGGGCCGTTAAGGTTAACAAGTGGTTTACGTTGCGCCCGGTCGAGCCGCGTGGCACACAAAAACCACTCCAGAAGCGGTCGTTTCGCGGCGATCGGCAGCACTTCAGTCAAGAGTTCGGGGGAACAGGGGACTCGACAGCCGTTCAAGGGAAACCTTGGACGGCTTTCTTTTGATTCGGCACTTTTGATTCGCGCTCGGCGATTCGCCCTTTGTGGTCCGGCGGGCAGTGGTCTAGATGCTCGCAACGACGAATCCTGGACCGAGTGCTAGTGCGCATGAGTAAACCTGTAAGCCCACCGGAAATAGAACAGGCGGATCGCGAGCCCGAGCCGCGTCGCGAGCCGATCTTCAACCTGCCGCCGATCGTGCTGGCGGTGATCGCCATTTGCGTGGCCATCTACCTGTTGCAGCAATACGTGCTGAGTGATGCTCAGCAAATGACACTGCTTTACGATGGGGCCTTCATCCCTGTCCTCTACACCGGCCAATACGGCTTCGACTGGTTCCTGTTCACGCGGCCCTTCACCTATGCCTTCATGCATGGTGGATTTGCCCATATCGCCATCAACATGGTCTGGCTCGCTGCCTTTGGCTCGCCGCTGGCCAATCGGCTCGGAGCCTTCTGGTTCGCGTTGTTCTTCGCCGCGACGGGACTGGCTTCAGTGGCGCTTTTCTGGGCCATGCATCCATATGGCGAAGCGCCGCTGGTCGGCGCTTCCGGTGCGATATCGGGCATGATGGGAGCGGCGGCACGCTTTGGCTTCCGTACGGATCGTTCGGCGGGCAAAGCCGCTTTCGCCGGCCCCGTGCTGCCGATCGCAATGGTGCTGCGCTCGCGTGGCGTGATGATCTTCCTTGCCGTTTGGATGGTGATCAACCTTGTCACCGGCCTTGTCGGCTTCGCCCCCGGGGTCGACAGCCAGATCGCCTGGGAGGCTCACATTGGCGGCTTTGTCGCCGGCTTCCTCAGCTTGCGCTGGTTCGACAGGCGCTGGCAGCCGCTCGACTGGGAGACGACCGACCACCGCACTTGAAATGCAACCGATCGCGGCGCACGATGTTCACTCTTACGTGAAAGCCGGTCACGGCAGGAACCGGTTGGCAGAGTAGAGGAGGACGCCATGACGGTTAAGGCCATTCTCGAGCAAAAAGGCCACGACGTGTTGACGCTCGGGCCGAACGAAAAACTGAGCGAAGCCATCCGTATCCTTGCCGAACACAGGATCGGGGCGTTGGTCATCACCAATGGAGACCGCAAGATCGTCGGCATCCTGTCCGAGCGCGACATCGTGCGCGTCGTCGCCAGGGAAGGCGCTGCCGCGCTCGACATAGCCGTTCGTTCCGCGATGACGCCGAAAGTGAAGATCTGCAACGAGAACCACACCGTCAACGAGGTGATGGAGATCATGACCCGGGGCCGCTTCCGCCATCTTCCGGTGGAAAAGGACGGCATGCTCGACGGCATCGTGTCGATCGGTGACGTGGTCAAGCGTCGCATCGAGGATGTCGAGCGCGAGGCTGAGGAAATCCGCGCCTATATCGCTACCGCCTGAGCGGCAAGCAACCGCCGGCCGCGCAAACGGTCGGCGGGGCGATAGTTACCTGTTGTCGAGTTCGGAGCGGACGAGTTGGAGCCCGCGCCGCGTGATGCGGTAGGGGCCGCCGCCCGACGACGAAACCGCCTTCTTGCGCTTCAGCTTCCGAAACAGGTCGAGATCGACGTCGGGGTAGTGCCAGCCGTCGCGGGTCAGGCATTTGACGGAGGCGATCCGTTTCTTCTCACTTTTTTCGATCTCAATGCGTCCGCCCTGCGCGAGCAGGTGCAGAACGCGTTGTTCGATACGCGAAATATCCATGGGAGAGTATCCGGGAAAACAACAAAAGCCGCCGCCGCGAAGCTTCGCGGCGCGGGGTTTCAGGTTTTCTGCCCTGCCTCGCTATGAGGTCAGGGCCTTACCGGGACTGAGCGTAAGTGGACATCCACTCTCCATTGGGATGGATGGCCTATAGGCGAAAGCGGCGGAAAAGGCCAGCGGGCGGCTTTACGCTTGTCTCGGGAGGCGGTTTGCACTAGCGAAGTTGCAAATCAGGATGTGCAAAACGCACGTTTCCATCGTTCTACTACGCAGGCCACCATGAGCATCATCGATACCCGCACGCCCGACGCGAAACGCCTGATCCCCGGCGCCACCGGCGACTGGGAAATCATCATCGGGCTCGAGGTCCATGCGCAGGTGACATCGGAAGCAAAACTGTTTTCCGGCGCTTCGACGTCGTTCGGTGCCGCCCCCAACGCCAATGTCAGCCTGGTCGATGCCGCAATGCCCGGCATGCTGCCCGTCATCAACGAGGAATGCGTCAAGCAGGCGATCCGGACCGGCCTCGGGCTAAAGGCGCAGATCAACCACAAGTCCGTCTTCGACCGGAAGAACTACTTCTACCCGGACCTGCCGCAGGGCTACCAGATTTCGCAGTTCAAGCAGCCGATCGTCGGCGAGGGCACGGTGATCGTCTCCGTAGGGCCCGACCGCCAGGGCGAGTTCGAGGACATCGAGGTCGGCATCGAGCGCCTGCATCTGGAGCAGGATGCCGGCAAATCGATGCACGACCAGCATCCGACCATGTCCTATGTCGATCTCAACCGCTCCGGCGTGGCGCTGATGGAAATCGTGTCGAAACCGGACATGCGTTCGGCCGACGAAGCCAAGGCCTATGTTACCAAGCTGCGCACCATCGTCCGCTATCTCGGCACCTGCGACGGCAACATGGACGAAGGCTCCATGCGCGCCGACGTCAATGTTTCGGTGCGCCGGCCGGGCGGCGAATTCGGCACGCGCTGCGAGATCAAGAACGTCAATTCGATCCGCTTCATCGGCCAGGCGATCGATTTCGAGGCGCGCCGGCAGATCGCCATCATCGAGGATGGCGGCACGATCGACCAGGAAACGCGGCTGTTCGACGCCGTCAAGGGCGAAACCCGTTCGATGCGCACCAAGGAAGAGGCGCACGACTACCGCTATTTTCCCGATCCCGATCTGTTGCCGCTGGAGTTCGACCAGGCCTATGTCGAAGCGCTGGCCAAGGAGTTGCCGGAACTGCCCGACGACAAGAAGGCGCGATTGATCTCCTCGCTCGGCCTCTCGACTTACGATGCTTCGATCCTGGTGTCGGAAAAGCCGATCGCCGACTATTTCGAGAAGGTGGCCGCCGGCCGCGACGGCAAGCTCGCCGCCAACTGGGTTATCAACGACCTGCTTGGGCAATTGAACAAAGCTGGAAAGGACATTGAAAATGCTCCGGTTTCGCCGGATCAGATCGGTGCCATCATCGATCTGATCAAGGACGGCACCATCTCCGGCAAGATCGCCAAGGACCTGTTCGAGATCGTCTGGAACGAGGGCGGCGACCCGCGCCAACTGGTCGAGAGCCGCGGCATGAAACAGGTTACCGACACCGGCGCTATCGAAAAAGCGGTGGACGAGGTGATCGCGGCCAACCCGGACAAGGTCGAGCAGGCGCGCGCCAAGCCGACCATGGCCGGCTGGTTCGTCGGCCAGGTGATGAAGGCGACCGGCGGCAAGGCCAACCCACAGGCCGTCAATGACCTGGTCAAGGCCAAGCTGGGCATCGAGTAGGCTATGTTCGTGCGCACCGCCGGGGATCGCGACCTCGCCGCCATCCGGGCGCTGCTGGTCGAGACTTGGCATGCGACTTACGACGCCATCTATGGCGCCGAACGGGTGACAGAGATCACCGATGCGTGGCATTCGATCGCCTCGCTCAAGGCGCGGCTGGCGAAGCCAAACAGCGAGTTCCTCGTCGCCGACGATGGCCAGCGCATTGGCGGCATGGCATTTGCCGAAGCGCTCGATGGCGGCGGCGTGGTCATGCTGAAGCAGCTTTACGTGCAGCCCGGCCTGCAGGGCCGGGGCATCGGCGGCATGCTTCTCGACGAGATCATCGAAAGCTTCCCTGAGGCCCGCGCCATCCGGCTGGAAGTGGAAGAGAAGAACACGCGCGCAATTGCCTTCTACCAGGCGAACGGCTTCGTCCAGACCGGCCGCACCGACAATTGCGGTTCGGCCCAATCCGCTATCCCGGCGCTCGTCTATGAAAGGCCGCTTGCCGCATAGCGGCGGACCTTTCGGGTGCGCAATCCGGCGGTCGAATTCAGCGATCGAGCCGCAGCCTAACTGGTGGAGACGTCCACATTGTCGATCAGCCTGGTCTTGCCCAGCCAGGCGGCGGCGAGCAGGCGGCCCTCGTGCCCGCGGCGCCACGGCGTCAGCGTCCGGCTCTCGCGAGCTTCGACATAATCGATCTTGTGGAAGCCGGCCGCGAGTAGGGCGCGGCTGGCTTCGCCTGTCGCGCCGTTCTGGTCGGCGCCGGCCGCCAGCGCCGCGGCTGCCTTGCGGAGGATCACGTTGAGCCGGCGGGCGATCTGGAGTTCGGCCTCACCGAGATAGGCGTTACGCGATGACATGGCGAGGCCATGCGCGTCGCGGATCGTCGGCGCGCCGATGATTTCGACGGGCAGGTCGAGGTCGCGGCAGAGCTGCCTGACGACGCACAATTGCTGATAATCCTTTTCGCCAAAGACCGCGACGTCGGGCGACGCCTGCAGGAGCAGCTTCGCCACGACGGTGGCGACGCCTTCGAAAAAAGTCGGTCGAAAATCCGATTCGAGCCCGGCGGAGGGACCGCCGACCGAGATTTTGGTGGCAAAGCCGGCAGGATACATCTCACCAACCCCAGGCGTGTAGGCAAGATCGGCTCCGGCCAAAGCCAGCTGGTCGAGATCGCGGGCGAGCTGACGTGGATATTTGTCGAGATCCTCGCTCGGCGCGAACTGCGTCGGGTTGACAAAGATCGAGACGATGCAGCGCTCGGCTCTTTCAAGCGCGATCCTGACCAGCGATAGGTGCCCTTCGTGCAAGGCGCCCATTGTCGGCACCATGGCGACGCGAAGGCCGTCGCGCCGCCAGTCGCGGATCCGCGCGCGAAGGCCGGCGACCGTGTCGACGACGAGGGGCCGGCTCATCGGTTGTCCTTGCCCAAGGTGGCCGAAAACACATTTTCGGAACCGGGGAATGTCCGGTCTCGTACCTCGCTGGCGTAACGTGCGGCCGCCTGCGAGACCACGCTGCGCAAATCGGCGTACTCATTGACGAATTTCGGCACGCGGTCGACGGTGAGCCCGACCATGTCGTCTATGACCAGGATCTGGCCGTCGCAAACGCCACTCGCGCCGATGCCGATAGTCGGAATGGCGATGCGGCGGGTGATTTCGGCCGCGACCGCTTCGACCGTGCCCTCGATGACCATCGAAAAGGCGCCGGCTTCTTCGACGGCGCGCGCATCGGCAAACAGCGCTGCCGCATTCTCGTCGGTCCGGCCCTTGATCCTGTAGCCGCCATCCTTCTCGACGGACTGCGGCAGCAGGCCGATATGGCCCATGACCGCGATGCCGGCATCGACGACTGCGGCGATCTGCCGGGCCATACCGACGCCGCCCTCGAGTTTCACAGCCTGGCAGCCGGTTTCGCCAACGATACGCCGCGCCGAGGCAACGGCTTGGGCCGCCGAATCCTCATAGCTGCCGGCCGGCATGTCGACGACGACGCAAGCCCTGGCCGAGCCGCGCATCACCGCTTGCCCATGCGCGATCATCATCTCCAGCGAGGCGCCCAGCGTCGTTTTGTGGCCATGCAGGACCATTGCGACGCTGTCGCCGACGAGGAGCAGATCGACATGCTCGTCGAGCAGCCGGGCGATGGGGTAGGTATAGGCGGTGAGACAGACGATCGGCACGCCACGCTTGCGGCGGCGAATGGCATCGGCGCCGATGCGAATGTCGGCGGTCGGCGATTCCCTGGCCAATCGTCACCTCCCTCGGCCAAGGGTCGGCCGGATACCCGCACGGGGCGCGCGCGCAGAGCTTTAGAAAGGCTGAGGGTGGTTGGCAAGCACCATACGGCGCCGGCAATGCATCACCGGCTTGTGTCGCCTTACCGGCGCGCCATTTGCGCCCTCTTGGCGGCAAGCCCCTTGCCTTCACGAAGGGCTGACGCCATAAGCAGGAAACGGACGCCATCGGCGCGAGGGTTTGAAGATGAAGACTTTCCTTAAGCAGTTTTTCACCTGGTGGAACGGCCAGACGCTTGGCACGCGCCTGCACACCTGGCGGCACGGCAGGAAGGTCGGGCAGGACGAGGTGGGCAACGTCTACTACGAAGGCGGTGTCGATTCCGAAGGACGCACGCGCCGTTGGGTCATCTATCGCGATTATTCCGAGGCTTCTTCTATCCCGCCCGGCTGGCACGGCTGGATTCATCACCGCGTCGACGTCGCGCCGCCGAGCGACGATTACAAGCCGCGCGACTGGCAGAAGCCGCATCAACCGAACCTGACCGGCTCGCCCTCAGCCTATCGTCCGAAGGGCTCGGTGCTGACCAACCAGCACCGTCCGCAGGTCACCGGTGACTACGACGCCTGGACGCCCGGATCATAAGCGGGCGTCGGTCCTTTATCGCCACAATTGGTGTCTAGCTGCTTGCTGATCAGAAAACGGCGACTAGCCTTTGTGATAGAGAGAATCACCCGGGCGCTAACCACCGGTATCCCCGCATGAGCATTTCCAGCCTGACATCGATGGGCGCACTGATGGTAGCCGCCGGGCTCACCTTTGGCACAGCGGCACTTGCCGCTTCGCCAACGCCGGCCGCACCCGCGCCGGCGCCGGGGTCGGATCGAATCACCAACCCGGTCGCCGAATTCGCCGGCATCGACAAGATCACCGGCCGCATCATCACCTTCGACGTCTATATCGACGAGACGGTGCAGTTCGGTGCTTTGCAGGTGACGCCGCGCGTCTGCTACTCCCGGCCGCAGAACGAGGAGCCGAAGACCGATTCTTTTGTCGAAGTCGACGAGATCACGCTCGACCGCAAGATCCGCCGCATCTTCACCGGTTGGATGTTTGCCGAAAGCCCTGGTCTCAATGCCGTGGAGCATGCCGTCTATGACGTCTGGCTGAAGGCCTGCAAGCAGAAGTCGGATGTGCCAGCGCCCGATTCGGCCAAGACCGAGGCGGCCAAGCCCGATACGGCCCAGCCCAATGCCACGGCCGCTCCGGCTGCGACCGAGCCGGAAGCAACGGAACCGCCTACGACCAGCACCAACTGATCCTTCGGAACCGCCCTGACGGCAACGCGTTGAGGCCCTGACGGCCATACGATGCGCGCCGGGAGGATTTTCCGATGTCTGCCAGAAAGCGGATCACCGCCAGCATCAAGGAACTGCTTGAGCTCGAAAAGGGCTTCTGGACAGGCGATTCGGCATTTTTCGCGGCCAATGCCGACACCGAGTGCCTCGTAGCATTTCCGCAGATGGCCCAGACCATGAGCAATGCCGATCTCGCCGAAACCGCCGCCGATCCCAAGCGATGGCGTGATCTCGAGATCGATCTCAAAGGCGTGGTCGAACCAGGCAGCGACATCGTCATCCTGGCCTATGAGGCGCATGCCGTGAGGGGCAATGGCGAAGCCTACGCGGCGCTGGTCAGCACCGGCTATGTCCATCGCGTCAACGGCTGGAAGATGATGTTCCATTCGCAGGCTCCGCTGGAAACGAAGGTCCGCTGACGGGCTGGATCATCAGGGGAAAAACACCGCTTCACCCTTCAGCGCGTCGGCCAGCATCTTCTCGTATTTGCCGCGCGGCACGTCGATTGCGCCGAAGCGCTTGAGGTGTTCGGTGGTGAACTGCGTGTCGAGCAGCGCGAAACCGCGCGCCTGCAGGCGTTCGACGAGATGCACAAGGCAGATCTTCGAAGCATCCGTTTCCCGGGAAAACATGCTTTCGCCGAAGAACACCCTCCCCAGGGAGACACCGTAGAGGCCGCCGACCAGCCGCTCCTCGCGCCAGGCCTCGACAGAATGGCAATGGCCGATACGATGCAACTGCACATAGGCCTCGCGGATCGGCGCGTTGATCCAGGTGGAACGGCGCTCCTCGCGCCTTTCGGCGCAGCCATCGATCGTCGCCTCGAAATCGAAGTCGAAACGGATGTCGAAGAGGTTTCGCCGAAGCGCCTTCTTCAGACTTTTCGGCGTGTGGAAGCGGTCGAGCGGAATGATGCCGCGCGTCTCCGGCCGCACCCAGAACACTTCCGGATCGGCGGCGCTTTCGGCCATCGGGAAGACGCCCGAGGCGTAGGCCTTGAGCAGAAGGTCGGTCGGGATACGATAGCCTGGCGCGTAGGGGCGAGTCATCGCTTCATTATAGCGGCAAGTCCGGGGCTATTCGCCTTTGGCCAGATATTTTTCCAGCCAGTGGATGTCATAGTCGCCATTGGCGATGTCGGCGTTGCCGACGAGGTCGCGAAACAGCG
The DNA here is from genome assembly GCF_006442305.1 of Mesorhizobium sp. B2-3-6. Classification (NCBI taxonomy): domain Bacteria; kingdom Pseudomonadati; phylum Pseudomonadota; class Alphaproteobacteria; order Hyphomicrobiales; family Phyllobacteriaceae; genus Mesorhizobium; species Mesorhizobium sp. B2-3-6. Next base: position 16,901 of record NZ_VFVW01000013.1, on the reverse strand, counting down.
GCAACGTCGTCTTGATTCCGTCGACGACGAATTCGTCCAGCGCCCGGCGCAGCCGCATCATGCATTCGACGCGGTTGCGCCCGTGCACGATCAGCTTGCCGATCAGGCTGTCGTAGTAAGGCGGGATCTTGTACCCTGAATAGACGCCGGAATCGACACGGATGCCAAGGCCGCCTGGCGTGTGGAAATGGGTGATCGTGCCGGGCGAGGGCGTGAAGGTGCGCGGATCTTCTGCATTGATGCGGCACTCGATGGCATGGCCCTGGAAGCGGATGTCTTCCTGCTTGACCGAAAGACCGCCGCCCGAGGCGACACGGATCTGCTCATGCACCAGATCGATGCCGGTGATAGCCTCCGTCACCGGATGCTCTACCTGCAGGCGCGTGTTCATCTCGATGAAATAGAACTCGCCATTCTCGTAGAGGAACTCGATCGTGCCGGCGCCGGAATAGCCGAGGTCGGCGATGGCGTTGGCGCAGATATCGCCGATGCGCGAGCGTTCCTCGGCGTTGAGGGCGGGTGAGTTGGCCTCTTCCCAGACTTTCTGGTGGCGACGCTGCAAGGAGCAGTCGCGCTCGCCGAAATGCACGCCCCGGCCAAAGCCGTCGCCGAACACCTGAACCTCGATATGGCGCGGCTTTTGCAGGTACTTTTCAATATAGACGGCGTCATCGCCGAAGGCCGCGCCTGCTTCCGAGCGGGCCGTCTGCAAGGCGACTTCGAGGTCGGCCTCGGTATGCGCCACTTTCATGCCGCGTCCGCCGCCGCCGGCCGACGCCTTGATGATCACGGGATAGCCGATCTCTGCGGCGATGCGCTTGGCCTCCTTTTCCTCGGTCACCGCACCATCGGAGCCGGGAACCACCGGAATGCCGAGTCGCTTGGCGGTGCGCTTGGCTTCGATCTTGTCGCCCATGATGCGGATATGGTCGCCGGTCGGACCGATAAAGGTAATGTTATGCGCGGCCAATATGTCGGAAAACTTGGCGTTCTCCGACAGGAAACCGTAGCCGGGATGCACGGCGTCGGCGCCGGTGATCTCGCAGGCGGCGACGATCTGGTGGATATTGAGATAGCTGTCGCGCGATGGCGGTGGCCCGATGCATACGCTCTCGTCGGCGAGCCGAACATGCATGGCGTCGGCGTCGGCGGTCGAATGCACCACCACCGTCTGGATGCCAAGCTCCTTGCAGGCACGCAGCACCCGAAGCGCGATTTCGCCGCGATTGGCGATGAGAATCTTCTGGAACATTAGGGCCGCTCTACTCGATCACGACGAGCGGCATGCCGTATTCGACCGGCTGTGCGTCCTCGAACAGGATCGCCGTCACCGTGCCGGCGCGCGGCGACGGGATCTGGTTCATCGTCTTCATCGCTTCGATGATCAGCAGCGTCTGCCCTTCCTTGACGTTCTGGCCGATCTCGATGAACGGCTTGGCATCCGGCGAGGGCGCCAGGTAGGCGGTGCCGACCATGGGGGAGGCCACGGCGTTTTTCGACACGTCGGCCGCGGCCGGAACGGCTGCGGTGGCAGGTTGGGCCGCTGGCGCCGGCGCAAAGGCCGGCTGCGGCGCGGCTATCGCGTGAACCGCCGGCGCCTGCCGCGATACGCGCACCTTCAGGTCACCCAGCTCGACTTCGATCTCGGTGAGATTGGTGTCGTTCAGTATGCCCGCCAGGTCGCGGATCAGCTGCTGGTCAACACCGGTCTTCTTTATCGACATTTTCGAGCCTTCTGTTTGTTGGCCGGTCATAGGCGTGCGGCCAGCGCCTGAAGCGCCAGCGTGTAGCCGAGCGGCCCAAAGCCACAGATCATGCCGACAGCGACCGGCGCGACCATGGAGACGTGGCGGAATGATTCCCGCGCATGGATATTGGAAAGATGGACCTCGGCGACCGGCAGCGGCGCCACGGAACGAATGGCGTCGTGAATCGCGATCGAGGTGTGGCTATAGGCGCCGGGATTGATGACGATGCCGGCGGCCTTGTCGCCGGCTTCCTGGATCCAGTCGACGAGGTCGCCCTCGTGGTTCGACTGGCGGAAATCGATTTCGAGCCCGAGCGCCGCGCCCGCCTCTCTGCAGTCCTCCGCGATGGCGGCAAGCGTCTTGCCGCCATAGATGCCTGGCTCGCGCTTGCCGAGCGCGTTGAGATTGGGACCGTTCAGGACGAAAACCGTTTTCAAAAAATGCCGACCTTTTCCGGCACCGGCGTCAAACCGGCGCTGGGCCCTCTATAATGGGCATAGACGCCCGCGGAAAGAGCGCAAGTGCGTTCTTTCACTGTCCACAACAGGCGGAAATGCGCCCGTGAAGAAAACCCGCGGCCGATCAAAGCGCGGCTTTCGCCGCCTCGATCTTCTCCGCCAGGACTTCCTGTCCGAGCGCCCCGAACACGACCTCGTTGCCGACGACATAGGACGGCGTTCCGGTGATCGCCAGCTTGTTGGCGAGATCGTAGGTCTTGGAGAAGGCTTCGGTGATGGACGGGTCCTTCATCTTTTCACGCAGCGTCGCTTCATCGGCGCCGAGCGAAAGCGCGACCTTGATCGCCGCCGCCTCGGTGGCGCGACCCTGGCCGCCGAGCAGCGCATTGTGGAACTCGCCGTACTTCTGCGGCATCATCAGGTGGAAGGCCATCGAAACGACGCTGGCCTTCTGCGAATCCGGGCCGAGGATCGGGAACTCCTTGAGCACGAAACGCAGGTCCGGATCGGCCTTGGTCAGCGCCTGCATGTCTTCGATGGCGCGTTTGCAGAAGCCGCAATTGTAGTCGTAGAACTCGACGATCGTGACCTTGCCGTTCGGGTTCCCGACCACGCCGTCGAAGGAGGAGTTGAAGATCTGCTCCTTGGCGCCCTTGATGACGCCGAGATGGGCAATGCGCTGCTCTTCCTTCTGCTTGGCCTCGAGCGCATCCTGGACTTCCAGCAGCACTTCCGGATTCTTCAGGAGATAATCGCGGATGATGCCTTCGACCTCGGTGCGGTCGATCTTGGTATCGGCCGCTGCCGTCTGAAGCGGTTGCGCCGCACCGGCTTCCGCGATTTGCGGGCTGCCGGCCACGAAACCGAACGCCAGCATGGCAAGGGCTATCGCAACTCCCGTGGTGCCCAGCAACAGTGCCTTTTTCATCGTTCCGTTCCTTTGCCTGTTTTCCGGTCTGGCTGCGTCGCAGCGCACGGCCGGAAGGTTCATTATACCTTGCCCGACGGCTTGTAGTTTATGATGTCCTGGGCGCGAATCCATCGCGGCTCGCCGCGTTTGAGTTGCTGCTGCGCTCGCATGGCGAAGATCTTCGCATCCTTGTAGTTACCGGAATAGAAATGACCCTCGGCCGTGGCGAGCTCGGCGCCCGGTATGTCTCCCAATTCGCCATAGGCCTGCGCCAGATAGCGGTATCCCACGGAATTTTCCTTGTCGCGTCGCAAGCCGTTATTGATCTGCACCACGGCCTTTTTCAGAGCGTCTGGGGTGCCCGTCGCCATCAACGCCTGGCCGAGCGAAACCGGCAGCAATCCGGATCGCGCCTTGTCGAGGCTGACCGCCTTGGCGTAGGCATCGGCAGCTTCCTTGGGCTTGTTCGCCTTCATCAATATATCGCCGCGCAATTCCTGGAAATAGGCGTTGCCGGGCTGGGCCTTGATCAAGGCGTTGGTCTTGGCGAGTGCGGTGGCGATGTTGCCGAAAAGATAGGCCGATTGGGCCTCGCCATACTGCGCGGCAAGGCTGCCCTGCATCTTTCGCATCAGCCGCGACGCGGCGGCCTGGCCTTCCATGTAGACAGCGATCTTCACCCGCATCATGTCGTGGCGCAATTGCAGTGCCGGCGCATCGACCTTGTCGAGATAGGGGCTCTGCTTGACCAGCACTTCGAGGTTGGAGATTCGATCGCGCGGCATTGGATGGCTGATCCGGTAGGGATCGACCTGCGCGCCCGACAGCGACAAGGCCGTCTGGAAACGCTGAAACGTCTTCAGCATGCCCATGCCGGACTGGCCGGTGGCGTTGAGATAGGTGATCGCCGAGCGGTCGGCCGTCATCTCCTCGGTGCGCTGATAGGCGAGAATGCTGCGCTGCGCCATCTCGCCGCCGCCAGCCGCCACGCCCACGCCGGCGCCGGCAAGTCCGCGGCTGTTGGTGGTCGCCCCGGCGACCATGGCGCCAGCGCCCAGCAAGGTTGCGATGATGGCCATCGTCTTGGCGCGCTCGAGTTGGTCACGCAGTTTCTGCTGGTGGCCGCCGGCGATGTGGCCGGCCTCGTGGGCGATGACGCCGATGATCTCGTTGGGCGTTTCGGCTTCCATCAAGGCGCCCGTGTTGATGAACAGCCGGCGTCCGGTGACGAAGGCATTGAAGCTCTGGTCGTTGACCAGGACGATGTCGATGCCGTCATTCGCCAGACCGGCGGCCTTGAAGATCGGGCGGGCGTAGTCGCGCACCAGCGCCTCGATCTCGGCATCGCGCACCACCGGCACGTTCTGGGCGAAGGCGCTGATGGAACCAGACACCGCGACGGCGACGCCAAGCGAAAGCGTCGCAACGACGCGCGCTGCCCGGGCAACCATCGATTTGGGTCGGCTCAACATGACGTGTCCACTGGTAGACGAGCGGGCGAAAGATGAAAAGTCGGCACCGGAAAAACTTCCTCAACTTGTGATCCTCACACCAATCGGGCATTTGTGCGGCGCATGCGCCAGGATGTGGCGCGCTCAATCGTTGGATCGAGGTCAAAATGGTCGTTTCGCTCTCACGCCGTGGCAATGTCGAACCCTTCCACGCCATGGATGTGCTGGCCGAGGCGAACCGGCTGAGAGCGACGGGCGCGCCGGTCATTTCCATGGCCGTCGGCCAGCCGTCCGATCCGGCTCCGGCCCGCGTTCGTGCCGCGGCGGCCAGGGCTTTGCAGGACGGGCGCATTGGCTATACCGATGCGCTGGGCCTGGCTGGATTGCGCAAGGCGATCGCGGAACACTATGGGGATCACTATGGGCTTGATGTCGCGCCCGACCGGATCGCGGTCACGACGGGATCCTCGGCCGCCTTCAATCTCGCCTTCCTGGCAATGTTCGATCCTGGTGACCGGGTCGCCATCGCAGCGCCGGGCTACCCCGCCTATCGCAACATCATGGCGGCGCTCGGCATCGAAGTGATCGAGATAGAGCTCGGCGACGCGGCCTATCTTCATGCCGCTCACCTGGAGACCGCGCATCGCGAAAAACCGCTGAAGGGCGTGCTGTTCGCAAGTCCCGCCAACCCGACCGGCGCGGTCATTCCGGCCGATGATCTCGCGGACCTGGTCCGGACGGCGGAGGCGCTCGGCATTGCCGTCATCTCCGACGAGATCTACCACCGGCTGGCCTATGCGGCGCCCGACACCACGGCACTCGCCTTTGGCACCGGTGTCACGGCGATCAACTCCTTCTCGAAATACTATTGCATGACCGGCTGGCGCATCGGCTGGATGGTGCTGCCGGAAGCGCTGGTGCGGCCCATCGAGCGCATTGCGCAGAGCCTCTACATCTCGCCGCCGGAACTGTCGCAGGTCGCCGCAATCGAGGCCTTTGCCGCTACCGAGGAGCTAGAAGCGGTCAAGGGTCGCTATGCCTGGAACCGCGAGCTCCTGATGAAGCGTCTGCCGGAGCTCGGTTTTCCGCTCACAGCACCGATGGATGGCGCCTTCTATGCCTTTTGCGACGTCACCAGGCACAGCAATGACAGCATGGCTTTCGCCCGCAAGATGCTGGCCGAAGCGCATGTCGCGGCCACGCCCGGCCGTGATTTCGACACCCAGGCCGGGCACCGCACCATGCGTTTCTCCTATGCCGGCAGCCATGACGACATGGTCGAGGCATTGGCGCGCATCGAACGCTGGCTGAGGTAGATCCATGCCGGAACTCGAGCAGGCCCTGGCCGAAGTCGCGGTTGAAATGGCCGAACGCACCGATCGCGGCGAGGTCGCCACCTATATCCCGCAGCTCGGCAAGGTTGATCCGAAGAAATTCGGCATCGCAGCCGTCACCAATGACGGTCGTGTGCTGATGGCGGGCGACGCCGACCAGCCCTTTTCGATCCAGAGCATCTCGAAAGTGTTCACCTTGACGCTCGCGCTGGGCAATGTCGGCGACGCGCTGTGGAAGCGGGTAGGGCGCGAGCCTTCGGGCAATCCGTTCAACTCGATCGTGCAGCTCGAGCATGAGAACGGCATTCCGCGCAATCCCTTTATCAATGCCGGCGCCATTGTCATTTCCGACATCCTGCTTGCCGGCCACCAGCCGCGCGAGGCGATCGGCGAGATCCTGCGCTTCATCCAGTTCCTCGCCGACGACGATACCATCATCATCGACCGCGAGGTGGCGGCGTCGGAGCGCGCCACCGGCTATCGCAATTTCGCGCTCGCCAACTACATGAAATCCTTCGGGAATCTTCATCATGCGCCGGAGCTGGCGCTCGGCGTCTATTTCCATCATTGCGCCATCGCCATGAGCTGCCGGCAGCTGGCGATGGCCGGTCGGTTCCTCGCCAATGGCGGCAAGAATCCGGCGACCGGACATTCCGTGGTGTCGGCCGAGCGGGCACGCCGCATCGGCGCCATGATGCTGACCTGCGGCCACTATGACGGCTCCGGTGATTTTGCCTTCCGCGTCGGCATTCCGGGCAAGAGCGGCGTCGGCGGCGGCATATTGGGCATCGTGCCCGGCGTCGCCTCGCTCGCCGTCTGGTCGCCCGGCCTCAACGCCAACGGCAATTCCAAGCTGGGCTCTATCGCCCTGGAGAAGCTCGCCAGGATGATGAACTGGTCGATCTTCGCGCCGTAACGCTCTGTCGGAAAAGCTGGATATGAAAAATCCCGCACCGTCTTTCGACCGGCGCGGGATTTTTTTTATTCAGGAAGTCAGTTCAAAGGGCTGAAATCTCAGAAGAAACCTTTCCGCTGCCACCAGCCGGCGCGCTTCGGCTTCTCTTCGGTCTTGGTTTCCGGCTCTTCGGCGACGGCCGAGGAAACCACCGGCACGATCGGCGCATCGATGGCCGCCGGCTTGCGTCGTGACGGACGGGCCTTCGGTGTTTCCTCGGCGGTCGCTGCCGCCGCCTCGTCCGATGCCGTGGCTGGCGTCTCGGCGGGTGCCGGAACTGCCAGTTCAGCGATCGGCTCCTCGGCGACAGCCTCGGCGGCTGCCTTCTTCGGCTTGGCTGCGCGCCGCGGCTTCTTGGGCTTCTCGGCGGTCGTCGCCTCGTCGCTCACTGGAGCCACCGGCTCTTCCGCAGCCACGACGGTTACCGGCTCGATCGCAGGCTCGCTTTCGGAAGCATCGACCCCGGAAGGTTCGGTCGCTTCATCGGCGCTTGCCTCGGCCTCGCCTTCGCCGTCCTCGCGCCGGTTGCGCTTGCCGCCGCGCTTGCCGCGGCGACGCTTCTTGCCCTGGCCCTCGTCGGATGCTTCCGCCGTTTCGGCAGTTCCGGCCGCGGGGACCGGAGCCTCGTCGCCGGCTTCCGCCTCGTCACGGCTCAACAGGTTTTCCGATGTGGACAACTCGTCGGCCTGCGCCGACACGGAAGCACCGTCGGTGTGGCCATGTTCTCGATCGCGATCCTTGCCGCCGCGGCGTCTGCGACGCTTGCGGCGCTTGCGGTCGCGGCCTTCGCCCTCTTCGCCGGGCCTCTGCTGGTGCTGACCTTGCTGCGGCTGACGCGGCTGTTCGGCCTGAGCCGGTGCTTCGTCTTCCTCCTCGACGATGGTCTCATCCTCGAGCTCTTCCGGTTCGACATAGGCCGGCAGGGTGCGTGCCTCGACGAAGCCTTCAGGCTTTTCGGCCAGCGCGCCGCGGAAGATCGCATAATGCTGCGAACCGACCGTGTCGTCGGCCTCAAGCGTAATGGTCAGGCCGAAGCGGCTTTCCAGTTCCACCAGCGTGCCGCGCTTGTGGTTGAGCACATAGAGCGCGGTCGCCGCGGGCGTGCGAACTGTGATGTGGCTGCGCGAATCCTTGAGCAGGAACTCCTCGATCGCCCTGACCACCATCAGCGCGACAGACGAATCGGAGCGCACATGGCCGGTGCCGCCGCAATGCGGGCAAGGCTTCATGGTCGATTCCAGCACGCTGGCGCGGATGCGCTGGCGCGACATCTCCATCAGGCCGAAATGCGAGATGCGGCCGACCTGGATGCGCGCGCGGTCGTTCTTGAGATGATCCTTCAACCGCTTCTCGACGGCACGGTTGTTGCGGTTCTCCTCCATGTCGATGAAGTCGATGACGATCAGGCCGGCAAGGTCGCGCAGCCTGAGCTGGCGGGCGACTTCCTCCGCCGCTTCCAGATTGGTGTGGAGCGCGGTGTCCTCGATCGAGTGCTCCTTGGTCGAGCGGCCCGAATTGACGTCGATGGCGACCAGCGCCTCGGTCTGGTTGATGATGATGTAGCCGCCGCTCTTCAGCGTCACTTGCGGCTGCAGCATGCGGTCAAGCTGCGCCTCGATGCCATTGCGCACGAAGATCGGCGTCGTATCGCGGAACGGCTGAACCACCTTCGCGTGGCTCGGCATCAGCATGCGCATGAAGTCCTTGGCCTCGCGGTAGCCCTCTTCGCCGGAGACGAGGATCTCATCGATGTCCTTGTTGTAGAGGTCGCGCACCGAACGCTTGATCAGGCTGCCTTCCTCGTAGACGAGGGCAGGGGCCGTGGACTGGAGCGTGAGATTGCGCACGTTCTCCCAAAGCCGCATCAGATATTCGTAATCGCGCTTGATCTCGGCCTTGGTGCGGCTCTCGCCAGCGGTGCGCAGGATGACGCCCATGCCTTGCGGCACTTCGAGATCGGCGACCACTTCCTTGAGGCGCTTGCGGTCGACAGCACTGGTGATCTTGCGCGAAATTCCGCCGCCGCGCGCCGTGTTCGGCATCAGCACGGAATAGCGACCGGCAAGCGACAGATAGGTGGTGAGCGCCGCGCCCTTGTTGCCGCGCTCTTCCTTGACGACCTGCACCAGCAGGATCTGGCGGCGCTTGATCACTTCCTGGATCTTGTACTGGCGGCGCATCGGCTTGCGGCGGTTGCGCGCTTCCTCCAGGGCATCCTCGGCACCGACCGATTCGACCTCGTGATCGTCCGGATGCGAAGACTGAACCTCTTCCAGCATGCCGCGATCATCGTCGCTGGATTCGCTGCCCTGTTCCGTCAGCGGGACGGGTTCGGAAATCACATCGGCGTCGACGGAGGCGGCGATCGACGTCGGGCCGCCCTCGCGGGTCTCGCCTTCGTTCTGCCCAGAAGATTCGTCGCCCTGCTCGGGGGAGGCTTCGCCACGATTGGATGCATCCGCGGCCTGTTCCGAGATATCGGCCGCATGTTCGATGGTTTCCGAACCGTGGGAAGTGTTCTCCGAGACGGCGTCATTGCCATTGTCGGCGTCGCCTGCCTCGCCGGCCGTTTCGGTTGCCTCGTCGGCATCGGCCCCGCTCGCATCGCGCTTGTGTTCTGCGCGGTCGCGGCCCTTGCCGCCGCGCCGGCGCCCGCGCCGGCCGCGATCGCGGCTCTGGCGGTCGTCGCCTTCGCCGTCCTCATCGTCCTCGTCCTCGGCTTCCTGCGCTTCGGCGCGCAGCAGCGCCTGACGGTCGGCGACGGGGATCTGGTAGTAGTCGGGGTGTATTTCACTGAAGGCGAGGAAACCGTGACGGTTGCCGCCATATTCGACAAAGGCTGCCTGAAGGGAGGGTTCGACGCGCGTTACGCGGGCGAGATAGATGTTTCCTTTGAGCTGCTTCTTGTCCTGTGATTCAAAGTCGAATTCTTCGATACGATTACCGCGTACGACGACAACGCGTGTTTCCTCCGGGTGGGAGGCGTCTATCAGCATTTTGTTGGGCATTATTTCGTTTCCCCCCGGCAGCCGTCAGCCGCAGCTTGCGGCGCAAAGGCCGCTGCTGTGTGTCTGGATGAATGTGGGTGCCGGATGTCTGAATGTCCGCCGGACGGTGCCTGCGCGCCATGGCGGTGCCGCCCGCAGCCATATTGGCGCGGTTTGATGCGGACCTTTCCATGATTGCGCTTGAAGCCATCGTCACCAGCAGAACCTTTTGAACCAAAGCCCGGAAACCGGACCAGCTTGTTTGCTCATACAGAGCCGGCGCGGGACAAACCCGGCCGTTTTCCTCACGCAGGCGATTCCCCCGCCACGGGCGCACACCTGCGAAATTCGTCGCGATCACCTGAACCCTTCTCGCATGGAGCGAAAGGAGCCGCCTTTCGTCTCACCTGTAGCGGGAAGCTGCGGAGGAGGGCGGTTCCAGGATTGCAGTGATCCACTATCGCTTTTATGATTTGGCGGGTTGGAAGGCAACCCCGATTTCCGACGCCGGCAAAAGCGGTTCCGCCACGTAAGCACGGGTCCGGGCCTCGCGTGAAAAGGCTTGGTTAACCTTCTCTGGATACCAATCGTTAATCGAGTTCGCGGCCTAACCGGCACTTCGACTACATGACCGGGCGCCTTGGCGCCAAACCGGGAGCGACTGCAAAGAGATGGTACTGGCAGGCTTCACAGACAAGGGCAGTCGTGCCGGCGGCCGTTTGCTCGCGATCTTCTGCCTCCTGCTGTCGATGACCATCTCGTTGGTCGCCAACGCCGCCGATGCCCCGCTCACGGCAACCGGTTACAAGATGGCGGGCGATGCCACCAAGATGCGCATCGTCATGGATTTCGACCGCGAGCCCGACGTCAAATGGTTCCTTTTGCGCGGGCCCAATCGTCTGGTCATCGATCTGGCGAATACGAAGTTAGCCATCGATGCCAAGGATTTGAAGCCTCGCGGGCTGGTCAAGGGCGTGCGCCTGGGTGAGTTGGAGGCAGGCGTGTCGCGGCTGGTTCTCACCGGGAAGGGGCCGTTCGCGGTCGACAAGCTCGATGTTCTCAAGAACGAGGACGGCGCGGGCTACCGCATCGCCATCGACATGTCGGCGGCCTCCGAACGCGAGTTCGACACTGCCCTTGCCAATCAGGCGCTGACCACCGGTTCCACGGTTTCGACCGACAAGGGCGGGCGGGTCGGCACCGGGCCGGTCTCCAATCCGGGCCATCGCTTCACCGTCGTCATCGATCCGGGCCATGGCGGCGTCGATGGCGGTGCCGAGGGCCTGAACGGCACCGTCGAAAAGAACGTCACGCTGGCTTTCGCCACGGAACTGCGCGACAAGCTCGCCGCCGTCGGCAGATACGATGTCTTCATGACGCGCGACACCGACGAATATTTGCGGCTGGACGACCGCGTGCGCATCGCTCGCCAGCATGAGGCCGACCTGCTCATCTCCATTCATGCCGACACTATCAGCCTCAAGGGCATCCGTGGCGCGACCGTATATACCGTTTCCGACAAGGCTTCGGATCCGGAAGCGCAGGCGCTTGCCGACCGTGAAAATCTCTCGGACCAGTTCGCCGGCATGGTGATCAAGGACGACAACAAGGAAGTCACCGATATCCTGATCGACCTGATCCGCCGCGAGACCCACACCTTTTCGATGAGTTTCGCCCACACGCTGGTCGGCCAGTTGTCGACCAGCGTCGGCCTCATCAACAATCCGCAGCGTTCCGCTGGGTTCAAGGTGCTGAAAGCGCCTGACGTCCCCTCCGTGCTGGTCGAACTAGGCTATCTCTCGAATGCCAAGGACGAGGCGCAACTGCTCGACGCCGACTGGCGCGGCAAGGCGGCGCAAAGCATCACCAACGCCGTCGCGCTGTTCGCTTCCGCGCGTGCCGGAACGGGAACCGGGGGCTGAAATGCCTGACGACGCCTGCAACCACAGGCAGCGTTGCGCGGCGACAACACCCGACGCTTTTATTTCCGACTCACGGCCGCGAAATCCGGCCTTGCCGTATTTTGCCCACATGGTAGCGACATGGGTTTTCCATTACGGGTTGGGACCGGCTCGAATGCTTGCGCGGAAGGCGGCTTCGTTTAGGAAATTCCCGAACCAAGGACTGGAGCGGGCATGATTCGTCTCATTGGCTATTTCTTCGGTATCGGCACGACGCTGGCCCTGCTGGTCGCGGCGGGGGTTGCCATCTATATCGGGCATTTGTCCAAGGATCTGCCCGACTATGAGGTGCTGGCCAAGTACGAGCCGCCGGTGACCACCCGAATCCATGCCTCGGACGGCGCGCTGATGGCCGAGTACGCGCGCGAACGGCGCCTGTATTTGCCGATCCAGGCCATCCCCGACCGCGTCAAGGCGGCCTTCCTGTCGGCCGAGGACAAGAATTTCTACAACCACCCCGGCATTGACGTGACCGGCCTGGGCCGCGCTATCATCGTCAACCTGCAGAATTTCGGCTCGGGCAGGCGTCAGGTTGGCGCCTCGACGATCACCCAGCAGGTGGCGAAGAATTTTCTGCTGACCTCGGACCAGACCTACGAGCGCAAGATCAAGGAAATGATCCTCGCCTTCCGCATCGAGCAGGCCTATTCCAAGGACCGCATTCTCGAACTCTACCTCAACGAAATCTTCTTCGGTTTCGGCGCCTATGGCGTGGCGGGTGCCGCGCTCACTTATTTCGACAAGTCGGTGAACGAGCTGACCGTGGCCGAGGCCGCCTATCTGGCCTCGCTGCCCAAGGGGCCGAACAATTATCACCCCTTCAAGCATGCCGACCGCGCGCTTGAGCGCCGCAACTGGGTCATCGACCAGATGGTCGAGAACGGCTACGTTACGCGCGAGGAAGGCGACAAGGCCAAGGCGGAGCCCCTCGGCGTCACACCGCGCCGCAACGGCACCTATCTGTTCGCCGGCGAATACTTCACCGAGGAGGTGCGCCGCCAGATCATCGCCCGCTACGGCGAGAACGCGCTCTATGAAGGCGGCCTGTCCGTCCGCACCACGCTCGACCCGAAGATCCAGCTCATCGCCCGCAAGGCGATGCAGAACGGCTTGATCAAATACGACACGCTGCGCGGCTACCGCGGGCCGCTGAAGACGATCGACGTGTCCGGCGACTGGGGTGTGCCGCTGGGCAATGTGAAGGGACTGGAAGACGTTCCCGAATGGAAGCTCGCAGTCGTGCTCGACAGTTCGGCATCCGGCCTGTCGATTGGCTTGCAGCCGGCACGCCAGGCGTCGGGCGACATCGTCAAGGAGCGCGTCGAAGGCACCGTCAGCAAGGAAGACATGGGCTTTGCCATGCGCCATGTGGTCGGCGGCAAGACGGTCAGGGCCAAGTCGCCGGCCGATGTGCTGAAGCCGGGCGACGTCGTCTTCGTCCAGAAGAACGAAGGCTCCGACGACGCCTACAGCCTGCGCCAGGTCCCCGAAGTGGAAGGCGGCCTAATCGCCATGGATCCACACACCGGCCGCGTGCTGGCCATGGTCGGCGGCTTCTCCTACGCGCAGTCGGAGTTCAACCGCGCCACCCAGGCCATGCGCCAGCCCGGCTCTTCGTTCAAGCCGATCGTCTATTCCGCGGCGCTCGACAATGGCTATACGCCGGCGTCGGTGATCATGGACGGGCCGATTACCATCCAGAGCGGCAACACGACCTGGACGCCGAAGAACTACGACGGCACGGTCGCTGGTCCGGCAACCCTGCGCTCCGGCATCGAAAAGTCGCGCAACCTGATGACTGTGCGCCTCGCCAACGACATGGGCATGAAGCTGGTCGTCGAATATGCCGAGCGTTTCGGCGTCTATGACCATCTGGCGCCGTATTTGCCGATGGCGCTGGGCTCCGGCGAGACGACGGTGATGCGCATGGTTTCGGCCTATTCGATCATGGCCAATGGCGGCAAGTCGATCAAGCCGACATTGATCGACCGTATCCAGGACCGCTACGGCAAGACCGTCTTCAAGCAGGACGAACGCGGCTGCGAAGGCTGCAACGCGGCCGAATGGCAGAACCAGCCCGAACCTGAGCTTGTCGATAATTCCGAACAGGTTCTCGATCCGATGACCGCCTACCAGATCACCTCGATGATGGAAGGCGTCGTCCAGCGCGGCACCGGCGCCACCATCGCCGAGCTCGGACGCCACATCGCCGGCAAGACCGGCACCACCAACGACGAAAAGGACGCCTGGTTCATCGGTTACACGCCAAACCTCGTCGTCGGCCTCTATATGGGCTACGACACGCCGCGCGGCCTTGGCCATGGCGCCACCGGCGGCGGCCTCGCCGCTCCTATCTTCAAGGATTTCATGCGCGTGGCGCTGGATGGCACGCCCAATGTCGACTTCAAGGTTCCCGAAGGCATGAATCTGGTCGCCATCAACCGCAAGACCGGCATGCGGGCCAATTCGGGCGATCCCGGCACCATCATCGAGGCCTTCAAGCCGGGCACCGGGCCAGCCGACAGCTATTGGGTGATCGGCATGGGCGCCGACGGGTCCAATGCCTCCGGCGGCGCGCTGTCGCCTCAGGCCAACCAGGCCATCCAGTCGGGCGGCGGCGGCCTCTACTGACGGGTATGCATGCAGGATTGGGCCGGCCCTGGGCCGGTCCAATTTGCTTTACAGGCGGCGGCGCCGTCCCTATGTATCGCGCCGACCAGGCGTCACTTTCAGCAACAGGATAAAACACCAGGCCATGCGCGCGGAAACGCAGAATATTGTCGACGAGATCAGGCAGGCGATTACCCTGCTGAGGAGGCATCTTTGACTGGGATCAGGCCATAAAGCGGCTTGAATATCTCAACGTCCGCGCCGAGGACGCCAGCCTCTGGAACGAACCGCTGGAAGCGCAGAAGCTGATGCGCGAGCGCCAGGGCCTCGAGGAAGGCATCGCGGCGGTCAGGGGCCTGACCCAGGCGCTGGAAGACAATATCGGCCTGATCGAACTCGGCGAGGAAGAGGGCGACGAGAGCGTCGTTGCCGAGGCTGAGGCAGCGATCCGCTCGATGCAAGGCGAGGCGAAGGCCCGCCAGGTCGAGACGCTGCTGTCGGGCGAAGCCGACGCCAACGACACCTATCTCGAAATCCACGCAGGCGCCGGCGGCACCGAAAGCCAGGATTGGGCCTCGATGTTGCTGCGCATGTACACGCGCTGGGCCGAGCGCCGCCGCTTCAAGGTAGAGGTGCTGGAAGTGCATGACGGCGAAGAAGCCGGCATCAAGTCCGCGACGCTGCTGATCAAGGGCCACAATGCCTATGGCTGGCTGAAGACGGAGTCCGGCGTCCACCGGCTGGTGCGCATTTCACCTTATGACAGCAACGCGCGCCGGCACACGTCCTTCGCCAGCGTCTGGGTCTATCCCGTCATCGACGATACGATCGAGATCGACGTTTCCGAATCCGACGTGCGCATCGACACCTATCGTTCGTCCGGTTCAGGCGGCCAGCACGTCAACACCACCGATTCGGCGGTGCGCATTACCCATCTCGCCACCGGTATAGCGGTCGCCTGCCAGGCCGAACGTTCGCAGCACAAAAATCGGGCAAAGGCCTGGGAGATGCTGCGCTCGCGGCTTTACGAGGAAGAGCTGAAGAAGCGCGAAGCCGTCGCCAACGCCACCGAAGCATCGAAGAGCGACATTGGCTGGGGTCACCAGATCCGCTCCTACGTGCTGCAGCCCTATCAGCTGGTGAAGGATCTGCGTACTGGCGTCGAAAGCACCAGCCCGTCGAGCGTGCTCGATGGCGACCTCGATGACTTCATGGAAGCCTCGCTGTCGCAACGCATCGAGGGTGGTGCTGGGGAAGCGGTGGCGGACCTGGATTAGGGCCGGCGCCTACAGTGCCACACATTTGGATTGGATGATGGCTCGCAAGCTTGTTGGAAAGTGCTTCTGCGGCGCGGTGCACTATGCGGTCGCTGACGAGTTCCTGTACGCGGCGAATTGCCATTGCTCGAACTGCCGGCGCACGACAGGTTCGGCTTTCAAGCCCTTCGCGGGCATCGAACGCGCCAAGTTTGTCCTGACCAAGGGCCACGACATGTTGCTGGTCTTCGGCGACGACAACGGCCATGACGCGCACTGCAAGCGGTGCGGTTCGCTGCTCTATTCGGTCGTGCGCCAGGGCGCCTTCGTCCATGTCGCGATGGGAACGCTCGTCGACAACCCGAGCATCCGCCCGACCGAGCATATCTTCGTCGGTTCCAAGGCGCCGTGGTACACGATCAGCGACGGCCTGCCGCAGTATGACGAACACGTGATCACAGGACCTGCTGGCGAATAGGCCGGAACTTCTCTCGCTGAATCTCGTTATCTGCGATCCCGTCTGCTGGGCATGGTTGTGCCTGCCTATCCAATCGAGAGACGGCGCCTGTTTTCTGTTGCCGATGCGCGGCATTCAGCCTGCGACATCGGCATGCAGTGGTTTCTTGCGCCGACTCACAAATCGGCCCACCATCCATGGTCGAGGGGAGACAAAAGCATCTATGGCCGGGCGCGGCAGAAATGCCTGCTGACGATCCGGCCGCTGGGAAGACACGTTTCAGGAACGGGCAAGCGAAACGCTTGATGCTCGTCGAAAGGAGCGCTTCCATGTCTGCTGCCCCATCAAAATCGGCTCGGGCCGCGGTGGGCCGACTCATGCTCTGCCTGCTTGCAATCGCAGCGATTGCGTTGCCGATGGCGCCTGCCTTCGCCCACGACGCCAAGCCTACAGCGGCGAAGCCGCTGGGTTGGAGCTATCCATTCGCATGCTGCGCTAACTACGATTGCCGCACGGCCCATACTGGCGAGGTTTTGGAAAAACCCGAGGGTTATGTGATCGCCGGCACGGGGGAAGTTGTCCCGATGACCGACAAGCGTGTGAAGGACAGCCCGGACGGCGAATTCCACTGGTGCGCGCATCAAGCGGGTCTAGACGCCGGTAAGACGATCTGCCTGTTCGTGCCGCCGCGCTCCTACTAGAGCATTTCCTATTTTGGGAGAATCGTAGGATTCCCAAAACCGGATGTTTGTGATTCAAGATGCTGGCTGGATT
>NZ_VFVW01000012.1:0-120556 GCF_006442305.1 Mesorhizobium sp. B2-3-6 | reverse complement strand
AACAATCGAGGCAGCCGAATGCAGGAACTACTTCGAAAACGCAGGCTACGCTTCCGTCAAGATATGAAACGCTCTAGAGTGCGCCGCGGATGAAAAAGCGGTGCCGACCGATGAGCGAATGCTGAGGCGGGGGGTGGCGCTCGCTGCATTGGAGCAACAACCAGCGATGCGTGAGGCCGTACGGGCGGCTCAGCGTCTACGGATGACGGTTGAAAATGGAGACCAAATCCCGTTGAACCTAGTTGATATCGAGGGATTGCAGCGCGCCGACAAGGCCGCACACGGCGTCTTTCCCTCCGGCATGAATCGCCCGGAAAGCGCATTTGCACAGCTGCTCGACAAGGATAGCACTGGTACAGTTTTGTGGTGGTTGCGCTGCACAGAAAACACCAAATGGGCTCCAAAACTGGTGCTGCCGGACGGCAGCAACTTTTTTCCTGATTTTGCGGTAGGCGTGGCGCGCCGCTCGAAACCCGACGGTATCGCGCTGATCGAAATCAAGGATGACGGCGAAACGGGACGTTTGCAGTCGGATCGCAACACAATCAAGGCGCGAGTCGACCATTCGACCTACGGCAAGGTGTTTTGGGGGACAGTTCATGGTGAGGATTTGCCAGTGCGTCTTCTGTTTGACGATAGGGTGAACCGGTTTGTGTCGACCAACATGTTTGATTTGGCCAGCCTTGTTTACGATTGAGCGATTTTCTCGGATATGAACGCGCGGTTAGATGAGATTGGCCGCTTCGAACGAAGGCGCGCCTATCCGCCCCCGGCCCCTACATTTTCCTCATCCACCAGCTGACACTTGAGCTTGGTGAGGGGATAGCGCCCCGCCCCGCCGCCGGCGCTTCCATCTGCTCGATCGCCCATTGGCCCCTCGCCACGTGCGGCGGGACCGAGGCCGCCTCTCGGCCGTGGAGATCATCTTTGCCGTGTCCGGACATCGCTGGTGGACGCTACGGTTGCGCCGGAAGCAGGCCAATGACGCCTATGCACCAATTCGCCTAGGCACTTGCCGTCAGGGTGGAAATCTGGTCGGTGTCGTAGCGGTTCCGCAGCGCGGCGAGCGCCTTCGGATCCGGGGAGCCTTTTGCGGCAAGCCTCGCAAGGTCCTCGAAATAGTGCTCGTGCCCGGGCGGCGAGACGGTCATCAGCACGCGGGCCGGTTTTTCGCCGACATTGGTGATGTTGTGCTGCACGCCGGGCGGAATGAACAGGAAGGTGCCAGGCGTCGCCCGGATCACCTGCGCGCCGACGTGCCAGACGTATTCGCCGTCAAGCACATAGAAGGTCTCTTCCTGCACGCGATGGACATGCAGGCCGGTGGCGAAGCCGGCCGGTATGGTCCAGTCGAACATGCTCGTGTGTCTGGTATCCGCGCCGGTGACGAGGAACACCATCGGCTGGCCACGCAGCATGACCCCCTTGGTCTCGTCGGGCATCCGGATGACAGGGGCGGCGCTCATTTGATCCTCCATCGGTTCGCTGCTTTTTCCCGCAGCCACCGGCACAGGATGCCTCTACCCGGCCGGCCAGTCGTGAAGCCGTTGCGAAATCATTGCGAAAAGATTGCAAACGGTATCTCCTTCGGGAATGGCAACGAGCCTCGCCTTTGGCCCCTTTCGCATCGACGGCGAAGCCGGGATCCTGTTCCACGGCGACCAGCCGACGCCGCTCGGCCAACGGGCCGTCGCGCTGCTGGCGCTGCTTGTCGAACGCACGGGCAAGCCGATTCCCAAGCAGGCGCTGATCGACGCCGCATGGCCGGGCCAAGCGATCGAGGACAGCAATCTGACGGTGCAGATCGCGGCGGCCAGGCGCATGCTGGAGAGCACGGCCGGCGGCGGAAGCTGGATCGAGACGCTGCCGCGGCACGGCTACCGCTATGTCGGGCCCGAGGTCGCGATCGGTGGTCTCGGCCCCGAGGCGGCAACGCTGACATGGCCCGGCAAGCCGTCGATCGCGGTCCTGCCGTTCTCGAACCTGAGCGGCGAACAGGATTATTTCGCCGACGGCATCGTCGACGACATCGTCACCGGCCTGGCGCGCATCAACTGGCTGTTCGTCATCGCCCGCAACTCCTCCTTCACCTACAAGGGACGCGCGGTGGACGTGAAGCAGGTCGGCCGCGAGCTCGGCGTCCACTATGTGCTCGAAGGCAGCGTGCGCAGGGCCGGCGGCAGCGTGCGCGTCACCGGCCAGTTGATCGACACCTCGACCGGCGCCCACATATGGGCCGAGCGCTTCGACCGCGCCTCCGCCGATATTTTCGCGCTCCAGGATGAGATCGCGCTCGCGGCCGTCGGCGCGATCGCGCCCAGCCTGCGGCGCGTCGAGATCGAGAGGGTGAGGCGCAAGCGACCCGACAGTCTCGATGCCTACGACCTCGTGCTGCGGGCCCAGCCGGACGTGGATTCCGGCATGCCCGAACGGGTGACGCAGGCGCTCGTGCTGCTCGAACGCGCCATCGAACTCGAGCCGACCTATGCGCTTGCCCACGGCAACGCCGCCATGTGCCACCATTGCCTGTTCGTTCGCGCCGGCATGCAGGAAGCCGATCGCGAGGCTTCGGTACGCCATGCCCGCCTGGCCATCCTGCACGGGCAGGACGACGCCTCGGCGCTTACCCTTGCGGGGTTTTCGATCGGCATGGATGGACATGACCGCAAGGCCGCCTTCACCGCTTTGGAAGCCGCGCTCGCCGTCAGCCCGTCATCCGCCCTGACCTACATTCTGGGCAGCGTCATTCTCGGCTGGAGCGGCGAAGCCGAGCAAGCCATCGCGTGGAGCGAGCGCGGAATGCGGCTGAGCCCCTTCGACCCATGGGCCTTCGCCGCCTTCGACGCCCAGGCGATGAGCCATCTGCTGCGCGGCCGCTATGACGAGGCCTGCCGCGCCGCATACAGGTCCGTGCAGGCCAATCCCGCCCACAGCATCACCTATGTGCAACTGGCCGCCGCTTTGGCGAAACTCGGCCGGCTGGACGAGGCGATGGCGGCGGCCGCGCGGGTGCGTGAGCTGCACCCGACGTTTCGCTACAGCCGGCAGTTCGCGGCCGTGCACTGCGCCCCGGCGCTCGCGCAATGCCTCGGCGAGGCGCTGCAGGCCGCCGGTCTGCCGCAATAGCGCCGGCGCGTCTTCATGGAGACCGGCCTGGGCGGCAGATGGCGGATGGGCGGTTCTTCGGCGCCCTTACCGCACCACGCCCCTGCAAGCCCAGGCAACGTTCGCAAACGACCGCGCGCCATCCGGCCGGCCGGCCTCATAGGCATCGCGGACGGCGGCCTCGCTGCGCGTCCGCTCGGCTGGATCGAGCGTCATCATGTATTTGCCGAGCGGGCCTTCGCCGGCCGCTATCGGCGCCCAATAGTCGTCGAAGTCCCGGTAGTCCATGCGGATCATCAGCTCGGTTTCGGTCACGTCGGCCAGGTCCTGCTCGACAAAAGTCCGCTTCATTTCGCCCGGCTGCATCATCGGCTGGAAGCAATAGCGGCTGCGCATCTGGCGTCCGCCTTCGCTGAGCGCGGCCACCGTGTCGATCATCATGCGCATGCCGGGCATGCCACCGAGATGATCCCACACGACGGCCGCCACCACGCCGCCCGGCCGCACCACGCGGCGCATCTCGCCCACCGCCTTGCCGGCCTCCGGCACGAAGTGGAGCACGAGCAGCGCCAGCGCGCGGTCGAAACCATCGTCGGCGAACGGCAAGGCGGTGGCGTCGGCTTGCTGGATCTCGATGCGCGGGTCGGTGTTGCGCCGCTTCGCCGCCTCGACGAAGACGGGCGAAAAGTCGATTGCCGCGATCGCCGCGAGGTCGGCGGATTTGGCCAGCTCGAATGTCAGGCTGCCGGTGCCGCAGCCGACGTCGAGGATCTTTTCGCCGCGGGCAAGCCCGGCGAAGTCGATGAATTTGGGCGCGAGCTTGCGGCTCCAGCGGCCCATGAGCTGCTCATATCCGCTGGCGTCATGAACGGTGAAACTTGAGGTCATCTCGCTCTCCCTGCGCTGAAGAGGCGAGGCTAGGGCAATTCCGGGAAAAGCGTGAGGCGGTTTTCCGTCCGCGATCCCGCAACCTGCCTTCGACGAATGGCTAGTGCATGGGCGTGGGCTCCGCGCGGTTTAGCCCTCACTGGCGGGTCAACATCGCCCGGCTCCGCCTTTCGGTGGGTGCCTGGGCGAGCGAGGCCGCTTCAGCCGCCCCGGTTCGCGGCCCGCCAGATCCGCGCCTCGCCAGCCCGTTCGGCATCCTGGCTCGACGGGCTGGCCGAACGCCCCGGCTTCAGGGCCGCACGGCGGTCACTTCGATTTCGACCAGGAAGCCGGGGCCGGCGAGGCCCGCGACCTGCACCACCGAACGCGTCGGCAGGTTCGGCTGGTCCTTTGTGCCGAAAAACTTCGTGTAGCCTTTCATGAAACCGGCAAAATCCATCTTGCCGCCCTTGGCGGGATCGCCGACCAGGAAGACCTGCATCTTGACGACGTCGCCCATCTTCAGGCCGAGATCGGCCAGCGTCTTGTCGATCGACTTCAGCACCGAGCCGGTCTGGGCCTCGGTGTCGCCATAGGCGGCGACCGTCGCCTTGTCCGCCTTCTCGTCGATGACCGACGGCACGGCGCCGCTGAGATAGACCGTGGTCTTGCCGGCCGGCACCTCGACGGCGCGCAGGATCGGAAAATCCGAATTCGGAATCTTGTGGCGAACGACGTCGTCGGCCACGGCCGCGCCGGCCGCCAGCATTCCCGCCGCCAGCACGGCGGCCCCAATCCATGATTTCCCGATCGATGGTTTCATGACCCGTTTCCTTCCATTCGAGAGGGCGGCGAGCGCCAAAATGCCCGCCGCGCGGTTTGCGGTGCCGCATGTGCGGGCGACATCCGCAATCAGCGGACATCCTTCACGTCTTGCGCCGTCACGGCATCCTTGTAGTCGTTGCCGAAATGCGTCCTGACATAGTTGACCACGGCCGCGACCTGGTCGTCGCTCATCATCTGCCCCACCGGCGGCATGCCGTTTTGCCCGTGCAGGACGAGGCTTACCGGATAGCCGCCGGTCTCCAGGTTCTTGTTCTTGGCCAGCGCCGGATAGTGGCCGGCGCCGACCGCGCCTTGCCCCTTGTCCAGGTGGCAGGCGGCGCAGACATTGGCATAGAGCGCCGCGCCGTCCTTTTCGGTGAAAGTATCGCCCTGGCTGAACGTGACGCCGGCCGAATCGGCGAACGCGCCGGGAGCCGTGAACGCCATGGCGGCGGCCATGGCGGCGATGAGACCGCAGGGTCTTTTGAAGGAGCTGCTCATGATGGGATGCCTCGCGGGATACGGGGTGAACGAAGGAATCGGCATGGCCTCATCCCTGCATGACGCGCTGGTGCAGGCGGGTGATGGCGTTGAGCGAGGACAGGATCGCGCCCTCCTGCCAGGCGGGAATGTAGGAGGCATGCTCGCCGGCCAGCACGATGCGGCCGTCGATCTGGCACAGATTGTCGTAATGCTCCTTGCGTGCCTCCTCGGTCCAGTCGCCCGCGCAGCCAAGCGTGAAGGGCGAGCGGTGCCATGCCCAGGAAACGCCGGTCTCGAATTCCTGCTTGTATTGCGGGTGGAGCTGCGCGCCGTATTCCACCGCCTTCTGCACGCGCTCCTGCGGGGTCATGGCGGTGAATTCGTAGGAGTTCGGTCCGTTCCATGTGTAGCAGCCGAGCAGCACGCCCTTGCCGCCGGCGTTGAAGCCGGTGCTGGGGTAGGAGATCTGCGAAATGGGCAAGTTGGTGTAGCTGACGCCGCCGAAGATCGATTCGTCCTCCTCCCAGAAACGGCGCTTCATCTGCAGGCCGACCTTGACCGAGGACGCATAGGGCACCGCCCCGATCGCCGCCTGCATGGCGCCGCCGACCTGGATTTCGATCTGGCTGAGGATGGTGAGCGGAATGGTGCACACGCACCAGTCGGCGCTGGCTTCCTGGGCGGTTCCGGGGTTTTTCGCGTCCTCATAGGTCACCGTCACGCCCTTGTCGTTCTGGGCGATCTTGGTGACCTTGGCATTGTAGGTGATGAGGTCGCCGACCTGCTTGGCGAAGGCTTCGCCGATCCTGCCCATGCCGCCGACCGGCTGGAACATGGTGGTCTGGAATTCGTAGAGCGAGAAGTTGGCGAGGCTGCCCCACAGGCGCGAATTCAGCACGTCGGACGCGCCGATGATCTGACCCGCCACCGGCTCGGCGCCGATGCCGCCGCCCGGCTCCTTCTCGTAGCCGCGGAATTCGGCGGTCGCGAGGCTGGATTTGTAGCTGTAGTCCTTGTCCAGCGCGCCCCAGGACTGCAGCGCCTCGAGCAGCACCTCCTGGTCCTCCTTGGAGACGAGCCCTTCCAACTGGCCCTTCTTGGCCACCTTGGCCAGCAGCTCCGAAGTGTGGCCCTTGAAGTCGGTCTCGATCTCGCGCACCCGCTTGGGCTTGCCGCCGAAGGCCTCCGTCGAGTGCAGCAGGGCGTTGTGGTTGGTCTGCTGGAACGGCTCCAGCGTCACCCCGAGCCTCCGGCAATAGGCCAACAGCCCGTTGTGATGGTAAGGGATGCGCCAGGGGCCGGGATTGAGGTAGAGCCCCTCGTCGAACTCGCATTTCTGCGTGTAGCCGCCGAGTTCGGTGACGGTGTCGCCGCCGCGTATCGTCCAGTTGCGGCCGCCGGCGCGGGCATTGTATTCGAGGATCTTCACCTTGTAGCCGGCCTGGCGCAGTTCCAGCGCCGCCAGCATGCCGGCAAGGCCGGCGCCCAGGACGAGCACCGAAGCGCCTTTCGGGTCGCCTTCGAGCTTGATCGGTCCCTTGTAATCGGACTCTGCCGCCAGCCCCATGCTGGTCATGGCCTGGTACATTGCGGCGCTGCCCGCCGTAATGCCGATCATTTTGAGAAGGTCGCGCCGGCGCATGCCGGCAAGGGATTGTTCGAGCTGCATGTTAGTCTCCTCGATCAGCGGCACGCCGCGATCCGCCGCCTGTTGCCCCCGCAAGCTCGAGGCGAGCCCCGGTGGACGACGCAAGGCTATGCCTGCAACCCAATCTGTTCAACCAACACGCCGCGCTTGGAACAAATGTCCTCGAACATTGGCGCAATAGGGCTCTCGCGGCGTCGCTGGCCGGCATTTTTCACGCCTTCGCGGCCTCGGGGCCGGCGGCCAGACCGCTTGCTGTGCCAATTGAAAGGGCACGCCTGGCTGGCCCGACAGCGGAAAAGTCCGACGGGAAAGTCCGTGGCCTGCCGGCGCTCGCGGCGCCGGTTTTCATCGCCCAAATGCTTGCCTTGTCGGCCGGGCGGTCAGCCTGCCACGGCCCGTACGCTCTCCCTCTCCACCAGCGGACATTCCAGCTTGGTGATAGGATAGCGCCCCCGTCCCACCGTCGCTGGCGCTTCGAGCTGTTCGATCGCCCATTGGCCCATCGCCATATGCGGCAGGATCGAGGTGGTCAGCGGCGGGAACAGATGCCGGGCGATTTCCTCGTCGTCGTAGCCGACCACGGAGATGTCTTGCGGGATGTGCAGGCCGGCTTCCTTCAGCGCTTCGTAGCAGCCGATCGCGGTGCGGTCGTTCTGGCAGAAGATGGCGGTCGGGCGGTCCTTCAGCGCCAGGAGCTTGACGGTCGCGGCATAGCCGGCACTTGCCGACCAGTCGCCCTCGACCACCAGTTCGGGATCGAAAGGGATGTCGGCAGTGGCAAGAGCGCGGCGGTAGCCTTTCAGGCGGTCCTGTGCCGCCTGCATCCAGGGCTCGCCGGTGATGGTGGCGATGCGGCGGTGGCCGTGGCTGATCAAGTGCCGGGTGGAGCTCTGGCCGCCGGCGATCTCGGAGGGCACCACGGCGGGGAAGGCGTAATCCGACGTGTAGCAGTTGAGCAGGATCACCGGGATGTCGAGGCTGTAGAGGAAGTCGGGCGCCGTGATCTCGCGGGTGAAGATGGTCATGTAGATCAGCGCCGAAATGCCCCGCCTGGTCAGCGCCTCTATGGCGCGCGGCTCCATCACGGCGTCGCCCATGGTCTGCGCCACCAGAAGCACGTTGCCGGCGTTCCACGAGGCCTGGCGCGCGCCCTCGATGGCGACGACGGCTTCCGGGCTGGTGGCGAGCTGGTCGACGGCGAAGCCGATCACCCCGTCCAGCCCGTCGAAGGCGCTGGCCGGCGCCTTCAGTGCCGAAAAGGCCGGCGCACTATAGCCCAGCGCGCGCGCCGCCTCGATCACCCGCTCGCGCGTCTGCCGCGACAGTTTTATGCCAGGCGAATTGTTGAGCACGAAGGAAACAGTCGCCTGCGAGCAGCCGGCGGCGCGCGCAATGTCGGTCATGGTGACCCGGCCCTTGGGCTTCACCGGCGCCTTGCGGCGCCTTGCCGTCGCGATATCGGTGGT
This sequence comes from Mesorhizobium sp. B2-3-6, assembly GCF_006442305.1. Taxonomy (NCBI): domain Bacteria; kingdom Pseudomonadati; phylum Pseudomonadota; class Alphaproteobacteria; order Hyphomicrobiales; family Phyllobacteriaceae; genus Mesorhizobium; species Mesorhizobium sp. B2-3-6. The sequence goes on along the minus strand of NZ_VFVW01000012.1, from coordinate 112,162 downwards.
CTCACTCATGCTGTTCGTGTTCCCCGGCCTGTCCGGCCTGCCCGGCGACCATCAAGGCCGCGCCGGTTTATAGAAGTATCGGCTGACTTATATCTATTAGCAGGCGACCGGTCTACTGGCTAAGGGGCTCGGGCAGCTTAAAATCACAGCATATGAGCCGATTATCCCTTTTGCGCCAAACCCTTGCGTTCTCGGCAAAGCCAACGGCGTCACCGCCGGCGCGGTCGCCATCGAACGCAACTAATACCGTTTACTAATACGAAAATGCGCTGTAACGTCGGTCCGTCGCGTCCGTTTTCCCTGGGGCGCGGTGCATGCGAATGGCCCGATGGCAAGCGGATAGTACCCCCGCGAAGCCTTGTCGCGGACATGTGATATGTCTGACAAATCGGACTATTTACGAACGGGGGATGAGTCTCTAAAGTCCGTCGCCGTGGCTGGAACGACGCCATCTTCAGTGCCGGGAACCCTTGAGGAGGAGGGCGTCCAAGCCGCGAACGGCAAATCAGACAAGTGCAGGATCGGCCGGTCCGACGACCGGCCAAAACGGGAGGTTGAACATGAAATCCTTGATACGCAATGCATCCGTGGCCACCGCGGCGCTGCTGCTTGGCCTGACGGCGAGCACGATCGCGCGCGCCGACGACAAGCCGACGCTGGCCTTCGTCGTCAACGGCGCTTCCGACTTCTGGAAGGCGGCCGAAGCCGGCGTCAAGAAGGCGCAGGGCGAACTGCCCGACTACAATCTCGAGCTGAAATATCCCGAGCAGTCCTCGGTCGCCATCCAGCAGCGGCTGATGGACGATCTGGTCACCGCCGGCGTCAAGGGCATCATGGTTTCGGCCGTCGATCCCAAGACCTCGACCGACGGGCTGAACAAGATCGCCTCGGAAACGGCGCTGTTCACCACCGACAGCGACGCTCCGCAGACCAAGCGCGTCGCCTATATCGGCTCGTCCAATGTCGATGCCGGCAAGCAGGCGGCCGAAATCGCCAAGAAGGCGATGCCAGACGGCGGCAAGTGCCTCGGCTTCGTCGGCCTGCTCGGCGCCGACAATGCCAAGGAGCGCATCCAGGGCATGAAGGATGGCCTGGCCGGCACCAAGATCGAGCTCGTCGACGTGCGCGGCGACGACATCGACCAGGCCCGCGCCAAGAAGAATGTCGAGGACGCGCTGGTCGCCAGCCCCGACGTCACCTGCATGGTCGGCTTCTACTCCTACAACACGCCGCGCATCTATGAAGCGCTGCGCGATGCCGGCAAGCTCGGCTCGATCACCGTCGTCGGCTTCGATGACGATCCGATCACGCTGGGCGGCGTCAAGGAAGGCACCATTGCCGCCACCGTCGTGCAGCAGCCCTTCGAGTGGGCCTATCAGGGCATGAAGCTGATGGCATCCTATCTCAAGGGCGACAAGTCGGGCATCCCGGCCGACGGCCTCATCATCATCCCGACCAAGATCATCGGCAAGGATGACGTCGACGCCTACGCCGCCAATCTGAAGGCGATGGCTGGAAACTAAGACCGAAGGCAGTTCAGCCGGCTCAACGTCGCTTGAGCCGGCTGCTCTCGCATTGACGAACCCTTCGAGGCCAGTCAGTCTACCAAGAGGTCGGCCCGCCAACGCTGTCAGGCATGATGAATTATTCCGACACATCCATCGCCGCGACCACCCCGTTCCTCAGTCTCGAGAACGTGCGCAAGACCTATCCGGGCGTCGTCGCGCTCGACGGCTTCTCGATGGAGGTCAGGCCGGGCGAGGTCATCGGTCTCGTCGGCGAGAACGGCGCCGGCAAATCCACCTTGATGAAGATCCTCGGCGGCGTGACGCGGCCCGACAGCGGCACCGTCACCGTCGACGGCACCGCCCATGACGGCCTGAGCGTCGAGGGCAGCCTGGGCTCCGGCATCGCCTTCGTCCACCAGGAACTCAACCTCTTCGAGAACCTCGACGTCGCAGCCAACATCTTCTTCGGCCGCGAACCGCTGCGCGCCGGGCCGCTCAGGCTCGTCGACCGCGCCAGGCTGCGCGCCATGGTGGCGCCGCTCCTAAAGCGCGTCGGCGCCAATTTCTCCGCCGACACGCCCGTCGCCGAACTGTCGCTCGCTCAGCAACAGATGGTCGAGATCGCCAAGGCGCTGTCGATCAAGGCAAGGCTGGTCATCCTCGACGAACCGACGTCGAGCCTGCCGATCGCCGAGACCGACAAATTGCTCGACGTCATCAGGGCGCTGAAGGCGGACGGCATCAGCGTCATTTTCATTTCGCATCGCCTGCACGAGGTCGAGCGCGTCGCCGACCGCGTCATCGTGCTGCGCGACGGCATGCTGGCCGGCACCTTGCCCAAGCGCGACATCAACCACGACCAGATGGTCAAGCTGATGATCGGCCGCATGCTGAAGGAGCGCGAGAAGGCTTCCGAGGCGGCCCGCGCCCCCGGCGCCGTCGCCCTGTCGGCCAAGGCCATCCGCACCCCGACCTATCCCGGCCGCCCGGTAGATCTCGACGTCAGGCGCGGTGAAATCCTCGGCCTTGCCGGCCTTGTCGGTTCCGGCCGCACCGAGCTGGCGCGGGTGTTCTTCGGCATCGAAAGCAGCCTTGGCGGCACGCTCGAGCTCGCCGGCAAGCCGCTCGCCCTGGGCTCGGCGGCCGATGCCGTCGCGCACGGCATCTTCCTAGTGCCGGAGGACCGCAAGCTGACCGGCATCCTGCTCGACCTTTCGATCGCCCAGAACATTTCGCTGCCCAACCTGCCAGCGCATGCCAAGCGCTCCTTGGTGTCGACCAGCGCCGAAACGGCAACCGCCGAGAAGCAGAAAAAAGATCTCGGCATCAAGGCGCCCTCGGTGCAGACGCGCACCGGCACGCTGTCGGGCGGCAACCAGCAGAAGGTCGTGCTGGCCAAATGGCTGGCGATGAACCCCAAGGTGATGATCCTCGATGAGCCGACGCGCGGCATCGACATCGGCGCCAAGGCGGAGATCTACGGGCTGATGCGTGCGCTGGCCGACGCCGGCGTCGCCGTGCTGATGATCTCCAGCGACATGGAGGAGGTGATCGGCGTGTCCGACCGCATCGCCGTCATGCATGAGGGCCAGATCTCGGGCATTCTGGACAAGGACCAGTTCAGCCAGGAAAACGTGCTGCTGCTGGCGGTAGGCAAGCAGCCGAAATAATTCTGCCGCCGCGCCGCGGAAGCGCTCGGGCCGGCATTGGGGAGAAGATGATGAGCAAGAAAGATCTCGGCCTGCTGATCCTGATCCTGGTGGTCGGCGCCATCGTCGCCATCATCAATCCGCGCTTCCTGCTGCCGATCAATCTCGCCAACACCTCGAACCTGATCGGACTGTTCGGCATCCTGTCGATCGGCCAGGCCTTCGTCATCATCACCGGCGGCATCGAATTGTCGGTCGGCTCGCTGGTGGCGCTGCTGGGAACGCTTTTCATCGACTTCATCGCCGTGCGCGGCATGGAATGGCCGCTGGCCTTCGTGCTCATCCTGGTGCTCGGTGCCATCATCGGCCTGGCGCATGGCTGGCTGATCACGCGGCTCAAATTGCAGCCCTTCGTGGTGACCTTGTGCGGCCTTTTGATCTATCGCGGCGTCGCCCGCTTCTACACCGCCGACGGCACCGCCGGCTTCGCCTTCGGCCAGAATTTCCCGGAGCTCGAATTCTTGACCGCCGGCCGCTCCTGGGGCGTGCCGAACTCCTTCTTCGCCCTGATCGTCATCGCCATCGTCATGTGGGTGGTGCTGCACCGCTCGGTGTTCGGCCGCTATCTCTACGCCATCGGCAAGAACGAGGAGGCGGCGAAATATTCCGGCATCCGCACCGGGCGTGTCGTCATGGCCGCCTACGTCATCTGCGGGGTACTGACGGCGCTGTCGGCGATCTATTTCGCCATGTACACGCGCTCCATCTCGCCAGCCAGCCACGGCCAGTTCTACGAGCTCTACGCCATTGCCGCGGCCGTGCTCGGCGGCTTCTCGCTGCGCGGCGGCGAGGGCTCGCTGATTGGTGTCATCCTCGGCACCGTGCTGTTGCAGGAGCTGCAGAACCTCGTCAATCTGCTCGGCATCCCGTCCTCGCTCAACTTCGCGGTGATGGGCGGCGTCATCCTCATCGGCGTGCTGATCGACCAGCAATGGGGTGTGTTCCGCGCGCGGCGGCGCATGGTCGACGCCAGCCGCAAGAGCATCGCCGGCGCAGCGGCGGAATAGTCAGGGGCAAAAAGCCACCATCCGCCGTGGCCGTCGAAAGATAACGCCGCTCTATCTCGCCCGCCCCGCAATTCCGCTCGATCTGTTGTCGGCCGTATCTGTGCGGCCCCAAGTGACTTGAGTGCAAAAGGGGGGCGGCATCGCGAAAACGGTCTTGCGAGCTTCCATCCGGATTGGAACGAAACCCTTGTCTGGGCGTTGTTCAAAGCTTTTCTATTCGGAGGCATTGTCATGGCCGCGAATCCGCTAAGCACCGCCAAGGTGGGAGGTCATCCCATCCATCCGATGCTCATTCCCTTTCCTGTCGCGTTCCTTGTCGGCGCGTTTCTCACCGATTTGATGTTCTGGGGGACTGCCGACGCCTTTTGGGCACGCGCGTCGATGTGGCTGATTGGAGCAGCCATCGTCATGGCTCTCCTGGCGGCGATTGCCGGCTTTATCGATTTCCTGAGCGAGCCGCGCATCCGCGCGCTGACGGACGCCTGGTACCATATGGTCGGCAATTTGACCGCCGTCGTTCTGGCGCTGATCAATTTCTATCTTCGCTACAGCCAAGGCGCCGAAGCGGCAGTTCGCCCATGGGGAGTGCTGCTTTCATTGATCGTTGTCTGCATCCTGCTGTTTACCGGCTGGAAAGGCTGGGAAATGGTGTACCGCCATCACGTCGCGGTTCTGGACGCGCCGACACAACCTTCGGCAACGCCGTCGGCCGGCACGCGTCGTGCCGACCACGACCGGCACGCGGCATAGAACGAAGGTGCATTCGATATTCAGGTCAGGCGGGCGCCACCTGACCATCAACACCTTTAGTCGATCAGCCCCGACATGTCGGAGAACGCCATCGCCTTGCGCAGCACCTCGGCAAAGCGCTCGCCTGCCGCTTCGCGCGAACCGCTATTGTCGATCGAGGTGACGCCGGGTCCGGAGAGCGTCACAGGCGCGCTTCGCGCCAGGCGTGCCAGAACCTCCCCGCGCGACTCGCGGCCACGCATCGCCAGCCGCCCGGCCAGCACATCGGGCGAAGCGGTGATCTCGACGATGACCAGATTGGCATAGCGCTTTCGCAAGGCAGGGATGATCGAGCGCGATACATTGGCGACAGCGACATGGCCGTTGGCCACTGCCCAATCGACCTCGGCCGGCAGGCCGTAGCGCAGGCCGTGCGCCTCCCAGGAGACGGCGAAGGCGCCGTCGGCTTCGGCCTCGATGAAGGCGGCATCGGCCAGCGTGTCGTGATCCTCGCTTGCCGTGTCGCTCGGTCTGGTGATGACGCGGCGCACGAACTCCAGCCGCGTCTCGTCGGCGAAAAGCGCCTTGGCATGGCCGATGATCGTATCCTTGCCGGCGCCGCTCGGGCCCACCACGGCAACGAAGACGCCGTCGCGTATCGGAAACGCCTCGGCCGACAGTTCACGCTCGATCAATGCCGAAGCCATCACGCGACCCGCCGCCCCTGCCGCCAGACCGTGCGCACCACTGGAACGTGGTCGTCGAGGCGCACGCGCACCAGGTCGGCCCGGCGGCCCTCTTCGATGACGCCGCGATCGGAAAGACCGACGGCCTCGGCCGGGTTCTTGGACACCATCGCCACCGCCTGCGGCAGGGAAATGCCGTCGACGACGTCGCCAAGAAAGAAGGCGGACTGGATCAGGCTGAAGGGGATGTAGTCGGACGACAATATGTCGAGCAGGCCGTCGCTGGCCAGCGTGCGCGCCGAGACATTGCCCGAATGCGAGGCGCCGCGCATGACATTGGGCGCGCCCATCAGCACGCCGAGCCCGGCATCCTTCGAAGCTCTGGCGGCCTCCTCGGTGGTCGGGAATTCGGCAACGCGCACGCCTTGCTCGATGGCTTCGTCGACATGGCCCGTCGTCGCATCGTCATGGCTCGCAAGCACGATGCCGCGCTCGTGGCAGGCGGCGGCGATGAAGACGCGGTTCGTGGCCGAATTCCGGGCCGATTCGCCCATCCGTTTCTCGCAGAATTTCTGGAAATTGTGATCGGTCAGCTTCAGCTTGCGCTGATAGTAGTAGGCGTAGGTTTCGAGGTTGACGAACTGGCGCTGGCCTGGCGCATGGTCCATCAGCGAGGCGAGCTTCACCCGTTCGTCCGTCTCGAAATTGGCGAAGGCCCTGAGGCAATCCGGCGCCGAGACCTCGCAGCGTAGATGGATGAAATGATCGGCCCGCAATCGATCCATCCGCACGCTGTCCTCGATCGCGTCGGCGAGCTTGCGGATGTCAGCGGCGTTGAGATCGGCATCCTCGTCCATGCCGACACGCAAGGCATCGAGCACGGTGGTAATGCCGGCGGTCGCCACTTGCGCGTCATGGGCGAGCACGGCGGCGATCGGATTCCAACGCACCTTGGGCCGCGGCGCATAGTGGCCTTCCAGGTGATCGGTGTGCAGCTCGACCAGTCCCGGAATGATGAAGTCGCCAGCCATGTCCTCGCCGGCTCGCACGGCGCCGGCGGATATGTCGGCGATCAGACCGTCACGCATCACGAGCGAGCCGTCGATGATCTCGTCGGCAAGAATGATGCGGGCGTTGCTCAGAATGGTCTCGGCGGTCATTTCAGGCAGTCCTTGGTTTTTTCTGGCCTTTACGGCTTGTTGCTTCAGGCGGTTTTTCTGGCCGGACGGCGCCCGAGCGCGTGCTGGGAAAGCACCATGAACGGGGCGCCGGGTTCGGGCTCGATGAACAACGTCAGCGCGTCCACCGGAACCGGCTGGCGCAGCACCTCGGCGAACAGGCCCTCGATTGCCAGGCGAAGACGAGGGCTTTCCTGTGGCCCGGCCCTGCCGGACAGCGTCATGTGAAAGCGGAAGCTCTCGAAGACGTAAGGATAGCCCCATTGGCAGAGATTGCGGAATTCGCCCGGCTTCAGCGAGTCCGGGCTGCGCCGCTCGATCTCGGCCTCCGTCAACGGCGCGCGAAAGCGGTCGAAATCGCGCACCACGTCATCGGCGAAGCGACTGAGCGGAGGCAATGGCGCCTCCGGCACCAGTGCGAAGAAACCGTCGATCTGGCTGACGACGAGACGCGGGATCATCACAACGGGCGTCGCCTCGGCAAAGGCGTCGAGCGCTGCGCGCAACGAGGCTTCGGTTTCGTTGGCCGCTAACCGGAAAGGGGCTTTCAGCGTTGCGTGAAAACCATAGCGCCGTGCCGATGCGGTGTGGAAGGCGACTTCCGCCGCCGACAAATCGCCCACCGCCTCCACCGGTCGCGTCGCGGCGCCGAACGGGTCACGGCCCAGCCAGTTGGCGGCGATCCGCGCCAATTTTTCGTCCTGTTGGGGGGTGAAGTAGATGGCGTAGCGCATCGAAGATCCTCGTCAGCCCGTTGCCATAGGTGATTTCCATGACGGATTGACGAAGCTTTGAAGGGTTTTCGAAGGCAAATCGACCCCGCCGGTCCTTAGCCGACGATTTTCCTGATCTGGACCAACAGGTTCAGCCGTGAACGCGCAACGGTCAGGCCTTCATCAGCCATTCGTGCTCGGGCGCATTGTGGAATTTCCACGTCCGCTTCGGGCCGGCCATGACGTTGAGGTAGTAGAGGTCGTAGCCATGACAAGCCGCGCAGGGGTGATAGCCCCTGGGCACCAGCACGACATCGCCGTCCTCGATCGCCATCGCCTCGTCCAGATCGCGGGAGCCGTCCTTGTCGGCGTCGGTATAGACCCGCTGGAAAGCAAAGCCCTGCGGCGGGTTGAGGCGGTGGTAATAGGTCTCCTCGAGATAGGACTCGGCAGGCAGATTGTCCTGGTCGTGCTTGTGCGGCGGATAGCTCGACGTGTGGCCGCCGGGCGTGATGACCTCGACCACCAGCAGCGAATCGGCCGGCTTGCCCTCGGGCAGGATGTTGGTGACGTAGCGTGTATTGGTGCCCTTGCCGCGTACCTCCTGGCCGAGGTCGTCAGGCCCGATGACGCGAACTGGCAGGCCGCCGCTCAATCCCGGCGCCGAGCAGACCGCCAGTTCCAGTCCGCTATCAGCCGTCACCGACCAGTCCGATCCCTGCGGCACATAGACCGACCATGGTTTGCCTTCGAAGGGCGACATGCGCTGGCCAAGCAGGCCGAGATCCTTGCCGCCGGCCGTGACCGTGCCCTTGCCGGTGACGAACACCAGGCAGACTTCGCGATCGTCCGTTGTTCCCGAAGCCGTTTGCCCTGATTTCAGCCGATGCAGGTCGAACCCGACATAGGTCCACCCGGCGCTTTGCGGGGTGACATGCGCGACACGGCCATGGCCCTTGTCGGCTTTGACCAGCAGCTTCGACATCCGGTTACTCCTTCGGTTCGACTTCGGCGGGCGCCTTGTTCTCGTCGGCCGGCTTGTAGAGATAAAAAAACTGCCAGACGCCATAGCCGGCGAAGCCCAGCGCGATCACGCCCCAGAACGGCGTGCCGCTCGCGAATTCGATGATCGACCAGATGACGCACACCGCGACGACGGCGACACGCCGCCACAATGGCCGGAAGAAGGGGTGCTCGGAATCTTTCATCGCGGCAACCTACAGCAAGCCCGGCCTGGCGAGAACCCGATCAGACATCGGGGAAGCCCTGCGTCTCGACCGTATAGCCGGCCGCCGTCATCACCCGCATCAACTCCTTGTGGCCCACCTGCGCCATCTTGAGCGGCGGGTTCTTCTTCGGGTCCTGTTCGGCCTCGACCACGAACCAGCCTTCATAGCCATGGTCGGCGAAACGCTGCACGATGGCGCCGAAATCCAGCGAGCCGTCGCCCGGCACGGTGAAGGCGCCGAGAGCCACCGCATCGAGGAAGGACTGCCTCGTGCGGTCGAGCTTCTCGATCACACCCATGCGTACATCCTTCACATGCACATGGCTGATGCGCTTGTGGTGATTGTCGATGGCGCGCAGCACATCGCCGCCGGCAAAGGCCAGATGTCCAGCGTCGAGCAGCAGCGGAATGCCCGCTCCGGAATGGCGCATGAAGGCGTCGAGCTCCGCCTCGGTCTCGACCACCGCCGCCATATGGTGATGATAGGAAAGCGGCATGCCTTGCTCGGCGCACCATTCGCCGAATTCGGTCAGGCGCCTGGCATAGGCCTTCATCTCGTCGCTCGAGAGTTTCGGCTTGGTGGCGAGCGGCTTCGAGCGGTCGCCCTGGATCGAACGGCCAACCTCGCCATAGACGATGCAAGGCGCGTTGACCGCCTTGAACAGGTCGATCATCGGCTGGATGCGATCCTTGTTCTTGCTCATCTCCTCGTCGACCAGCGTGCCCGAGAACCAGCCGCCGCACAGTGTGACGTCAGCCGCCTTCAGGATCGGCAGCATCACCTTGGGGTCCTTGGGAAAGCGCCGTCCCATCTCCATGCCGGTGAAGCCGGCCGAACGCGACTGGCGTAGGCACTCCTCCAACGACACGTCGTCGCTGAGTTCCGCAAGATCGTCGTTCCACCACGCGATGGGGGACATGCCCAGTTTGGCTTTCAAGTCGTCACTCCGGTTCTTGTTCACCCTCCCCCTTGTGGGGAGGGTCGCTGCGAAGCAGCGGGGTGGGGGTGCGGCGCCAGACCCCACCCGGACCTTCGGTCCGACCTCCCCACAAGGAGAGGTAGGGGGTGGGCAGCGCCGAGATCAATCGCCGACGCTCTGCATCCGCCGCTTCTCGTCATAGACCTTGCGCGCCGCGTTCACTTGGCTGCGCTCGGAGACTTCCGGCACCGCCACGTCCCACCAGTGGCCGCCGGCATCGGTGGAGACCAGCGGATCGGTGTCGATGACCAGTACCGTGGTGCGGTCGTTGCCTTTCGCCTGAGCCAGCGCCGTCTCCAGCCCTGCGATCGACGAAACCTTCTCGGCGATCGCCCCCATGCTCGCGGCGTGCGCGGCAAAGTCGACGTCGGGCAGCACCTCGTGGCGCGCATCCTTCAGGAGATTGTTGAAGTTGGCGCCGCCGGTCGCCATCTGCAGCCGGTTGATGCAGCCAAAACCCCTGTTGTCGAGCAGCACGATGGTCAGCTTCAGGCCGAGCATCACCGAGGTGGCGATCTCGGAATTGAGCATCAGGTAGGAGCCGTCGCCGATCATGACGACGACCTCTTCCCCGGGCTTGGCCATCTTGGTGCCGAGCCCGCCGGCAATCTCGTAACCCATGGTCGAGAAGCCGTATTCGGCATGATACGAGCCGGGCGCGCCGGCCTGCCAAAGCTTGTGCAATTCGCCCGGCAGCCCGCCGGCGGCGTTGAGCAGCGTCACGCCGGAGCCCATGGCGCGTTGCACGGCGCCGATCACCTGCGCGTCGGAAGGGTAGGCGGCATTGGTCGACGCCGTCACCTTGGCGGCTTCGGCCTGCCATTCCTTCTTGCCGGCTGCCGCATTGTCGGTCCAGGCGGATGGCACCTTCCAACCCTTCAGCGCGGCACCGAGTTCGGCCAAGCCTTCGGCCGCGTCGGCGACCAGCGTCGATGCCCGATGCTTGCCGGCATCGAAAGGCTGCACATTCAAGCCGATGATGGTCTTGCCCGAATTCTTGAACAGCGCCCATGAGCCGGTGGTGAAATCCTGCAGGCGCGTGCCGATGGCGAGCACGACATCGGCCTCTTCCGCCAGCCGGTTGGCGGCCGACGTGCCGGTGACGCCGACCGCCGCCATGTTGAGCGGATGATCGTCCGGCAGCGAGGATTTGCCGCCCTGCGTTTCGCAGACCGGAATGCCGGCGACTTCAACGAATTTCGCCAGTTCGTTCGAGGCCTGAGAATAGAGCACGCCGCCGCCGGCGATCACCAGCGGCTTGCGTGCGCTCTTCAGCGCTGCAACCGCAGCCGCCAATTCAGCCCGATCCGGGCGCGGCCGGCGCTGGCGCCAGACCCGTTCGGCAAAGAAGCTCTCGGGATAGTCATAGGCCTCGGCCTGCACGTCCTGGCAGAGCGACAAGGTCACCGGCCCGCATTCGGCCGGGTCGGTCAGCACGGCCATGGCGCGGTTCAGCGCCGGGATGATCTGCTCTGGCCGCGTGATACGGTCGAAATAGCGCGACACCGGACGAAAACAGTCATTGACCGTCGCCGTGCCGTCGGAAAAATCCTCGGCCTGCTGCAGCACCGGGTCGGGAATGCGGTTGGCGAAGACGTCGCCCGGGAGAAACAGGACAGGCAACCTGTTTACATGCGCAAGTGCCGCCGCCGTCACCATGTTGAGCGCGCCGGGTCCGATCGAGGAGGTGGCGGCCATGAAGCGGCGGCGGAAATTGGCCTTGCCATAGGCGATCGCCGCATGCGCCATCGCCTGTTCGTTGTGGGCGCGGAAGGTCGGCAGTTCGTCGCGCACCTGGTAGAGCGCCTCGCCGATGCCGGCAACATTGCCGTGGCCGAAGATGGCCCAGACGCCGCCGAAGATCGGTACCTTTGCGCCGTCGATCTCGGTCTTCTGTTTGCTCAGGAAACGGGTCAGCGCCTGCGCCATCGTCAGGCGGATTGTCTTGCTCATTGGTTTCCTCCGCAGTCCCTGTGCCCGTGCCTTCTTATGCTGCTTTACCGCCGCGCGCGGCAAGCCATGCCTCGGTCAGTTGCTCGAAGCGCGATGCCATATCGGCAATCGCTTCGTCGTCCGACATCCTGCCGGAAAGCCATTGTTCGGCGGCATTGATGAAGATGGTGCGGCCGACCGCGAAACCCTTGACGATAGGCGCCTTGGCCGTCGCTGCGAAGGCGGCCTCCAACTCGTCCTGCGGGGCTTCCAGGCCGAGCAGCACGACGCCGCGGCACCAGGGGTCGTTCTTCAGGATCACGGCCTCGATCTTCGTCCACGCGCCTGCGGATGCCTGCGGTTCGAGCTTCCACCAATCCGGCTTGATGCCGAGCGCATAGAGTTCCTCAAGCGCACGCGGGATGGTCGTGTCGTCGAGCTTGCCGTGCTTGCCGGCGATGATCTCGATGAGAAGCTCCCTGCCCACTTTCCGCGCGGCCTCGAACAGTGCGCGCAATTTCTGCTGCTGTTCCTCCTTCAAGCCCGGCGGATCGTCGGGATGATAGAAGCAAAGGCATTTGATGCAGTGGTCGACCGGCCATTCGGTGAGCTGGGAGCCGATGTCCTGCGAGAATTCGAAGCGCAGCGGCCGCGAGCCCGGCAGCTCCACCGGCCGCCCGAGCCAGGCAAAGGAATGCCTGGCGAATTCGAACATCGCCTCGCGGCCATGCCTCTCGTCGAGCAACATGCCGTATCCGTCGCGCCCGGCGGCGACCTTGGCCGCCGCTTTCACCGTCAGCACCTTGAAATCCTCGATGCGCGACGCGTCAGCGCCAGTCTTGGCCGCCACGTCCTCGAGCTGCACCCGGTGGTCGCAGGCGAATGCCATCAGCGAGGGAATGTCGTGCCGGCGCGTCGTTGCCCAATGGATGTGGTTGATCGCCTCGTCCTTGCGCAACGCCAGATGCCTGCTGCCGAGTTTGAGGAAGAACTGCAATTCCTCGAAGGTCGGATATTCCGGCGCACACAACAGCCGCGACACGGCGAAGGCGCCGCAGGCATTGGCCCAGGTCGCCGCCGTGGCAAGGCTTTCGCCGCCGAGCCAGCCGCGCAGGAAGCCCGACATGAAGGCATCGCCGGCGCCAAGCACGTTGTAGATCTCGATCGGAAAACCCTTGCCGACCACGCCGTCCTCGAGATCGTCGCTGATCGGCCCGTCATAGACGATGCAGCCCATGGCGCCGCGCTTCAAGACGATGGTGGCCGAGGACAGCGAACGGATCGTCTTTAGCGCGCTCAGGCAGTCGTCCGCGCCCGAGGCGATCATGATCTCTTCCTCGGTACCCACGACGAGGTCGCAATCGGGCAGCACCGTCTTCAACTGCGCCGAGACGCGGTCGGACTTGACGTAGCGCTCAAAACCCTCGGCGTGGCCGCCCAGGCCCCAGAGGTTCGGCCGGTAGTCGATGTCGAACACGACCTTGCCGCCCTTGGCCTTCATGATGCGGATCGCCTTGCGCTGGGCGGCATCGCTGTTGGGCCGGGAAAAATGTGTGCCGGTGACGACGACCGCGCGAGCCGAGGAAATAAACGCCTCGTCGATGTCCTCCTCGGCCAGCGCCATGTCGGCGCAGTCGGAGCGGTAGAAGATCATCGGCGAAACGCCTTCGCTCTCGACCGAAAGCAGCACCAGCGCGGTCAATCGCTCCTTGTCGGTCTTCAGCCCGTCGGTGTTGACGCCTTCGCGCTTCAATTGTTCACGGATGAAGCGCCCCATCTGCTCGTCGCCGACGCGCGTCAGGAGCGCCGAACGCAGGCCGAGCCTGGCCGTGCCGACCGAGATATTGGCGGGGCAGCCGCCGACCGACTTGGCGAAGGAGGTGATGTCCTCCAGCCGCGAGCCGATCTGCTGGCCATAGAGGTCGACGGAAGCCCGGCCGATGGTGATGACGTCGAGCGCAGCGTATTTCGCGTCCACGGCTTCGCTCATTGGAACCTCCCGTCGGGCCTGTTATGTTGGGGTACACGCGCGAGCGGCAGCGTGGCGCCGAAAAATATGAAATAATAATTCCAATCCATAGTCAATATGGAATGAGCATTCCCCGATCTAAAATCGCCTTTTGCCTTCCGCTCAGGCCTTGCGCCCTTTGCCGGGGTTGCGCCGCTTCTCGCCGACGCCAACGGTCAGCGCCATGGCCAGCGCCATCGTCGCCGATAGCGAGCGGAAGCCGGCAAAATCCGCCTCGGCAACCTCGAACCAGACGCTGGCGAACTGAGCAAGCGGTGAAAACGAGCTGTCGGTGATGGCAATGATCGGCACGCCCTGTTCCGAAATCGTGCGCGCCTCCTCGATCGTGGCCGGCGCATAGGGCGAGAAGGAAATGGCGACGACGGCATCCGCGGGCGTCGCAAAGCTGACCATCTCGGCGTTGAGGCCGGCGGCTGATTCGATCAGCTGGTTGCGGATCTTCAGCTTGCCAAGCGCATAGGCGATGTAGGACGCCACCGGATAGGAGCGCCGCTTGGCCAGCACATAGATGGTCTGTGCCTTGGCCAGCAGGGAAATCGCTTCTTCCAGATGCGCGTCGTCCAGCGTGCGCGAAATGTCGTTGAGCGAGGTGCTGGCGGCGGCGACGAAGCCGTCGAAGATCGCCCGGTGGCCGGCGCCGCCCTCGGCCTTGGCGCGCAGCGCCTGCAGCCGTTCGTCATAGGAGGAGTTGCGCTCGCGCAGCCGTTCGCGAAACACCTGCTGCAGGCTGGTGAAGCCGTCAAAGCCGAGCTGCTGGGCAAAGCGGATCAGCGTCGAGGGCTGCACGCCGGCCGAGGCGGCGATGCTGGCGGCGGTGCCGAAGGCGATATCGTCGGGATTGTCGAGCGCATAAGCGGCGATCTGGGCGATGCGCTTGGGCAGGCTTTCGCGCCGATCGAGGATCGTGGCGCGCAGCGTCTCGAAGTCGCGAGGTACCCGTTCGTCCATCGTCGGCCCGTCCAAGCTCATCGGTGAAGCGTCCTCTCTGCCCCATCATAGCGAGGCTGCGCAAGAACACCATAAAAAATGAGGCAGACATTCCATTCCGAACAAAAATGGACTAATTCATCCACGTAGCATCTATGACGGTGGAGGAACGGAAAATGGTCGGCGTCGGTCTTATCGGCACGGGATTTATGGGCAAGTGCCACGCCATCGCGTGGAGTGCCGTCGGCGCCGTCTTTCCAGACATGACCAAACCGCGGCTTGTCCATCTCGGCGAGGTCAATGAGGATCTCGCCAGGCGCAAGGCCGGCGAGTTCGGTTTCGCCAGGGCGTCCGGCGACTGGCGCGCCGTCGTCAACGATCCCGAAGTGGACGTCGTCTCGCTCACCACGCCCAACCAGTTCCATCCGGAAATGGCCATCGCAGTTCTCGAGGCCGGCAAGCATTTGTGGTGCGAAAAGCCGATGGCGCCGAGCTTCGCCGAAGCCGAGGCGATGGCGGCCGCGGCGAAGAAATCCGGCAAGGTCGCGGCGCTCGGTTACAATTACATCCAGAGCCCGGCCATCCGCCACATCGGCGCGCTGCTCGACGAAAACATCATCGGCGAGGTCAACCATCTGCGCATCGAGATGGACGAGGATTTCATGGCCGATCCCGAGGCGCTGTTCTTCTGGAAGCACGAGGCATCTTCCGGCTATGGCGCGCTTGATGATTTCGCCGTGCATCCGCTGTCGCTGGTGTCGACCCTGTTCGGCCGCGTCGCCAGCGTCATCTGCGACATGGCCAAGCCCTATGCCGACCGCAAGCTGGCCGCCGGCGGCCGCCGCGCGGTCGAGACCTACGACATTGCCTCCGTGCTGATGCATCTGGAGAACGGCATCGCCGGCACGCTTCTGGTCAACCGTTCGGCCTGGGGCCGCAAGGGCCGCATCGCCGTCCAGATCTTCGGCTCCAAGGGCTCGATCCTGTTCGACCAGGAGCGGATGAATGAGTTCCAGCTCTACCTCACATCGGATCGCCCGACCGAACAGGGCTATCGCACCATCCTCGTGTCGCCACAGCACAAGCCCTACGACCTGTTCGTCCCCGCGCCCGGGCATAGTCTTGGCTTCAATGATCTCAAGATCATCGAATGCCATGAACTGCTGACCCGGCTCGCCGGCAGACCGGCGCGGCTCATCGAATTCGACGAAGGTCTGGAGATCGAGCGCACCGTGCATGCGATGGCGCGATCGTTCGAGGAGAAGCGCTGGGTGGATGTAAGGTAAGGTTCGCTCCGCTGGTCGGTTTAGCCGGCGGCCGCTGCGTTGACTTCCCACCCATTGACCCAGATCTGCCGCAACCGATCGCCTTCGCCCTTGAAGCGCAGTCCGGTCGGCCGGCAATCCTCGATGCGGTCGCTGCGGAAATTGCGGATCGCCTGGCGTAGCTCGCACCAGGCGACGATGTTGGCGGTCTCGGCATAATAGATCAGCGCGATCGGGCGGATGAGGCGCTCGGAAGCGCGGCCAAGCTCGTCGCGATAGGAGAGGTCGAGCTTCTCCTCGTCGCGTATGGCGCGGCGCACCAGCGCCAGGTCGATCGCACCTGCAGAGGGCGCGGCGAATCCCCACGCATGCAGCGCATTGGCGTCGAGCGTCTGGCGCAAAGGCGGCGGTACCGCGCCGGCGATCTTGGCGCCGACGCGCTTGGCTGCCTGCTTGAGCTCGTCGTCGCCCGTGCGCTCCAGCAGCGCCAGTGACAGCACGATCGCCTCCATCTCCTCGATCGAAAACATCAGAGGCGGCAAGTCGAAGCCGGGGCGCAGGATATAGCCGATGCCCCTCCCGCCCTCGATCGGCACGCGCATGGCCTGAAGCGCTGCGATGTCGCGATAGATCGAGCGTATCGTCACCTCCAGCTGCGCGGCTATCATTGCCGCCGTCACCGGCTGCCGCGCCAGCCGCAGGATCTGGATGATCTCGAACAGGCGCGACGCCTTGCGCATTTCTCACCCGTTGCCGATCACAACTGACACATCATCGTCAGTTGGTTCGGCCTATAGGATCGTCTATCGGATTGAAAATCAACAGGTTCCGCTGCGGCTGGGCCGAGCGAGGCGACAGGCTACTGACATGAGCTATGCTGAAAATCTCTGGCTGTTCTTTATCCTGCTGTTCGGCATCATCGCCGTTCCGGGCATGGACATGCTGTTCGTGCTGGCCAATGCGCTGACGGGCGGGCGCGACAGGGGCCTTGCCGCGACCGGCGGCATCATGGTCGGCGGCATGGTGCACACGCTGAACGGCGCGATCGGCGTCGGCCTGCTGATGCATTTTTTGCCGATCCTGTTCAAGCCGCTGTTGATTGCAGGCGCCGCCTACATGGGCTTCATCGGCATCACGCTGATGCGCAGCTCCATCACTGTCGGTCGCGACGGGCCCGCCGGCAGCCGCTCGGCATGGAAGGCGTTTCGCCAAGGCCTTGTGACCTGCCTGATCAACCCGAAGGCCTACCTGTTCGTCCTTGCCGTCTATCCGCAGTTCCTGAAAACGGACTACGGCCCGATCTGGATGCAGGCGACGGTGATGGGCCTGCTGACCGTGCTGACGCAGGCCGCGATCTATGGCGGGATCGCAATATCGGCCGGCCGCAGCCGCAAGCTGCTGATCGCTAATCCGCGAGCGACCATCCTTGCCGGCCGGGCGGCCGGGCTGCTGCTCTTCGCGGTGTCCGTGTTCACCGCATGGGAAGGGCTGAGGGCGGCGTAATGCCGGGCTAGACCGGACCGCCGCCCTTCTGGCGCCGGCCGGATCAGGCGGCGCCCTGCTGCGTGGCGAGAAGCTCGTCCAGCTGCTCGAACGTCTCGGACATCGCATCCGCCGCCCCGGCGCCGGCGTCGAGGGCTTCCTTCGAGGGATAGAGCTCGCGCATGACCAGCAGCGTCTTGCCGCCTTTTTCCTCGAAGGTCACCGTGGTGACGGGTCCACCCTCACCCCCTTCGTCATTGGTCCAGACGAGGCGCGAGTGCGGTGTCACTTCGAGATACCTGCCGAAGAACTCGGCAGGGTTCGAGCCGTCATGCCCGAACACCAAACGGTACCCGCCTCCCACACGAACATCCATCTCGCAGGAACGCAGGAACATGCCCATCGACTTCGGCACCCACCACTGCTTGAACAGCTCAGGCTTGGTCCACGCCTCGAACACGATGCGCGCAGGCGCGTCGAAGCTTCGCGTAACGACCAACTCCCGGTCGGACCTCCGTTCCACCGTCGTGCGTTTGGCCTCACTCGCTCTTCCTGCGTCCATCGACTTCCTCCTTGCGTTTCAATTCCTCGATAACCTTGTCCAACTCGTCGAAGCGTGCGGCCCAGAGCTGCCGGTATCTCTCGATCCATTCCGCCTCATCCTCCAGGCGACGCAGGCCCAGCTTGCAGGTCCGCACGCGCCCGACCTTCCGCGTCGTGACGAGTCCCGCCTGCTCCAGGACGCCGACATGCTTCTTCATGCCCGTGAGGGTCATGTGGAATTTCTGGGCCAAGTCCGTGATCGAAGCGTCCGCACGGCCGAGCTGCTCCAGAACGCCGCGCCGGGTGGCGTCCGAAAGCGCGGCGAACGAGGCATCCAGGCGGGTCGCGGAATACTGAACCATTTGGTTCAGTATGTAGCACGCGGGTCGGAGGCGTGCAAGTGAGGTGGAGCGCTGCGGGCCCTAGGGCGGCGTGGTCCTGGGCTGAAACCGGAAACGCCGCCCTTATGCTCCAACCGGATCAGGCGGCGCCCTGCCGGCTCTCCACCAAGGCGCGGCGCGCCGACCGGCGCCATTCCACGGCGCCGGCAAGGCCGTGCAGCACCGTCTCCGTGGCCGCCCAGTCGATGCAGCCATCGGTGATGCTCTGGCCGTAGACGAGCTGCTTGCCCGGCACGACATCCTGCCGGCCGGCGACGAGATTGCTCTCGATCATGACGCCGATAATGCGCTCGTCCCCCGCCGCGACCTGTCCTGCCACGTCAGCCGCGACCTTGGGCTGGTTCTCCGGCTTCTTGGCTGAGTTGGCATGGCTGACATCGATCATCAGGCGGGGCGCGATACCGATGCGGGCGAGTTCGACCGAGGCGGCCTCGACGCTTGCCGCGTCATAGTTGGGCTGAACGCCGCCACGCAGGATGACATGGCAATCCTCGTTTCCGGTCGTTGCCGCGATCGCACTGCGTCCGCCCTTGGTCACCGCCATGAAATGATGCGGCTGGGCGGCGGATTTCACCGCCTCGGCAGCGATCCTGAGATTGCCGTCGGTGCCGTTCTTGAAGCCGACCGGACAGGACAGGCCCGAGGCCAGCTCGCGATGGATCTGGCTCTCGGTCGTGCGCGCGCCGATCGCGCCCCAGGCGACGAGGTCGGCAATGTATTGCGGCGTGGTCATGTCGAGGAATTCGGTCGCCGCCGGCAGGCCCAGATTGTTGACGGCCGACAGCACATTGCGGGCCATCCGCAGCCCCTTGTCGATGTTGAAACTGCCGTCGAGGTCGGGGTCGTTGATCAGGCCCTTCCAGCCGACCGTCGTGCGCGGCTTTTCGAAATAGACCCGCATCACGATCTCGAGCCGGTCGGACAGAGCTTCGCGCAGCGCCGCCAGACGGCTGGCATAGTCAACGGCCGCGACCGGATCGTGGATGGAACAAGGGCCGACGATGACAACAAGTCGGTCGTCGGCCCCGGTCAGGATGGAGTGGATGGCGTTGCGCGAGGCGGCAACGGTGCGCGTCGCCGTGAGTGAGCGCGGTATCTCGCGCATCACCTCTTCCGGCGTGCTCAGCAGTCTCAGTTCCTTGACCCGAAGGTCGTCTGTGGTGGTCAACACGGCTTCTGCTCCTGGTTGGGAGACCTGCCGGCTGAAAACAAAAAAGCCGCCAGGTCTGGCGGCTTGTCGGACTGTTTGCTGCAATCTTCAGATCGAGCGCAATCCTCCCGCCGCCAGCGAGCTGCTAAAGTACCAATAGGTGGCGGTCAGGTGGATCATGCGGCTCATATAGTCGAAGCGGCGGCGTTTGTCACGTACCCTGGTAGCAAGCAATTTCAGGTGAGGGCCGAGCCTTTGCGATTTCGTCATTCTAGAGCGAAGCTCCGTCGCGGAGACCCTGGGATCCATGCCGCGACCTAGATGGGAGAGTGCTGCGGTGCAGAATCTTGCGCCGTAGCGACGGCCCGGAAGTCGCGGCATGGATCCTCGGGTCTGCGCCGCGTCGCTGCGCTCCTTGCTCCGCCCGTGGATGACGACCTGGTTAACGGTTTCGCTTACGCGGTCGCTATTCCGGCGACGCCCCAGCGATGCTCTGGTCGTAGTCGACCAGCGAGCCGGTCATCACGCCGGATTGCGGGCTGACCATGTAGCTGATCAGTCGGGCAAGCTGGTCCGGCTTCACCAGCTGCCCCATCGGCTGCGCAGCCTCGGCCTTCTCGAGCCAGTCGTCGGGTGCGTCGTGCCATTTCTTCTGCACGATATCCTCGCCCTCGGTGTCCATCCAGCCGGGCAGCACGGCGTTGCAGCGGATGCGATTGAAGCGATAGGCGTTGGCGACATTCTTGGTCAGCGTCATCAGCGCGCCTTTGCTGGTCGAATAGGGCGTCAGGAACGACTGGCCGGTATGCGCCGACATCGACAGCACGTTGACGATCGATCCGGGGGCCTTTTTTTCAAGCAGATGCGCCACCACGCCCTGCATCAGGAAGAAGGGTCCTCGCACATTGGTGTCGAAGATGGTGTCGAAGAGCTCCTCGCTGGTCTCCACCAGCGAGCCGCGCGCGGATGTGGCGGCGGCGTTGACCAGGGCGTTGATGGTGCCGAAATGCGAAAGCGCGGTGGCGACGGCGCGCTTGCAGTCGGCCACCTTGGAGACATCGGCGCTGATGAAGATCGCGTCGACGCCCGACTTCTTGAGGCTGGCGACTGCCTTGTCGCCCTTTTCCTGCGAGCGGCCGATCAGGGCCAGCGCCCGGCAGCCTTCGTCCGCCAATGCCTCGGCGACCGCGAAGCCTATGCCTTGTGCGCCGCCGGTGACGATGGCGCGCGTTTGTGAATTGCGATCGGCTGATGCGCTCATCGCTCTGCTCCTGTGCTTTAAGTCGTTACTTGTCGAGGCGGACGGTCTGGCCTGATGTCGCCGATTTCAGCGCCGCATCCGCCAGCCGAAGTGCGATGAGCCCGTCCGTCCCGCTCGGTGCTGCCTTCTTGCCCGACGTCGCGGCGGCGATGAAGGACGCAATCTCAATGGCATAGGCATCGAGATAGCGGGTCATGAAGAAGTCGTGCAGCGGCGGGCGCGTATAGCCCTTCTCATTGGCCAGTTCGATCGACACCGGCCGCTGGTTCTCGGCCGCGACCATGCCTTTCGAGCCATGCACCTCGATGCGCTGGTCGTAGCCATAGGTGGCGCGGCGCGAATTGGAGATGACGGCCTGCTTGCCGGAAGCCGTTTCGAGGATAACGCTGACCGAGTCGAAATCGCCGGCCTCGCCGATCTTCTTGTCGACCAGCACCGAGGCATGCGCACTGACCGCCACCGGCTCTTCGCCGAGCAGGAAGCGCGCCATGTCGAAATCATGGATGGTCATGTCGCGAAAGATTCCGCCGGAGCGCGCGATGTAGTCGATCGGCGGTGCGCCCGGATCGCGCGACGTGATGGTCACCATCTCGACCGTGCCGATGGCGCCGTCATCGATTGCCTTGCGCACCGCAGCGAAGTGCGGGTCGAAGCGCCTGTTGAAGCCGACCATCAGCGTCGCCTTGGCCTTCTCGACCACGGCCAGGCACTGCTCGACCCGCTTGACGTCGAGGTCGATCGGTTTCTCGCAGAAGATCGCCTTGCCGGCCTTGGCGAAGCGCTCGATCAGGTCGGCATGGGTGTCGGTCGGCGTGCAGATCACGACCGCGTCGATGTCCCCGGATTTCTCGATGGCATCAATGGTGCGCACCTCGGCGCCGTAGGCCGTGGCGAGTTCGCTCGCCGCCTTCTCGAAAGCGTCGGCAACGGCGACCAGTTTGGCCTGCGGATTGGAGCCGACGGCGCGGGCGTGGACCTTGCCGATGCGGCCGGCACCGAGGAGGGCGAAGCGGAGAGTCATGGAAATTTCCTCTGGGGAATGGTTCGAAGGTTGGCGGGGCGCCGGTCATGCGCGCAGGTGTTTTTCCGGTCAAGACAAGATCGACAGGGAGGCGATTACCGCCGCCTCCGCGCCCGGCCTAGGCCGCGAGTTCGGCCTCTCCGGTCTTGGCGCCGGTGATGTAGGAAACGATATCGTTTCCGTCGGTGTTCTCCTTGCGCAAATTGGCGACGATGCGGCCGCGCCGGAAGACGACGATGCGGTCGCAAAGGTCGAACACCTGGCGCATATTGTGGCTGATCAGGATCAGCGGCTCGCCATTGTCCTTCAGCGTGCGGATGATGTTCTCGACCTGCGCGGTCTCCTGCACGCCGAGTGCTGCCGTCGGCTCGTCCATGATGATCAGCTTGGAGGCGAAGGTCGCGGTTCTGGCGATCGCCACGCATTGCCGCTGGCCGCCCGACATATGGCGGATGGTGTTCGACAGGTTTGGGATTTTCACCGCCGTGCGCACCAGCGCCGCTTCGGTCGCCTTGCGCATCCCCCGGCGGTCCAGGATCGAAAACGGTCCCAGATTGAACAGCACTTTTTCTCGGCCAAGGAACAGGTTCGACGGCACGTCGAGGTCGTCGGCCAGCGCCAGGTTCTGGAACACGGTCTCGATGCCGGCCTCGCGCGCCTCGATAGGGCCCGAAAAATTGACTTGCTTGCCGTCGAACCAGATCTGGCCGCTGGTCGGTTGCTCGACGGCGGTGATCTGGCGCACGAAGGTCGACTTGCCGGCGCCATTGTCGCCCATGATGGCGACGTGTTCGCCCTTGCGCAGCTCGAAATTCGCGCCTTCCAGCGCCTGCACGCCGCCATAGCGCTTGGTCAGGTTTTCGGTCTTCAGGACGATGTCTGCCATGGTCAAGCCCTCAATGCCCGCAGGCGTTGGCGCCACTGGTCGAGAACGACGGCGCCGACGATGATCACGCCCTTGACCATCTCCTGGTAGTAGGCGTCGAGGCGCAGGAAGGTGAAGCCGGAGATGATGACGCCGAAGATCAGCGCGCCGATCACCGTGCCGATGATCGAGCCGCGGCCGCCCGACAGCGATACGCCGCCGATGACCGCCATGGCGATGGCGTCGAGTTCGTACATCACGCCCATGCCGGCCTGGGCGGTGAGGTTCTTGGAAGACAGCACCACCGCGGCGAGCGCCGCGAGTATGCCGGCGATGACGTAGACCAGGATCTTGTGGTTGGCGATCTTGATGCCGGACATGCGTGCGGCGTCCTCGTTGGAGCCGATCGCGTAGCAATGCTTGCCGTATCGTGTGTAGGTCATGATCAGCTGGAACAGCACGGCCAGCGACAGGAAGATGATGACGGGCATCAGGCCCTTGCCGATGGCGGCGAAGCTCTCGGTCGGGAACGAGATGGGCTGCCCCTTGGACCACCATTTGGCGATGCCGCGCGCGGTCACCATCATGCCCAGCGTGGCGATGAAGGGCGGAATGCGCGTGTAGGCGATCAGGGCGCCGTTGACCAGGCCTGCCAGCAGCCCGCAGCCGATGGCGACCAGCAACGGCACGATCACCGGCAGGTCGGTCCAGCCCTGAGCCAGGAACATCGCCTTGGGATTGGGGTTGCCGTTGACCGTCGCCACCTGGGCGAAGCTCATGGCGATCATGGCGGTGGCGCCGACGATCGAGCCCGACGACAGGTCGATGCCGCCCGATATGATAACCTGCGTCACGCCGATGGCGATGATGCCGACGATCGATACTTGCAGGATGATGATCTGTAACCGCGCCTCGTTGAAGAGGCCGCCGACATTGCTGCGGGTGTTGAACAGGAAGCTGTCGCCGAGAAAGACGCGGCCGATCAATTCGAAGATGACGACAAGAATGACGAGCGCCAGGAAGACGTTGAATTCCGCCGGCCATATGCGCTTCTTCGCATCATAGCTGACCCCGCCGACGCCATGAGATGTCTGTGCCACTCGTCTATCCTCCGTCAGCCGCGGTCGCTCCTGGCGCCATGAAAGCGCCGAGAGGAGGAGCGGCGCCCGGTCCTTTGAGCGCCGCCCCGAGGTGAACCGTTCCGCCGCTCAGTTCTTCTTCAGGAACTTGTCGATGTTGGCCGGCGTCACCAGTTGGAAGGGCACGTAGACCTTGTGTTCGACCTTCTCGCCCTTGGACAGTTTCAGTGCCGCGTCGAGCGCGCCGGCGCCCTGGCCAGCCGCGTCCTGGAACACGGTGGCGTCGAGGTCGCCTGCCTGCATGGCGGCGAGCGCGTCCTGCGTGGCGTCGACACCGCCGACGACAACCGTCTTCATGTCGACATTGGCGGCCTTCATTGCCTGGATGGCGCCGATGGCGCTTTCGTCATTGTTGGCGATGACGCCGTCGAACGGCTTGCCGGTCGACAGCCAGTTGGTCACCAGGTTCTGGGCCTCATCGCGGTTCCAGTTCGACGTCTGCTTGTCGATGATCTTGATGAAGCTGCAATCCGGCGTTGCGATCACCTCCTCGATGTCCTTGGTGCGCTGCACGGCTGCCTGGTTGGAAAGCTCGCCCATGATCACATAGACATTGGCTTCCTTCTTGCCGGCTTCCTTGAACAGGCGGCAGACCTCCTTGGTTTCGAGCGTGCCGGAGTCGGCCTCGTTCGAAGCGACGAAGGCCTGGTTGTCAGGCAGCGTGTCGACATTGACCGGTTCGCGGTTGACATAGACCAGCGGGATCTTGGCGGCGGCCGCGGCATCCGACATCGCCTGCGTGGCCGAGGTGTCGACCGGATTGACGATGATGGCGTCGACGCCCGATGCGGCGAAGTTCTTGATCTGGTCGAGCTGTTTGGCGACGTCGTTCTGCGCGTCCTCGACCTGCAGCTCCACGCCGCTCATGCCCTTGGCCTGCTCGATCATGCCGTTGCGCAGCACGGTCAGGAAATTGTCGTCGAACTTGGCCATCGACACGCCGATCTTGGCGGCCATGGCGGACGAACTCATCAGCGCCGCGAAAGCGACGCCCAAAATCATTTTCTTCATTGTATCTCTCCTCCACTTTGGGTGTCCGGTCGCACCGATCTATCCGGAATCCCCGATCTCCCCGGGGAATCTCTCCCTGATATCATTTCGTTCCAACGCGGTTCACCCCTGGCTGGAACGCCGAACTGCCTGCTCGAACCAGATGTTGTCGGAACGAAAGAACCAAAATGCACAGTCAGTGAAATATTTATTCCATTTCGAATCGGGGCGTCAAGGGAAATTCCGAATTCGGGCGTGCGATTTTCGGCTGTCTCTGATGGATTCTATCATTTCAGGCGGCTGGTTTGCGGCAGACCGGGCTGCCCGAGGGTTTTATCGTTTCAATGAAACGCCCTACCTTCCGCCCTGACGCGACCTGGACGGAAAACCGCTGCGCGCATTCCTGAAATGGCTTCAGATGTTTTCCGGCAAATAGATGTCGAAGGGGAGGAATGTCTGGCCCGGCGCATTGGCCGCGCCGGTTTCGATGGCGTGCGCCATCCGATCGACGAGCTCGCGACAGAGCGCAGCAAGGGGCGTCGAGATCACCATCGTCAGGATGTTGTCGGCAAGCGCGGCGCGCGATTCGGCGTTGATCTCGTTGCAGACGACCACCGGCATGCTTGCGGGCTTCGCTGTCCGCAGCGCCGAGACGGCGCCTTCCATGCCGCCGCCGGCGACGTAGCAGCCGACAAGATCCGGATATCGCGCCAGAAGATCGATCATCGCATCATGGGTCACCTGGTTGGCCTCCAGATTGACCAGCGTCTCCAGCACGTTGAAGTCCGGCGCATGCTCGCGAAAGAAGGAGCGGAAGCCGATCTCACGCAGCTCATGGCCGTGGAAGCGATGGCTGCCGACAAAAAGGGCGACCTTGCCGGGCTTCCTCGCAGCCTTCGAGATCATCCAGGCGGCGGTGCGGCCGACCTTGCGGTTGTCGAGCCCGACATAGCCTTCGCGGATGCCGGCGGCGAAGTCGGACAGCAGGGAGAAGACCGGCTGCCCCCTGGCCTTTAGCGCCTCCACGACCGCCGTCAACGTCGGATGATCAGGGCCGACCACGGCGATCGCCCGCGATTTCGCCGCCAGCCTGCGCATCTGGGCGGCGATCTCATCCGGGGCCAGGGAACTGGCGAAATCGATGGTTGCGACGCCACGGAAGCGCTGCGATTGTGCGACCGCGAGTTCGAGTTCCCGCGCGAAATCGCCATAGAAAACGTCATTGCCCCGAAGCAGCAGGAAACCCAGCCGATACTCGGGCAATTCCTGGCGCATACGCTGCTTGATCAGGCCTGCGGCGTGATAGCCGATCTCGGTCGCGGCGTCATAGACGCGGCGCGCCGTTTCCTCGCGCACAGGCAGGCGGCTGTTGAGCACCCGGTCCACCGTGGCGACGCTGACGCCGGAGATGCGCGCCAGATCTGATATGGTCGGCCGTTTCGCCATGTCTGTCCTCATTTGACCGTGCATCTTTCCTACATCTTGATGATAGGAAATGATAGAAACTATCTTTATGATGTTGAGTCTATCATGAGCTAGCGTTATTTTCAGCCTCGAAGTCAGGAGATGTCGGGCATTCGCGTGGCGGATGCCCTTGCCGAGGGAGGCAACCGTGCATGCTGCGCCGTCCCGGCGTGACTACAGCCTGATCGGCCGCGACGCCAGGCTGGCCGTCGAGACCGGCCTGTCGGCGGCCGAATGGTATCACACCGACATTCCCCGCAAGCAGATGAAGGAGCTGATGCAGCGCTCCGACGCGCCCGCGCTCCGCGACACGGCGATCTGGATCGCCGCGCTCATCGTCAGCGGCGCCGGCGGTGCCTGGTTCTGGGGCACCTGGTGGTGCGTGCCGTTCTTCTTCGCCTATGGCGTGCTCTACGGCTCGTCCACGGATTCCCGCTGGCACGAATGCGGCCATGGTACGGCCTTCCGCACGCAGTGGATGAATGATTGGGTCTATCAGGTCGCCTGCTTCATGATCATGCGCAACCCGGTGACCTGGCGCTGGAGCCACACGCGCCATCACACCGACACCATCATCGTCGGCCGCGACCCGGAAATCTCGGTTATGCGGCCGCCGGACCTGGTGCGCGCCATCCTCGGCTTTGTCGGCGTGCTCGACGCCTGGCATGCGATGTCAGACATGCTGCGCAACGCCGCCGGCAACATCAGCGCGGCCGAAAAGACCTTTATTCCCGAGCAGGAACAGCCGAAAGCGATCCGCATCGCCCGCATCTGGACCGCGATCTATGCCGCAACCATCGCGCTGGCGCTCTATACCGGCTCGTTCCTGCCCTTGATGCTGGTCGGCCTGCCCAGGCTCTATGGCGCCTGGCACCACGTCATGGTCGGCCTGCTGCAGCATGGCGGTCTTGCCGACAACGTCACCGACCATCGGCTGAACAGCCGCACCGTCTACATGAACCCGATCAGCCGTTTCATCTACTGGAACATGAACTACCACGTCGAGCATCATATGTTCCCGATGGTGCCCTACCATGCGCTGCCGAAGCTGCATGAACTGATCAAGCATGATTTGCCGGCGCCGACGCCGTCGATCCTGGCCGGCTATCGCGAGATGCTGCCTGTCTTCTGGCGCCAGTTGCGCAACGAGGATTATTTCCTCAAGCGCGAGCTGCCGCCAACGGCCAGGCCGTATCGCGAGGATCTGCACAACGACAATGCTGCCTTCAACGCCGCGGCGGAGTGATATCCGCCCGTGAGGCGCGATCGGGAAATTTCGCGGGAGAAATGTATGAGCGACTGGGTCGAGGCCTGTGCTGTGGGAGACATCGACGAAGAAGATGTGATGCGGTTCGATCACGGCGGCCGCAGCTACGCCATCTATCGCAGCCCCGATGACGAGTATTTCGCCACCGACGGCCTGTGTACGCACGAAAAGGTGCATCTCGCCGACGGGCTTGTCATGGACGACATCATCGAATGTCCCAAGCACAATGGCCGCTTCAACTACAAGACAGGCCAGGCCAAGGGCGCGCCGGTCTGCGTCAATCTCAGGACCTATCCGGTCAAGGTCGACGCCGGCAGCGTCCTCGTCCAGATCGGATGACCGGTATGACGCGCGGAATGGTCATCATCGGCGCCGGGGAATGCGGCGGCCGGGCAGCGCTTGCATTGCGTGACCTCGGCTATGAGGGACCGGTGACGCTGGTCGGCGACGAGCCGCATCTGCCCTATGAACGGCCGCCTCTGTCCAAGGACGCCATGGCCGGCGGCGTGCCCGAGATCAAGGCGATCGCCAGCGACGAGATCCTCGCCGAAAAGTCCATCCGGCATATCCATTCCATTCAGGCTGCAGCGATCGATCGCGCCGCGCATACTGTGCGCCTGTCGGACGGTTCCGTCCTGCCCTACGACAAGCTGCTGCTGGCGACCGGCTCGACGCCGCGCAAACTGCCGATGCCCGGCCTTGGCGGGCGCTGCGTCTACCTCAGGACCTTCGCCGATGCGCTGGCTATCCGCGCCCATCTCAAGGCGGGTAACCGCATTGCCGTCATCGGCGGCGGCTTCATCGGCCTCGAGCTCGCCGCGGCGGCCCGCAAACTCGGTGCTGCGGTCGCCGTCATCGAGGCGCAGCTGCGCATCCTGATGCGCGGCGTACCGGCCGAGATCGCCAAGGTCGTCCATGACACCCACGTCGCCGAAGGCGTCGACATAGCGTGCGGCGAAGGCATTGCCTTGATCGCCGACGACGGCAGGCAGGTGCGCATCGCGCTTGCCGGCGGCCGCGAAATCCTCGCCGATCTCGCCATCATCGGCATCGGCGCCGTGCCGGTGACGGCTCTTGCCGCCGAAGCGGGACTGGCCATCGACAACGGCATATCAGTCGACGCCGAACTGCGCAGCAGCGACCCCGACATCTTCGCTGCCGGCGACTGCTGTTCGTTCCCGCTTGCCGTCTATGGCGGCCGTCGCGTGCGGCTGGAGGCCTGGCGCAACGCCCAGGAACAAGGCGCGCTGGCGGCAAAAAACATGCTCGGCGCCGGCGAAGCACATGCGGCGGTGCCGTGGTTCTGGTCGGATCAATATGGCCTGTCCCTGCAGATCGCGGGGCTTTCCGACGAAGGCCGCAGCACGGTGCGCCGCGATCTCGGCGAGGACGCCTTCATCCTCTTTCACCTTGCCGAGGACGGCAGGCTGGTGGCCGCCAGCGGCATCGGGCCGGGCAATGCGGTCGCCCGCGATATCAGGCTGGCGGAGATGCTGATCGGCAAACGGGCGAGGCCGGCGCCGGAAGCGCTCGGTTCGCAGGCGGTGAAATTGAAGTCGCTGCTGGCGGCGTAGGATGCAACGCCAATTGTCAGGGTCTGCGGCGCAGGCGTTGGCAAATTAACGTCAGCGCGCCTGAGCTCCCTAAAACAGCGCCTTCAGCTCCGGTAGTTTGTCATTGACCAGCCAGCCGTAATAATTCTCCTCCGGCAGCTTCACCGGCTCGCCGGCGGCGCTGCGCTTGTCGTTCTCCGCCTTCAGCGCATAGGCGCGCTGCTCGGGATTGCCGACATTGTAGAGCGTGGCGGTCAGGCCCGGATTGCTCGAAATGTCGAAGCCGGCGATGCTCTTGTAGGCGTCGATCGATTTCCGGATCGTCGCGGCGACGTAGGGCAGCGTCAGGTCGGGATCCATGATGGTCTTGTAGACCGCATTGGGATCGCCGACGTCGAGCTTGGGCAGGCCGGAAACCTTGTGCACGAGATCGCTCATCTGGAGCGCGGTCAGCGGATTGAGCTGGCCGAGACCAAAGGTCTGGCCGGCATAGTAGGGCTGGAAGAAAGTGGCGCCGAAACGGTCGTTGGGGAAATCCTCGCCGCCCACCGTCTTTCCGCGAAACGAACGGTTCCACACCTGCTCGCGGCATTCCCATAAATCGTAACTGTCGGACATTCCGGCGCATTTCCTGAATTCCGGCCGCTGCACGAAATCCGTGATGTCCTCGCCGTCATAGGCGAAGGACAGCTTGCTGGAGAGATAGGAGATCGCCTTGACGTAGTAGGTCTGCAGCCGGTCGTAGGCGTCGACATTGTAGGTGTGCTCGCCGACGATGGCGCCGACAATGTGCATTGGATCGATGCCGTAGACGCTTGCCGCCTTCTTGATCTTGCCGCGCAGGTCGGCGTCGTTCTGCAGCAGCGCATAGACCTTGCGGTATTTTGCCTGGAACGTGGTGTTGGTGGCCTGCGTGCGCCGGCTCGAGGCTCCCGGAATGCTGGGCTGCTCGGCATTGCGGTTTCCCGGCGGCACCAGGGTTGCCGCGTCGGCGCCGAACAGCGTTGCCGCCAGCGTCAAGCCGAGAATGACTGGGATGAGTTTTTTCATGCGCCCCGCCGCCTAGAGAATTGCCGCGCAAACTAGGTAAAGCTCCTGGTCGAGTCGAGAGCGGCCCTGCGCTCGGCAGAACGAAAGGTGGCCGAATGATACCATCCGGCCACACATGATCCATTCGCCCGACAGGCGCCGGAACGATCCGGCGCGCGCCTGCTCAAAGAATGAAGCGCGACAGATCGGTGTTCCTCGACAAGTCGCCGACATGTTTCTCCACATAGGCGGCGTCGATGGTCACCGCAGTGCCGTTGCGGTCCGGCGCGTCGTAGGAGATCTCGTCCAGCACGCGCTCCATCACCGTCTGCAAACGCCTCGCGCCGATGTTCTCGACGCTGGCGTTGAGGTCGACGGCGATGCCGGCCAGGGAATCGATGGCGTCGTCGGTGAAGTTCAGGTCGACGCCTTCGGTCTTCATCAGCGCGATATACTGCTTGATGAGGCTCGCTTCCGTCTCGGTCAGGATGCGGACGAAGTCCTCTTTCTCCAGCGCGCGCAATTCGACGCGGATCGGCAGGCGGCCCTGCAGCTCCGGCAAGAGGTCGGACGGCTTCGAGACGTGGAACGCACCCGATGCGATGAACAGGATGTGATCCGTCTTCAACGGCCCATATTTGGTCGCCACCGTGGTGCCTTCGACCAGCGGCAGCAAGTCGCGCTGCACGCCTTCGCGCGAAGGGCCGCCGGAGATGTCCGACCGGGCCGCAATCTTGTCGATCTCGTCGAGGAAGACGATGCCGTCATTTTCCGCGGCGTCCAGCGCCCGGCGAACCACCTCGTCCTGGTCGAGCAGCTTGTCGGACTCGTCGTTGACCAGCAGGTCGTAGGATTCCTTCACCGTCGTCTTGCGCAATTTGGTCTTCTTGCCGCCCATTGCCTTGGACAGCATGTCGTTGATATTGAGCACGCCGATATTGGCGCCCGGCATGCCGGGAATCTCGAAGCCGGGCATGCCGCCATTGCCGGTGTCGGCCACTTCGATCTCGATCTCCTTGTCGTCGAGTTCGCCCTCGCGCAGCTTCTTGCGGAAAGAATCGCGCGTCGCAGGGCTGGCAGTCTTGCCGACCAGCGCCTCCAGCACGCGTTCCTCGGCGTTGACATGGGCGCGCGCCTTGACGTCCTCACGCATCTTCTCGCGCACCAGGCCGATGGCGACCTCGACGAGGTCGCGCACGATCTGCTCGACATCGCGGCCGACATAGCCGACCTCGGTGAATTTGGTTGCCTCGACCTTGACGAAGGGCGCACCGGCCAGCCGCGCCAGGCGGCGCGAGATTTCGGTCTTGCCGACGCCGGTCGGCCCGATCATGAGAATGTTCTTCGGCATCACCTCTTCGCGCATCTGGCCTTCCAGCTGCTGGCGGCGCCAGCGGTTGCGCAAGGCGATGGCCACGGCACGCTTGGCGTCCTTCTGGCCGATGATGAAGCGGTCGAGTTCCGAAACGATTTCGCGGGGAGAAAATGTGCTCATATCACTAAATTCCACTTTGCCACTGCTTGATGGCCTCGAACGGATGCAGCAGCATGATCACGTTGAGTGTCAGATTGTCCCGGATAAGGTAGCCCGTACCCAGTTCGAAAAGGATGGCGAGGCTGACGATCACCCATATAGGTAGCCTTCGCGCCATCACAAATCCCAGCACCATGGCCAGCGTGTCCGACACCGAATTGATGATGCTGTCGCCGTAATAGTCGAGCGAGATGGTGCCGGCGCGGTAGCGCTCTATGATGAACGGGCTGTTCTCGATCAGCTCCCAGCCGCCTTCTATGAAGACGGCGAAAGCCAGCCGCAAGCCGACCGGCGAACGCGGAAACAGGAACCTGGCCAGCGCATAGAACAGGAAGCCGTGGATGATATGCGAGAACGTGTACCAGTCCGATATATGCTGGGAATTTTCGGAACTGTTCACCACGCCGTGCCAGAGCTTGACATAGCCACAGGTGCAGATCGGCGGATGCCCCATGCCATAGAGGGCTCCAGCCTGGAAGATGATCAGGGCGAGCACGAGCAGAAGCCCCATCCGCCAGCTGTCTTCATAGGCCGAGAGCGTTCTGTCCTCGCCAACTGCGTTCATCCGTCAGTTCCCCGCTTCCGTGTCGCCCGCTTGCCTCTCGTGCGCATCGATTGCCATCAGCAAGACGTCGCCATATCTGGATTGCCGGCGATCAATTGCGCGGAATCCCGCCTTTTCATAGGCGCGGATGGCGCGGCCATTGGATGGGTCGGGATCGATGATGACGCGCGGCACGCCTTCCTCGAATAACTGCTCGACGAACTGGCGCACCATCGCCGAGCCATGGCCGATGCCGACCAGTTCCGGCCGGCCGATCGACAGGTCGATGCCGAGCGTCCCGAACGGCTGGTCGGCATAAGGGTGGTCTTCTTCCAGGTGTGGATCGTAGCTTTGCAGGTAAGCGATCGGCGTGCCGTCGAGTTCCACGATCAGCGGCTCGACGGAAATCGAATCGATATGATCGCGAATCTCGGCGATTTCCGTCTCTGGATCGTCCCACCACTGAGCGACATGCGGTTCGGCGAGCCAGCCGGCGATCATCGGCAGGTCCTTCTGGGTCACCGGCCGAAAATCGTAGCTATGTTCGTGTCTTTCCATGATCTTCTCCGAAGCCGGCCTCCATTTTTCGCTTGCGCGGTCTTTCGGATCGGGATCATGGACGCCGGCCTGTTTCAGGCGGCATCGAGTGTTTCGACGACGAAATTGTTGTTGGTGTAGACGCAGATGTCGGAGGCGATCTGCATCGCCTTGCGCGCGATCTCCTCGGCATCCTTGTCGCTGTCCATCAAGGCGCGGGCCGCAGCCAGCGCATAGTTGCCGCCTGAACCGATGGCCATGACGCCATGCTCGGGTTCGAGCACGTCGCCGGTGCCGGTCAGCGCCAGCGAGACCGACTTGTCGGCCACCAGCATCATCGCTTCCAGCCGGCGCAGATAGCGGTCGGTGCGCCAGTCCTTGGCGAGTTCGACGCAGGCGCGCGTCAACTGGTCGGGATATTGTTCGAGCTTGGCTTCGAGCCGCTCCAGAAGCGTGAAGGCGTCCGCCGTGGCACCGGCGAAACCGGCGATCACGTTTCCGCCCTTGCCGATGCGGCGCACCTTTCTCGCGTTGCCCTTCATGATGGTCTGGCCAAGGCTGACCTGGCCGTCGCCGGCGATCACCACCTTGTTGCCCTTGCGCACCGTCACGATAGTCGTGGCGTGCATGGTCAGTTCATTGGACATTTGCTGCTCCGATTCGCGCCATCCCTCAAAAGGCGATCGGCGCGGTACGAGTGACTTTGATCGGCCCATATGTATGCATGGGGGCGGTGATTGCAAACGCTCGATACCGACCCGGATGGCAACTGGCAATCGCCGGATCATGCTGCTAGAAGGCTTTCGTTTTCAAGCAGGCGAACGCCTGAAGCGCTTAAACTCACGGACAAGGACAAGGCCATGTCGCCCCGTTCCGCCGAAATCAGCCGCAAGACCAGGGAAACCGACATTGCCGTGTCGGTCCATGTCGACGGCTCCGGCAAATCGGACATCGTGACCGGCGTCGGCTTCTTCGATCATATGCTCGACCAGCTTGCGCGCCATTCGCTGATCGACATGACCGTTCGGGCCACGGGCGACCTGCACATAGACGACCACCACACGGTCGAGGACACCGGCATCGCGCTCGGCCAGGCGCTGGCCAAGGCGCTGGGCGAGCGGCGCGGCATCATGCGCTATGCCTCGATCGATCTTGCCATGGACGAGACGCTGACGCGCGCGGCAATCGATGTCTCCGGCCGTCCCTTCCTGGTGTGGAACGTTTCGTTTTCCTCGCCCAAGATCGGCACCTTCGACACCGAACTCGTGCGCGAGTTCTTCCAGGCGCTGGCACAGAACGCCGGCATCACGCTGCATGTCACCAATCACTATGGCGCCAACAACCACCACATCGCCGAAACCTGCTTCAAGGCGGTGGCGCGTGCGCTGCGGACAGCACTGGAGCGCGATCCGCGCCAGCCGGACGCGGTTCCCTCCACCAAGGGATCGTTGAAGGGATAGGTCATGGCCAGCTATGTCGTGATGGAACCGCCGGCCCCTGGCGAAAAGGCCGATGCGACGGCGCTTGTCCGCGACGGCTTCACCTGGCTCGGCCTGCTGGTGCCGCCGCTGTGGTTCGCCTGGCATCGGCTGTGGATCGAAGCGGCACTCACCTTCATTGTCATGGCGGTGCTTTCGATGCTTGGCGAAAGGCTCGGTCTCGGGTTGGCCGGTTCGCTGCTGTCCCTGCTTGTCTCGCTCTATGTCGGCTTGGAAGGGCAGGCGCTGCGCATCGCGGCGCTCCGCCGCCGCGGCTGGCGCGAATGCGGGGTGGTCGAAGCCGGTTGGCTCGACGATGCCGATGCGCGCTTTGCCCTGGAGGCCGAGCGGCATGCGGATGAAGCCGAGCCTGCGCCGCGCATGGTGCCGGACGCCGCCCTGGCGCGCCCGGCGCAGCCGGGCATGGCGCTGGGGCTGACCCACATTCCGGGAAGGCGCTGACATGCGCGTTGCGATCATCGATTACGGCTCGGGCAATTTGCGCTCGGCCACCAAAGCCTTCGAGCGCGCGGCGCGCGAGGCGGGCATCGCCGCCGGCATCGACCTGACCGCCGACGCCGAGCGGGTGCGCACGGCCGACCGCATCGTGCTGCCCGGCGTCGGCGCCTATGCCGATTGCGCCGCCGGCCTGCGTGCCGTCCCCGGCATGTGGGAAGCTGTCGAGGAAGTCGCCATCGCCAAGGGGCGTCCTTTCCTCGGCATCTGCGTCGGCATGCAGCTGATGTCGCAGCGCGGCCTCGAAAAGACGATCACCGATGGCTTTGGCTGGATATCAGGTGACGTGAAGGAGATCACGCCGGCCGATCCGGCACTGAAGATCCCGCAGATCGGCTGGAACACGATCGAGCTGATGCGCAAGCATCCGCTGTTCTCCGGCGTTCCAACCGGGCCAACCGGCCTGCACGCCTATTTCGTCCATTCCTATCATCTCGATGCGCGCAAGCCCGACGAGGTGCTGGCGATCGCCGACTATGGCGGCCCGGTAACGGCGACCGTCGCCCGCGACAATCTCGTCGGCACGCAGTTCCACCCAGAGAAGAGCCAGGCGCTGGGCCTCGCCCTGATCACCAATTTCCTGCGCTGGAGGCCTTGAGGAGCCATGAGCAAGAAGGGCTATTGGATGGCGATGATCGATGTTCGCGATCCCGATCTGTACAAGCGGTATATCGAGGCGAATGCCGTTGCCTTCGCCAAGTACGGCGCGAAATTCGTCGTGCGGGCGGGACGCCACGAGAGCCCGGAAGGGCCAACCGGCAACCGCCACGTCCTGGTCGAATTCGAATCCTACGCCAAGGCCGTCGAATGCTATCATTCGCCGGAATATCAGCAGGCCTCTAAATTCCGGCTTGCCGCCTCGACCGGCCATTTTGTCATTGTCGAAGGCGCCTGAGAAAATGATCCTGTTTCCGGCAATCGACCTCAAGGACGGCCAGTGCGTGCGCCTCAGGCACGGCGACATGGCGACCGCGACCATCTACAACGACGACCCGGCCGCCCAGGCAAAGGCATTTGAAGAGCAGGGCTTCGAATGGCTGCATGTCGTCGACCTCAATGGCGCCTTCCAGGGTCAGAGCGTCAACAGCGCCGCGGTCGGCGCCATCCTCAAGGCGACCAAGAACCCGGTGCAGCTCGGCGGCGGCATCCGCACGCTCGAGCAGATCGAGGATTGGCTCGACCGCGGGCTTGCCCGTGTCATTCTCGGCACCGTGGCCGTGCGCGATCCGGACCTGGTCAGGCAGGCCTGCAAGGCCTTTCCGGGCAAGGTCGCCGTCGGCATCGACGCCAAGGGCGGCAAGGTGGCGGTCGAGGGCTGGGCCGAAGCGTCGAGCCTCGGCGTCGTTGAGCTAGCCAGGAAATTCGAAGGCGCCGGCGTCGCCGCCATCATCTACACCGACATCGACCGCGATGGCGTGCTGACCGGCATCAACTGGGATTCCACGATCAGCCTCGCCGACGCCGTGTCGATCCCCGTCATCGCCTCTGGCGGCCTCGCCTCGGTCGCCGACATCGTGCGCATGACCATGCCCGACGCGCAAAAGCTCGAAGGCGCGATCTCCGGCCGCGCGCTTTACGACGGCCGCATCGATCCGGCCGAAGCATTGGCGATCCTGAAAGGCGCGCCCCCGGTGGAGATGCGATCTTGAAAGTCTCGATCATCC
The DNA here is from genome assembly GCF_006442305.1 of Mesorhizobium sp. B2-3-6. Classification (NCBI taxonomy): domain Bacteria; kingdom Pseudomonadati; phylum Pseudomonadota; class Alphaproteobacteria; order Hyphomicrobiales; family Phyllobacteriaceae; genus Mesorhizobium; species Mesorhizobium sp. B2-3-6. The sequence goes on along the minus strand of NZ_VFVW01000012.1, from coordinate 75,833 downwards.
TGGCCTCCTATGACAGCGGCCATTATCATGGCGGCATGGGCCAGGGGCCGGACGCGCTGATTGCGGGCGGATTGGTCGAAGCCCTGACCATGGCCGGCCACGATGTCGCGGTCGAGGACATCGGCAAGGTCGGCGATGCCCAGGAGCGTGAGATCGCCACCGGTTTCGCCGTCTGCAACGCCGTTTCAGGCGAGGTCCGCATCGCCCGCGACAGGGGACGTTTTCCCATCGTGCTGGCCGGAAACTGCCTGACATCAGCCGGCGCCGTCGCCGGCGAGGGCGCGGACGCGATTATCTGGGCCGACCAGCATGGCGACCTCAACACGCCCGAGACATCCACATATGGCTTTCTCGACGGCATGGCGCTGGCCACCGTGCTTGGCCTGTGCTGGCGCCCGATGGCGGCGGCAATTCCCGGCTTCCAGCCGATCGATCCGTCGCGCTGCGTGCTCGTCAACGCTCGCGATCTCGACCCGGACGAGAAACAGCTTCTGGAGGCATTGCCGGTGATCCGCACGGAATGTCCGGGAGCGGCAGCGGCAACCGCAAAACTCAAGGTCGCCGGCGCTAAACGCGTGCACTTGCATCTCGATCTCGACGTGCACGACCCTGAGGCGCTGCAGGCCAACCGCTATGTAGCGCCGGGCGGGCCGAACCCGGAACAATTGCGCGACGCGACCTGCGCTATGGCGCTTGCGGTGCCGATCGTCGGCATCACCGTTTCCGCCTACGATCCGGCTTTCGATGCGCAGGCCGATGTGCCGCCGCTGGTCGGGCAGCTGCTCAACGATCTCATAGCCACGATAGAAGGCCGCTGATGCTGAAAGCCCGCGTCATCCCCTGTCTCGACGTCAAGGGCGGCCGCGTCGTCAAGGGCGTCAACTTCGTCGATCTCGTCGATGCCGGCGACCCGGTCGAGGCCGCCAAGGCCTATGACGCGGCCGGCGCCGACGAGCTTTGCTTCCTCGACATCACCGCGTCATCGGACAATCGCGAGACCATCTTCGATGTCGTCGCCCGCACGGCCGAGCAATGCTTCATGCCGCTCACCGTCGGCGGCGGGGTGCGCCAGGTTGCCGATATCCGGAAATTGCTCCTGGCCGGCGCCGACAAGGTGTCGATCAACACGGCGGCGGTGAAGAACCCGGATTTCGTCGCCGAGGCCGCCGACAAGTTCGGCAACCAGTGTATCGTCGTCGCCATCGACGCCAAGAAAGTGTCAGGCGCCGGCGAGGCCGACCGCTGGGAGATCTTCACCCACGGCGGACGGGAAAAAACCGGCATGGATGCGGTCGAATTCGCCCACAAAATGGTCGATCGCGGTGCCGGCGAGATCCTGTTGACCTCAATGGATCGCGACGGCACCAAGGCCGGTTACGACATCGCGCTGACCCGCGCGGTATCGGACGCGGTGCGCGCCCCGGTGATCGCTTCGGGCGGTGTCGGCACGCTCGACCATATGGTCGAAGGCATTCGCGACGGTCATGCAGGTGCCGTGCTGGCGGCCTCCATCTTCCATTTCGGTACCTATACGATCGCCGAGGCCAAGGCCCATATGGCGCAAGCCGGCCTGCCGATGCGGCTGGACTCCTCGGGCGATCGGCCCTAGAGGCTTGCGGCTAAGAAACAGGGCCAAGGCGCCATGACTGAGTTTTCACTCTCCGACCTGGAGACAATCATCAGCGAACGCGCCCATTCCGGCGATCCGGACTCGTGGACCGCCAAGCTTTACGCGCGCGGCATCGAGAAGGCGGCGCAGAAGCTCGGCGAAGAGGCGGTCGAGACGGTGATTGCCGCCATCAAGGGCGACAAACAGGCGCTCGTTTCGGAAAGTGCCGATCTTATATATCATTGGCTCGTCGTTCTCGGCATTTCGGGTGTGCCGTTGGACGACGTGCTTAGGGAGCTCGAAAGCCGCACCGGGCGTTCGGGTATCGCCGAGAAGGCGTCACGGTCCAAGCGCTGACCGCGAGGAGGGCAGGAATCTCGATGGATCAGCTCGCACCGACCGAGAAATATTCCCCTTTTCGTTTCTTCTCGGCCGAGCAATGGTCGCAATTCCGCGCCGACACGCCGCTGACGCTGAGCGAGGATGAATTCCGCCGCCTGCGGTCGCTGAACGATCCAATCGATCTCGAAGAGGTCAAGCGCATCTATCTGTCGCTGTCGCGGCTTCTGTCGGCGCATGTCGAGGCCAGCCAACTGCTGTTCCGGCAGCGCCAGGCTTTCTTCAACGCCTCGGACGTGGTCAAGACGCCCTTCATCATCGGCATCGCCGGTTCGGTCGCGGTCGGCAAATCGACCACGGCGCGCGTGCTGAAGGAGCTGCTCGCGCGCTGGCCGTCCAGCCCCAAGGTCGATCTCATCACCACCGACGGTTTCCTGTTGCCCAACGAGGTGCTGCGCCGCGAAAACCTGATGGAGCGCAAGGGCTTTCCCGACAGCTACGACGTCGGCGCGCTGCTGCGCTTCCTCTCGGGCATCAAGTCGGCGCTGCCGGATATCCGCGCGCCGGTCTATTCGCACCTCACCTATGACGTCATCCCCGGCGAGTTCGTCACCATCGACCGGCCCGACATCCTGATCTTCGAGGGCATCAATGTGCTGCAGCCGGGCAAGCTGCCGCAGGACGGCAAGATCGTGCCTTTCCTGTCCGACTTCTTCGACTTCGCCATCTACATCGATGCCGACGAGAAGCTGATCCACGAATGGTACATTTCCCGCTTCATGCGGCTGCGCGAGACCGCTTTCCGCAATCCGGAATCGTTCTTCCATCGCTATTCGCAACTGTCGGAGGATTCGGCACGGGCGATTGCCGAAGGCCTGTGGACCAACATCAACCTGAAGAACCTGCGCGAAAACATCCTGCCGACACGCGCCCGCGCCGACTTGATCCTACGCAAAGGCGCCGACCACCTCGTCGAGGAAGTGGCGCTGCGCAAGCTTTAGCTGGCGCGATTAACGGCACTTTAGGCTATCCGAGCTAGTTTCCGATGCAATCTTAATGGGATCGCAAGCAGCTATGCCTCTGTCCCAGTTTCGATCATGACCTTTAATCTTTTGCGGAGGCTCGTCCTTTTAGAGGCAATCATATGAGCTTGTCGGGCGCAAGAACGTTCGATGCGATGGTCGCATCCCAGTACCGTATCGGCAGTCTGCGGCAATTCTCGCTCGTTGGACTGGTCGTCGTGATCTCCTTTTTCATGCCTTGGACAGCGGGTGACAACACCGATGTGAGTTGGATAATCATTATCTGCGAGAAGATTTTTTCTGGTCAGAAACTCTATGTCGACATTTTAGAAACCAACCCGCCTTTTTCGGTCGCTCTGTATATCGGACCAGTGTGGTTGTCCCATAGGTTGGGAATTTCGCCGGAATTGGCGATCGAATATTTCATCTATCTTATCTTCGTCGTTTCGATTTTGTTGTCGGCCCTTGTGATCGAGAAAGGCAGGATCTTTGTCGATCTCAGAACCCAGTGGGTCTATCCCATGCTCGCGGTTCTGCTTCTGATCATGCCAGGGAATATTTTCGGACAACGCGAGCATATCGGTATGATGCTGTTCATGCCGATGCTGTTCCTGATGATGTGGCGTTCCAACGATAGTCCAGGCCAGCATATACCAGTTGCACTTGCATTCACCGTTGGGCTGGCGGCAAGCGTGTTGCTGCTCGTTAAGCCCCACTGGGCACTTGGCATCGCACTGCCTTATCTTGTCATCGCCTGGCGAAGGCGGTCGCTTCTGGCCTGCCTGACTGTTGAGAATATCGTCATAGGCGCGATCTGCACGGGGTATCTCGCCAGCGTGCGAATATGGTTCCCAGAATTTCTTGATACATTCTTGCCTTTGCTGATGCGCTACTATGTCAGTCTGCGGGCCAACATAAATATTCTGTTGGCGCTGCCGACCTTTGCGGTGTTCGTCGTTTTTATAGCCTTCCAGATGCGGAAATCTGCTTGGCGAAGTGATGTGGCAATTGCGGTAACAAGTGGCGCAGGCTTCTTTGTCTCAATGGCATATCTTGGCAAATATTGGCCCAATCACCAGTATCCGTATCAGCTTGCGTTGCTGGTCGCGATGCTGTTGGCTGTTGCATCGCGACGGCAAAAAGTGCTCGCGCTTTCAGGAGAAGAAGCGGCCTCGGAGCGCGCCAATGCGAGACTTCATTCTAGCGCCGCCTTTGCTGTGGTTGTCGCTCTCACGGTAACGCACCACCAGTTTTACCAGATGCCGGAAAAGAGCCTGGTCGATGCAATCAAGGCCCGATACTCCTCGCCGTCCATTGTTCAGGTCAGTTCGGATCTTTCCGTCGGGAATCCGCTGGCGAGGATGGTCAATGGCCGTTGGCTTTCAGCCTACGCTCATGATTGGGTTGGCGCCCATGCGCTTTGGGGTTTGATGAAAGGCAACTATCACGGCGAAGACGAACGAATAGCGCGGCACGACCTCGACAACTATACGCTTTATGTCAACTCCTTGATCCGCGACAACAAGCCGGACATCATCCTTGTCGATCGCTTGGACAAGAAGAAATCCGTGTTGTCGTTGGCGGCGAATTATCCTCCAATATGGACTACCTGGATGCGTCAGAACGCTGACTTCCAGGCCTTGATGAGCAATTACGAAGAGATCGCGCTAGGAGACTACATCGAGGTCTATGCGCGGCGCAGCAGTGCTCACTGACCCCTCGTCACCCGCCGCAGCGTCAGATTGATCCTGCCGCCATTTTTCAGCAGCGCCGAGGTCGAGGGGTAGATGCGGTCGACGCCGTGAAAGCAGAGGCGTCCTTCGCCGCCGAGCACGACGACGTCGCCGCTCTTCAGCCGGAACGACCGGGTCGCCCCCTCGCGCGTCGTCTGGCCGACCCTGAACAGGCAGTCGTCGCCCAGCGAGACCGAGACGACGGGTGCTGAGAAATCCTCCTCGTCGCGGTCCTGATGCACACCCATCTTCGCATCCGGCGCGTAGAAATTGACCAGGCATGCCTGCGGCGGATGCGGGTAGGCCGAGACCTCTCGCCACAACCGCATCAGCACATCCGGGATCGGCGGCCACGGCGTCCCTGTCACGGGGTGCGTCGGCTGGTAGCGATAGCCGCGTTCCTTGTCGGTGACCCAGCCGAGCGGGCCGCAATTGGTCATGCGCACGCTCATTTCCTTGCCGGTGCGCGGCATGGCCGGCACGAATAGCGGCGCCTGCTGGACGATGCCTCTCACATCCTCCACCAGCGCCTCCTGCACGTCGCGGGACAGATAGGCCGGCATGTGGCGGACGCCCTTGGGCAGAACGAGCATGAGGTCGGTCGCTAGCTCCGTTTCGTCGGTTCGAGCATGCCATCTGAAAATGAAAACGGCGACCCGAAAGCCGCCGTTCCCGAAAAATTCGCGTCTCCCTTGATCAGGTGAGGTCTGGAATGCGCAGGACCTGCCCCGGATAGATCTTGTCGGGATGGGTCAGCATCGGCTTGTTGGCCTCGAAGATGACCGTGTTCTTGGCGCCCTTGCCCTTGCCATAGCTTTTCTCGGCGATCTTCCAGAGATTGTCGCCCTTCTGGACGGTGTAGAAAGTCGGCTCCTTGGCCGCGGCCGCCGCCGAACCGGAGGCCGGCGCGACCTGCAACTCGTCCGCCTGCACCTTGGAGACGCCTAGCGTGTTGCCGACGGCGATGACCGCCTTTTCGAAAACCGACTGGTCCTTGACCACGCCCTTCAGCACCGCCGTGTCGCCCTGGACGACGACCTGCACGCCGTCGGTACCGAGCTTGTGCGAATCGAGTTCTTTCTTGAGCGTATCGGCGCTGGGTGCCGCTTCCTCGTCACCGCCTATGCCGAGCTTTTTGCCGACGCTCTTGACGAAATCGAACATACCCATCTCCAGGTCTCCTTGCTGTGGCAATGAGTAAACCTTGCATCTGCAAAGCGAAATTGAAAGCGGGTTCACGCGCGCGATTGGTGTGTTGCTTAATCGTTCTCTACCCGGCCGCGCAGTTTCTTGATGGTGCCGCGTCCGGCCTTGCTCTTCAGCCGCCGTTCGACCGCGCCTTTCGACGGTCTCGTCTTCTTGCGCGGCGGCGGTGGCGGCTCGGCCGCCTTGGCGACCAGCGCCGTCAGCCGCGCCCGTGCATCCGCCCGGTTCTGCTCCTGCGTGCGGAAGCGTCCGGCTTCGATGACGATGACGCCGTCCTTGGTGGCGCGCTGGCCGGCAAGCCTGATCGTGCGTTCGCGCACGCGCTCCGACAGGCCGGGTGCGTTGCGTGCATCGAAGCGCAGCTGCACCGCCGTCGCCACCTTGTTGACGTTCTGCCCGCCGGGGCCGGAGGAGCGGATGAAATCCTCGTGGAGATCACCCGGATGGATCACGGCATCGTCGGCAATGATGATTGTGTCGTCGCTCGTCATGCCGCAGTCATGGCGCGGCGCACGAAAAAAGAAAAGGCCCGATCGGGACCGGGCCTTGCGAGGATGGCTGAGCCTGGCGGGCGATTATTCCGCCGCTTCCCGCATGTGCGGCGCCGCGCCGAGGACGGAGGCGTCGACATGGTTTTCGAACTTCTCGAAATTGACGGCGAACATGCCGACCAGCCTTGCCGCTTGCCGGTCATAAGCGGATTTGTCGGCCCAGGTCGATCGCGGGTCGAGGATGGCGGCGTCGACGCCCGACACCGCCACCGGCACCTCGAAACCGAAATTGGCGTCGGTACGGAAACCGGTCGTCTTCAGAGAGCCGTCGAGTGCCGCGGCAAGCAGCGCGCGCGTCGCTTTGATCGGCATCCGCCTGCCTGTGCCGTAGGCGCCGCCAGTCCAGCCGGTGTTGACCAGCCAGCAATCGGCACCGTGCTGCGCGATCAGCTCGCGCAGCAGATTGCCATATTCCGAGGGATGGCGTGGCATGAACGGCGCGCCGAAACAGGTCGAGAACGTCGCTTCGGGCTCGGTCACGCCCTTCTCCGTTCCGGCCACCTTGGCCGTGTAGCCGGACAGGAAATGATACATCGCCTGCGCCGGGGTCAGTCGTGCGATCGGCGGCATCACGCCGAAAGCGTCGGCGGTCAGCATGATGATGTTCCGGGGATGGCCGGCGCGCCCCGTCTTGCTGGCATTGGGTATGAAGTCGAGCGGATAGGCGCAGCGCGTGTTCTCGGTGAGCCGGCCGTCGTCGAAATCCGGCACGCCATGGGCGTCGAGAACGACGTTCTCCAGCACCGTGCCGAAGCGCTGCGTGGTGGCGAAAATCTCAGGCTCCGCTTCCGCCGACAGCTTGATGGTCTTGGCATAGCAGCCGCCTTCGAAATTGAAGATGCCGTGCGGCCCCCAGCCGTGCTCGTCGTCGCCGATCAGCGTGCGCGACGGATCGGCCGACAGCGTCGTCTTGCCGGTGCCCGACAGGCCGAAGAAAATCGCGGCGTCGCCGCCAGGGCCCTCATTGGCCGAGCAGTGCATCGGCATCACGCCCTTGGCCGGCAGCAGGTAGTTCAGCATTGTGAACACCGATTTCTTCATCTCGCCGGCATAGGAAGTGCCCCCGATCAGGACGATCTTGCGGGTGAGGTCGACGGCGATCACGGTTTCGGTGCGGGTGCCGTGGCGGGCGGGGTCGGCGCGGAAGGAGGGCAGGTCGATGATCGTCATCTCGGGCACGAAATGGTCGAGCTCCGCAGCTTCCGGACGGATCAGCAGGTTGCGGATGAACAGCGAATGCCAGGCAAACTCGGTGATGACCCTGGTGGGCAGCTTCAGCTCATGGTCTGCGCCGCCGACAAGGTCCTGCACGCAGAGATCCTTGTCCGCGGCGTGCGCCCGGAACTCTTCGAGCAGCGTCTCGAACTGGTCCGGCGAGATCGCCTTGTTGTTGTCCCACCAGATGTCATTCTCGGTGGCGCCGTCGCGGACGACGAACTTGTCCTTGGGCGAACGGCCGGTGTGCTGGCCTGTTTCGGCGACCAGCGCGCCATGTGCGGTCAGCCGCGCTTCGCCGCGCCTGATTGATTCCTCGTAGAGGGCGGGCGCCCCGAAATTGTAGCGCACCAGGCCAGAGGTTCTGAGACCGATACGATCGATCGCGCAGGCAGGATTGCGTTTGCCGACTTCCGACATGGATGACCCTTCTCCGATTTGCGCATCTTTGCCGGCGCCTTTCCGGCACGCCCACTACGCGAGCTTAGATGGTCAGAACCAGAAAAGCCGAATGATATCAAATCATTAATCGATTTAAATATTTTGAAAGTTGTTTAAATCGTTTATATGTGCAAAAAGTTTCGTGGTTGCCCAAAGGATTGGCGGCGCTGGTTCGTCCAATCCATATCGAGGTGCGATCGTGGCCGCCGGCATGCCGCCCGTGACAGCGGCGAAGGCCTATGCCACATTTTGTACCTAATTTGTCCTGCAAAAGCCCCTTCTCTACCAAAGAAGGGACAGCTCATGAGGGAGCCGCTTGAAATGGCAACAATCGCGCTTGTCGATGACGACCGCAACATTCTGACCTCGGTGTCGATCGCCCTCGAATCGGAAGGCTATCGCGTCGAAACCTACACGGATGGTGCGTCCGCGCTGGAAGGCCTGGCGGCGCGCCCGCCGAATCTCGCCATCCTCGACATCAAGATGCCGCGCATGGACGGCATGGAACTCTTGCGCCGGATGCGCCAGAAATCCGACCTGCCGGTCATCTTCCTGACCTCCAAGGACGACGAGATCGACGAGCTGTTCGGCCTCAAGATGGGCGCCGACGACTTCATCCGCAAACCCTTCTCGCAGCGTTTGCTGGTCGAGCGGGTGCGCGCGGTGTTGCGTCGTGCCAGCGCCCGTGAGGCCGCGGCAAAAGCGCCCAGCCAGCAGGCGCGCTCGCTCGAGCGCGGCCAGCTCGTCATGGACCAGGAACGCCACACGTGCACCTGGAAAGGCGAACCGGTGACGCTCACCGTCACCGAATTCCTGATCCTGCATTCGCTGGCACAGCGCCCCGGCGTCGTAAAAAGTCGTGATGCGCTGATGGATTCGGCTTATGATGAGCAGGTCTATGTTGACGACCGTACCATCGACAGCCACATCAAGCGGCTGCGCAAGAAGTTCAAGGCCGTCGACGACGACTTCGAGATGATCGAAACCCTTTACGGAGTCGGATACCGGTTCCGCGAGGCGTGAATAGGCGGGTAGACAATAGGGAATAGTCGGTAGTCAGTTTTGAATGGTGCGAGCGGCCACCCGTGCATCGCCGCGATCTCAGCCAACCATTTCTCTATTCGCTACCCGCTACTCACTAATACTAAGCAGGGAACTGCTGTTCGATGGCAGTGGAAGCACAGCGGAGCAGATCGGCGGGCGTTGCAAGGCGGCCGGCGCGCATCATGCCCGCGTTCCTGTCGAAGCTCACCGTGCCCATGCGCCGCTTCCTCGGCCATCACATCTTTTCCAGCCTGACGCGGCGTATCCTCTTCCTCAATCTCGCCGGCCTCGCAGTCCTGGTCACCGGCATTCTCTATCTCAACACCTTCCGCGACGGGCTGATCGACGCCCGCGTCGAAAGCCTCATGACCCAGGGCGAGATCATCGCCGGCGCGATCGCCGCCTCGGCGACGGTCGAGACCGATTCGATCAGCATCGATCCGGAAAAGCTGCTTGAGCTGCAGGCCGGCGAAAGCCTGGGACCGGGCTCCGACCAGCTCGACAATCTGGATTTCCCGATCAATCCCGAGCGCGTCGCCCCGGTGCTGCGCCGGCTGATCTCGCCGACCCGCACCCGCGCCCGCATCTACGACCGCGACGCCAATTTGCTGCTCGATTCGCGCCATCTCTATTCGCGCGGCCAGATCCTTCGGTACGATCTGCCCCCGGTCGACGAGGAAGAGCCCGACCTTGTCGAACGCATCCAGAAGTTCATCTTCGACTTCTTCCGCAACACCGATCTGCCGGTCTATCACGAGCAGCCCGGCGGCAATGGCGCCGCCTTCCCGGAAGTGGTCAAGGCGCTGACCGGCAGCCCGTCGACCATCGTCCGGATCAGCGAACAGGGCGAGCAGATCGTTTCCGTCGCGGTGCCGATCCAGCGCTTCCGCGCCGTTCTCGGCGTGTTGATGCTGTCGACCGAAGGCGGCGACATCGACAAGATCGTCGCCGCCGAACGCAAGGCGATCCTGCGCGTCTTTGGCATCGCGGCGCTCGTCACCGCCATCCTGTCGATGCTTCTGGCCTCCACCATCGCCAATCCGCTGCGCCGGCTGTCGGCGGCGGCCGTGCGGGTACGGCGCGGCGTCAAGAGCCGCGAGGAAATTCCTGATTTCTCCGACCGTCAGGACGAGATCGGCAATCTGTCGATTGCCGTGCGCGACATGACGAACGCGCTCTATGCGCGCATCGAGGCGATCGAGAGCTTCGCCGCCGATGTTTCCCATGAATTGAAGAACCCGCTGACCTCGCTGCGCAGCGCGGTGGAGACCTTGCCGCTGGCCAAGAACGACAATTCGCGCAGCCGGCTGATGGAGATCATCCAGCACGACGTCAGGCGGCTGGACCGTCTCATCACCGACATTTCGGATGCCTCCCGTCTCGACGCCGAGCTGGCGCGGGATGACGCGGGGACCGTGGACCTGAAGAAGTTCATCACCGACCTCGTCGCCGTCTCGCGTGAAACGACGCGCAACAAGAAGGCGGTCGAGATCGAGCTCAGGGTCGCCAAGCTGCCGCAGGGCGTCAAAGGCTATTTCGTCGTCGGCCACGACCTGCGCATCGGCCAGGTCATCACCAACCTGATCGAGAACGCCCGCTCCTTCGTGCCAGAGGAGCGCGGCCACATCATCCTGTCGCTGGCGCGCACCGGCAAGTTCAACATCCTCACCGTCGATGACAATGGTCCCGGCATCCGTGCCGACAACATCGACCGCATCTTCGAACGTTTCTACACCGACCGGCCCGCCGGCGAGGCGTTCGGCCAGAATTCAGGCCTTGGCCTGTCGATATCCAGGCAGATCGTCGAGGCCCATGGCGGCACGCTGACCGCCGAGAACATCCCCGGCACCAAGCCAGGCGAGATCAAGGGCGCCCGCTTCGTGGTTACGCTGCCGGCCGAAGCATGATCCCGAAAAGTGGGAACCGGTTTTCGGATCAGATCATGCCTCATGCAAAAATGATCCCGGATATCGCGGCCTTACGGCCGTCATCCTCGGGCTTGTCCCGTGGATCCGCCGCACAGCGGGACTATGGTGCGAACACTATTGAAAGGCCTGCAGATTCTCGAGATGACGGGGTTGGATCAGGATTTCCGAAATGCATAAGCGGGCACGCTCATGCAGCCTGAAAACATCCACGCAACGGCCATCCTGATCGGCGAGCGCGGCGTTCTCGTCAGCGGCGCATCCGGTTCGGGCAAGACGACACTGGCGCTGGCGCTCATTGACCATTGCCACCCGCGAGGCTTGTTCTCACGGCTCGTCGGCGACGACCAGCTTTTCGTCATGGCACATGCGGGACGGCTGGTGTGCCGCGCGCCCGCCGCGATCGAGGGCCTGGTCGAGGTGCCCGGGCGTGGTCCGCGACCCGTGCCGTTTGAGGCGGGCGCCGTCATCGATCTGCATGTCAGGCTTTTGCCGGCCGGCGAAGTGGCACGCTTTCAGGAGGATGCCGACGACAACATCGCCGGCTGCCTGGTGCCGCGGATTGACGTGGCGGAACGCAATATTGCCGCTGCCTTGCCCGCCGTGATGGCGCATCTGTCGATCGCGCCTTTTCTATGATGCGACCGGGGTTTTTTGCTGCAATGCGTCAAAATGGCATGGGCCGGCGCAATTTTGGGCTTGTCAACGAGCCGCGCGTCGACAAGATAGCGCTCCCGCCGCCTGGAATGGCTGGCGAGCATAAAATGCGCCTGTGAAGCGGCGATGACGGGAGCCACCAAAGAATGATCGGACTCGTGCTTGTAACGCACGGTCAACTGGCCACCGAGTTCCGACATGCCGTGGAACATGTCGTCGGGCCACAAGACAATTTCGAAACCGTGGCGATCGGGGCTGACGACGATATGGAGCAGCGCCGGCGCGACATCGTCGATGCCGTCGCCCGTGTCGACACCGGGACGGGCGTGATCGTGTTGACCGACATGTTCGGCGGCACGCCTTCGAACCTTGCCATTTCCGTGATGGAGTCCGGCCGCACCGAAGTCATCGCCGGCATGAATTTGCCGATGCTGATCAAGCTCTCCTCGATTCGCAAGGGCGACAACATGGCGGCGGCCCTCGACGAGGCGCAGGCGGCGGGGCGCAAATACATCAATGTCGCCAGCCAGCTCCTGAGCAGCAAATGAGCACGATGTCGTCGGAAAAGGACCAGATCGTCCGTGAATTTCCGATCGTCAACCAGCGCGGCCTGCACGCGCGCGCCTCGGCCAAGTTCGTACAGCTCGCCAGCGGCTACAACGCATCGGTCCATGTCGAGAAGGACGGCGTCAAGGTCGGCGGCACCTCGATCATGGGCCTGATGATGCTGGCGGCAAGTCCGGGCTATTCGATTCGCGTCACCGCCAGCGGTCCCGAAGCGCTTGAGGTCATGAATGCGCTGGAGCAGCTGGTCGCGTCCCGCTTCGGCGAGGAATGCTGATCCTTTACCTCCGCATGAAAGACATGCAGGGATAAAGATTTCTTTATATCCCATTGTCGTCTTGACGCCGATCTGCTAGTCAGGCGGGCAATTCGCGCCCTTCGACGCGCCTGCCGGCGCGGGCGCATCCGCAAACAATTCAATAGCGTAACAATTCGCATCGGAGCACTGCCATGACGGGTAGCAAGGATTATGTGGTCGCCGACATCTCGCTTGCCGGCTGGGGCCGCAAGGAAATCGAGATCGCCGAAACCGAAATGCCGGGCCTGATGGCCTGCCGCGAGGAATTCGGCTCCAAGAAGCCGCTCAAGGGCGCGCGCATCACCGGCTCGCTGCACATGACCATCCAGACCGCGGTGTTGATCGAGACGCTGAAGGCGCTCGGTGCCGATATACGCTGGGCTTCCTGCAACATCTTCTCGACCCAGGACCATGCCGCTGCTGCCGTCGCCGAGGCCGGCATCCCGGTCTTCGCCGTCAAGGGCGAGACGCTTGAGCAGTACTGGGACTACACCGACAGGATTTTCCAGTGGGCCGACGGCGGCACCTCCAACATGATCCTCGATGATGGCGGCGACGCCACCATGTACATCCTGATCGGCGCGCGCGCTGAGGCCGGCGAGGACGTGCTGTCCAATCCGCACAGCGAGGAGGAGGAATATTTCTATGCCCAGGTCAAGAAGCGCATGAAGGCTTCGCCCGGCTTCTTCACCAAGCAGAAGGAAGCGATCCGAGGCGTCACCGAAGAGACGACCACCGGCGTCAACAGGCTCTACCAGCTGCAGAAGAAGGGCTTGTTGCCTTTCCCGGCCATCAATGTCAACGACTCCGTCACCAAGTCGAAATTCGACAATAAATATGGCTGCAAGGAATCGCTGGTCGACGGCATCCGCCGCGGCACCGACACCATGATGGCCGGCAAGGTCGCCGTCGTCTGCGGCTATGGCGACGTCGGCAAGGGCTCGTCCGCCTCGCTGAAGGGCGCCGGCGCCCGCGTCAAGGTCACCGAGGTCGATCCGATCTGCGCCCTGCAGGCGGCGATGGACGGCTTCGAGGTCGTCACGCTCGAAGATGCCGCACCCACCGCCGACATCGTCATCACCACCACCGGCAACAAGGATGTCGTCACCCTCGACCACATGCGTTCGATGAAGGACATGGTGATCGTCGGCAACATCGGTCACTTCGACAACGAGATCCAGGTGGCATCGCTGCGCAACCTGAAATGGACCAACGTCAAGCCTCAGGTCGACATGATCACCTTCCCCGATGGCAAGCGCATGATCTTGCTGTCGGAAGGCCGCCTGCTCAACCTCGGCAACGCCACCGGCCATCCGAGCTTCGTCATGTCGGCGTCCTTCACCAACCAGGTGCTGGCGCAGATCGAGCTATTCACCAAGGGCGAGCAGTACCAGAACCAGGTCTACGTGCTGCCCAAGCATCTCGACGAGAAGGTCGCGCGCCTGCATCTCGACAAGCTCGGCGCTCGCCTGACCGAACTGTCGGGCGAACAGGCAGCCTATATCGGCGTGACCCCGCAGGGTCCGTTCAAGCCGGAACACTACCGCTATTAACCAAAGCTGAATTTACTACCAGATATTGACGCCGGGCGATTGACTTTTCGCCCGGCTTTATTTTTGCGCCGAATGATTCTTCACGCCGATTCCAGCAGGCGCTATTGTTGTGATTCGCGGTCCGGGGACGAGGACCGGCGTACGCATCAGGGCGGTCTTGCATTCAGGCGGCGAAGAGGACCAAGACATGCCGGGGGATAACCCGCTTTGCGCGGGACGGGCCGTTTCCGGCGGCCATGACGATTCGAGGATTACCGGCACCGCCACGCGAGGCGGGCGCCCTTCATGGCGCGCGCGCGCCGGACTTTTCCTTGCCGGCTCCGCACTTGGCTGGCCTTTGGCCGGCACGGTGGCCCACGCCCAGGCTGCTGCTGCGGAGGCTGCAAGCCTATCGGTGAGCACGGTCGAGGTCGTGCAGCTTGCCGTCTTTGTCGGAGTGATGGGAGCGGCATTCCTGTCGGCCATCGTTCTGATCCGGGAGAGAGCGCGCACCTCGGCCGAAAATGTCGAGCTCAGGAGCCGCATCGCGGACATCAACGCGGCGCTGCGCCGTTCGGAGGCGCTGCTCAACTTGCGCGACCAGCGTGTCGTCGTCTGGGCCTCGGAGAACAAGAAACCCGAGCTCATCGGCACGCTGCCGGTCGAAAGCGGCGCGCCCGAGGAGCGGGCCGCCTTCCTTGCCTTCGGCCGCTGGCTGATGCCGCGCTCGGCTGCGGCACTCGAGCATGCCGTCGCGGGGCTGCGCGAAAGAGCCGTGTCCTTCGACCTCGTCATCGAAACGCAGACCGGCGCTCCGCTGGAAGTGCATGGCCGCAAGAGCGCGGCGCATGTGCTGGTGCGGTTCGTTTCCCTTTCCGAGACGCAACGCAGCCAGGCCCGGCTGAAGATCGAAAACCAGCGGCTGGCCGCCGATCATGATACGATGATCGGCCTGCTCGAGGCGCTGAAGATGCCGGCATGGCTGCGCGGCGAGGACGGCCGCCTGAGATGGGTGAACCGGGCCTATGCCGAAGCGGTCGAGGCCGAAAGCGCGGAGATGGCCGTCCGCGACGCCAAGGAATTCCTCGGCGGCCAGGCGCGCGAAGCGATCGCTGCCCAGCACAAGTCCCATCCTGTCTTCGAACAGACGCTTTCCACGGTGATCGAGGGCGACCGCCGCGTCTTCGCGGTGACCGATTTCGCCGGCGCCGACGGTTCGGCCGGGCTTGCCTGCGACACCAGCGCCATCGAAACGATCCGCAGCGAATATGAGCGCACCGTGCGCAGCCACGCCGACACGCTCGACCAGCTCAACACGGCGGTCGCGATCTTCGACACCGACGAGAAGCTGCGCTTCTTCAACCAGGCTTTCCAGAAGCTCTGGGGCCTCGATGCAGGCTTCCTGCACAGCGCGCCCGATAACGCTTTGCTGCTGGATCGGCTGCGCAGCGAGGGCAAGATCGCCGAGCAGCCGGAGTGGCGCCGCTGGAAGGAAGGCCTGCTCGGCGCCTACCGCGCGGTGGAATCGCAGGAGCATTGGTGGCACCTGCCCGACGGCAAGACCATCCGCGTCGTCGCCAACCCGCAGCCCAAGGGCGGCGTCACCTGGGTGTTCGAGAACCTGACCGAGAAGATGGACCTCGAAAGCCGCTACCGCACCGCGGTGCGGGTCCAGGGCGAAACACTCGACAACCTCGCCGAAGGCGTGGCGGTGTTCGGTCCCGACGGCAGGCTGCGCCTGTCGAACCCGGCATTTGCTACTTTGTGGGGCCTGGACGCCGAAACCGCCCGGCCCAATGTCCATGTTTCCGCAATCCGTAAGCTTTGCGACCTGCAAGCGATCGACAGCCCGTGGGGCAGCTTCGTCGCCGCCATCACCGGCTTCGACGACGAGCGCCGCGACCGCCACGGTCAGACCGAGCTCAACAACGGCACCGTGCTGCGCTACGCCGTGATCCCCCTGCCCAACGGGCAGGTGATGATGACCTTCGTCGACGTTACCGACAGCGTCCGTGTCGAACGCGCGCTCAAGGACAAGAACGAGGCGCTGGAGAAATCCGACCAGCTCAAGAACGAATTCGTCCAGCACGTGTCCTACGAACTGCGCTCGCCGCTGACCAACATCATCGGCTTCACCGAACTGCTGTCGCTGCCGGCCACCGGTCCGCTGACGCAGAAGCAGCGCGAATATGTCGAGCATGTCGGCTCGTCGTCCTCGGTGCTTTTGACCATCGTCAACGACATACTCGACCTGGCCACGGTCGATGCCGGCATCATGCAGCTCGACATTTCCGAGGTCCATGTCGACCGCACGATCGCCGCCGCCGCCGAGCTGGTTGCCGACCGGCTGGAAGAGCATTCAATCAGGCTCGAGGTCGATGCCGCCGCGGCGCCGAAGACCTTCCACGGTGACGAAATCCGCATTCGCCAGATCCTCTACAACCTGCTCAGCAACGCCGCCAACTACGCGCCGGAGGCCAGCGCCATCCGGCTCGCCTGCCGTCAGTTGGCGGACGGGGTGGAATTCTCGGTCCATGACGATGGACCCGGCATGCCGCCCGACGTGCTTGACTCGGTGTTCCGCCGCTTCGAGCCGCGCGCCAATGGCGGCCGCCGGCGCGGCGCCGGGCTCGGACTGTCGATCGTCAAGAGCTTCGTCGAGCTGCATGGCGGCAGCGTCCGCATCGAAACCGGCAAGGACAAGGGCACGACCGTCATCTGCACCTTTCCCGACATGCCGGGCATCCGCGCCGCGGCCGAGTAGCGCACTCGATGGCCGCATTGATGCTCGAGCGTTTACTCGCCGACGAAACACAGACAGCGCGGCTGGGTGAGGATCTGGCGCTGGCGTTGCGCGCCGGCGACGTCCTGGCGCTGAAGGGCGATCTCGGCGCGGGCAAATCGACGCTGGCGCGGGCGCTGATCAGGGCCTTGGCTGACGATGCCGGTCTCGACGTGCCGAGTCCTACCTTCACCCTTGTGCAAAGCTACGATACGCGCATCCCGGTCCATCATTTCGACCTCTACCGCCTGTCCTCGGCAGCCGAGCTCGATGAACTGGGCTTCGACGAGGCGTTGGCGCAAGGCGCGGCCCTTGTCGAATGGCCGGAACGGGCCGAGGGTTATTTGCCCGGGACCGCCGTGTTGATCGAACTCGTCCAGCATGGCGATGGCCGATTGGCGAGACTGTCCGGGCAAGGCGCTGCCTACGATCGGGTGGCGCGGTCGCTCGCCATGCGTGATTTCCTCGAAGGCGCTGGATGGGGCGAGGCCAGCCGCCGCCATTTCATCGGCGATGCCTCTGCCCGCTCCTACGAAATTGTCTCGCTTCCAGGCCACGCCGCGAGGGTGCTGATGAACTCGCCGCGGCTGGTGCTGGGCCCGCCGGTGCGCGACGGCAAGCCCTATGGCGTCATCGCCCACACCGCCCAGTCGGTGTCAGCCTTCGCCGCCATCGACCGCGCGCTGCTCGCCGCCGGGGTCAGCGTTCCCGAAATCCATGCGCAGGATCTCGACCAGGGATTCCTGCTGCTCGAACATCTGGGCTCCGAAGGTTTCCTGGACGGGCATGGCAGGCCGGTCGCCGGGCGCTATGAGGCGGCGGCCGAACTGCTCGCCATGATGCATGGCAAGACCTGGCCCCACCGGATGGAGGCCGCGCCCGGCCTGTTTCACGATGTGCCGCCCTTCGACCGCGACGCCATGCTGATCGAGGCGGACCTGCTGGTCGATTGGTACGTGCCGATGCTGACGGGCGCTCCGGCGGGCGATGCCTTGCGCGTCGGCTACCACAAGGAGTGGAACGCGGTTCTCGACCGCCTCGCTGACAGCCAATACACGCTGATGCTGCGTGACTTTCATTCGCCGAACATCATCTGGCGCGCTGAGCGCTCCGGCCATGACCGGCTCGGTATCGTCGATATCCAGGACGCGTTGATCGGCCCCGCCGCTTACGACGTGGCCTCGCTGGCCATGGACGCGCGCGTCACCATCCCGCCAGGCATCGAGAAACGCACGCTCGATGCCTATGTCGCCGCCCGCCACGCGGCCGGCCCATTTGACGAGGCGGCATTCCTCGAGGCCTATGCGATCATGGCGGCGCAGCGCAATTCCAAGATCCTCGGCATCTTCGTCCGGCTCGAAAAACGCGACGGCAAGCCCTATTATCTGAAGCACTTGCCGCGTATCCGCGACTATCTGCGCCGGGCGCTGTCTCATCCTGCCTTGGCCGGCCTTCGCGAGTTCTATACCGCTCACGGTCTGCTGGAGGAGCAAACGCCGTGACATCGATACCGGACGCAGCGAGCGTGCCCAAAACTGCGATCGTGCCCAAAACTGCGATAGTGCTTGCCGCAGGGCTCGGCAAGCGCATGCGGCCGATCACCGACACGATCCCCAAGCCGCTGGTCAGGATCGCCGGCAAGACGCTGCTCGACTGGGGCCTCGACAGTCTCGCCGCGGCCGGCATCGGCAAGGCCGTCGTCAACGTGCACTATCTTCCCGAACAGATCGTCGCCCATCTCGGCGCGCGCCATGCGCCGCGGATCGTCATTTCGAACGAGAGCGAGCGGTTGCTCGATTCCGCCGGCGGCATCGTCAAGGCGCTGCCGGAGCTCGGCCAACAGCCCTTCTACATCCTCAACGCCGACACCTTCTGGATCGACCAAGGAACGCTCAATCTCAACCGTCTCGCCCTTGCATGGGACGCCGCGAAAATGGATATTCTGCTGATGCTGGCGGATCTCCATCAGGCGACCGGACACTGCGGCAGCACCGATTTCCTGGTGGCGCCGGACGGCACCCTGCGGCGTTCCAAGGGCGATCCGGCGGGCCTGATCTATGCCGGGGCGGCGATCGTCCATCCGCGCATCTTCAAGGGTGCCCTGCCGGAACCTCATTCGCTTAACGCCTACTTCGACAAGGCGATCGCCGCCGGCCGGCTGTCCGGCATGCCGATGCATGGCCATTGGATCACCGTCGGCACGCCTGACGCTATTGCCAGCGCGGAAGCGGCGGTCGCGGGCGCGCTAGCCGAGTTGCAATGAGCGGCCCGGGCCGCGTTTTCTCCATTCCGCCCGGTGCGCCGTTTCTGCCGACGCTTGCCGAGGCGCTGCTGGCCGGGCGTCTTGTTCCGGGCTTTCGCTTCGATGGCGACCCGCTCGCTTTGGCCGATGTCATCATCTATGTGCCGACGCGCCGCGCCGCGCGCGCCTTGCGTGGCGTCTTCGTCGACAGCCTGTCGGCGAGGGGCGGCGGCGGTTCGGCGATTCTGCCAGTCATCCGGCCGCTCGGCGAGTTCGATGAGGACGAGGCCGCGTTCGAGACGGAAGCGTCGGCCGCCATCGACCTCGCGCCGCCGATCGCGGCAACCGAACGCCTGTTGCTGCTGGCGCCGCTGGTGCGTGCCTGGAAACGCCGGCTGCCGGCGCATGTGGCGGCGCTTTTCGACGAGGAGATCGTCATTCCGGCCTCCGCCGCCGATGCGATCTGGCTGGCGCGCGATCTCGCCCGGCTTATGGATGAGATCGAGACGGAAGGCACGGACTGGACGCGGCTCGCCGATCTGGTGAGCGGCAATCTCGCGGGATGGTGGCAGGTCACGCTCGATTTCCTAGGCATCGTCACCGAAGCCTGGCCGAAATTCCTTGGGGAACGGAACCTCTCCAACCCGGCCGCGCATCGCAGCGCCCTGATCCGGCTGGAAGCGGCGCGGCTGCGGCGCAATCCGCCCGCCGGGCCGGTTATCGCCGCCGGTTCCACCGGCTCCATCCCCGCCACGGCAGAGCTGCTGGCCGCAATCGCCCGCTTGGCGGGAGGAGCCATCGTGCTGCCAGGCCTCGACCGGACGATGGATGAGCCGTCTTTCCAGGCCATCACGGCGCCGGGCGCACGTCCGGCCGTGCTCGGCCATCCGCAATACGGCCTCGCCAAGCTGATCGGCACCATCGGTGTGCTGCGCGGCGATGTCGAGGAGATCGGCGCGGCCGGACATGAACTCGCGCTTCGCGCCGCCCTCGTCGGCGAAGCGCTGCGGCCGGCCGAGACCACCGAATTGTGGGCCGAGACGCGCAGCGGCTTTTCCCCCTCCGACATCGAGCAGGCGTTCTCCGGCGTGAGCCTGCTGGAGGCAGCCAGCGAACGCGATGAAGCCGTGGGGATCGCCGTCGCGCTCAAGCGCGCAGTCGAGCAGCCCGGCCAAAGAGCGGCCCTCGTTACCGGTGACCGTGCGCTGGCGCGCCGCGTCTCGGTCGAGCTCGCTCGCTTCGGCGTCGTCGCCGACGATTCCGGTGGTGTGCCGCTTTCCAACACGCCCGCCGCCGGCCTGCTTGGCCTGGCGTTGCAGGCGGTGTTCCGTCCCGGTGACCCGGTCGGCCTGCTGTCGCTGCTCAAGCATCCCCTGCTTGCCCTTGGCCTGGACCGGACGAGCGTTCGCCATGCGGCGGAACTGATCGAACTGGTGGCGCTGCGCGGCGGCACCGGCCGCCCCGACATCGCGTCGCTGCCGGACCTGTTCGAAGCCCGCCTGGTTGACCTCGGCGCCGACAGCAGGCGGCCTTTCTGGTTTACCCGGCTGACCGTGCGCGCCATCGAAGGCGCGCGGAATTTGCTCGGACGTCTCAACGAAGCGCTGGCGCCGCTTGCCGCCTTTCGCGGCCAGGCCGACGCCGGTCTTGTGGCGCTGGTCGAGGCCAGCGTCGTGGTGCTGGAAAATCTAGGCCGTGCGGCCGATGGCGGGCTTGGCGCACTCTATGCCGGCGATGCCGGAGAGAAACTGGCCGACCTGTTGCGTGGACTGGTCGCGGCGTCCGTGCCGCTGTCGTTTGCCGCCGACGAATGGCCAGATGTCATGGCGGCGCTGATCGCGCCCGAGACGGTCAAGCCGGCGCAAGGCACAGACAGGAACATCGCCATCTGGGGGGCGCTGGAAGCCCGCTTGCAGAATGTCGACACGCTGGTCATCGGCGGCATGAACGAAGGCGTGTGGCCGCGCAAACCCGAAAGCGATCGCTTCATGTCGCGGCTGATGAAGACCGGCATCGACCTGGAGCCGCCCGAACGGCGCATTGGGCTTGCCGCGCATGATTTCCAGATGGCCATGGGGGCGGCGAAGGTGGTGCTGTCGCGCTCCGCACGCGCCGGTGACGCGCCCGCCGTGCCCTCGCGCTGGCTGCAGCGCATTCTCACTTATATCGGCAAGGACCAGGCAGCCAGGCTTGCCGAACGCGGCGACGAACTCATCGCCTGGGCGCGCGCGCTCGATACCGGCCCGCGGCGGGACTTCGCGCCGCGCCCGCAGCCGAAGCCGCCGGTCGCGCTGCGTCCAACCCATTTCTCGGTCACCGAGATCGAGACGCTGCGTCGCGATCCCTACGCCATCTATGCCAGGCGCATCCTCGGCCTGCTGCCGCTCGACCCGGTCATCCGCGACCCGGGTGCGGCCGAGCGCGGCACGCTGTTCCACGCCATCCTGCATCTGTTCTCGGGCAGCGTGGCCGATCCGCGTGCTCCCGATGCGCTGGCCGGCCTGCTCGCCGCCGGCCGGACCTGCTTCGCCGAGGCAGCACTTCCCACCGATGTCGAGGCGGTCTGGTGGCCGCGTTTCGAAAAACTCGCCGCCAGCATCATCGAATGGGAACGCGGCCGCGCTGGGGCCGTGGCCCGGCGCCACGCCGAGGCGCGAGCGGGCAAGACCATGGTCGGCCAATCCGGGATCACCCTGTCGGGCTATGCCGACCGGGTCGATCTTCTCCATGGCGGCATGGCCGACATATTGG
Organism: Mesorhizobium sp. B2-3-6; assembly: GCF_006442305.1. Taxonomy (NCBI): domain Bacteria; kingdom Pseudomonadati; phylum Pseudomonadota; class Alphaproteobacteria; order Hyphomicrobiales; family Phyllobacteriaceae; genus Mesorhizobium; species Mesorhizobium sp. B2-3-6. Next base: position 53,922 of record NZ_VFVW01000012.1, on the reverse strand, counting down.
ACTACAAGACCGGCTCCTCGCCTTCCAAGGCCCAGGCGCACACGCTGCTGTCGCCGCAACTGGCGCTGGAGGGCGCGTTGCTCAGGCGCGGCGCTTTCCAGGAACTCGGCGCGCGCGAGCCCTCGCAATTGGCTTTCGTCAGGCTGAAGCCGAATGGCGAGGTTTTCGAGGAATCGATCCTCGAATACAACCGGCAGCCACGCACCGCCACGGACCTCGCCGAGGAGGCCTGGGCGCGGCTGGAGAAATTGCTCATCCACTATGCCGATCCGGCGGCCGGCTATCTGTCGCGGGCACTGCCGTTCCGCGAAGGCGAGACCGACGGCGACTACGACCATCTCGCCCGCGTGCTCGAATGGTCGGCGGGCGGCGATGCGGACGATGAGGGAGGGGAGGCATGAAGAAAGCCTATCCCATCCCCGGCGAAACCGCCGCTAGGCAGGCCAGCGCCTCGGATCCGAGGAATTCCGCCTGGGTGTCGGCCAATGCCGGGTCCGGCAAGACCCATGTGCTGGCCCAGCGCGTCATCCGGCTCCTGCTTCGCGGCACCGATCCGTCGAAGATACTGTGCCTGACCTATACGCGCGCCGCCGCCGCCAACATGTCGAACCGGGTTTTCTCGACATTGTCGGAATGGACCGCGCTCGGCGATGCCGAATTGGCGGTGAGGGTCGAGGCGCTCGATGGCCGCCGGCCCGACCGCGAAACCATGCGCCGCGCCCGCCGCCTGTTTGCCGAGGCGCTGGAAACGCCCGGCGGCCTGAAGATCCAGACCATTCATGCCTTCTGCGAATCGGTGCTGCACCAGTTCCCGCTGGAAGCCAACATCCCCGCGCATTTCGAGATGCTCGACCCGCAGATGGAGGCATCGTTGTTCGCCGCCGCGCGCCGTGAAATGATTTCGGGCAGCGCGGCGGATCGGCCGAACCTCGCCGAAGCTTTCGCCGCCGTGCTCGAGCGCGGTGGCGAGGCCGGGCTCGACGCTTTGCTGGGTGAGATCGTCCGCAAGCGCGACGAACTGGGCGCCTTCATCGGTGAAATCGATCGAGGCGGCCCGAACTTCCAGACGCTGTTCGACGAATTCCAATTCCGCCCCGGCCAGACCGCCGAAGGCATAGCGGCCGCCATCTGGCCGCTGCCCGGCTTCCTGCCGGATTATTTTGCCGGCTTCGCCCAGGCGGCGGAGGCCGCCGACGCCAGGACGGTGCTCAACAACATCTTGCCTCATGCGCGCCTGGCTTTCGCGGAAACCGACCCCGTGCGCCGCCTGCAGCTGCTTTCGCGGGCTTTCCTGAAGGCCGACGGCGACGTCTACGATCCAGCCAAGGCCTTCAAGAAGGCGCTGCTCGACCGGCTGCCGGACCTGGCGGAGCGCTATCTCTCGGCGACCACCGCAATCGTCGAGACGGTCGACCGGCTCGCCCTGTTCCGGATGCTGGAGGGCACGCGCGCCGCGCTGACGCTGGCCGACTGGCTGATCGCCCGCTACGAGCAGTTGAAGCGTGGCCGCGGGTTCCTCGACTTCAACGACCTGATCACCCGCACCGTCAGTCTCCTGGCCAGGCCCGATGCCGGCCCGTGGGTGCAATACAAGCTCGACCAGGGCATCGACCACATCCTGCTCGACGAGGCGCAGGACACCAGCCCCGACCAGTGGGAGGTGGTGAAGCGGCTGGCCGAGGAATTCTTCGCCGGCATCGGCGCCCGCGACACCGCGCATCGGACGATCTTCGCTGTCGGTGACGAAAAACAGTCGATCTATTCCTTCCAGGGAGCGGCGCCGGATTCCTTCGCCGACAGCAGGCTCCTGTTCGCAAGCAAGGTGCGCGACGCCGATGCGCCCTTCGCCGATCTGAAGCTCACCTGGTCGTTCCGCTCGACCGACGATGTTCTGGCCGCTGTCGACCGTGTCTTCGCCGATCCGGTCGTGCGGCGCGGCATCAGCCATGACCCCGACCCGCTGAGCCACAAGGCGATACGCACCGATGCACCGGGCTATGTCGAGGTCTGGCCATCCATCGGCGCCGATGTCGTCGACGAGCCGGACGACTGGACGCAGGCAGTCGACCATGCCCGCGCGCCGGCGGTTCGGGTTGCCGAAAACGTCGCCGCCACCATTGCCGGCTGGATCGGCAATGGCGAGGTCATCGAAGGCCGCGGCAAGAGGCTGCGCCCTGGCGACGTGCTGGTGCTGGTGCGCAAGCGCGATCGCTTCGTTCATGCACTGACGCGTGCCCTGAAACGTCGTGACATCCCGGTCGCCGGCGCGGACCGGTTGAGCCTGCCCGGCCACATCGCGGTCAAGGACCTGATCGCGCTCGGCCATTTCCTGATCCAGCCGCAGGACGATCTGTCGCTCGCCGCCGTGCTGCGGAGCCCGATCTTCGATCTGTCGGAAGAGATGCTTTTCACACTGGCCGCGCAAAGACCATCCGGCCTGTCGCTGGCCGGGTCCCTGCGCCAGCATGCCAGCCAAAGCGAAGCGCTCGCGGCGGTCGCCGCTCAACTCGACATCTGGGCCAACGAGGCCGTCTTCAAGCCGGTGTTCGAATTCTATGCCGGCCTGCTGGCACGCGGTGGCGTGCGCCGCAAGATGGTTGCGCGGCTCGGGCCGGAAGCCGGGGACATTCTCGACGAATTCCTGAGTTTCTGCCTTGCCGAGGAGCGGACCGGCTTGCCCGGGCTGGAAGCCTTCCTGTCGACGCTGGAGAGCGCCGGCCCAGAAATCAAGCGCGAGATGGACCAAACCCGCGACGAGGTCCGCATCATGACCGTGCATGCAGCCAAGGGGCTCGAGGCGCCTGTCGTCTTCCTGGTCGATGGCGGTTCGGCTCCGTTCAGCGATCAGCACCTGCCGCGCCTGATGCCGTTCGAGGGTTCCGGGCTGAACTGGAGCGGCAAGGGCTTTCTCTGGCGTTCGACCAGCGACGTCGCCAACGGGATTTCGAAGGCTGCCGCGGCCAGGGCGCGCGATCTCGCCGATGACGAGTACCGGCGGCTGCTCTATGTCGGCATGACCCGGGCCGAGGACAGGCTGATCGTTTGCGGTTATCACGGCAAGCGCGCACCGAACGCCGGCACCTGGCATTCGCTCGTCAGCCGTGCCCTGGTCGGGGCGCCGGAGAGTGCCGAGTATCCGCATCCGGCCGGCGGCGGCGTCTCAGTGCATCGCTTCCAGGTGACCGGATTGCCGCCGTTTGCACCGGTCGCCGAGAGCGAAGCCAGGCAGACGCGGGACTTCGGGCCGCCGCCCGAAATCTTGTTCAAGCCGCTGCCCCCATACGAGGACCTGCCGCGCCCGCTGTCGCCATCCGGAACCTCCGCCCTGATCGACGAGGGCAAGGAAAGCGTCATCGACACCGGCTCGCCGGTGCTGGATGGCGACGCCGAACCCGGCTTCGCCGTCATGCGAGGCCTGGCGCTTCACAAACTGCTGCAGATGCTGCCCGGCGTGGCGCAAAACGAACGCCAGGGCGCAGCCGAACGCTATCTCGCCCGCGCCGGCGCGCAATGGCCGGCCGGCGAGTGCGAAAAGGCGGTCGCCTCGGTGATGGCGATCCTTGCCGATCCGCGTTTCGCGCCGCTTTTCGGACCCTCTTCGCGCGCCGAAGTGGCGGTCATGGGCAGCCTCGACGTCAAGGGCACGAAACGCTCGATTTCCGGCAAGATCGACAGGGTGGCGGTGACGCCGGACCGCGTATCCATCATCGATTACAAGACCAATCGGCCGGCGCCCGCCTCGCTGGGCGAGGTTCCGCCCGCCTATCTGCTGCAGCTCGCGCTCTATCGCGCCTTGCTGCGGCCGCTCTATCCCGGCCGCGAAGTCACGGCGGCCTTGCTGTTCACGGAGGCGCCGCGGCTGATCGAACTGCCGGCTCGGGCCATGGATGACGCTCTTGCCCGACTCACGCGAGCGTGACACAAGAACTGCTTGAAGAAGGGCGCGGCAACCACCACATTTGGTGCGACGAAAAATTTCGAAAGGATTTCCGCATGGCTACCGTCAAGGTCGACAAGAACAATTTCCAGACCGCTGTGCTCGACGCCAAGGAGCCGGTCGTGGTGGATTTCTGGGCGGAATGGTGCGGTCCCTGCAAGATGATCGCGCCGGCGCTGGAAGACATCGCCAATGAGCTCGGCAGCAAGGTGAAGATCGCCAAGCTCAACATCGACGAGAATCCCGAACTGGCAGCGGAATTCGGCGTGCGCTCTATCCCGACGCTGATGATCTTCAAGGGCGGCGAAAGAGCCGATGTGAAGGTTGGCGCCGCGCCCAAGACCGCGCTGTCGCACTGGATCAACGGTAATCTCGCCTGATCAATCCGAAATTCCTGACATCAAGCCCGGCCGATCGCGCCGGGCTTTTTGTTGGCGTCATTGGTCCTCCGCTCTGGCCCTGACGTCGGGGGCCTCCATGTCTTCTGCTGGCAGCAGATGTAGGGAGAGGAAAAATGACCGGATCCGCCAAGGCCACCGTCTTCATCGACAATGAGCGCGTCATCGTCACGGAATACCGCTTTCAGCCGGGCGACAACACCGGCTGGCACCGCCATGGCCACGACTATGTTGTCGTGCCGCTGATGGACGGCAAGGTAAAGCTTCTGACCAAGGACGGCGAATCCTTCGCCGAAATGAAGAAAGGCGCGCCCTATTTCCGCAGGGAAGGCGTCGAGCACGACGTCATCAGCGCCAATGACGGCGAATATGCCTTCATTGAGATCGAGCTGAAATAGCGGCGTTCGCCTCGAATACCGCAGCGGAAATCGGTATATATGTCTTCCAACAACGGAGTTTGAGATGGCCGAACCTCAGCTCTCGGTCCGTAGCGCAAAAGCACGCGACCTGGCTCATAGACTTGCTCGTCGCGAAAATCGCTCGATAGCAGATGTCGTCGAGCGAGCGCTTGAATCGTACGAGATCCGTGAGGCGGGACGCGAGCCCGCCACCACCTTCTACGCCCGCCTCACGGCCAGTTGTGGCGTCGATATCGATCTGAAGGAAATCATCCGCGACGGCCGCCTGGTTCATGCTGGACCCGAGCTTTGATTTTCGTCGACACCGATGTGATTTCAGAGACACTCAAGAAGGCACCGGACGAAGCCGTTCTGGCCTGGCTTGTCCGCAACGATGCTGAATTGGCCCTTCCCACGGTGACGATTGCTGAAATCGCTTTCGGCATTCACAAAATCCGACCTGATGAGCGTGCGGATCGCCTGGAGCAGGGGCTTTCTCAATGGCGCCGTCGCTTCGCCGGCCGGATTTTTGGGCTGACGGAAGAGGCTGCGCTGGCTTACGGGGAGATTATGGGAACCGCCAGCCGCCTGGGCCGTGGAATGTCGGCTCCCGATGGCATGATCGCCGCGATCGTGCGTGTAAGTGGTGGTCGGCTGGCGACGCGCAACCTCAATGATTTTGGCGCGGCCAACCTCGACCTGATCTCACCGTGGGATTTCTAGCGTTGAAACGGATTCACGCGAAGCGTCTTTGATACGTTGTGCCATGACGTTTTCCCAAGCCGAGATCGTTTTCCGGCGGCGGGTAGGATAGATTTCCGATTATCGCCACGTCACGTCGGCGGCGTGCCGTTCTCCGCCAACACCGCGCCAGCCAGATAGAGCGAGCCGCCGATCAGGATTCGCGGCGGCGGGCCGTCCCAGGTGTCGCGCAGCAACATCAGCGCGCTGGCGACGGAACTCACCGGCTCGGCCGTAAGCCCGGCCTCCGTGGCGCGGGCCGCCAGTTCGTCGTTCGGCACGCTGGCGTCGCTCAGGCTCACCGGCACGGTATAGACGTGCCGGGCGAGGCCATTGAAGGCGCGGAAATAGCCGCTCTGGTCCTTGGTGTTGATCATGCCGGAGATGAGAAAAAGCGGCCTGGGGTTCTTCTCTTCCTGTTCGGCCAGCGCCTCGGCGACGACCACGCCGGCGCCCGGATTGTGGCCGCCGTCGAGCCAGATGTCGGCGCCCTTCGGCGCCAGTTCCGTCAGCCTGCCTTGCGACAGCTTCTGCATCCGCCCCGGCCAGGCGACAGTGGTCATCGCCTTCTCGGCGGCACGGTGGCTGATCTCGAAGCCGGCTGCCTTGACGGCGGCGATCGCGGCGGCCGCGTTGGCGAACTGGTGGCGCCCGGGCAGCCGCGGCGGCGGCAGATCCATCAAGCCATCATCGTCCTGATAGACCATGCGGCCGTTCTCCTCGAAGGCGAGGAAATCCTGTCCATAGATCAGGGTCGGGCAGCCGAGCCGCTCGGCGGTTTCGATCAGCACCTGCTGCGCCGCCTCGGTTTCCTGCGCCCCGATGACCACCGGGCAGCCGCGCTTGATGATGCCGGCCTTCTCGGCCGCGATCAGTTCGACGCGGTCGCCGAGATAGGCTTCGTGGTCCATCGACACCGGCATGATCACCGAGACAGCCGGCCTGGCGATGACATTGGTGGCGTCGAAGCGGCCGCCGAGACCGACCTCGACGATGGCGGCATCGGCCGGATGCTCCGAAAACAGGATGAAGGTGACGGCGGTGAGGATCTCGAAAACGGTGATCTTCTCGCCGCCATTGGCCTTGGCGACGCGGGCGATGGCCTCGGCGAAGATATCGTCCTCGACCAACCTGCCGCCGCCATCGGCCGCCAGCCGGTAGCGCTCGTGCCAGCTGACCAGATGCGGCGAGGTGTGCACGTGCACGAGCCGGCCGGACGCTTCCAGAAGCGCCCGCGAGAAGGCGGCGCAGGAGCCCTTGCCGTTGGTACCGGCGATGTGGATCACCGGCGGCAGCAAGTCCTGAGGATTGCCCAGCCGCTCCAGCAGCCGTGAAATGCGGTCGAGCGAAAGGTCGAAGCCTTTCGGGTGAAGCGCCATCAGCGCTTCGATTTCACGGTCGGCGGCAAGCGTGGTCATGTAGGAGTCCTAAGCGCGCGATGGATCGCGCGCAATCGCGGTTCGCGGCAAAGAGTGTCGCGTCAGGCCTGCGGCCGTGCTTCCGTCGCGACCACCGCCGGCGGCAGGATTTCCGGCTCCAGGGGCTTGTGCTCTTCCGGCATCTTGAGCAGCATCTTCAAGAGCCGCGCGATGGTCCGGCGCATCTCCAGTCGCGACACCACCATGTCGACCATGCCGTGCTCCATCAGATATTCGGAGCGCTGGAAGCCGTCCGGCAGTTTTTCCCGGATGGTCTGCTCGATGACACGCGGTCCGGCGAAGCCGATCAGTGCGCCGGGCTCGGCTATATGCACGTCGCCCAGCATGGCGTAGGAGGCAGTGACGCCGCCGGTCGTCGGATTGGTCAGCACGACGATGTAGGGAAGGCCGGCTTCCTTCAGCCGGTCGACGCCGACCGTGGTGCGCGGCAATTGCATCAGCGACAGGATGCCTTCCTGCATGCGCGCGCCGCCGGAAGCGGCAAACAGGATCAGCGGCCGCTTGCGCTGCACGGCCACCTCGAAGGCATGAACGATGGCGTCGCCCGCGGCCATGCCGAGCGAACCGCCCATGAAGGCAAAATCCTGCACCGTCACCACCACCGGCAGGCCTTCTACGGTGCCCAGCGCGTTGACGATGGCATCTTCCAGGCCGGTCTTGGCCTTGGCGTCCTTCAACCGGTCGGTGTAGCGCTTCTCGTCGCGGAACTTCAGCGGGTCCAGCATGACCTTGGGATTTTCGAGCTGTTCGTATTTGCCGTCGTCGAGGAAGTATTTCAGCCGCTCCTTGGCCGAGATCTTCATGTGATGGCCCGAAGACGGGATGACGAACTGGTTGGATTCCAGATCCTTGTGGAACACCATCTCCCCGGTCTCGGGATCCTTGATCCACAGGTTCTCGGGCATGTCGGTGCGCCGGCCGAGCATCGAATTGATCTTCGGGCGAACGTAGTTGGTGATCCAGTTCATCGCTTCGGCTCCTGTCCTGACGAAGAGTTAGAGCAATTCCAGGAAAAGTGTGAACCGGTTTTCCGACCGGAATTGCGATAAAGCAAAAAGATAGAGCGGTTCGGCGTTTCCGTGAAACGGCAAACCGATCCAGCGCATGCCGCCCGGGATGGCGACGTGCACAAGACCTGAGGTAGGAAAACTATTCGGCGGCAGCAAGGCGGGCCAACCGCACGCCCTGCGCGAGGCCGCTGACCAGCGTGGCGACGGCCTCGGCCGGGTCGGCGGTCTTTTCGCCCTTCGGCCCCAGCACATTCGCGACCGCATTGACGATCGCGGTGCCGACGACGACGCCGTCGGCATTGGCGCCGATGACGCGCGCCTGTTCGGCGGTCTTGACGCCGAAGCCGACGCAGACCGGCAGATCGGTATGGCCCTTGATGCGCTTGACCGCCGCAGCCACCTTGCCGGTGTCGGCCAGCGCGGAACCGGTGATGCCGGTCATCGACACGTAATAGACGAAGCCGGACGTGTTCTGCAGCACCTTGGGCAGGCGCTTGTCGTCGGTGGTCGGCGTCGCCAGCCGGATGAAGTTGATGCCGGCTTTCAGCGCCGGGATGCACAGCTCCTCGTCCATCTCCGGCGGCAGGTCGACGACGATCAGCCCGTCGATGCCGCTGGCCAATGCGTCCTTGAGAAAGCGGTCGACGCCGTAGATGTAGATCGGGTTGTAGTATCCCATCAGAACGATCGGCGTCTCATTGTCGCCGGTGCGGAAGTCAGCCGCCATCTTGAGCGTCTTGACCAGCGTCTGGCCGCCTTTCAGCGCCCGCAAGCCCGCGGCCTGGATCGCCGGGCCATCGGCCATCGGATCGGAGAACGGCATGCCGAGTTCGATGATGTCCGCGCCGGCCGTTGGCAGCGCCTTCATGATCGACAGCGAGGTCTGATAGTCCGGGTCGCCGCCCATGAAATAGGTGACGAGCGCCGGGCGGCCTTCGTTCTTGAGCTTTGCCATGCGGCGATCGATGCGGGTCACCATGATCAGATCTCCATGCCCAGCATCGAAGCCACCGTATGCACGTCCTTGTCGCCGCGGCCGGACAGGTTGACGATGACGATCTGGTCCTTGTCCATGGCGGGCACGATCTTCACCGCATGGGCGATGGCGTGCGCCGATTCGAGCGCCGGGATGATGCCTTCGACGCGTGTGGTCAGCTTGAAGGCCTCCAGCGCCTCGTCGTCGAGGATCGGCACATATTCGACGCGGCCAGAGTCGCGCAGCCAGGAATGCTCCGGGCCGACGCCGGGGTAATCGAGGCCGGCCGAGATCGAATGGCCGTCCATGATCTGGCCGTCGGCATTTTGCAGGAGATAGGTGCGGTTGCCATGCAGCACGCCCGGCGCGCCGGCGTTCATCGAGGCGCAGTGCTCGACGCCGTCGAGGCCACGCCCGCCGGCCTCGATGCCGATGATGCGGACATCCTTGTCGTCGAGGAACGGATGGAACAGGCCGATGGCGTTGGAGCCGCCGCCGACGGCGGCGATGATGGTGTCGGGCAACCGGCCTTCCTGCTCGAGGATCTGAGCGCGCGCCTCCGAACCGATCACCGACTGGAAGTCGCGCACCAGCTCTGGATAGGGGTGCGGGCCGGCGGCGGTGCCGATCAGGTAATAAGTGTCCTCGACATTGGTCACCCAGTCGCGCAGCGCCTCGTTCATGGCGTCCTTCAGCGTGCCATGGCCAGCGGTCACCGGCCGCACTTCGGCGCCGAGCAGCTTCATGCGGAACACGTTGGGGCTCTGGCGGGCAACGTCGGTCGCGCCCATATAGACGACGCAGGGAAACCCAAAACGGGCCGCGACCGTGGCCGATGCCACGCCGTGCTGGCCGGCCCCGGTCTCGGCGATGATGCGCGTCTTGCCCATGCGCTTGGCCAGCAGGATCTGGCCGAGGCAATTGTTGATCTTGTGCGAACCGGTATGGTTCAGGTCCTCGCGCTTGAAATAAACCTTTGCGCCGCCCCCGATGCCCTTCGCCAAGGAAACCTCACGAAGATGCCTGGTCAGTCCTTCGGCGAAATAAAGCTTCGACGGCCGCCCCGCATAATGGGTCGAAAGATCGGTGAGCTCGGCCCTGAAATCCGGATCGTCCTTGACCTCGTTCCAGTGCCGTTCGAGGTCGAGGATCAGCGGCATCAGCGTTTCGGCCACGAAACGACCGCCGAAAATGCCAAACATGCCCTGTTCGTCGGGTCCGGTGCGGAAGGAATTGGGTGTCGCCGGCTTGTTCATCGCCGATCTCCTGGCATCTCGATTTTCTTGAGCATGTCCTGTCGAAAACCGGTTTCCACTTTTCCGGGACATGCTCGGGTTTGAGGCGGTCAGGCGGCGCGGTCGTCTCGCACTGCCTTGACGGCCCGGAAAAACTGCTCGATCAGCGCCGGATCCTTGACGCCCGGCGCGCTTTCCACGCCTGAGGAAATATCTATTCCGGGCGGGCTGGCAAGCCGAAGGGCATCGCCGATATTGGCGGCGTTGAGCCCACCGGAAAGCATGTAATCGAGCCCGGCGTCAAGGCCGGTCAGGATGCGCCAGTCGAACGCAACGCCATTGCCGCCCGGCAACTCGGAGCCCTTCGGCGGCTTGGCGTCGAACAGGAACCGGTCCGCGACCCCGACGAACGGTTTGATGCGCTCGAGATCGGCGGCTTCGCTGAGCGGCAGCGCCTTCATGACCGGCAGGTCATAGCGGGCTTTCAGTTCGGCCACCCGTTCGGGCGTTTCCGAGCCGTGCAGCTGCAGCATGTCCGGGCGCATGCTGTCGATGATGTCGTCCAGGAAGGTGTCGTTGGCGTCGACGGTAACGGCAACCGCCAAAGCCTTGCCGCGCGCCGCTTCGCGCAACCGCCCGGCTGCAGCCGGTTCGATGTAACGCGGGCTCTTGGCAAAGAAAATGAAGCCGACATGGCTGGCGCCGCCGGCCAGCGCCGCGGCCATTGCCTGGTCGGTCTTCAAGCCGCAGATTTTGACGTCGAGTGCCATGGCGCGGGAATTGACATGAAATCGAGGCAGAGTCGAGAAAAAGCATGTTGTTTGCCGGCAGGGCCAAAGGCGCTACCTATCATGGGAAAGCATGCAAGGCGGGAGAACATCATGACTGACAGAACCGTTGCCGAACTCAGGCAGAAGATCGCGCAGGCGCGCGAGGTGATCGCGCATTTGATGGACAAGGCCGCCTTCAACGGCGCCGAGGCGCATCGGGCGCTCGATTATTTCGACACCGACGCCTTCGATCGGAATTTTTTACCGTGGCCGCATCATAGCGAAGAGGGGCTGCGGCCTGAAGAGTTGAACGCCGCGAATGACGATTGAGTTCGTGCGCCCAGTAAGAACGTAGACGCTGGCGGGACCGGAGGTGTGAAGCATCACCGCGGAAAAGCTTATTTTCTGGCGCCGTACGACGCTTCATTGCGCTACTCGAAAACGATCGCCTGCAAGGCCCCGCCATTGCGCTTCAGCCAGTCCTTGCAGCGGTCGGTGTCGGGGCAGAGCTTTTCGCACAATTTCCAGAATTTCGGGCCGTGGTTCATCTCTTTCAGATGCGCTACTTCATGCGCGACGAGGTAGTTGATGACGGGCGGCGGCGCCATCATGATGCGCCAGGAAAAGGACAAATTGCCTTCGGAGGTGCACGAGCCCCAGCGGCTGGACGTATCCTTGTAGCGGATCGCCTTGGCGCGCTTGCCAAGCGCTTCGGTGTGCCTGGCCACCAGCTTCTCGATCTCCTTCTTGGCCTCGCGCTTCAAAAAATCGGCGATGCGGCGCGGCAGGTGGATGCGCTCGCCATGCACGATCAGCAGCGGGCCGCGTTCGTCGCGCGACACGGTGACGGTGCCGCGCCTTGACGGCTCATGCACGATGCGGTGCGGCACGCCGCGGATTGGTATCTTGATGCCTGGCCGTACCTGCGGCCGTGTCGGCACCTTGGCCAGCCGCTGCTCCAGCCAGTCCTGATGACGATCGAGGAACCGCTCCACCTCGCCGCGGCGCAGGCCCGGCGGCACGGTGATACGCAGGCCCTGGCCGCTGGAATCGATGCGCAGCGTCAGACGCCGCGCCCTGGCGCTCTCGACGATCTTGAGCGGCAGCGTGCGGCCGGCAACGCAGTATTCTCGCTCCACGACAGGCGTGGGCTTGGGCTTCGTCAGATTGCGGAAGAATCCGAGGGTCATGGCCGGACGATACGCGATTCGAGAAAAACGAATAGAACAAAAAAGAAACGGCGCCGCTCGCGCGACGCCGTTTTTTCACGATCGGGCCTGTCGCTCGGCCTCAGTCGTCAAGCAGGTTCGAGCCTTTGCCACGCTTGGTGGAGGTCGTGCCTGTGCTCGGGTCGCTCTTTGCCGGAGCGGTCGACTTGTTGCGGTTCGCCATGAAGCGATCGAACTCGTCCTGGTCCTTGGCGCGACGCAATTCGCGGGCGTAGTCGTCGAACTCGGTCAACATATCGTCGAGCTTGCGGCGTTCCTCGGCCAGGCGTTCAAGCTCCTTTTCGCGCCAGTCGTCAAACGCGACGTTGCCGGTCCGGGCGGAGCCGTGGCCCCAGCGCGCGGCTTTGTCGGAACCGCGGCGGCAGCCGGCGAAGATGCCGTCGGTCGCGCGGTTGACGTCACGCTTGAAGCCCTCGAGCCGGTCGCCCCAGATGATGTAGGCGAGCATGGCGAAGCCGAGCGGCCAGAACACCATGAAGCCGATCACCATCAACGCGATGGTTGCCGGCGTCCAGGCCGGGCGGATCAATGCGGATGTGTTCATTTTCTCCCATTCCTTCGGTTGGAGACAGCCAGGACCGGCTGCGTGGAATCGAAATGGGAAGGCAAAAACAGCGATTCAAGACAATGTCGGCTAAAACCGGACAAGCTGCTGAAATGATTATCGCTTTTTGAGCATATCGAGAAAAAGCACGACCAGCCCGGCAATCAGTCCCCAGAATGCGGCGCCGACGCCGAACAAAGTCAGCCCGGAGGCGGTGACGACAAAAGTGACGGTGGCGGCCATGCGCTCGCTTTCGTCCTTGAGCGCGATCGCCAGCGCGTTGGCCAGCGAGGCCATCAGCGCAAGACCCGCAACCAGCACGATCAGGCTCTGCGGCAGGACGGCGAAGATCGCCACCAGGGAGGCGCCGAAAATCGCGAAGATCAGATAGGCAAGGGCATAGAACGGCCCTGTCTTCCAGCGCTCCGTTGGGTCTGGATGAACGTCGGGCCCGGTGCAGATAGCCGCCGAAATTGCCGCCAGATTGGTGGTCGAGCCGCCGAACGGCGCCGAAAGCAGCGAAAACAGGCCGGTGATGCCGATCAGCGGACCGGGTTCCGGATGGTAGCCGGCGGCGCGCAGCACGGCGAGGCCCGACAGGTTCTGCGAAGCCATGGTGACCAGGTAGAGCGGTACTGCCAGGCCGATTATCGCCTTGGCGGTGAACACAGGCGCGATCAGAGTGAGCGTCGACAGTTCAGGAGTGGGCAAACCGCCGACGCGGCCGGTGAGAAACGCGGCGAGACCGCCGCCGACCAGCACTGCCAGCACCGACAGCGCCGGATTGAACAGGCGGATGACGAAGAAGGCGGCGATCAACGGCAGGATCAGCCAGGGATCGGCGGGAACAGTTTTGACCGCATTAAGCGCGAAGGTGACGACAATGCCGGCCAGCATTCCTGAAGCGACCGAGGGCGGTATCCCCGAGATCAGTTTCGTCAGCGGCCGGAACAGCCCGGTGGCGACCAAAAGAATGCCGGTGACGATGAAGGCGGCGACGGCCTCGCCGATCGAAAAACCGCTCGACGCCGCCATCAGCGCCAGGCCCGGCGTCGACCATGCGGTGATGATGGGCATTTTCGTTCGCCAGGACAGCCACAGGCTTTCGACCGCCATGGCCAGGCAGATCGTGGTCACCCAACTCGCGGTCTGAATTTGCGTGGCCTCGACCGCGTGGGCGGCGGCAATGACGATGGCCAGCGTGCCGCCGAAGCCGACGATGGCCGCGACGAAGGCTGAGATCGGGATGGAAAGGCGCATCGTCACTTGCCCCGCGCGGCCATGTCGCCGACCGCCCGCACCAGCATGTCGAGATCCTGCGGCCGCGACAGCCGGTGGTCGCCGTCCGGGATCAGCGACAGCGTGACATCGTCGGCCGGCAGCAGGCTGACCAGCCTCAGCGCATGGCTCGACGGCACGTCCCGATCGGCCAGGCCCTGCAAGACGTGTACGGGGCAGTGCGTGTCGAGCGGGCCTGTCATGACCAGGTTGTCGCGCCCATCCTCGATCAGCGCGCGCGTGTAGATGTAGGGCTCGGTGGAATAGTCCGACGGCTCCTCGAAGAAGCCTTTTTTGGCAAGGTCGCGCTTCTGCGCTTTGGTCAGCACCGGTTCGACCAGTTCTGCGGTAAAATCCGGCGCCGGTGCTAGAAGCACCAGACCGACGACGCTTGCGTCGCCTGCCTTGCGCAATTCCTGCACCATGCGCAGGGCGATCCAGGCGCCCATCGACGAGCCGACCAGGATCTGGCTGCCGCTGGTGAAATGCCGGAACACGGCCAGGCTTTGCGAAAGCCATTTCGAGATCGTGCCGTCGGCAAAGGCGCCGCCGGATTCGCCGTGTCCGGAATAGTCGTGGCGCAGGAAGGCGCGGCCTTCTTTTGCCGCCCAGTCCGAAAGCGCTTCAGCCTTCGTGCCCAGCATGTCCGACTTGTAGCCGCCGAGCCAGACGACGCCAGGCGTCGCGCCCGCAATATGGCGCACCGCGATGCTCGATCCGTCGACATCCAGAAAGACAGGGGCAGTCATGGCTTTTTCCTCACGCCGACTTTCGGCGCAGGGTCTTGTGACACAGCCAGTGGTGTGGCGAAAAGTGCTCGCGATCTTTCTTTGTTTGCCGCAGGCAGCGATCAGGTGATTTTCTGTCAATGCTGTGCTATTGACTCCGCCCGCGCGCTCACCACATTGGCGCGTCCACATATCAACACCTGCAAATCCAGAACGAAACGGCCAAGGAGACCACGACCATTCGCAGACCTTTCAAAGCAGCGGCGCCGACCAAGGATGGGCCGCGCTCCAATCGTGACATCCGGGTTCCCCGGGTCCAGCTTATCGACGCCGAAGGCCAGAACCGTGGCGATGTTTCCATCAACGACGCATTGCTGCTCGCCGAAGAGGCAGGGCTCGATCTCGTCGAGATATCGCCCAACGCGCAGCCGCCCGTCGTAAAAATCCTCGATCTCGGCAAGTTGAAATACGCCAACCAGAAGAAGGCGGCCGAGGCGCGCAAGAACCAGAAGGTCATCGAGATCAAGGAGATCAAGATGCGCCCGAACATCGACAGCCACGACTACGAGACCAAGATGAAGGCGGTGCGCCGCTTCTTCGAGGAAGGCGACAAGGTCAAGCTGACATTGCGCTTCCGTGGCCGCGAGATGGCGCATATGGAGCTCGGCATGCAGCTTCTGAACAAGGTGCGTGAGGAAGTGGCTACCATCGCCAAGGTGGAAGCGGAGCCGAAGCTCGAAGGCCGCCAGATGATGATGGTGCTGGCGCCGCGCTAGATCACGATAAGGTTAGCGCGACCGACGCGCTCCAATTCCGCCTGAATTGTGCTACAGGGCGTCCCGGCGATCGGCGGGACGCCCATTTCTCGGCCATAGCTGCGGTCGCCGGCTAAGCTCTCGACGATCGGATTCCTCCCTTGGACAAAAAACTCAAATACGGGCTGGGTGGCTACCAGCGCACGCGCAGGCTGGTGCTTGCCGTGCTCGTGGTGGTGCTGTTCGCAGCCCTGCTGTTCGGGCAATCGAGCTTTCCGCCTGATACGGCGATGCATGAAACGATCGAGATGTTCGGCGTGCTGCTGATTTTCCTAGGTATCTGCGGCCGCCTTTGGTCGACGCTCTACATAGGTGGGCGCAAATCTTCCGAAGTTGTGACGGGCGGGCCTTATTCGATCACCCGCAACCCGCTCTATGTGTTCTCGACTGTGGCCGCGGCCGGCGTCGGCGCGCAGATCGGCTCGTTCTCCGGCATCATTCTGTTCGCTGTCCTGTGTGCGGGCGCCTTCCATATCGTCATCCTGCGCGAGGAGAAATTCCTTAAGGAAGCGCTCGGCGAGCCCTATCAGGCCTATCTGGCAAGAGTGCCGCGCTTCTTTCCGAAGCTTTCCCTTTACCAGGAAGGCGACACCGGCAGCTTCAAGCCGCGCCTGCTGTTGACAACGCTTCTCGACGGCCTGGTGTTCCTCATCGCGCTGCCGGCCTTCGAACTGATCGACGGCGCCCAGCAGTCGGGTATGCTGCCGGTGTTGTTTACGCTCCCTTGAAGAAGGACCGGGCGCCGCATCCCGGCGTTCGGGGAAACGCGCGGCGCGGTGGGTGTTGCACAGTCGCCTGCTTTGACGTATAGGACCGCCGTTCCAAGAAAACCGCCCGGCAGGGCATGCCGTGGCGGTTTCATTTGCTTTTCGGGCTTTGGTCGGCCCGAAGCGAACAAGAAGCGCGATGGTGCGCCACAATACGGAGTAGCAAAATGCCCAAGATGAAGACCAAATCGGCCGCCAAGAAGCGGTTCAAGATCACCGGTACGGGTAAAGTCCTGTCGGCTGCGGCCGGCAAGCGTCACGGCATGATCAAGCGTTCCAACAAGTTCATTCGAAATGCCCGCGGCACGATGGTTCTGGCTGAACCGGATGGCAAGAAGGTCATCAAGAATTTTCTGCCGAACGGCCTCTGAGCATTCGGCCGGACACGAATTTGTTTTACGCAATTCCGAACGGAAGACCGCAAGGCACTTTTCCTGGAATTGCTTTTAAGGAGATCATGACATGGCACGCGTAAAAAGAGGCGTCACCTCGCACGCCAAGCACAAGAAGGTCCTGAAAGCCGCGAAAGGCTTCTACGGCCGCCGCAAGAACACCATCCGCATCGCCAAGCAGGCGGTGGAAAAGTCGCTGCAATACGCCTATCGCGACCGCAAGAACCGCAAGCGCTCGTTCCGCGCGCTGTGGATCCAGCGCATCAACGCCGCGACGCACGAGCACGGCCTGACCTATGGCCGTTTCATCGACGGCCTCAACAAGGCTGGCATCGAGATCGATCGCAAGATCCTGTCGGATATGGCCATCCACGAGCCGCAGGCTTTCGCCGCGCTCGTGGCCAAGGCCAAGGTTGCTCTTGAGTACCTCAAGAACACCACCCCGAATGCTTTTGAAAGCGCTGTCGCCTAAGACCAGCGCTTCCCAAGCATTCGAAATTCTGATTTGGGGAACCCGCGCTGGCACGGCTGGCGCGGGTTTTTCTTATGCCTGATGTAACCAAATTGGTGACACGCCCGGTGATGGTGGGTTGCCCGATCGAGAGAGTTTCGCCGTGAACGCCACCGCTGGAAATCTTGAAAGCCTGGAAGCTTCGCTGCTCGCCGACATAGCGTCGGCTGCTGACGAGGCCGCGATAGAAGCCGTGCGCGTGGCAGCCCTTGGCAAGAAGGGGTCGATCTCGGAAATGCTGAAGACGCTCGGCTCGATGAGCGCTGAGGAGCGCCAGGTCAAAGGCCCCGCCATCAACGGCCTCAAGAACCGCGTCACCGATGCGCTCACCGCGCGCAAGGCGGAACTCAGGGATGTTGCCATCACTGCCCGCCTCGCCGCGGAGAAGGTCGACGTGACGCTGCCGGTGCGGCAGTCGCCGGCCGAGCGCGGCCGCATTCATCCGATCAGCCAGGTCATCGACGAGATCGCGGCGATCTTCGGCGATCTCGGCTTCGCCATCGCCGAAGGGCCCGACATCGAGACCGACTATTACAATTTCACCGCGCTGAATTTCCCGGAAGGCCATCCGGCGCGCGAGATGCATGACACCTTCTTCTTCCAGCCGGACGAGAAGGGCGAGCGCAAGCTTCTGCGCACCCACACCTCGCCGGTGCAGATCCGCACCATGGAGAAGCAGAAGCCGCCGATCCGCATCGTCATTCCGGGCAAGACCTACCGGCAGGATTCCGACGCCACCCACTCGCCGATGTTCCATCAGGTCGAAGGGCTGGTGATCGACAAATCGGCCAACGTCGCCAACATGAAGTGGGTGCTGGAAGAGTTCTGCAAGGCCTTTTTCGAGGTGCCGTCGGTCAAGATGCGCTTCCGGCCGTCCTTCTTCCCGTTCACCGAGCCAAGCCTCGAGGTCGATATCCAGTGCGACCGCTCGCGGCCAGGCGAGGTGCGCTTCGGCGAAGGCTCCGACTGGATGGAGATCCTTGGCTGCGGCATGGTGCACCCCAACGTTCTGCGCGCTGGCGGGCTCGATCCCGATGAATATCAGGGCTTTGCCTGGGGCATGGGCATCGACCGCATCGCCATGCTGAAATACGGCATGCCGGATCTGCGCGCCTTCTTCGATGCCGATGTGCGCTGGCTGTCGCATTACGGCTTCCGGCCGCTCGACATGCCGACTTTGTTCGGGGGCCTGAGCGCGTGACGGTCAAGACGATTCCTGCTGCGATACATTACGGAACAGCATCATGAAATTCACCCTCTCCTGGCTCAAGGACCATCTCGAGACCGACGCCTCGCTCGGCGAGATCGTCGAGCGGCTGACCTCGATCGGCCTCGAGGTCGAGCATGTCGACGACAAGGCGAGTCTGAAGCCCTTCGTCATCGCCAGGGTGCTGACGGCGGTGCAGCATCCCGACGCCGACCGGCTGCGGGTGCTGACCGTCGACACCGGCGACGGCAAGCCGCCGGTGCAGGTCGTCTGTGGCGCACCCAATGCGCGGGCGGGCATGATCGGCGCCTTCGCCGCGCCCGGCACTTATGTGCCCGGCATCGATGTGACGCTGACGGTTGGCAAGATCAGGGGCGTCGAAAGCCACGGCATGATGTGTTCCGAGCGCGAGCTGGAACTTTCCGACGAGCACAACGGCATCATCGACCTGCCCGAAGATGCGCCGGTCGGCACCAGCTTCGCCGCTTACGCGCATCTCGACGATCCGGTCATCGAGATCAATCTGACGCCAAACCGGCCTGATGCCACCAGCGTTTACGGCATCGCCCGGGATCTCGCGGCGAGCGGTCTCGGCCGCCTCGTCGGCGGCGCGATCATGCCGCATGTCGGCAATGGAATGTGCCCCGTCAAGGTGACGATCGAAGCGCCGGAACTCTGCCCCGGCTTCGCGCTCAATCTGGTCAGCGGCGTCAGGAACGGCCCGTCCCCGAAATGGCTCCAGCAGCGGCTGATCGCCATTGGGCTGAGGCCCATCAGCGCGCTGGTCGATATCACCAACTACGTCACCTTCGATCGTGGCAGGCCGCTGCATGTCTTCGATGCCGGCAAGGTCGCCGGCAATCTTGTCGTGCGTCGCGCCAGGGATGGCGAAAAGGTACTGGCGCTCGACGGCCGCGAATACACGTTGACGCCGGAGATGTGCGTCATCGCCGATGACAATGGCGTGGAATCGATCGCCGGCATCATGGGCGGCGAGCGTTCCGGCTGCGACGAGAACACGACCGACGTGCTGATCGAATCCGCACTCTGGGACCCGATCACCACGGCCCGCACCGGGCGCGCGCTCGGCATCATCACCGATGCCCGCTATCGTTTCGAGCGCGGGGTCGACCCCGAATTCATGGTGCCGGGCGTTGAGCTTGCGACCCGGCTGGTGCTTGATTTCTGCGGCGGCACGCCGACGGAAATCGAGGTGGCCGGCTATGCCGGCCATCAGCCCAAGATCGTCTCCTTCCCGCTGTCGGAAGTGAAGCGGCTGACCGGCATAGAAGTGCCGAAGGCGGAAAGCCTCGATATTCTCACGCGCCTCGGCTTCAAGCCTGAGGGTTCGGGCGATGTCGTCGAAATCGCCGTGCCGTCCTGGCGTCCCGATGTCGACGGCAAGGCCGACCTGGTCGAGGAGGTGATGCGCATCCACGGCGTCGACAACATCGCTTCGCAGCCGCTCGGCGCGCATGACGCGGTCAACGGCAAGATCCTGACGACGCTGCAGATCCGCACCCGCGCGGCCAAGCGGGCGCTGGCCGTGCGCGGCATGATGGAGGCAGTCACCTGGTCGTTCATCCCCGCCAGGCACGCCGAACTGTTCGGCGGCGGGCAGGCTTCGCTCAAGCTCGCCAACCCGATCGCCGCCGACATGTCCGACATGCGGCCCTCACTGCTGCCCGGCCTGATCGCAGCCGCCCAGCGCAATGCCGACAAGGGCATTGGCGACGTGGCGTTGTTCGAGGTCTCCGGCACCTATGAGGGCGACGGCGCCGACCAGCAACGGCGCGTTGCCGCCGGCGTGCGGCGCGGCACCGCCAAGCTCGACGGTTCCGGCCGCAACTGGGCTGGCAATTCCGGTCCGGTCGGCGTGTTCGACGCCAAGGCTGATGCCATCGCCGCACTCGAAGCCTGCGGCGCGCCGGTCGAGCGGCTGCAGATCGAGGCCGGCGGCCCGTCCTGGTACCATCCTGGTCGTTCCGGAACGATCAAGCTCGGACCGAAGACGGTGCTCGGCACGTTCGGTGAATTTCATCCAAAAACGCTGGAAGGGCTCGACGTCTCCGGCCCGCTCTGCGGCTTCGAAGTGTATGTCGATGCCGTGCCCGAGCCCAAGGCAAAGCCGACGAAAACCAAGCCCAGGCTGGATCTCTCCGCCTTCCAGACGGTGAAGCGCGACTTCGCCTTCGTCGTCGACAAGGCGGTCGAGGCCGGCACGCTGGTACGCGCGGCGCTCGCCGCGGACAAGAAGCTGGTCACCGGCGTCTCGGTCTTTGATGTTTTCGAAGGTGCGGCGCTCGGCGAGGGCAAGAAGTCCATCGCCATCGAAGTGTCGATCCAGCCGGTCGAGAAGACGCTGACCGACGAGGATTTCGAGGCGTTGGCCAGGCGCATCGTCGAGAATGTCGGCAAGCAGACTGGAGGCGTGCTCAGGGCATAGCCTCTTTCCGGGATTGCGGGAGCACGGCGAATCGCCCTCCAAAGAGCGATGGACCATTTGCACTATTCCGGGCTCCCGTTCGAAGCACAACGCGCTGCGTTTCTCGACATCCTGCTGTCGGATGCGCTCGTGCGCCAGGCGCTGGTATGTGCCCGCACGCTCGATCTTCCGGACTGGCTGGTGGTCTCCGGCGTGCTCTATAACTCGGTCTGGAACCATCTGACGGGGAAGCCGTCGGGTTATGGCATCAAGGATGTCGACCTGTTCTATTTCGACGATAGCGACCTGTCCTACGAGGCCGAGGACGCCGTCATCCGCCGGGCGGCGAAGCATTTCCAGGGGCTGCCCGTCGAGGTGCGCAACCAAGCGCGGGTGCATTTGTGGTACCCGCAGAAGTTCGGGCGGCCCTGTCCGCGCTACACGAGTTCGAGCGAGTCGGTCCGGTTTTTTGCGTCGAAGACACATGCGGTCGGGGTGCGATACGACGCGGATTGTCAACTGGAACTGCTGGCGCCGTTCGGTCTCGACGACGTCTTCTCATTCCGCGTCACGCCGAACCGGGCGATGGACAATCAGCGGACGCATGAGGCGAAGGGCCAGCGGGCGCGGGAGAACTGGCCGGAGGTTACGGTCGTGCCATGGTAGGAAATGCGGGTGCGAGACACCCCCCTCTGGCCTGCCGGCCATCTCCCCCGCAAGGGGGGAGATCGGCTCTGATCCGCTTTCGCGAATTACAGACGGCATAAGGTAGACGAGACAGCGAAGCTGCCAATCTCCCCCCTTGCGGGGGAGATGTCCGGTAGGACAGAGGGGGGTGTTTCACGCGGGCGTCTGGCAATCTTTTATGCCGCGCGGCATCGAAAAGGGGGGCAGGAGCACCCCTTTTCGGTTCTCTTGGGATTGCCAATCACCCATTCACCAGCGCCAGCAGCTCCTCTGTGTAGCGCTTGCCCATGACCTTATCAGGCGACAGTGCATCGCCGATGGTCTGTACCTCTGCGGCACTCAGCTCGATATCAGCCGCCGCCGTGTTCTGCTCGAGATGGCGGATCTTTCGGGCGCCCGGGATGGGGACAATGAAATCGTCCTGGTGCAGTACCCAGGCGAGCGCCAGCTGTGCCGAGGTCACTCCCTTTTCGGTCGCCAGTTTCTCCAGCGTGGCCACGACCTTGGCATTGGCTTCCATGGCGTCAGCCTGAAAGCGCGGCAAGGTGCGGCGCCAGTCGTCGTCATCAAGCGTCTCGGGCTTGGCGATCGTGCCGGTCAAGAGGCCACGGCCGAGCGGGCTATAGGGAACGAAACCGATGCCGAGTTCGCGGCAGACGGCGAACACCTCGTCTTCCGGGTCACGGCTCCACAGTGAATATTCGCTCTGGACCGCCGCGATCGGATGTACGGCATGTGCCCGGCGGATGGTGGCGACACTTGCTTCCGAAAGGCCGAGCGCGCGCACTTTGCCCTCGCGCACCAGCTCGGCCATGGCGCCGACCGTGTCCTCGATCGGCACGTTCGGGTCGACGCGGTGCTGGTAATAGAGATCGATCACGTCGGTGCCCAGCCGCTTCAGTGACGCCTCTGCGACGGCCTTGACGTGTTCGGGGCGGCTGTCGACGCCCGCCATGCGGTCGGTGCCGGTGCCTTCCTCCAGGATCTTGAAGCCGAACTTGGTTGCGATCGTCACCTGATCGCGCACCGGCTTCAGCGCCTTGCCGAGCAGGATCTCGTTCTCGTAGGGCCCGTAGACCTCTGCCGTGTCGAAGAAATTGACGCCGATCTCGACGGCGCGGCGCAAGGTGGCGATCGCCTCGGCTTCCGGCTGGCCCCCATAGCCAAAGCTCATGCCCATGCAGCCGAGGCCGACCGGGAAAACTTCCAGTTCAGTACCGAGTTTGCGGGTTTTCATCACGCGTCTCCTTGTTGCGATGCCCAGGAAATAGCGCCTTGCCTTATGTTCGATAATCGGCTCATCTGTGCACGGGGCGTTCTAGAAAATAGATCAATGAACCGGGCACATCTTTCACAGCTTGCGGTGCTGGCAACTGTTGCCCAATGCGGCAGCTTTCGCGGCGCGGCCAGGGAACTGGCGATCGCGCCGTCGGCGGTCAGCCATGCCGTGTCCAGCCTTGAGGCGCGGCTTGGCGTGCGGCTGTTGGCACGCAGCACCCGCAGCGTTGCCCCGACCGAAGAGGGCGCGCGGTTGCTGGAACGATTGCGGCCGGCGCTGTCGGAGATCGACCTGGCACTGGAGACGGCGGTCGAGGCGCGCGACCGGCCGGCCGGCAATCTGCGGCTCAGCGTGCCGCGCACGGCAGCCCATCTGGTGCTGACCCCGCGGCTCGGCGCCTTTGCCGCGGCTTACCCCGATATCGTGCTGGAGATCGTCATCGAGGACCGCTTCACCGACGTCGTGGAAGGCGGTTTCGACGCCGGCGTGCGGCTTGGCGAAAGCCTGCAGCGCGACATGATCGCGCTGCGCATCGGGCCCGATATCCGCGGCGCCGTGGTCGGCTCGCCCTCCTATTTCGACACCATGCCGAGGCCTCGCCACCCGCGTGACCTGTCCGACCATCGCTGCATCCGCTTCCGCTTCTCCAGCGGCATCCTCTACCGCTGGGAATTCGCCAGGGATGGCGAGGAGATCGAGATTGCCGCGCAAGGACCATTGATTCTCGACGAAGACCATCTGATCGCCCAGGCGGCGGTCGACGGGGCCGGGCTTGCCTTCGTCTTCGAGGATTATGTCCGCGAGCCGCTCCGCGATGGCCGGCTGATCCGCGTGCTGGAGGATTGGTGTCCGTCCTTCGAGGGTTTCTTCGTCTACTATCCGAGTCGCCGCCAGATGCGGCCTGCGCTCAGGGCCTTCATCGATTTCTTCAGGGTGAGCGGATAGGCTGCCCTCTCCCTTGTGGGAGGGTGGAAGAAAGCCGACGCGACATTCGTTCACCTTCCATGCGAGCTTCGATCATAAATACCCCGACCCGCTACGGTTGGGCGGCAATCCTGCTTCATTGGCTGATCGGCCTTGCCTTCATCGGCCAGTTCGCGCTCGGTTTCGCGATGGTCCGCATCAGCAGCCAGCGCACGGCTTTCGAGCTCATCCAGCTGCACAAATCGCTGGGCTTCCTGCTGCTCGGCCTGATCATCCTGCGCATCGCCTGGCGGCTCGGCAATGCCGCGCCGGCCTTGCCATCCTCGGTCGGATCCCTGGAGCGCCGGGCGGCGCCGCTCGCTCACCTGGCGCTCTATGCCTTCCAGATCGCTTTGCCTCTGTCCGGCTGGGCGCTGGTTTCGGTCTCGACGCTGGAAATTCCAAGCATGCCGTTCAACCTGTTCGTGATGCCCAACCTGCCGCTTGCGGAATCCCATGCCGCCGAGAGTTTTTGGGCGGCAGCGCACTGGTACCTTGCCTATGCCGGCGCAGCACTTGTGGCGCTGCATGTCACGGCGGCACTGCGCCATCATTTCCGACTGAGGGACAATGTGCTTACACGCATCGTCACGCCTTCCTCAGGCGGGGAATAGAACGGGGTTCGGCCTCGTTTGTAAGCGAGGACGCGAAGAGCGTTGCCTCCGAAGAAGGAAATAATCTCATGTATGCGCGACTCCTCGGATCGGCGGCCCTTGCCGCTTGCCTTGCCGTGCCTGTCTGGGCAGCAGTTGTCCTCGATGATGCCGCCGGCAGTTACACGATCAGCCAGGCTGACTCCTCGATCCGCTTCACCATCGGCAAGGCCGGCGGCGGCGGTTTCGATGGTGCGTTTGCTCACTTCAAGGGCACGATCCGCATCGACAATGACGACGTCAGCCGCTCGAAGGTCAACCTCACCATTTTTCCCGAAAGCGTCGGCACCGGCCAGGGCCGCATCGACGCTTTCCTGCGTTCAGACGCCGTGTTCGATGCGGCCAACAGCCCCGAAATCCAGTTCCGCTCGACCAGCGTGACCCGCACCGGCGATACGACGGCGCTTGTCACCGGCCGGCTGACGGCGCGCGGCAAGACGTTTGCGGAAAAGTTCACCGCCGAGCTCGATGGCCTGAAGTCCGGCACGATCGGGTTCCACGTCACCGGCAAGGTGCTGCGGTCGCGCTACGGAATGGATGTCGGCACGCCGATCTATTCCAACGTCGTCGGTTTCGACATGAGGCTGACGGGGAAGAGGGGTTGAGCCATCGCTCCCCGCTCGTGGGGCGAGGAACTTGGCCCCCGCATTGGCTTTTGCCCCGATTTCAGGCAAACCTCCTCGCCTGTAATCGAGAGGAGAAGCCTGATGTTCCGATGGGGTGTGTTATCGACGGCCAAGATCGGTCGCGAGCAGCTTTTACCTGCGATCGTGGAGGCGGAAAATGGCGTGCTGTCCGCAATCGCCAGCCGCGATCAGTCGAAGGCCCGTGGGTTGGCCGATCGCTTCGGCGCGCCGCATGCTTTCGGTTCCTATGAGGAGTTGCTCGCCTCGAACGAGGTCGACGGCGTCTATATCCCGCTGCCGACATCGCAGCATGTCGAATGGACGGCCAAGGCCATTCAGGCGGGAAAACATGTGCTGGTCGAAAAGCCGTTGGCGCTCGACGCCAAGGACATTCCGCCGCTGATCAAGCTGCGCGATGCCAGCAAGGTGTTGGTCTGCGAAGCCTTCATGGTCGTCTACCATCCGCAATGGATCAAGGTGCGCGACCTGATCGCCAGCGGCGTCATCGGCCGGCTGCGCCATGTGCAGGGCGCGTTCTCCTATTACAATGTCGATCCCAACAACATGCGCAACCAGCTCGACCTTGGCGGCGGCGCGCTGCCCGACATCGGCGTCTACCCGACCGTGTCGACGCGCTTTTCCACCGGCAAGGAGCCGCTGCGCGTGCAGGCGACGATCGAGCGCGGCAAAAAATTCGGCACCGACATCTATTCCTCGATCCGCGCCGATTTCGGCGACTTCGAACTGTCCTTCTATCTCTCGACCCAGATGGCCGCGCGCCAGGTGATGGTGTTCCATGGCGAGAACGGGTTCATCGAGGTGTTTTCGCCGTTCAATGCCGGGCTCTACGATCACCACCGCGTCGAGTTGCACAATCAGAACCACACGGAGGCGCAGGTGTTCCGCTTTCCCGGTACGCAGCAGTACCGGCTCGAGGTCGAGACCTTCGCGCGGGCGGCCCAGGGCGGCAAGGAGCGCGTTTTTACGCTGGAGGAATCCGTGCTCAACCAGAAGGTCATCGACGCCATCTTCCGCGCCGGCGGCAAGGACGGCTGGGAGGCGGTCTGACCATCATTGACATAATTCCGGTTCGAGATTCATACGGTAGCCAGCTAACGGGAGGGGAAATTGGCTGACGACGCGGATGTCATCATCGTCGGCGCCGGCCTTGCCGGGCTGGTCGCCGCCGCCGAACTGGCCGAGGCCGGCAAGAAGATCGTCATCGTCGACCAGGAACCGGAGCAGTCGCTGGGCGGCCAGGCCTTCTGGTCGTTCGGCGGTCTGTTCCTCGTCGATTCGCCCGAGCAGCGGCGCATGCGCATCCGCGATTCGCACGAGCTGGCGCTCGAGGACTGGCTGGGCACCGCCGCTTTCGACCGGCCGGAGGATCACTGGCCGCGCAAATGGGCCGAGGCCTATGTCGGCTTCGCCGCCGGCGAGAAGCGCTCCTGGCTGCTGGAGCGCGGGATGAAATTCTTTCCCGTGGTCGGATGGGCCGAGCGCGGCGGCGGCAATGCCATTGGCCATGGCAATTCCGTGCCGCGCTTTCACATCACCTGGGGCACCGGTCCCGGCGTGCTCGAGCCCTTCGTGCTGCGCGTGCGCGAGGCCGAGAAGCGCGGATTGATCCGCTTCAAGTTCCGCCACCGCGTCAACGAATTGATCCGCACCGGCACGAGGATCGACGGGGTGCGCGGCGACATCCTGCAACCAAGCACCGTCGAGCGCGGCCACAAGAGTTCGCGTGAGATATCAGGTGATTTCGAGGTTCATGCGCAGGCCGTGATCGTCGCCTCCGGCGGCATCGGCGGCAACCACCAGCTGGTCCGGGAAAACTGGCCGAAGCGTCTGGGCGCGGCGCCGAAGTCCATGATCACCGGCGTGCCCGACCATGTCGACGGCCGCATGCTGGCGATCACGGAACAGGCCGGCGGCAGCGTCATCAATCGCGACCGCATGTGGCACTATGTCGAGGGCATCAGGAACTGGGCGCCGATCTGGACCGATCATGCCATCCGCATCCTGCCCGGTCCGTCGTCGCTGTGGCTCGACGCCAGGGGCAAGCGCCTGCCGGTGCCGCTTTACCCCGGTTTCGACACGCTCGGCACGCTCAGCCACATCATGAGCACCGGCTTCGACTATTCCTGGTTCATCCTGACCAAAAAAATCATCCAGAAGGAGTTCGCGCTCTCGGGCTCCGAGCAGAACCCGGACCTGACCGGCAAGAGCTGGCGCCAGGTGCTCGGCCGCGCCACGTCGGGCATTCCGGGCCCGGTCAAGGCGTTCATGGAGAAGGGCGAGGATTTCATCATCGAGGCCGAACTGCCCGATCTGGTGGCGCGCATGAACAAGCTGGCCGGCGGCGAACCGCTGCTCGACGTCGCCCATGTCGAGCGCGAGATCCGCGCCCGCGACCGGCAACTCGACAATCCCTTCTCCAAGGACATGCAGGTCGCCGCGCTGCGCGGAGCGCGGGCCTATCTCGGCGACCGGCTGATCCGCACGGCCAGGCCGCACAAGATGCTCGATCCCGCGAACGGCCCGCTGATCGCGGTTCGCCTCAACATCCTGACCCGCAAGACGCTGGGTGGCCTGCGGACCGATCTCGAAAGCCGCGTGCTGGGGAGCAATGGCGAGCCGGTTCAGGGCCTCTATGCGGTCGGCGAAGCCGCCGGTTTCGGCGGCGGCGGCGTGCATGGCTATGCGGCGCTCGAAGGCACGTTCCTGGGCGGCTGTATCTTCTCCGGCCGCAGCGCCGGCCGGGCGGCGGCTCGTTCGGTAGGCTGAGCGCCGAACGGCTTGGCAGTCGCTGGGTTGATCATCTTCTGTCGATTGTCATGCGAGGAGGCCCTCACCAGATCCACTCGCTTTTGCCGAGCGCCGACACCGCCTCGACGATGCGGGTAAAGCTGGCGCGGGCGCGGCCGACCGTGTGCCTCGCCCTGAGATAGCCGTGCACAAGCCCTTTTTCCTCGAACCAAGTGGCTCGCCCGCCGCCCGCCACGATGCGGTCGCGATAGGCCTCGCCGTCCGACGACAGCGGATCGCACTCGGCGGTGATCAGCACGGTCGGCGGCAGGTTGGCGAAATCGGCGTCGGCCAGCGGCTGAAGCGTGATGTCGCCGGTCTGGTCCACGCCGCCGGTACGGATGTGCTTGTAGAATTCGAGGTCGCGCGTGGTCAGCATAGGCGCTTCGGCATGCTTCAGATAGGAGCCACGCGAACGGTCGCCGCCGAGCCCGGGATAGATCAGCACCTGCCCGATCGGTTTCTTCGCATGGCCGCGCGTCGCATGGCTGACTGCGGCGCAGAGATTGCCACCGGCGCTGTCGCCGCAGAGCAGGACGGGATGATCGCGGGTGGCTGCCGCCCACTCGAAGGCGTTCATCGCATCGTCAAACGCAGCCGGATGCAGATGCTCCGGCGCCAGCCGGTAGTCGACCGAGACGACGTCATAGCCGGTGCGGCCGCAAAGCTCGGCGCAAACGTCGTCATGGCTGTCGAGCCCGCCAAGGATGAACCCGCCGCCGTGGTAATAGAGCACCGTTGCCACTGCCTGCGGGGCGCTGCGATAGATGCGGATCGGGATATTGCACGCCTGTGCGGCAATAGCGGTGGTTTCCGCTGTCACCCCCTCGGGATAGCCGGCAAAGAACTCCCGGCACATGCGGGCGTAGATCTCGCGCTGCTCGGCAATCGTGTAGTCGATCGTATCCGGCGGGTAATAGGAATTGGTCCGCTCGATGAAGGCCCGGGTCTCGGCATCAATGAGTTTGCTGTAGTCGGTCATGGCCGCGCCGACTGTGAACGGCGAGCCCAGGCACCCCCCTCTGTCCTGCCGGACATCTCCCCCGCAAGGGGGGAGATTGGCAGTTCAATCGACATCGCCCTTATTGCAGCGTTGACGATTGGCGAAAGCGGAAATGACATCCAATCTCCCCCCTTGCGGGGGAGATGGCCGGCAGGCCAGAGGGGGGTGCCTCGCGCCGTCATCTCTGGCATTGCTTTACTTCCCCTTCCACACCGGTTCCCGCTTCTCCGCAAAAGCCCGGAACCCTTCCATATTGTCCTCGGAACCGTACAGCGCATCGACCGTCGGCAACTGCCGGCGCGTCACCCTGTTCATCGCGTCCTGGAAAGTCAGCGCTTCGGCCACCCGCGCGGTTTCCTTGATCGCGGCGAAGACAAGCGGCGGGCCGCTGGCGAGCAGGCGGGCGATCTCCCAGACGCGGTCCTCCAGCTTCTCCTTCGGCAGCACCTCGTTGACCAGGCCCCAGCGATGCGCCTCGGCAACGTCCATCCAGCGGCCAGTGAGCAAAAGGTCCATGGCGACATGATAGGGAATGCGCTTCGGCAGCTTGATGGTCGCGGCGTCGGCAAGCGTGCCGGCGCGGATCTCGGGCAATGCGAAGGAGGAGTGATCGGAGGCGTAGATGAGATCGCAGGACAGCGCCAGCTCGAAGCCGCCCCCCACCGCCATACCGTTTACGCACGCGATGACAGGCTTGTTCAAGTCGCGCAGTTCCTGCAGCCCGGCAAAGCCGCCGACGCCATAGTCGCCGTCGACGGCGTCGCCGCCGGCGGCGGCCTTCAGGTCCCAGCCGGCGCAGAAGAACTTGTCGCCGGCGGTCTTGACGATGGCGACGCGCAAGCCGGGGTCGTCGCGAAACGCCTTGAAGGTCTCGCCCATCAGCCGAGAGGTCTTCAGGTCGATGGCGTTGGCCTTGGGCCGATCGAGCGTGACCTCGAGGATCGAGCCTTCACGGCGGGTCGAAACGACGTCAGGCATTCTTGTTCTCTCCCAGCACCAAAAGCGCATCGGCGATCCAGGCGCCCTTGCCCTCGCTGCAGACGATCAGCGGATTGATGTCGAGTTCCTCGATCTCGCCGGCATTCGTCTGCACGAAGGCAGCAATGCCCGCGATGGCGTCGATGGCAGCTTGGACGTCGGCCTTCGGCCGACCGCGATAGCCTTCGAGCAGCGGGAACAGTTTGAGACCGCGAAGTGCTGCCTCGATGTCGTCGCGGGTCGCCGGCAGCATCAAGGTGACGCTGTCGCGCAGCAATTCGACCAGCACGCCGCCGGTGCCCAGCGTCATGACAGCGCCGAACATCGGATCGCGGGTGAAGCCGACGATCAGCTCGGCGACGCCGTCGCGCACCATGCGCTCGACATAAAGGCCGGTGCCGAGCGGCAAAAGGTCGTGCGCGGCGGTGCTGACGGATTCGGCGTCCCTGAGGTTGAGCCTGACAGCGCCGACCTCGGATTTGTGGGTGACACCCAGGGCCTTCAGCGCCACCGGGAAGCCGAGCGCCATGGACGAGATCACCGCCTCGACGGCACTGTCGGCGCGCTCGCCCTTGGGCACCGGCAGCCCGGCCTTGATCAGCCGCGCCTTGGCTTGCGCCTCGTCAGGCGTGACATGCTCGCCGCCGGCAGCGCCGGAAGCGGAGGTGTCGACCGGCTGCGCCTGCGGCTCGCGCCAGGCCCAGCCGATGAAGGCGGCCGCCTGGGCGGCATCCATCGCTTCGGAAATGCCGAACAGCGGCACCATGCCCCGCGCCATCAGCTCGGCGGTGTATTCCTCGGGCAGGTTCTCGGGCAGCGACGAGACGATCGCGCCATGCGCCTTGTTGGTCTTGAGCGCCGATTCGAAGGCGCGCAGCGTCGCCCACCAGTCGGTCACCGAGCAGCGGTCCGGGCGCGGGAAGTCGAGCACCAGCATGTTGAGGTCGAAGCCGCCCGACACCATGGCGGTGAAGGTGGCGGTCATCGCCGGCTCGTTGTTCCAGATGAAGGTGTGGTAGTCCAATGGATTGGCGACCGCGACCAGCGGCCCGAGCGTCGACTTGACGTGGGCACGGTGTTCTTCCGTCAGCACCGGGAAGTTGACCCAGCGGCCTTCGGCGCTGTCGGCCATGACCGAAGCCTCGCCGCCCGAACAGCTCATCGATGACAGGCTGTAGCCGGGCAGCGGACCGGTGACATGCAGCAGCTTCAGCGCCTCGATGAAGGCGGGGATGGAATCGACGCGCGCGATGCCGAGCCGTTTCAGGAAGGCCCCGGACGCTGCGTCCGAGCCGGCGAGCGACGCGGTGTGCGAGACGGTCGCTTGCCTGGCCTGTTCGGAGCGGCCGACCTTCATGGCGATGATCGGCTTTTTCAATTCCCTCGCCCGTGCCGCCAGCCGCTCGAAGCCGGCTACCGAATCGAAAGCCTCGATGTGCAGGCCGAGCGAGGTGACGCGCTCGTCCTCGATCAGGCCGAGCGCCATTTCGGAGAGGCCGGTCTGCGCCTGGTTGCCGGCGGTCATCAGGAAGGCGATCGGCAGGCCACGCTTCTGCATCGTCATGTTGATGGCGATGTTGGACGACTGGGTAATAATGGCCACCCCTTTGCCGCCGTCGGCCAATCTTATGCCGCCATGCTGGTCGGGCCACAAAAGCGCGCCGTCGGCATAGTTGATCAGGCCGTAACAGTTCGGCCCGATGATCGGCATCTCGCCGGCGGCGGCGACGAGTTCGGCCTGCAGGCGCTCGCCATCCGCGTCATAGGCTTCGGTTTCGAGAAAACCAGCGGCAAAGCAGACCGCGCCGCCAGCGCCGCGTTCGGCCAGGGCCTTGATCACGTCAATGGTCAAGTGTCGGTTGACGCCGACAAAGGCGGCGTCCGGTGCGCCGGGCAGGTCGGCGACCGAACGATAGGCCTTGCGGCCGGCGACCTCGTCCTTGCTCGGGTGCACCGGCCAGATCTCGCCGGCAAAGCCCATCTTGATCGACTGCGCCACGACCGCGGCGGCCTGCGCGCCGCCGAACACGGCGATCGATTTAGGGCGCAGGAGACGTTCGAGTTTATGCATGGATCAGGCCCCGAACGGGCGCAGCAGCGCTCGCGAAATGATGTGGCGCTGGATTTCCGACGTGCCTTCCCAGATACGCTCGACGCGCGCATCGCGCCAGATGCGCTCCAGCGGCAGGTCGTCCATCAGCCCCATGCCGCCATGGATCTGGATCGCCTCATCGGCGACGAAGGCGAGCATTTCGGTGGCCTTCAGCTTGGCCATGGCCATGTCCTGGTCGGTGACGGTGCCCTGATCGTACTTCCAGCCGGCTTCGAACACCATCAGGTCGGCGGCCTTGAGCTCCGTCGCCATGTCGGCGAGCTTGAACGACACGCCTTGAAACTTGCCGATCTGCTGGCCGAACTGCTGCCGCTGCGCGGCGTACTCGACCGCGTGACCGAGCGCGCGTTCCGCGCGGCCGAGGCAGGTGGCGCCGACCTGCAGGCGGGTGGCGCCGAGCCAGGAATTGGCGACGTCGAAACCCTTGTGGACTTCACCCAACACCTGGCTTGCCGGAAGGCGGCAGTCGTCGAATTCCAGGATGGCGTTGGTGTAACCGCGATGCGAGACGTTGCGGTAGCCCTCGCGCACCGTGAACCCCTTGGTGCCCTTGTCGACGAAGAAGGCGGTGATCTTCTTGCGCTTGCCGCGCGGTGAATCCTCTTCGCCCGAAGCCATGAACACGATGGCAAAGTCGGCAAGATCGGCGTGGCTGATGAAGTGCTTGGTGCCGTTCAGGACCCAGTCGCCGCCATCCTGAACGGCTGTCGCCTTCATTCCGCGCAGGTCCGAACCGGCGCCCGGTTCGGTCATCGCCAGGCAATCCCATTTCTCGCCGCGGATGCAGGGAAACAGGTATTTTTCGCGCTGCTCCGGCGTGCCGGCCAAAAGGATGTTGGAGGGGCGCGCGACGCAGGTCCAGTGCAGCGCGTAGTTGGCGCGGCCGAGTTCCTTCTCGTAGAGCAGCCAGGTCACCGTATCGAGCCCCGCGCCGCCGACATCGGCCGGCATGTTGGCGGCATAGAGACCGGCTTCGATCGCCTTGGCCTTTAGCTCCTCGATCAGTTCGCGGCGCAGCACGCCGGTGCGCTCGACCTCGCGCTCATGGGGGTAAAGCTCATTCTCGACGAAGGCGCGCGTCGTCTCGACAATGAGCTTCTGTTCCTCCGACAGACCGAAATCCATGGTCTCAGCCTTTCTTCTTTTTCTTCGGTTTTTCGGCTTTCTTCACCGGCTTCGATGCCTTCGCCTTCTCGGCCGCCTTGGAGGCGGCCGGCTTTTTCGCCGCCAGCTTGGCCAACTGCTTCGTATAGTCCCTGTGCAGGGCGCCGGCTCCCCAGCCCTTGCCCTTGTTCTGCTTCGAGAGCGCATCCATGATGGCGACCAGATTGTCGTCGCGGATCTTTTCCAGTTCGCGGATCGACAGGCCATGCGCCTGGTCGTCCGACTGCGTGGCGATCAGGTCGACCAGTTGGTCGTTGAACTCCGGTACGTCCATCAGCTTGGTCCACGGCCATTTCAGGCAGGGGCCGAACTGCGCCATGAAGTGGCGCATGCCGGCTTCGCCGCCGGCGACGCGATAGACCTGGAACATGCCCATCTGCGCCCAGCGCAGGCCAAAGCCATAGCGCATGATGTCGTCCAGTTCCTCGACGGTGCAGATGCCGTCCTTGATCAGCCACAGCGCCTCGCGCCAGGCGGCTTCCAGCAGTCGGTCGCCGACGAAGGCCTCGATTTCCTTGCGGATGACGACAGGCTTCATGCCGATCGAGGCATAGATTTCCCGGGCAACCTCGATCGCCTCCGGAAAGGTCTGGTCGCCGCCGACGATCTCGACCAGCGGCAGGAGATAGACCGGGTTGAACGGGTGGCCGACGACCAGCCGCTCCGGATGCTTCTTCATCGCAATCTGCATGTCGGTCGGCTTGATGCCTGATGTGGACGAGCCGACGATGGCGTTGGCCGGCGCGTGAGTGTCGATCTCGGCCAGCACCTTGTGCTTGAGGTCGAGCCGTTCCGGCACGCTTTCCTGGATGAAATCGGCGTCGGCCACCGCGTCGGCAATGGTCTTGGCGAAGGTCAGTCTGCCTTCTTTCGGCAGGCCGCCCGGAACCATCTGCTTGTAGGCGCGGCGCGCGCCCCTCATCACTTCTGAGACCTTGCGCGAGGCCTCGGGATCGGGATCGAAGATCGACACGTCGATGCCGTTGAGGAGCAGCCGCGCCACCCAGCCGGCGCCGATGACACCGCCGCCGATGGCGGCCGCCTTGTTGATGATGCTCATTGTCAGGCTCCGGTTCTTTTGCTGGCTGTTTGTGGATCCGTCAGAGGCACGCGCTCGCCCGTACGGATCACCGATGGGTCGTAGGCCTTGCGGGCAAAGACTTCGAGCGCGAAGGGCCGGAAGAACTCGATCGGCAGCGTCTCGTAGTCGGGGTCGAAGCTCGACTGGTCCCAGCGTTCGCAAAACTGGTCGCAATCGTCGAAATAGGCATGGCCGGCGAAGCGGTCGCGCGCGTGGCGATTGCCGCCGAGATGATGGGCGTAATAAAGGCGCTGGAAATCGCCGTGCTTTTCCACCACCCAGGTGCATTGCTCGCGCACGAAGGGTTTCAGGATCGACGCGGCATATTCGTCGTGATTGTAGGGCGCGTAGATGTCGCCGATGTCGTGCAGCAGCGCGCAGGCGATCCAGTCGGTGTCGGCGCCATCACGCCAGGCGCGCGTCGCCGCCTGCAGCGAATGGCCGAGCCGGGTGATCTTGTAGCCCGACAGGCCCTCGTCGAGCTGCACCAGCGCGTCGAGCAGCCGCTCGCCGATCCTGGCTGCATAGTCGATCTCGTGCGCGGTCAGGAATTCGTAGTCTTCCCTGTCGCCATCCTTCATTGCGGTGAATTTGACGGTGGCCATCTGAAGCTCCCCTCTCTATGCCGCGATCGGCGGCCGCTTGGTGAGGTTGAGCTTCCTGCGCACTTCCTCCGGCCCCAGAATCCTGGCGCCGAGATTGGTGACGATGCTGGCGGCACGTTCGACCAGCTGCGCGTTGGTGGCAAGCACGCCCTTGTCGAGCCAGAGATTGTCTTCGAGACCGACGCGGACATTGCCGCCGGCCAGCACTGCGGCGGCGGCATAGGCCATCTGGTTGCGGCCGATCGAAAAGGCCGACCAGCTCCAGGTCGACGGCACGTTGTTGACCATGGCCATGAAGGTGTTGAGGTCGTCAGGCGCCCCCCATGGCACGCCCATGCAAAGCTGCACAAGCGCATCCGGCTTCAGAACCTGTTCCTCGACCAACTGCTTGGCGAACCACAGATGGCCTGTGTCGAAGGCCTCGATCTCCGGCTTGACGCCGAGCGCGGTCATCATGCCGCCCATGGCGCGCAGCATGCCGGGTGTGTTGGTCATGACATAGTCGGCCTCTGCGAAGTTCATTGTGCCGCAGTCCAACGTGCAGATCTCCGGCAGGCACTGGCGTACATGCTCCATGCGGTTGGTGGCGCCGCCCATGTCGGTGCCCTTCTCATTGAGCGGCAGCGGCGCTTCGGGCGAGCCGAACACCATGTCTCCACCCATGCCGGCGGTAAGGTTCAGCACCACGTCGACGTCTGCCTCGCGGATGCGCTCGGTCACCTCGCGGTAGAGATGAACGTCGCGCCTGGGCTTGCCGGTTTCGGGGTCGCGCACATGGCAATGCACGATCGCCGCCCCCGCCTTGGCCGCGTCGATGGCCGAATCAGCGATCTCTTTGGGCGAGCGCGGCACATGCGGGCTGCGGTCCTGCGTGCCGCCGGACCCGGTCACGGCACAGGTAATGAAAACCTCACGGTTCATCGCAAGCGGCATGGAACTCTCCTCCCAGTCGAAACAGGCGCCAAGCATCGCCCGGCTTGCCGAAAACTGCTTTGCGTTTTACGAAGCTTCCATGACTAAAGGCGAAAAACTGACGATCTTTCGCGCCGAGCGTCTGCCGCTCAAGGTGACGATGCTGGTGTTTTCCGGCTCGTCCATCATGTGCGTGGCCTCGGCGGTCGACCCGCTGCGCGCCGCCAACCGCATCTCCGGCGAGACATTGTTCGATTTCAAGCTGGTTTCCGTAACCGGCGAGGCGCCGGTCACCACTTGCGGCCTGCCAGTGGCGGTCAGCGGCCGCTTCGACGCGGCCGAACCGACCGACGTTCTTGTCGTCGTCGCCGGTTTCGGCACGCAGAATTATGCGACGTCGGCTCTGCTCTCGGGCCTGCGCCGCGCCGCCCGTTCGGCGCGCGCCTGCGGCGGCGTCGAGGCCGGTACATGGCTGGTCGCGCGGGCCGGCTTGCTCGAAGGCCGCAGCGCCACGACCCATTGGGAAGACATGGAAGATTTCTCGTCGGCCTTTCCGGGCGTCGACGTCCGCCCGGACCGTTACGTCATCGACGGGCCGGTCTTCACCTCCGGTGGCGCCTCGCCCACCTTCGACCTGATGCTGCACCTCGTTCGCACCCGCCTCGGCATGGCCGTGGCGCTCGATGTGGCCAGCGTCTTCATCTACGATCAGGCCCGTGCGGCCACCGACGCTCAGCCCCTGGTCTCGCTTGGCCGGCTCGACGGCTATGAT
This sequence comes from Mesorhizobium sp. B2-3-6, assembly GCF_006442305.1. NCBI lineage: Bacteria > Pseudomonadati > Pseudomonadota > Alphaproteobacteria > Hyphomicrobiales > Phyllobacteriaceae > Mesorhizobium > Mesorhizobium sp. B2-3-6. The sequence goes on along the minus strand of NZ_VFVW01000012.1, from coordinate 17,478 downwards.
CCGCGCCTGGCGCAAGCCATCCGGCTGATGGAAGCGCATGTGGACCAGCCGTTGACGGTCGCCGCCGTGGCAAAGCGCGCCGGGGTGACGGCACGGACACTGGAGAGCATCTTCCGCAAGTCGATCGGCGAGACGCCCGGCGCCTACTATCTCAGGCTGCGCCTGGGTGCTGCGCGGCGGCTGGTGATCGACACCAGAGTGGCCATGGCCGACATTGCCGGGCGGACCGGATTTTCATCCGCCGCGGCATTTTCGAGGGCGTTTTCAAGAGCTTTCGGTGAAGCCCCGGTCAGGCTACGCCGGGGTTGATGTACATGTCGTCCAAAGCATGCCCACGGGCTTGACCCGAGGGTGGGAGGCGGTTGATCAGGCAGCGTTCTGCCGGTCGCCGCCACTATCGATCTGCGAGCGCATCTGTCTTGCCAGATGGGTCTCGAAACGGCTGGCAACGGCGCGGTCCCATTCGTTGGAGCGGCGCGCACCATCCTTCGGATGCGGCATTGCCATCAGCCGGTCGATAATCGACCCGGCCTCGCCATTTGAGAGCAGGGCGTCGATTTCACGTTCGTTCTGCATATCGGTTCGCCTCCTTCTTCCTCTCCCGCCACGAGCACCTTCTTATAGGAGATTCGTGACGGCAGTTTGAAGGCAAGAGAGAGGCGATTGAGGGGCGTCAGTGGGCAAAACCTTGTCGTCGATTCCGCACTGGCGCAAAGCCCTTCACCCGGTCTCGGCGCCACCCTCGTCCGCCCGCCGGCACCTTTTCCGTTCAATGGCGAACAGGGCGGCAGGCAAATAAGCGCGACGCCGGGAACTTCTCCCCGCGAAGCGCGTGGGTAAGCGGAGCGGCGGCTGAACGAGCCGCCGCCCGCCTTTCATCCCTTACACGTAGCGGTTGACGATGTTTTCCAGCAGTTCCTGACGGCCGGAGCGCGGCTGCGGTTCGATCTTCTTCTTCACCACGCGCTCGGCGATGTCCTCCAGCGTGCGCTTGCCGGCAAGCATCGCCTTGGCCTCGCCGCTGTTCCAGCCTGCGTAGCGCTCGGCGAGTGGAGCCGACAGCGCCTTGTCTTCGACCATCTTGGCGGCTGCCTTCAGGCCGCGCGCGCAGGCATCCATGCCGCCGATATGGCCGATCAGCAGGTCCTGCGGATCGAGCGACTGGCGGCGCAGCTTGGCGTCGAAATTGGTGCCGCCGGTCTTGAAGCCGCCCGCCTGCAGGACCTGGTAATAGGCCAGGGCCATCTCCGGCACATTGTTGGGGAACTGGTCGGTGTCCCAGCCCGACTGGTAGTCGTTGCGGTTCATGTCGATCGAGCCGAAGATGCCGAGCGCATTGGCCAACGCCAGCTCGTGCTCGAAGGAATGGCCGGCGAGGATGGCGTGGCCCTGCTCGATGTTGAGCTTGACCTCCTTCTCCAGGCCGAAGCGCTTGAGGAAGCCATAGACGGTCGCGACATCGTAGTCGTACTGGTGTTTTGTGGGTTCCTGCGGCTTCGGCTCGATCAGGATCGTGCCTTTGAAGCCGATTTTGTGCTTGTAGTCGACGACGAGGTTGAGGAAACGGCCGGCCTGCTCCTGCTCGCGGGCAAGGTCGGTGTTGAGCAGCGTCTCATAGCCCTCGCGTCCGCCCCAAAGCACATAATTCTCGCCCTTCAGCCGCTTGGTGACGTCGATGCAGCTCTTCACCGTCGCCGCCGCATAGGCAAACACATCCGGATCGGGGTTTGTCGCGGCACCCGACATGAAGCGGCGGTGCGAGAACAGGTTCGCCGTGCCCCACAAGAGCTTGACGCCAGTCTGCTTCATCTTGGTGGCGAAATAGTCCGCGATCTCGTCGAGGCGCGCGGAACTTTCCGAAAAATCCTTGCCTTCGGGCCGCACGTCGGCATCGTGGAAGCAGAAATAGGGCGCGCCGAGCAGCGAGAACATCTCGAAGGCGACGTCTGCTTTCAGTTTTGCCAGTTCCATCGTGTCGATGCCGCCGGCCTTGGGGAACCACGGCCGATCGAAGGTCTGGCCGCCGAACGGATCGCCGCCCGGCCAGGCGAAGGAATGCCAGTAGGCGACGGCGAAGCGCAGATGGTCTTCCAGCCGCTTGCCGGCCACCAGCTCGTCCGGGTTGTAGAACCGGTAAGCCAGCGGATTGGCCGAGTCCGGCCCCTCATATTTGATCTTCTGGATGTCGCCGAAAAAGCCGCTGCTCATGGATTTCCTTCCTCTCCGAAATGGCTCCGCCTGATTACCTCAGGCGTAATTGGTTCCGTTCGTCCGTTGGGTGAAAAGGGTCATGTCAAAGCCAACGAAGGAGACAGATCATGACCGATCTCAACAAGATCGCCGAAAGCTACATCACCGCCTGGAACGAGAGCGACGCCGCGCGCCGTCAGGCGCTGCTCAAGGCGACTTTCACCGAAGACGTCAGCTATCGCGATCCCATCATGCAGGGCGACGGCCATGAAGGCGTCGCGGCGCTGATCGACGGCGTGCAGCAGCGCTTTGCCGGCTTCCGCTTCTCGCTGAAAGGCACACCGGACGGGTTTGCCGACAAAATCCGCTTTTCCTGGAACCTCGGCCCGGAGGGCACACCGTCCATCATCGAAGGCACCGATATCGGCGTCATCGAGAACGGCCGCCTGAAGAGCATCACCGGCTTCCTCGACAAGGTGCCGGCGCAGTGAGGCTTCACGGCTAAGGTAGGCGCCAGGCGCCCCCCTCTGGCCTGCCGGCAATCTCCCCCTCAAGGGGGGAGATTGGCTGATTTTTATACCTTCGCCAACCTCCGGCCTTGCAAGGCTAGCGTAGCCGCCAAAGCTGCCGATCTTCCCCCTAGAGGGGGAGATGCCCGGCAGGGCAGAGGGGGGCGCGTGGCGCCTGCTCACGCCGTTGCCGCCCTGATCGCCGGATAAAGCCCGCGGTAGCGCTGGTAGGCATCGGCAAATGCACCATCCAAGCCGGCATCCGGTTCGATCGTTGCATCGGTCCTCGGCGCCGTGCAGACATCGAGCGGATCAGTGTCCGTCGCTGCGATCAGGCCGAGCCGGGCGGCGCCGAAGGCGGCGCCGAAATCGCCGTCGGCGGGAATGTCGACAGGCAGCTGAAGCGCGGTGGCGATGGCCTTCAGCCAGTAGCGCGAGCGCGAGCCGCCGCCGATCGCCGTCACACGCATCAAGCTCGTGCCCGCAGTCTTCAACGCCTCGAGGCTGTCGCGAAAGGCGAAGGCCACGCCTTCCAGCACGGCCTGGGTCAGGACGGCGCGGCTCGATTCATGCGCCAGTCCGGTAAAGGAGCCGCGAATGACGGAATCATTGTGTGGCGTGCGCTCGCCCGAGAGATAGGGCAGGAAGGACACGCCGGTCGGCGCCTTCAGTGTATCGCCCAGTTCCGATGTCAACTCGCCTGCGCCCTTGCCGGTAATCTCGGACAGCCAATTGAGCGAATCGGTGGCCGACAGGATGACGCCCATCTGATGCCAGGTGTCAGGCAGCGCATGGCAGAAAGTGTGGACCGCGCTTGCCGGGTTGGGCAGATAGGAGGCATTGGCGGCAAACAGCACGCCTGACGTGCCCAGAGACACGAACGCATGGCCGGCACGGACCGTGCCCATGCCGCAGGCGGAAGCCGCATTGTCGCCGGCGCCGCCGGCAATCGGGATGCCGGCTTCGACGCCCCATTTCGACGCCAGCTCGCCGCGCAGCCCACCGGCCTTCTGCGTACCCTCGACCAGGGATGGCATGTGCTTTTCGTCGAGCGACGTGGCCGCGAGCAGGTCGGCGGACCAGCGCCGCTTCCCAACGTCGAGCCAGGAAGTGCCAGCCGAGTCCGACATTTCCGAAATATGTTCGCCGGTCAGCCACAGCCGCAGGAAATCCTTGGGCAGCAGCACCTTGGCCACTTTGGCGAAAATGGCGGGTTCGTTGTTCTTCACCCAGGCGAGCTTCGGCGCGGTGAAACCGGGAAAGACGATGTTGCCGGTCAGCTCGCGAAACCGCGGATCGGCGTCGAGCGCGGCTGCCTCGGCATGGCTGCGCGTATCGTTCCACAGAATGCAGGGGCGCAGCACCTTGTCAGAGGCATCGAGCAAGGTGGCGCCATGCATCTGACCGGATAGGCCAATGCCTTTCACCGCCGCGAACTGCCAGGGATGGGAGGCCTTCAGTTCGGCAATCGCGTCTTCGCAGGCGCGTAGCCAGTGGGCTGGATCCTGTTCGGACCAGCCGGGATGCGGCCGCGAAACGTCGAGCGCGCCATGGCCGGAACCGATGACGGTCTGTTCGGCATCGATCAGCAGCGCCTTGACGCCCGACGTGCCAAGGTCGAGGCCGACATACATGTTTTCCTCCCTTGCCATTATTTTTTTCGGAACTCGAAAAAATCTGGCCCAGGCAGTTTTTAAGCCAAGATCCGCCGCGGGTCAATTCTCTGACAATCGGCCGCGCATCACGAAAACAACGCCGACGGCGGGCTGTGTGGCCGCGCCAGCGTACGCGCCGCCACCAACACGCTTTGGAGGGTTGGCGAGACGCACGCCAAGCACCAATTCTGGCTCAATCAAAGCACAGCTCTGTCCGGCCCGTTTTCCAGTTCATCAACCATGACGGGCAGATTAGGCTTTGTAAAACGGAACGAATTGTGTCTTCATTGCGGCGTAGGGTGGGGGCTTGCAATCGCGAATCTTGGAGGGACGCGGTGCGGCGCTTTGAAAACAGGCTTCCGAATGGCGATTCGGAAGACATCGCTAAATTAGTTGTTCTGAAACGGCATATGCCGGTGATGTTTCTTCCTCGAATGCTTGGCGTTTTTGCCGCGACGTCGCTGGCGTTGCTGCCCAATTCCGCCGCCTTCGCCGCATGCCTGCTCGTTCCGACCGCCGGAAACGACACCTTCATCTGCGACAGCGGCGATTCGGGCGGCAGCCTCAACGATCTGAACGGCGACAACACGCTCACCTTTCCCGCCGGCGGCACCGGCCAGGTGAGCGGCAATGTCACCTTCGGCGTTGGTTCGGACCGCATCAACATGCAATCCGGTACCATCACCGGCACGGTCGACCAGGGCGGTGGCGCCGATTTCTTCACCATCGGCGCTGGCACCGTCATCGGCAATGTGCAGCAGGGCTCGGGCATAGACGACTTCAACATAAGCGGCGGCCAGATCGGTTCACTTAACCAGGGTGATGGCCTCGACACCTTCACCATGACGGACGGACGCATCGTCGATTTCTTCGACGACGGCGACCATGCGGTGATGACGGGCGGCCGCATCGGCCGCGTCAACATGAAGCTCGACCAGAACTACTTCAACATGTCCGGCGGCACCATCGACCGCAACCTGGTCACCGGCTTCGACAAGGACACGATCATCCTTTCGGGCGGCACGATCGGCGGCAACATCAGTGTCAGCGGCGGCAATGACAGCGTGACGATTACCGGCGGCACGGTCGGCGGCGACGTGCTGATGAGCTTCGGCGCCGACAGTTTCGTCTGGGACGGCGGCGGCATCATCTATGGCGCCGTCGACCTCGGCGCCGACAACGACACGGCAAAGCTGAGCAACCTGACCAATTCCAATATGGGCGGCGCCGACGCGCTGAATGGTGGCCTCGGCACCGACACGCTGAGTTTCGACAACGTCAAGCTCAAAGGCATCAGCCGGGTGCAGAACTGGGAGAGCATCGACGCCACCAACGACACCGAACTCACGCTGGACGGCAATCTGGTGCTGGGAGACAGCGGCACCGGCACGGGCTCGCTCAGCGTCGATGCGGCAAGCACGCTCTATGGCGGCGGCTTCAACGCGTCGATACAGGCCTTTACGGCGGGCCAGCTTGCGGACGTCGTCAATGCCGGCCGCATCGACCTGACCAATGGCAGTACAGGCGCGACGGATCGGCTGACGATTTCGGGCAATTACACCGGGCTTGGCGGCCTGCTGCTCATCCAGACGGAACTCGGCGATGATTCCTCGGCCTCGGACAGGCTGGTGCTGTCGGGCGGCACGGCTTCCGGCTCGACCGGCATCGGGGTGGTCAATGTCGGCGGCACGGGTGCCGAGACGACGCAGGACGGCATCATGGTCGTCCAGGCGGTCAATGGCGCCACCTCCAGCGCCAGCGCCTTCGCGCTCGACGCGCCGGTCGCGGCGGGCGCCTTCGAATATTATCTGTTCAAGGGTGGCGTCACCGCAGGCAGCGCGGAGAACTGGTATCTGCGCTCGTCGTTGATAACGCCGACATCGCCGGCCGCGGCGCCGCCGGGGATCGGACCGACGGCGGCGCCCGAGCCCGAACCTCCGGCAACCGAGCCGCCGCCGCCGCCTTCCCAATTGCCGCACGTGCCCGTGCCGTCCGAAGGCGACGTCAACAATCCGCCGGTCGATCCGACGCCGCCGGTGCAGGCCGGCGATCCGGAGCTCCAGCCCCCGCCACCCCCGCCGGCGGCACCGGCGGCTGATCCGCCACCGCCGCCCCCGCCCGTCCCGACTGCGGTGCCCGATCTTCCGACGCCCGCGGCAGGGGAGGAGATCCTGCTCTACCGTGTCGAGGTCCCGGTCTATTCGGCGGTTCCGCCGGTGGCCGAGCATCTGGCGATGACGACACTTGGCACTTTCCATGAACGGCGAGGCGAACAGAGCCTGTTGTCAAACACCGAACTCTCTCCGGTCTGGGGCCGTATCTTCGGCCAGGACGCGAAGATGGGCTGGTCGGGAACGGTTTCGCCGTCGTTCGAGGGCACCTTGTTCGGGTTCCAGGGCGGCTTCGACGTGCTTGGCCAGGAAACCGCTTCAGGTGGCGTCGATCGTGCCGGCCTGTTCATCGCCTATGCCAGCATGAACGGCGATGTGCGCGGCCAGGCACTGGGGCAGAACGATCTGGGCGTCGGCGACATCGATCTCGGCGGCACCAGCGTCGGCGGCTACTGGACCCGTATCGGTCCCGGGGGCTGGTACCTGGACGGGGTCGTCATGGCCACTTTCTTCAGCGGCGATGCGACCTCGACCCGCGACATCGGCATCGATGTCAAGGGAACCGGCGTCACCGCTTCGCTGGAAGGGGGCTACCCGATCGCGCTGGCGCAAGGCTGGACGCTCGAACCGCAGGCGCAACTGATTTGGCAGCATCTGTCGCTCGACGATGCCGAGGATCGCTTCGCGTCGGTTTCCTTCGATCTCGACGACAACGTCACCGGGCGCCTCGGCCTGCGCCTGCAGGGCGAGACGACATTGAACGGCACCGCGCTGCAACCTTACCTCAAAGCCAATCTCTGGCACGGTTTCGGTGGCACGGATCACGTCAACTTCGACACCACCGACATCTCGACCGAAAGCCGCTCGACCTCGTTCGAATTCGGCGGCGGCGTGACCGCCAAGGTGACGGACAAGGTCAGCCTCTTCGCCACCGGCGACTACACCACCAATCTCGGCGGTGACAAGCGGCGCATCCTTGAGGGCAATCTCGGCGTCAGCATCAAGTGGTGAGACGGCGAAGCTGGCGCTATTTTCGTGCGTAAAGTCGACGCCGCCCCTCATCCGCCGGCAGGCAGGTGAGGGGCAGCGCTAACGCTGTGCGTTGAGCGAATCCCCCTTGTTCAATTCCCTGAACGCATCGCCACTGTGGCGATGCCGGCGCCAACCAGCAGCGTGCCGCCGGTGCGGTTGAAGACGCGGATCGCCCTGGGGTTGCGCACAAGGTTGCGCGCTCGCGACGCGATCAGTGCGTAGCCGAAGGCGTTGGCGAAGGCGAGCGCCAGGAAGGTCGTCTCGAAGATCAGCATCTGCGTCCAGAAATCGGCGTGCCGGTCCAGAAACTGCGGCAGGAAAGCGACGAAGAAGGTGATGCTTTTCGGGTTGAGCGCGGTGACCAGCCAGGCATGCCCCATCATCCTGGCGGAGGACACGGCATCGGTGCGCGGCTCGGCCTTGAGCGCGCCGCCGGCCCGGAACAGTTTTACGCCGAGATAGACCAGATAGGCAGCGCCGATCAGCTTCAGGATCGTGAAGATGGTGGCCGAAGCTGCCAGCAGGGCGCCGATGCCCAGCATGGACAAGGTCATCGCCGTGAAGTCGCCCAGCGCCACACCGACAGCCATCGGCAGTGCGGTGCGCCATCCCTGGCCGAGGGCATAGGACACGACCAGAAGGATGGTCGGTCCCGGAATGACTAGGAGGATGGTCGACGCGGCAGCGAAGGCGGCCCAGTTTTCGAAGGACATGCTCGTCTCCTTTGAGCTCAAAGAAGAGGATAAATCCTTCGGTCCAGGAGAATGTAAAGCGGTTTGTTTCTACCCCCGCCAACGGCAGTTCGGCGTCAGTCGAGCCGCCCGACAGGTTCACGATCTCGGCGAGAAGCTTGAAATTGATCTTTCAGGTCTTGCACATGGAGGTCCCCCGCTTTTGACACGCTGGCGCCGGGATCATGACCCGCCCGAGGTGATTTCGTGCAGGGCACGCTGGTTGGCGATACCGGAGAGGGCGCAATGGCGCCCAGCCTGTTCGCAAATCCAGGCAGCGCAAGGCCTTCACGCTTTATCAACCATGAATGATGAAAATGCTCGTCATCCGGCCGGACCGTGCTTCCCGCCGACAGCGTAGGGTTTGGGTACATGCGTGAGTTGCCGCAAGGTCTGAGGCCGCCGCGAAACGGCGACGCAATCGAAACCGATAGTCTTGTCTCCCGCCGCGCCGTTTTATCCGGGGCAGGGGCGTTGGCCTTGCTTGGCGCCGCCGGCTGCTCGACTTCGGGCGGCGGCCTGCCGGCGCTTGAGCTCGACGACACGGTCACCGGCTCTGTGCGGCCGATCCGGCCGAGCATCAGCGTCGACAAGAACATCACCAGCCCCGACCTGATGTACGCGTCCCTGAGCGACGGCGGCTTCAACGTGCCCGAGGTGCCCTACCTCAAGATCAAGCCGGAATTCCGCCGCCAGATCGTCGTCGACCAGACGGGCGAAGCGCCCGGCACCATCGTCGTTCATCTCAATGAGCGCATGCTCTACCTCGTCCAGCCGGGGGGCGACGCCATCCGCTACGGGGTCGGCATCGGCAAGGACGGCTTCCGCTGGTCCGGCCGCGCCAACATCCAGTACGGACGGGAATGGCCGACCTGGACCCCGCCGCCGGAAATGATCGCCCGCAAGCCGGAATTGGTAAAATGGCAGGGCGGCCAGCCCGGCGGCCTCACCAACCCGCTCGGGGCGCGCGCTCTCTACATCTATCAGGACGGCAAGGACACCGGCTACCGCATCCATGGCTCGCCCGAATGGTGGAGCATCGGCCAGGCCATGTCGTCGGGCTGTGTGCGCCTGATCAACCAGGACATCATCGACCTCTACAGCCGCGTTTCCAAGAAGAACCCGGTCGTCGTCGTCTAGCTCAAGCCTCACCTCGCGGCCGCTGGCGCGGCCGGTCGTTTCTGCCGTTGCGCGATGGCCAAAGACAGGCGAAGGTGCCTGAAATTCAATCGCCCGGGAGAATTTCACCAATGGCCGGAACTTTCGTCATCGCGCAGGGCGGCGGCCCGACGGCCGTCATCAACCAGACCGTGGTCGGGGCGACGCTGGAGATCCGCAAGCGGCATCCCGGCGCCAAGGTCCTGGGCTCCATCCACGGCGTGCGCGGTATCCGCGACGGCAATTATATCGACCTCTCCGCCGTCCCGGAAGACCGCCTGCGGCTGATCGCCGGAACGCCGAGCGCGGCCCTTGGCTCGACGCGCGACAAACCGGATGCAGCCTATTGCGAGGTCGTCCTCGACGGCCTGAAGAAGGCCGGCGCGGATGCCTTCATCTATATCGGCGGCAATGACACGTCGGGCACGCAGCAGATCCTGACCGATGCCGCCGGGGGCAAGATCGCGTTCGTGCATGCGCCCAAAACCATCGACAATGATCTCGAGGAGAACGACCACACGCCGGGTTTCATCTCGGCGGCCGAGTTCGTCGCCGGCGCTTTCCTGTCCGTCGATCTCGATTTCCGCGCTCTGCCCGGCATCTATGTCGGCATCGTCATGGGCCGGCACGCCGGCTTCCTCACGGCCGCGGCCGCGGCTTGGCAGCTCGATCCCGACAGTGGTCCGCATCTCGTCTACGTGCCGGAGCGGCCGTTCTCGGCCACAGCCTTCATCGAGGACGTGCGCGCCACGCTCGACCGCCACAAGCGCTGCATCGTCGCCGTTTCGGAAGGGGTGAGCACCGCCGACGGCAAGGCGCTGGTTGAAAGCCTGGTCCCGCCCGAGAAGCTGGAGCGCGACCAGCATGGCAATGTCAAGCTATCGGGCAGCGACCTGCCGGCGGCACTCGAGCGGGCGCTCGCCGAAGGGCTGCCGGGCAAGCGCGCCCGCGTCGATGCGCTGGGCTACATGCCGCGCGGCTATGTCGGCGCCATCAGCGCCGTCGACGCGCAGGAGGCGTTCGACGCGGGAGCTTTCGCGGTCACCGTGGCCGAACAGGGCGGCGGCTCCGTGGCGCTGCAATATGACGGCACCAAAACCGTGCTGAAGAAGGTGCCGCTGAAGAACGTGGCCGGCAAGACCCGTCACATGCCCGAGAACTTCATGAAGCCGGACGCCAACCATCTGTCCGACGCCGGCATGGCTTACCTGAAGCGGCTGGTGCCGGAAAAATACAAGGTCGGAAAGCCCTTCGTCTGATGTCGGGACCATACTTGATTCCAGGATCACACCTGATGCGAGGCTCACACCTGATGCCGGGCTCACGCTTGATGCCGGGCCGCTTCTGATGGAGAACTGGTTCAGCAGGAGCATCGTCGACGAGAAGACGACGATGCTGACCGAGCCGTTCGTGCATGACTATGTGCGCGCCAACATCTGGCATCTCACCGGCCGCGACGCCGACCTTTTGGTCGATACCGGCATGGGCATCTGCCCGCTGGCGCCGGAGATCGAAACCCGGGCCGGCAAACCGCTCATCGTCGTCGCCACCCACATCCATCTCGATCATGTCGGCTCGCTGCATGAATTCGCGCTGCGCGCGGGACCCAGGGTGAGTGCCGCGCAGTTCGAGAACATGGATGAGGCGGCGACCTACGCCTACATGTTCCACGACCTCGACGGCGCCGTCTCGCGACTGCCGGCACCGGGCTGGAAGGCTGCGGATTACAAGATCCCGCCAGCGCCGCTGACGCGCACCCTCGACGAGGGCGATGTCGTCGATCTCGGCGACCGCCGCTTCCGCGTGCTGCATCTGCCCGGGCATTCGCCGGATTCGATCGCGCTGTTCGACGAAGCAGACGGCCTGTTCTTCAGCGGCGACGCCATCTATGACGACCGGCTGATCGACGACCTGCCAGACTCCGACAAGTCGGCCTATCGCCTCACCATGCGGCGTCTGCTCGACCTGCCGATCCGCATCGGCCATGGCGGTCACGGCCCGAGTTTCGACGGCGAGCGCATGCGCGAGATCGCCTCGGCCTATCTCAGCCGAGCGGCTGGTCCATAAGCCGGCTCTAAAATTAAATCTTCGTAAGGTCGCCCGAAAACCCTAAATCGGGCCAATCCGCGCCCTAGATGCTGGTTTGTCGATCCGGCCGGCTGCCATGCGCGGCGAGACAGGCAATCCGGCTGTCGACAGCCGACGGGTGTTTTTCCCCGAACCATCCGCGGCCCAGGTTCAACTCTCGCCCGGACAGAACGACCATGTCACCCATAAGCATTCTTCGTAGACATCGCGTCGCGGCCCTGCTGGGCGCTGCGCTGATCATTTCTCCTATCGTGGCCTCCTTCGCCGAAAGCCCGAACGACGTCCGCAACGCCGTCGGTACGACACAGACTCCCGTAGCCGGCGTAGCGGCCCCGAACGGCTCCTTTGCCCCCATCGTGGCAGCCGACAAGCCGGCCGTGGTGACGGTTACGACCGTCATGAAGGGGCAACCGGACGCCATGAGCGATGCCTCGCCCCTGGACGGCGGCGGCTCGCCTTTCGACGATTATTTCCGCCAGTTCTTCGGCGACCAGGGCGTGCCCGGGCCGAAAGCGCCGCCGCAGCAGTCGCAGCGCGCCGAAGCGCTCGGATCCGGCTTTATCGTCGGCGCCGACGGCACCATCGTCACCAACAACCATGTCATCGACGGCGCGAGCTCGATCAAGGTGACGCTTGACGACGGTTCAGAGCTTCCCGCCAAGCTGGTCGGCCGCGACGCCAAGAACGACCTTGCGGTGATCAAGATCAAGGCCGACAAGCCCCTGCCGACGGTAAAATGGGGAGATTCTGATAAGTTGATGCCGGGCGATCAAGTGCTGGCCTTCGGCAATCCGTTCGGCATCGGCACCACGGTCACCTCAGGTATCGTCTCGGCGCGCGGCCGCGATCTCCACAGCGGGCCGTTCGACGATTTCATCCAGATCGATGCGCCGATCAACCACGGCAACTCTGGCGGTCCGCTGGTCGATGTGAGCGGCAACGTCGTGGGCATCAACACCGCGATCTATTCGCCGAATGGCGGCAGCGTCGGCGTTGGCTTCGCCATTCCGTCCGACCAGGCGCAAAAGGTGGTCGCCAAGCTGATGAAGGGCGGCGAAATCGAATACGGCTATCTTGGCGTCCAGATCCAGCCGGTGACCCCGGACGTTGCCAGTGCCATAGGTCTCGATCACCCCGGCGGCGCATTGGTCTCCTCGGTCACCGAGGGCTCGCCGGCGGCCGCGGCCGGCATCCAGACGGGGGACCTCATCACCGGCTTCGCCGGCCAGGAGATAAAGGACCCCAAGGACCTGTCGCGTGCCGTCGCCGATGTCTCGCCCGGCAAGAAGGAAACGCTCGACGTCTGGCGCAATGGCAAAACCATGCAGCTTTCCGTCGACGTCGGCCGCAATGGCGACGATGCGCAGACCGCGTCGGTATCTGGTGATTCCGGCGCGCCGGGAAACGGGCAGGGCGCCCGCCTGCCGGCGATCGGGCTCGGCCTGATGGACATCACGCCCGATATTCGCCAGCAGATGAACCTCCCCGACAACCAGCGTGGCGCGGTGGTCGCCGCGGTCAATCCCAACAAGGCGGCGGCGGCTTCCGGCGTCCAGCCCGGCGACATCATTATCGCCGTCAACCAGATGCCGGTGAAGAGCGCCAGGCAGGCCACGCAGGCGATCGCGCAGGCCGGCAAGTCAGGCCGCAAATCGGTGCTGCTGCTGGTGGAACGAGGCGATGCCCAGATCTATGTCGCCGTGCCCTTCGCCAATGGCTGAGACATCGCGTTGACATGAATGCAGGGATGGCGGGCTTGTCGGTCGACGAGCCCGCCTCCCGGCCGGGGATTGACGCTTCAGGCCTTGAAATTCGAACCGCAAGGTAATACCTTCGGGAGACATGGTATTACCGAGGAACGAAGATGGCGACGACCGTTACAGCGAAGGGACAAGTGACCATCCCCAAACCGGTTCGCGATCTCCTGGAGATCGTCCCGGGAAGCAAGGTCGATTTCCGGCGCGCTGCCGATGGCAGCGTGGTGCTGACCCGTGCTGACAAAAAGCAGCCGGCGAGCCGCTTCGCCAGGTTGCGAGGTCATGCCGGCGAGGGGCTCACGACGGACGCGATCATGGCGCTGACGCGTTCCGAACGGTGACGCTCGTCGACACCAACGTTCTGCTCGACGTTGTTACGGACGATTCGAGCTGGGCGGATTGGTCGATCGCCCATCTCGAGGCAGCGAGCCTTGATGGGCCGTTGTTGATCAATGATGCGGTCTATGCCGAGCTTGCCGTCCGCTACGCACGCATCGAGGATCTCGAGGCGTTTGTCGAGGCGGCCGGTCTAGAAATGGTTCCGATGCCAAGAGCAGCCCTCTTCCTTGCCGGAAAAGCATTTACACAATATCGTAGATCGGGAGGATCCAGGACCGGCGTGCTGCCTGACTTTTTCATCGGCGCCCACGCAGCCGTCGGACGCCTTCCGCTGCTGACGCGTGATATCGGCCGCTACCGGACTTATTTCCCTTCTGTGACGCTGATCACTCCCTGAATGGCCGTCGGATTTCGCTCCAAAGCGTGTCGCATCGAATGGGCTCATGCGACGCGCTTTAAGCGGCGTTGCAGACCGCCGAGCGCCGCCGGTCACGCCTCGATGTCAAGCGCCGAAAGCGGCTTGGAGCAGCAGGCGAGGATGAAGCCGTCCTCGATCTCGTGATCGAGGATGCCGCCATTGTGGCTCATCTCGACCTCGCCCGAGAGCTTCTTGACCTTGCAGGTTCCGCACAGGCCGAATTCGCACGCGGCGGGGATTCTGACTCCCGAGGCGCGCGCCGTCTGCAGCACCGTCTGGCCGGCGACGCATGCGGCATCGACATCCGAAATCGAGAACCGGATCGGCGTCGCGGCTTCGACAGGAATGGCTGCGCCGTCTCCGGTCGGCGAGGCGAACGGCGCCGGGATTTCCTCCGCCAGAGGCGCTGCAAAGCTTTCCTGATGGTATTTCGCCATGTCGAAGCCGGCGGCTTCGAGCATGCCGCGCACGGCACGCATGAAGGGATCGGGGCCGCAGCAGAAGATTTCGCGCTCTCGGAAATCGGGCGCCAAAAGCGGCAGCCGGATGGCGTCGATGCGGCCCATATGGCCGAACCAGCCCTCCCGGCTCGACCGCTCCTCGATCATGAAGCCGAGCGACAGGCCGGGCATGCGGCTGCCGAGCAATTCCAGCTCCTTGCGGAAGATGATCTCTTCGGGCCGGCGCGCGCAGTTGACGAAGCCGACATCGGTCCATGGCGCGCAGTCGTTCAGCCAGCGCAGCATCGACATCATCGGCGTCACGCCGGAGCCGGCCGAGATGAACAGATATTTGGCTGCCGGGTGGCTGTGCAGCGAAAAGTCTCCGGCCGGCCCATACGCCTTGACGTGCGAACCAGGCCTCAAATGGTCGAACATCCAGCGCGTGCCGGTGCTGCCGGCCTGCGCCTTCACCGTCACCGCGATCGAGAACGGCCGCGAGGGCGAAGACGACAGCGTGTAGGTGCGCATCAGGGGCCCATCCGCTGTCGGCAGTTCCAGCGTCACGAACTGGCCCGGCTTGTAGCGGAACCAGGTCTGGTTGTCGGAGCGGAAGGTGAAGGTCTTTACATCAGGCGCCTCGTCGCTCACGCCGATCACTTCCAGCACCTGGAGCCTGTCGTTCCAGGGCGCCATCTGATCGAGATGGCGATAGAGGCCGAGATACGTCATCGCATTCATCCCTTACCTCTCAAGCAACGCTGCGCAGGGCCGGCCGGCCGTCTTCGGCGAGGCGCGGACCGATGAAACGCGCGTACCAGTCGACGAACTGGATGACGCCGCCTTCGTGCAGTTCGGAATAGGGGCCGGGTTCATAGGCCGGCGACAGGATGCCGAAGGCGTTTTCCTCGACGATGCGACGATCCTGGCCGTTGGTCTCGGTCCAGACATGGGTGAGTTCGGCAAGGTCGTAGTCGACGCCCTCGACCGCGTCCTTGTGAACCAGCCATTTGGTCGTCACCGCGGTCTCGGTGGCGCTGATCGGCAGCACGCGGAACGTGACGGCGTGGTCGCCAAGGATGTGGTTCCAGGTCGTCGGATAGTGATAGAGCAGCAAGGAGCCGATGCGGTCGGTGGCAACGCCGTCGGACAGGTTCTTCTTGACCGCGCGTTTTCCCGTCATCGTATAACTGACGGCATCGCGCAGCAGCGGCGCGCGGGTGGCACGGTACTGTCCGGCCGGGTCGATGCGGAACCTGCTCGGCAGGCCTGCCGCCTCGCACTTGGCCCAGTGCGCCAGCATCTCCGGGTCGCTGTCGGCGTCTTGTACGCCGGTCACGGTCGGCGCCTCCGGGAAGGTCTTGCAGAGCTCCGGATGGTTGCCGGCGCAATGATAGCATTCGCGGTTGTTTTCCCAGACCAGCTTCCAATTGCCCTTCTCGACGATGGTGCTCTCGAAGGCGACCTTTGCTTCGCGCAGCCGATGCGGCAGCAAATAGGGTTCGATCATCGTCCGCATCGGCGCGAAATCCGCCGGCTCGTCGGCGAGGCAAATGAAGATGTAGCCGCCGACGCTTTCGCAGGCGACCGGCTTCAGGCCGAACTGGCTCTTGTCGAAACCCTCGGCCATCTGCCTGGCGAACAGCAGCCTGCCGTCCAGTTCATAGGTCCACTGATGGTAGGGGCAGACGAGCTTCGCCGCCGTGCCCTTGTCTGTGTTGCAGACGCGGCTGCCGCGATGGCGGCAAGAATTGTGGAAGGCGTTGATGTTGCCCTTCTGGTCACGCACCAGCACCACAGGATAGTCGCCGATCTGCACGGTGATGAAGCTGCCGGGCCGGGGCAGTTCGCAATCATGGCCGATGAACAGCCAGTCGCGGTACCAGATCAGCTCCATGTCGAGCTTGAAGTAGTCGGGATCGGTATAGAAGGGCTGCTCGAGCGAGAAGCCGTCCCTGCGGCCTTGCAGCCGTTTCAGCATGTCGTTGCGCGCATCCATGTCCTGTCCTCGCATTGAAGTCCTGTCCTCGCATCGAAGGACTGAACGGAGGGGAGAGAGGAAGGATCAAGCCGCGCGCCGGCTTGCGCCGGACATGCACCATCCGCCTCTTGACCGCCCGCCGCGATCAGTCGAGTCAAACATCTCGGGCTGGTTTCCGGGCTCTGGAGCTGCCCTTGCGGACTGTCGCGACACCTTCCCAGGCCTCCGCCCAGTGGTCTCCCGTTGCGACCTGAACTCCACCACCGTTGCGGGGGCAGCGCCGGATTCTGACCGGCTTCCCAATTCTCCGCCTCGTCGTCACGCGGCGGCACCTGAGATGGCAGGATCTAACCATGATCGCCGGCTTGTCGTCGGCATGAAAACGACATCGCATCCATGCCGCGCGACACGCATTGGAAACGGCGCGGCCGCCGTTGCAGGGCAGAAAGCCTCAGGTCGCCGCCTCGGATTCCGTCTCGTGGCGGAGGCAAAAAAGGTTAACGGTTTCGAAAAGTGACTGTTAGCGCCCTCTAAAATCGAACCGAACGGTTCGTTTCTGTTGACGATGCGTGCAGGACGGTGTGAACACTGGGCCTTCGACACAGTTGGTGATCGCGCGACGCGTTTGCATAACCAACTGATAGTAAACAGAAAAAAACGAATGTTGAAGGCTCTGGCACAATTTCAAGTGGTGGAAACTTGGTCCACACGGAAAAACTTCGTGATTGGAAATGGCGGTATGGCTTTCCCACATCGGGGCTGTCCGAACGACGCGATTTCCTCCCAAGACACGCCGCTAGACGGACGGAAAAATACTGGAGTATCAAAAAATGAAAAAGATCATTCTCACTGCCGCCGCCCTTCTGGCTGTTTCCGGCAGCGCCTTCGCTAGTAGCGACCATTATGGTTCGAATGCCCCTGCGGCCACCGCCGTCGACAGCTCGTACACCGCTTCGACCAAGAAGTCGGAACCGGCTGCCCAGACGCCTGTCCAGGGTGCCGATCGCAACCTCTTCGGCAACAACTAACAGCCGATCTCCAGTTGACGGCGGGCCTTCCGCCGTCCTGG
>NZ_VFVW01000011.1:0-163128 GCF_006442305.1 Mesorhizobium sp. B2-3-6 | reverse complement strand
CGCCGCGGAGCGCCAGACCAGCCCCGACAGCGGAATGAGGATGATGAGGGTAAGGTAGGCAAGCGAGAAGCCGAGCGTCAATCCGAAACCCGGAATGACGCTCGGCTGTCGAAATCGCCAACCCGCCCGAGCGGGTGCTGTGATGGCCACTGCTGTCATGGAGTTCCGGATCGCCCCACTCTTCAAGCCAGATTGCCCTTCGCTATGACTTCAAGAGCCTTGGGCGTGCAAGTTCGTTGAAAGATACGGCGCCTACTTCCATTCGCCCAAAGGCGTGTGGATTTTCTTCCTTCGCCGTCATTCGGGCTTTCTCCAGCTCTTCTGACTACTCCTTACTGCGCAGGTCTCCAGGTCTGGTTGGATGAGCACCATCACCGAAATGATAGGGTACGCGCATTCTTCAATCGTCGAAAAATTAAGCCAGAAGCTTGCATGTCGCGACCAGCGTTGGGTCCCGAGCATCCACCGCGCGCATACCGCCCGGCAGACGGCGTTCGGCGGATCGGACGGCAGAATTTGCAGACGTCGTCGTGTGGACCAGGCGACGCCGACAATGACGAAAGCGAAGCTATGGCAGCAAGTAGTAGCGAACACAATCGCGCGCGGATCAGCCGACAGTCGGAAGTGGGACCCTTGCTCAAAAGAATAGGTTGGCCACGCCACTAAGATATCTCACGCGTTCCCGTGATGGCCTTCTACGCAATACAAAACCAACGCATCATGGAGCGCATGAATCAGATTAGAAATCCGCCTGGGGAGGAGGATATGAAAAACATCTCAAATGACCTGATGGAAATTGCCGGCCGAATTCGCCCTGCGCGGGAAGCCTTCGCGGAGGCGGACAGGAGGAGGGTCGAATCCGCTTTGGAGGCAGGACGACTTCTTTGCCAGGCCAAGGACGACTGCCTGCACCAGCAATGGATGGCTTTCCTGAGATGGGCCGATATGGATGAACAAGAGGCTCGAAAGCTGATGCAGCTTGCCCGCGCGGGACTGACATCGTGCGTCGTTTCGGAAATCGGCGGCATCGATGCGGCACTGGCCTATCTTGTGGAGGCAAGATTGCCCGAGCCGGAAGAGTGCCTGACCGTGGGCCGCGTAGGCTGGCCGGAAAAGAACACGCCCTTCGCGATTATCAAACCCAATGCCGCGCATCCCGGCTATTACGATATCGCCATTGCCGACATGTGGGCCAATCCAGCAACGGTTTTCTCATCGAGAAAGCCGCTTCGGGGGGAAAGCATGAGGCAAGCCGACGGGTCGTTCTTCAACAGCCTCTGGCATATTGTCGATCGTGAATTGGATGTCCCGCATTCGCAGCGCGAGTTCCAGATGATGCCGGCGGATCTGTTCTCGCGAGATGGTGCCTTCCTCTTCGCCAAGCCTGTCTCCGCGGCTGACAGTGCGACGGAAAGCGAGGCCCACAGCTACATTCTTTGAATGTTCGCCGGCAAACGCGACCGCGCAGCCCCGCAACAATTCCATTGCATGGACCGGAAAATCGCCCTGCCGGCCTCGGCGTGCTCTGCCTAGCGTTGTTCGTCACGGCAGAACACTCCAGCGCGCAGTCTCACCCGGACGAAGATCTATCATGCTCAGGCGAGGCTGTTCGAGGGCAATTTCCTGACTCGGCTCCCGGACGGCAAGTTGAAGCGAGAACCGAACTACCTCTAAGAGCATGGCAAAAAGACCAAACGGCCGCCGACCGGAATTTTGACGGAAAATGAACTCAAGCAATCGACGCGCCAATGAAGCGCCGTCAGCCGGCTTGCAGCCGAGCGTGGCTGCGCGCCGGATCATCTCGTCTCGTCCATTTGCAATGGCCATCAGCACTTAGCGTTGTCAAACCGCGCCAGACGACCGTCCGGGCCCATACCAGGTCTCGGAAGTGGTAATGTCTTATCCGATTGCGCACTCCATTTTCTTGGCCGCTGCTGGCTTAATCGCGTCAGTTGTCATCATCAGAGTGGCGGTTACATGCGCATCGCGATTGTTGGTTCGGGTTACGTGGGTCTTGTATCGGGCGCTTGCCTGGCTGATTTCGGCCATCAAGTCGTCTGCGTCGATAAGGCGGAGGCCAAGATTGCCGATCTCCAGGCCGGAAGAATGCCGATCTATGAGCCAGGTCTCGACGACCTCGTCGACAAGAATTCCGCGAGCGGCCAGCTCACCTTCACCAGCATGCTTACAGCGGCAGTCGCCGATGCGGACGTGGTGTTCATTGCCGTCGGGACGCCTTCGAGGCGAGGCGACGGCCATGCCGATCTGTCCTATGTCTACGAAGCGGCCCGGGAAATCGCGGCCGCTGTTCACGGGTTCACCGTGGTGGCAATCAAATCCACGGTGCCGGTGGGCACGGGGGATGAGGTCGAACGGATCATTCGCCAATGCAATCCCCTGGCCGATGTGGCCGTCGTCTCCAACCCGGAATTCCTGCGCGAAGGAGCCGCGATCGACGACTTCAAACGACCAGACCGGATCGTTATCGGCCTCCCGTCGGACGAGCGTGGCCGGGAGGTGATGGCGGAGGTGTATCGGCCGCTCTATCTCAACCAGGCACCCATCCTGTTTACCGGCCGCCGCACGTCCGAGCTGATCAAATATGCGGCCAACGCCTTCCTGGCGCTCAAGATCACGTTCATCAACGAGATCGCGGATCTCTGCGAGAGCGTGGGCGCGAATGTGCGCGAGGTAGCGCGGGGCATCGGGCTCGACAATCGCATCGGCTCAAAGTTCCTGCACGCCGGCCCGGGCTATGGAGGATCCTGTTTTCCAAAAGACACGCTGGCTTTGGTCAAGACGGCGCAGGACAGCGGCGCGCCATTGCGCCTGATCGAAACGACGGTTGCCGTGAACGACCAGCGAAAACGCACCATGGCGCGCAAGATCGTATTTGCTTGCGGCGGAGATGTCCGCGCAAAGACAGTGGCCTTGCTGGGTCTTACCTTCAAACCCAACACCGATGACGTCCGTGAAGCGCCTTCCCTTTCGATCATCCAGGCCTTGATCGATTTTGGAGCACATGTCCGAGTGTATGACCCCGAAGGCATGGAACAGGCGAAAATCGTGCTCGGCACAAGCGTAAGTTATGCAGAAGGCGCCTATGAATGCGCCGAGGGCGCCGACGCGCTGGTCATCGTGACCGAGTGGAATCAGTTCCGCGCCCTGGATTTTGAACGACTGTCCCGCACGATGTCGAAACGGGTGGTGGTCGACCTGCGCAACATTTACCGGCGGGAAGACATCTCCAAGCACGGCTTCGAGTACGTGAATATCGGTGAGGGAGCGGTCGGAGACAAGGCAGTTTTCGCCGCGGCCGCGGAATGAGGTATCTGGTCACCGGCACCGCAGGATTCATCGGTTTTCACCTGGCGCGCCGGCTGCTCGACGACGGTCATCGCGTCACCGGCTTCGACGGCATGACGCCATACTATGACGTCGTCCTGAAGCAGTCCCGACACGCCCTGCTTCAAAGATACGACGCCTTTCGCGCCCATATCGGCCAACTGGAAGACCTGGATGCCCTTCGCCGCGCCGCGGACTACGCCCGGCCCGATGTGATCGTGCATCTGGCCGCGCAGGCCGGTGTCCGCTACTCAATCGACAATCCGCGAAGTTACACGGACAGCAATCTCGTCGGCTCGTTCAACGTCCTTGAGCTTGCGCGTGATCTCAAGCCCCGGCATTTGCTCCTTGCGTCCACGAGCTCGGCCTATGGAGCGAACGACAAGATGCCATTCGTCGAAACCGACATGGCTGATTGGCCGTTAACCTTCTATGCGGCCACGAAGAAGGCGATGGAGGCGATGGCGCACTCCTATTCACATATCTTCGGAACGCCGACCACATGCTTCCGCTTCTTCACCGTATACGGCCCCTGGGGCCGGCCCGACATGGCGCTCTTCAAATTTGTCGACGCGATCGAGAACGGCCGTCCGATCGAAGTGTATGGCGAAGGCCTGATGAAGCGCGATTTCACCTATATCGATGATCTCGTCGAAGCCATCGTCCGACTCGTCGAATGCACGCCGGCGACAGGTCGCGCGGCGTCCGCTCCCGGCGTCGTCGACACGCTGTCACCCGTCGCGCCGTGGCGTGTCGTCAACATAGGCGGCGGCGAGCCTGTCGGGCTGCTGCCTTTCATCGAGACGATCGAGAACTGCCTGGGCAAACGCGCCATCCGCAAGATGTTGCCGATGCAGGCTGGCGACATGCGGGCAACCTATGCCGACCCCCGCCTGCTGGAGGCCCTTACGGGCTTTCGCCCTTGCACCAGCGTCGAGGACGGGGTGACCGCCTTCGTACGCTGGTATCTGGAAGAACGGCCGTCGCGGCCGACAATCGCCGCCTGAAGCGCGCAGACCTGTGCTCCGTGCAGGCGCCTAGGTCCTTGGCGCGACACAGGTTGGTCCTGCCGAGGCCAGCTTGGCATGTATCCTGGGCCTTTCGCCATACCAGGATGTCACCTCAATGGCGGCTCCGTCTCCACAAAGCACTGTAAAGCCGCTGTCGGTATGAGTTTGGACCTGGCCGGTCAGCCCGATATGGCGCCCAGGCGGGGCAAACATGCGCGCCTTGTCGATCACGATCTTGGCACCGGCAGTGAAAGTGAAGGCGCCCGGATAGGGATCGCCGACGGCGCGGACGAAGCGAAGGACATTCTCGGCGGCATCGCTCCAGTCGATCATTCCGTCGTCGGCCGTGCGCTTTGCGCAATAGCTGGCAAGGGATTCGTCCTGCGCGACGCCCACGGCCTTGTCACGACTTATCGCCGAAACGACAAGCGGCGTCATCTCGAGCAGGGCCTGCTTGTGCTTGTCGTAGAGCGAGCGCGCGGTCTCGTCCGGTGCCACGGCAAAAAGCTTCTGGAGGACGATAGGGCCACTGTCGACACCCTCGTCGAGCCGGAAGAAAGTCGAACCCGTCTCCTTTTCATTCGCAATGATCGTCCAGGGGATCACCGCCCTGCCCCGAAAACGCGGTAACGGCGCCGGGTGAAAGCCGATCGAGCCATATCGGGCGACCGAGCGAAATTCGCCGCGGCAGATTTGCGACCAGCCGACCACCATCGTCAAATCGGGCCGCTCGGCTTCGAGCCTGTCGATCGTGTCGGGCGCATTGATGTCCTTGGTCAGGTGGACCGCGGCCCCGGCCAGACGTGCCGGCCCCGCCAGATCGACGAAATCGGAATGGCGTTTGGAAGCTTCGCCCGCAAGGGTGACAAGCAGCGAAGGCGTCATGCCAGCTTCGACAAGGGCATCGAATGCGACCCGAGATCCCTCCACCGCACCGACAAAGGCTATGCGCATGAATTCAAGGCTCCAACTCACCGGCGTGAGCGATAGATGGACACAGATCTCTTCTATTGTCTGCTTCGTTTCTGCGCCCAAGTCCTCCTTTAGAGGTAAACGGCAGCCGGCGATGCATCCCTATGTGCAACTCGTCCCTTCAAAGAAAGCTGGGTATTTAGGGGTTGCGACAGCGGGATTGGAATACGCGATGGACAGCTTCGCCGGCTTGGCATTTCTGGATCGCAGCGCCATTACAGTAGGGAAGGGCGGATCTGATCTGCTACGCATGGCGATCCTGCTTTCTGGACGCCGACGCATTTGTGCTTTCGTCCCGCTACGAAGATTGCGCGGTACCACTCAAGGCCATGGCCGGCAGCCCGCCCATCGCGTCCTTCGACTGCGACGTCATACATGCTGCGCTACGATCCCCAAGGACTGAAGACCTGTCACCATGCTGACGACCACCCGTCTGACATTGCATAAGATCGACGCCCGGATCAGGATGACCTGGGCTGCGTCGGGCGCAGACGCGTTTCTTGTCTCCTATCCCGAATCCGGAGCAACCCAGCTTAGACATATCCTTTCGGAATACTTTCGTCGCCACGCCAACGGCGAAAATGTCCATCTTTCGCCAATGTTCGAGGTTCTTCCGGATTTCGATCTCGATCCGACGAGGGGCATCCCGGCTTTTCGTTACACAGATGAGCGCCATCGTGTGCCGCTCGTCCTGGTTTCGCACCTCACCTATAGACGCTCGCTTTTTCTCAACCGACCCATCATCTTCATGACTCGAGATCCGCGCGACGTAATCGTGTCAGCTTATTTCGATGCCACACGTCACAAACGCTGCTTCGAAGGCACCATGGACGCGTTCATTGCCGATCGCGAACAAGGCCTGCCGGCTCTGATAGTATATCTGAATGATTGGGGTAGAGGTCTAAAGCATCACGTAAGTGCAGTATTGGGCTATGGGGAACTGACGGAAGACCCTATGGGTGCCTGCACGCGTATCCTGAGATTTCTCGGCCACACACCGTCCGTGCGCGCGCTTCAGGATTCTATCGACGCCTCGCGTTTCGATGTAATGCGTGAGCATGAGATGGCGGGCGGCCTAGCGGCCCACGATGGCGAAAGCCAGCATGCGCGTCCCGGCAAGGTCGGCGGCTTTTCCGATCATCTTAGTGATGCGCAAGCCGAACTCATTGAGCAGACCTGCATCGACTGGCTAACTCCAGCCGCGATCGAACTGCTTGCCCGTGGCGGAACGCGGCTCGCATGCGGCTGGTATGAACTTCGCCGCCAATTCATGGATGAACACGGCCAAGGCGAGACGATCAAGAGAGATCTTCCTGTCGTCGAATCCCTTTCCACCAATCCATGCAGCAACTTGGCGGAGATCGCCGAGAAGTATGGAAATAATCCATCGACGTCCTGACGTTAAGAGGGGAGTAAATGCGACTTGCGATTGTGCAGGCGGGCCTGGGTGCAGGAGGGACGGAGCGCGTCGTCAGTCTGCTTGCCGCAGATCGATGCAGGCGCGGAGATGAAGTCCATCTATTTGCTTTCGTGGGAGAGCAAGACAAGAGCTATTTTGCCCTGCACCCGAAGGTCACCGTCCACAGACTTGTAGAGGATGGAGCTTCGCGGCTTTCGAAACTCGGATTTGTCCGCAGCTTGCGGCGCGTGGTCGTGTTGCGCGCGGAATTCAAGCAGCTTCAGCCCACTCTGATCGTTTCATTTCTAACAAAGATTAATATTCTTTGCCTACTGGCGGCGAAAAATCTTGGCATCCGGGTTATTATCTCGGAAAGAAACAATCCCAAAGCGCAGAAAAAACACGCCGCTTGGCGGCTCGTTTCTGGCATCATACTTCGGCAGGCGGATCGGCTCGTCATGCAGACTGATGCGATTGTCAAGACGCTTCCGGATACGCTCAGAAAAAAAGCCCACGTTATCGGAAATCCTTGCGAGGTCATCGGAAATCCGTGCGAGGCGACCGATGCCTACAAAGACCATGGCAATGAGATGTTTCGCCTGGTCGCCGTCGGACGCCTGGTGGAACAGAAAGGCTTCGACACGCTGATAAAGGCATTTGCTAAAGTCGCCAGCGAATTTCCGGCATGGGCGTTGACAATCTTCGGCGAGGGACCTGATCGGGTTCTTCTTCAACGTCAGATCGATGCGTTGGATTTGGAGGACAGGGTAAAGCTTGCCGGCATTACCGAGCGTCCGGGCGAATGGGCGCGCGACGCCTCCCTCTTTGTCCTGCCGTCACGCTACGAAGGCTTTCCCAACGTGCTGATCGAGGCGATGGCGGCAGGCCTGCCCGTCGTCGCAACAGACTGCGATTTCGGTCCATCCGAAATCATCGAACCAGGCGTTTCGGGTCTGCTGGTACCAGTCGACGATGTTGCCGAGTTGGCATCCGCGATGGCATGCCTGATGCGAAACAATGCTCTTCGCCACAAAATGGGTAGATCGGCCCGGAAAACGATCGATCGGTTCTCAATGCAGCAGATTGCGGAAAAATGGGACTCCGCTTTGACGAAATTCTGAAAATGAAGGCAATCGATCACGAACTCAGTTATTCAGGTTCGCGATCTACGAATGAAAAATATCCGATCCCGGACAAGAACACCTCGAGCGTTTTCAAATCTGGCGCACATATCCTGATGTTCATCCGGAGAATGATCTTTGATAGGCGCACTTTACAGCCAATGTAACTAAAAGCGGCGACCTGTCGCGCGTGGAAGGCAATGCCCGCACATCGTCCCTGATTGGGATCGGTCTCAAGACACAAGGCTACATGTAGACTTTCGAGATTGTGTCCCGTGGCGTGGCTTGGCTTTTGACCACTACGAAGCCTTGCGGTTGGCCAGAGGACGTATCAGCGAGCCGCGGCAGGCATGCTGATGAAAGGAGCATCGCTCATGAAACGCACGTTCGACCTGCTCGGTGCCGCCTGCCTTCTGCTGCTGATGTCGCCCTTCATCGCGGTGCTTTCAATAGCAGTCGCGCTGCTTCTTGGGCGGCCTGTTTTTTTCCGCCAGGAACGTCCCGGCCTGCACGGGAAACCATTCAAGATAATCAAGTTCAGAACGATGACCGATCGTCGGGATCGTCATGGCCGGCTGCTTCCCGATGCTGACAGGCTGACTGGCTTTGGCAGCTTTCTGCGCGCAAGCAGCCTTGATGAGCTGCCCGAATTGATCAATGTATTGCGGGGTGAGATGAGCCTCGTCGGGCCTCGTCCCCTCTTGATGGAGTATCTCCCCCGCTATAGCCCTGAGCAGGCGCGTCGTCACCAAGTCATTCCCGGCATCACAGGTTTGGCGCAGGTGAACGGCCGCAACGCACTTGATTGGGAGAACCGCTTCGTCCTGGACGTCTGGTATGTCGATCACCGGACCTTCGCACTTGACCTGAAAATTCTCTGCCTGACCTTTTACAAGATCTTCACCCGAGAGGGGATCAGCGCCGCGGGACACGCCACCATGCCCGAGTTCATGGGCTCGCAGGTTTTGCAGTCGGGCGGGCCGTTGAGGACGTCTGGATCGCGCCTGCCACGGTTGGCCGCAAGGGTTGCAGCCATCGGTATTCTGCTAGAACTTGGGACTGCCGCTTTCGTTTTTGTTGTCGATCCATATGGGATCAACCATCATCTGGAGATTCCTGATTTCAATGCCGAAAAGACACATCGCCTTTCGATCGGTACGACAGCCGAGCGCTCACTACGTCTATGGCTCACCGACTACGACACTTTGATCCTCGGCGGCTCGCGGGCGCGCGTCGGGCTTGATCCCGCCGGACCGAGCCTAGCTAGGCTGAAGGCCTACAATGCCGCGGTTCCGCATGCGAGCATGGTCGAACTCTATGACATTGGCATGTTCGCCCTGGCTCACGGCGCACCCCGCCGGATGATCGTCAATCTCGATTTCTCCATGTTTGAGGCGGACCGAACGGAAACCCAAGATTTTCCGGAGTCCGGCTTTGCCGGAGTTCCAATGCCTATCGTTTATGCGCGGTCCCTGTTCTCCCCCGAAAGCTTTATCGACGCTTTGCGGACGGTGCACGCCAACAGCATTGGATTTCGGGAGACCGACAAGGAAGACGGTTTTCACCAGATCATGTTGGCACATAATTACAGCTACAGACAGGTGTCCGACCAGAGGCTGAATCGGTTGATGGCGGAGTTTTCGTCTCCCGGCAGCTTCGATTATGACATCACTAGAATCGGCCTGTTGCATGACCTGCTGGATCGTCTCACCGCCGCTGGAGTAGACGTCACGCTCTTCATTTCGCCGATACATGCTCGTCAGATGGAAGCACTCAGGGCCATGGGGCTACTCCCGGTTTACGACCGCTGGCGTGTGGATCTGACGTATACCGTAAGTCAGGTCAACGCATCCAAGACAGCCACGTCTGAAGTGAAACTGTGGGATTTTAGCGGCTATAACTCCGTTACAATGGAAGACATTCCGGATCCGGGCGATCGTCATCAGACGATGCGGTGGTACTGGAGCTCTGCGCGTTACACTCCGGCCTTGGGAGAGTTGATGCTGGATCGCATGCTCGGCCAAGCCTATTCGGGCCCGTCGGATTTCGGCATATCTCTTACCGGATCCAACCTTAGATCAATCCTCGACCAACAGCGAAAGAGGCGCACCATATATGTCGTGCTTCATCCCGAGGAGATTAATAGGATATGGAGCCGTTTGCTTTTATTTAAATTTACAAAGCCAAATATCTAGGCAATTTTTCTCTTTATTAGTTCGGTATGTGTTATAGTTCTACTTTTTTGTTCCGCATATATTGGCGATAAAACGGCCATGAAGCTGCTACCGCTAATGGGGTAGGCCATCGGTCGTAGCGGCGATCAGGTCCTAGCTTATTGGGGTTGCGACAGGACCAAACTTGGTCGTGGCGGCTTTCTGGTTTCTGCCGATGATGGATGCATCGGCAGAAACAATCCCGGAGAACGACCAAGGGACGCGTACTGCCGATCAAGAATGAGCGGGGCGACTTTGGCTACGGTTGCGATGATCGGAAGACTGGCTCGACGGGTGCTGCAAGCTGCCAGGCGCAAGAGTGCGGGCCGCACGCGCCTGGCCAATATCGCACACCTTCTGACCGGCAATTTTCTTGGCTCATTGCTGGCGCTTGTAGCCTTTACGCTTTCAGCACGAGCGCTTGGGGTGACGAACTATGGTGAGCTTGCATTGATCATCGCGTTCACAAGGGTCGTCGAGCGCGTTGTCAGCTTCCAGTCGTGGCAGCCAATTATCAAATACGCAGCCGGCATGAACGCATCCGAGGGCCACGAGAATTTGCGCGTCCTCATGAAGTTCGGCCTGCTTATCGATGTCGGCGCCGCTGTCAGCGCCTGGGTCGTCGCCATTGGCGCGGCCCTTCTCATTGCGCCGGTTTTCGGTTGGTCGACGCAAATCGTGCATCTTCTTGTTCTCTACTCCAGCGTTCTGCTATTTCAGATTTCCGGCGTCCCCGTGGCTGTCCAACGCATGGCCGGCAACTTCCGCCTCCTCGCCTATGGGCAGTTGCTCAACGCCGTTCTGCGCGTATTGCTGTGTCTGCTCGGCGTGCTGCTCAATGGCGATCTCGCTTACTTCACGGCGGTTTGGGCCGGAACGCAGATCCTCGGCTCCCTGGCGCTCCTGACGCTGACCATGCGCGCGCTACACAGGCAGGGTGTCCACAATGTCCTGGGCGCGCCTTTGGCCGGCATCACACGCCGCTTCCCTGGCATCTGGAATTTCGCGTGGTCGTCGAACATCTCACTCACTTTGCGCGCGAGCGCGCAAGAACTCGATACGCTGCTGGTGGGATGGCTAGCCGACCCGGCCTCGGCTGGCTTGTACCAGATCGCCAAGCGTATAGGCCGCGTCGGCCAGCAAGTAGGCCCGCAGGTGCAAAACGTTCTCTATCCCGATGTCGCCCGCCTTTGGGCAAAAGGCAGCATCGAGGAATTCAAGCGGGTGATCTTTCAGACCGAAGCCATGCTGCTCTGCTTTGGCGTCATTTGCGTCCTGGTCGTGGCGGTGCTCATCCGGCCGCTGCTCTCCTGGACCGCGGGACCGGAGTTCATAGGCGCAGCCAGCCTCGTCATCGTGCAGATGGTGGCGGTCACGTTCGTGCTTTCGGGCTCAGCCGCCCGCTCGGCGCTGCTTGCCATGGGCCGGCAACGTGAGGTGTTGCGCATTGTTGTCGTTGCCACAGCCGCCTTCCACGTGACGGCCCTCCTGCTCATCCCGCGGATCGGCGCGATGGGGGGCAATATTGCCCATATCGTCCTGGGCATTCTGTGGGCCTTCGGCCTGGCGCTTTCGTTGCGACAGGCGCTCAAGACCGCCCATCATCCCGACCGGCAAACCCCGCCGGCGGACGCTCTCAACCAAGCAAGTCTTGCCCCTTCAAAGGCGATCTAGATGTCTCTTGCACCTCAAGCTCTTGCGCCTCAAGCCCAGGCACCTCAAGCCCTGGTCACTTTGCCTGCAGCGCAGCGGCGCTCGCCTTCCTCTCCTTCGTGGCTCACACATCTGCAACGACTCGAGGCTGAATCAATCCATATCATTCGCGAGGTCGTCGCCGAACTGCGCAACCCGGTGATGTTGTATTCGGTGGGCAAGGACTCGGCCGTAATGCTCCATCTCGCGATGAAGGCCTTCTATCCGTCGCAACTGCCGTTCCCCCTTCTCCACATCGACACGACGTGGAAATTCAAAGAAATGATCCGTTTCCGCGACGAGACTGTCGCGCGGCTTGGCCTGAAGCTGCTGGTGCGTCGCAACGAGGCCGGCCTGGCCGAAGGGATCACGCCATTTACACATGGCTCGTCGACCTACACGCAGATCATGAAGACGGAGGCGCTGAAATCGGCACTGACCTCGCTCGGCTTCGACGCCGCTTTCGGCGGCGCGCGGCGCGACGAGGAAAAGAGCCGCGCGAAAGAACGGGTGTTTTCGCTGCGCAGCGATAGCCATGGCTGGGATCCAAAGAACCAGCGCCCGGAACTATGGAACCTCTACAACGGCCGGCTGAAACCAGGGGAGTCCGTCCGGGTCTTTCCTCTCTCGAACTGGACCGAAACCGACATATGGCAGTACATCATGAGGGAGAACATCCCCATCGTCTCGCTGTATTTCGCGGCCAAACGCCCCGTGGTGGAGCGCGACGGACAGTTGATCATGGTGGACGACGATCGTCTGCCGCTCCGCCCAGGCGAATCCCCCGAAATGCGCTCGGTACGCTTCCGCACGCTTGGCTGCTATCCCCTCACCGCGGCCACTGAAAGCACTGCCGCGTCTGTTCCCGAAGTGCTCCAGGAAATGCTTGTCGTGAGGACCTCCGAGCGATCAGGTCGGCTGATCGACCATGACGAGGCAACCTCGATGGAAAAGAAAAAGCGCGAGGGGTACTTCTGATGCTGGGTTTTGCTCAAACCGCGGAACTCGAATCTTCTTCGATAGACGAGATCACTTCGCAATATCTTGCTGTCCACGAGAAGAAGAGCCTGCTGCGATTTTTGACATGCGGCAGCGTGGACGACGGCAAGTCGACGCTGATCGGCAGGCTGCTCTACGACACGAAGCTGCTGATGGAAGACCAGCTTGCCACACTTACCCGCGATTCCCAACGCCACGGCACAACCGGCGGCGATCTCGACTTCGCCCTTCTGGTCGACGGTCTGGCCAGCGAGCGCGAACAGGGCATTACGATCGACGTGGCCTATCGTTTCTTCGCCACGGAACGGCGCAAATTCATAGTCGCCGACACGCCCGGCCATGAGCAATACACCCGCAACATGGCTACTGGCGCATCCAATGCCGACCTGGCGATCATTCTTGTCGATGCGCGGCAGGGCATTCTGACCCAGACACGCCGACATTCCTTCATCGTTTCGCTGCTCGGAATCCGGCATGTCGTCCTTGCGGTCAACAAAATCGACCTGGTCGATTATTCGCAAACGGTATTCGACGAGATCGAGGCGACCTATCGAAGCTTCGCGGAACCGCTTGGCTTCGCGTCTCTGGATGCCATCCCGCTGTCGGCGCGTTATGGCGACAATGTTCTTTCGAAAGGCGAGAACCTGCCCTGGTATCGGGGCCCGACGCTCATCGAGCATCTGGAAACCGTCGAGGTGGAACGAGACCGCCGTAGCGCGCCTTTCCGGATGCCGGTGCAATGGGTCAATCGCCCGAACCTCGAC
This sequence comes from Mesorhizobium sp. B2-3-6, assembly GCF_006442305.1. Classification (NCBI taxonomy): domain Bacteria; kingdom Pseudomonadati; phylum Pseudomonadota; class Alphaproteobacteria; order Hyphomicrobiales; family Phyllobacteriaceae; genus Mesorhizobium; species Mesorhizobium sp. B2-3-6. The sequence goes on along the minus strand of NZ_VFVW01000011.1, from coordinate 149,613 downwards.
TTTCGCGGGTTTGCCGGCACCATCGCCGCCGGCGTGATCCGGCCGGGAGACCGTGTGGTCGTGGCACGATCCGGCGTGACGAGCCTGGTCAAGCGCATCGTCACCCAGGACGGAGACCTGTCGGAGGCAGCGGCCGGCGAGGCTGTCACGCTGACGCTCGAAGACGAGATCGACGTTTCTCGCGGCGACGTCCTGGCGGGGGCGGCGGAGCGCCCGGAAGTGTCAGACCAGTTTGCGGCCCATCTGCTCTGGATGCACGAGGATCCATTGATCCCCGGCCGCCCGTATCTGATCAAGCTCGCCACCAGCGTGGTGGGTGCGAGCGTTACGCAGATAAAACACCGGGTTGACATCAATAATTTTGCAAAACTGGCAGCAAAAACCCTCGAGAAGAACGACGTCGGCTTCGTCAACTTGACGACACAGGCACCGCTCGCCTTCGACCCGTTCTCCAACGTGCACGAAACCGGCGCGTTCATCGTCATCGACCGGATCAACAACCACACGGTCGGTGCCGGAATGATCGACTTCAGTCTGCGCAGGGCGAACAACGTCCATTGGCAAGCACTGGATGTCGACATGAATGCGCGGGCGATCGCCAAAGGTCAAAAGCCCGTGGTGCTGTGGTTCACAGGCCTGTCGGGCTCCGGAAAGTCGACGATCGCGAATCTCGTGGAGAAGCGCCTCCATGCGATCGGCAGGCACACCTACCTTCTGGACGGCGACAATGTTCGCCATGGCTTGAATCGAGATCTCGGCTTTACCGACGCGGATCGCGTGGAGAACATTCGTCGCGTCGCCGAGGCCGCCAAGCTGATGGTCGACGCGGGGCTGATAGCGCTCACTTCATTCATTTCGCCATTCCAGGCGGAGCGGCGGATGGCGCGCGACCTCTTCGGCCCAGGGCAGTTTATCGAGATCTTCATCGACACACCACTGGAGGTCGCTGAAAGCCGCGACCCGAAGGGCCTTTATCGACGCGCCCGAAATGGGTTGATCCAGAATTTCACGGGCATCGGCAGTCCCTATGAGCGCCCGGAAGCGCCACAGATCACGGTTACGCCGGATCTGAGCGCCGAGGAGGCCGCGGAAGTGATCGTCAGCTACCTCGAACGAGGCAGCTACCTCGGAACCGCGACCGGGTAACAGGCGATGGTTGGAGGAGCTAGCCAAGGGCCGATACGGGTTTGCTTTCCATTTATCGGTGATGATGTCGGTGGAAGCCACATCTCGGCGCTCAAGCTCATCCAGAACCTCGATACATCGAAGGTCGTTCCGATTCTGGTGCTTCAGGAAACGGCCGGGCCTCTGGCGGCCTTTCTGCAAATGGAGGGCCAGCCCTTCACGGGTTTTCCGCTGCCGACGACTTCGCCTGGAAAGGGAATAATCCCCGGCGATGTCATGACCTATCTGACCAGTACGCTTCCGCGCATGCGGCGTTTCATCAAGGAGCAGAAGTTCGATATCGTTCACACCAATGACGGCAGGACGCATGTGAATTGGGGCATTGCGGCGAGGCTGGCAGGTGCTCGGCTGGTTTGGCATCATCGCGGCGACCCCGACGCCAAGGGCGCTAACGTGCTTGCGCCGCTCATCGCGCATCGCATGGTGACGGTGTCGCGATTTTCGCGACCGCGGCATCCGATCAGATCCCTCAAGGGACGGCTCAGCGTCATCCATAGTCCCTTCGACCATCCGTCGACTGTGCCTGACAGGATCGCGGCCAAGGCCGCACTTCTGGACGAGCTAGGCCTTGCACCAGGAACACGCGTCCTGAGCTTCATCGGCGGGCTGATCGAACGAAAGCGGCCGCTCCTCTTCATCGATATCCTTGATCGTTTCGTGCGGGAGCATCCGCAAATCCCGGTCGTCGGCTGCGTGTTCGGGAATTCACCCGCGGGCTCGCAAGATCTTGAAGCGGCCGCCCGCGTGCGCTGCGCCGAGCGCGGGCTCGGCCAAACGGTGCGCTTCATGGGTTTTCGCAACCCGATCGAACCTTTCCTCGCGGCAACGGATGTTCTGGTGGTTCCCGCCATGGGAGAGCCCTTCGGCCGAACCCTTATCGAGGCGATGTTTCTTGGGACGCCGGTGGTTGCAACCGATCATGGCGGCAATCCGGAAGCTATCGAGAACGGGCGGACCGGATTTCTGGTCACACCGGAAGACGCCGGGGCCTTCATGGAGCCGCTATCGCGGTTGCTGTCCAATCCGCCGCTCTGGGCCCGGATCAGCGATGCAGCCCGCGACCACGCCTTCTTCTCCTACAGCACGCACCGCCATGTCGAAAATGTCATGAAGATCTATGACAGGGCGCTTTGCTCCCGCAAAGCCGGCTTGGCGACCGACCTAACCAGCGAAATCGGCGGTTAAAGGATTTTCGCAATGCGGGTAGAGCACATCGATTTCCTTGTCATCGGAGCCGCAAAAAGCACAACGACCTGGCTGCAGCAGCAGCTTCAGGCCGATCCGAGCGTCAGCACGCCGGCATCCTGATAGACGCATCCAAGGGAAGGGCCTCCTTTGACATGAGTGAGTTTCACGAAAAGTCAGCTGCGCCATTGACATATGGTTCCCCCGGCATTGATCGAGGTCTGCCGTACGAAGCCCATCATCCTGCTCGCAATGCGAACCAAGACACGGGAGCTGCCCAGAGTGGGATCGTGGCCACGGCCCCGGCCGGTCAAGTTGGATATCGCCGCGAAATTGACGGCCTGAGGGCGATCGCAGTCGTTCTGGTGATCCTCTACCATTCAGGGCTTCGCGTCGCGGGCCTTGACCCCTTTGCGGGCGGTTTTATTGGCGTTGATGTCTTTTTTGTTATTAGCGGCTATCTGATTGGCTCGATTGTACAGCGGGAAGTCATGGATGGGACTTTCTCGTTCGCCAATTTTTACGAGCGTCGCGCGAGACGGATCCTACCTGCGCTGTATACCGTCTTAGCAGTAACGATCCCCTTCGCTTGGCTATATATGCTGCCGAGTGCCTTTAGAGACTATTCGGCGAGCCTTTTGGCAACCGTGTTTTCAGCCTCCAATCTATATTTCTGGCATGTTGCGAGCTATGACGCAGCCGACAATCTTTTTCGTCCATTAATTCACACCTGGAGCTTGGGGGTCGAAGAACAGTTCTACGTGATCTTCCCTTGCTTTCTTCTACTGGTGTGGAAATTTTCTCGGAAATTTTTAACAGCCATCCTGTGCATTGGGCTCGTCGTTTCGTTCATTCTTGCGGAGTGGATGACGCGGCATTTCCCGGACGCATCTTTTTTTCTACTGCCACCCCGAATCTGGGAACTAGGGTTGGGGGTGTTTCTGGCAAGACGTGAATTGACTGGCGGCCGGCTTGTGTCGATGCGCTCTTCGCGAGTCGCGCCTGCGGTCGGTTTGGCGCTCCTGATCTGCGCGGTGCCGCTGATGCGGCCGCAGTGGCACCACCCGGGACTTGTGACGCTGATCCCGGTTGCAGGAACGGCATTGCTTATCTGGTATACAGGACACGGCGATCCCATTACACGAGCGCTTTCCTCCCAACCGTTTGTATTTGTCGGTCTGATATCATATTCCCTCTATCTTTGGCATCAGCCGATATTTGCTTTCGGCAGAATGAGCGCAACCGATTCTGTCGGTGGTATGATGGTATTTTTTTGGATTTTGATGTCAATTATACTTGCCATTGCGACTTACCGCTTCGTTGAGATTCCGACCCGTAGCAGAAAGCGAACCAGCAAGCACGTTATATGGCTGATTGCCTCACTAGGGGCCGTACTACTCAGCGGGGGCGGATACTACTGGTATGTCCAAAATGGCCTGCCAAGTCGTTTTGCAGACGGCCTGGCCCCGATTGCCGCTGCATCCGATATTCGCGAGGCTCAGATCTTTCAGAACGGGAAGAGCTGTCTCAACTTTGCGCCTGAACAGGGTCCTTGTACCTTTCATGGCTCGAATCCCGAGGGCTATGCTCTTGTTAGTTTGGGTGACTCTCACGCTCGCACTCTGCTTGGTCCGATGCGAGACAGCCTCGATGACTACCGAGATATCGCCTCGTTCACACCGCTCAATCGAGGCGGCTGCGTATTTCTTCTCGGTCTGCAAAGGGTTGACGTGGACCAACCGGGTTGTCCAGGCGACTACAATGACAAGAGGCTCGACTACATAGGCAGGCTGAAGCGACCGATAGCCGTGCTCTTGTGGCGTCTCCCCATTCTCGTGGAGCAGAGCCGTTACAACAATGGCGAGGGGGGAATCGAGCCGGGCGACGATCACCCGCATTTGGCCAAGCTGGGTGAAACCGGGCCCGCCGATCCGGCTGCAGTCGCCACGGCCATTTCCCGCACCATAAACACACTTCTGGAGCGCGGGGTGAAAGTTGTCTTAGTCTATCCTGTCCCGGAGATGGGTTGGAACGTCCCGCAGGTGCTTCTCATGCGGGCCAGACGCCAGAACGATCCTGCAGCTTATATGCAGGCGGACCCGATTTCGGTTTCCTACGGGGATTTCCGCCGGCGAACGCAACGGACATACGCATTATACGATAATGTCGGATCCGATCCAAATCTCGTGCGTGTGTATCCGGAGAAGGCCTTCTGCGATCAACAGCGCTGTTTCGCCAATCGAGGCTCTCAGATTTTTTATCGGGACGATAACCATCTCAGCGAGACCGGCGCGTCCAAGCTCAACGTTTTGATCATGGACGCCATCAAAGCACGGTGGGGAAATGACCGATGACAGGCGAAGGAAGAGCCGTGGACTTTTTCGACCGGGAAGTCTTATGCGACGTCCCAGCACGGAAGCGACAAGGCTGCGCCTTGCAGTAGAGCTCGACGCTATGCCTTGCGGTGGTATATTTCGAAATACGGGTCCAAAGAGCTGGCAATTCTCTCATCCATGTAAGCGATCTCGTCTCTGTTGAAATAGTCGACATAACCGCCAATTTTGCCCCGGCGCACCTTAAAACTGTCGGGATTCGACTGGTCCGTCGGGCGCATTCTTTCGTGACCGAAAGCGTCTGCCATTTCGATCTTTCGCAAATTCTCGAAAGAGCCAAAGGTTGTCGCCTCATCGAGGATCATCTCCGGCACGCCCTGAATGCCCAGAAAATCTAGCGCCGTGCGAAGCGCCGATTTTGGAGCTTGGCGCATATGTTCGTAGGACAGCATTTGAAATGCCTTCACCTTATCGCGGTTGTGCGCCCAAGCGTTGTAGAACGCTATGATGGAATCAATGCTGCCGACATCCTGGGCAAGAAACTCACTGATCGTTCCGTCAAACACCTTCATTCGGTGCGTTGCGTCGAAATAATATGAAACAAGCACGTCTCTCGGATCCCGAACCAGAAATAGGATCTTTTTTCCTGAATATTTTGACTTATCGACCTGGATTTCGCTGGGACGCTTAAGGTTTGGGCTGTCGTCGTGAGAAAAGCCGATGCAGGGAATATTCGATGAGATCTTCCAGAAATGCTGGATTTCCATCGGATTCTGCAGGTTAAGGCCGTACTGTTTGTCGATGACGCGGCCAACCATGGTGCGCAGCCACGTTCTACCGCATTTCGGGTATGAAAGCACAAAGGAGTCTCGCGACCAAAAGATCATCTGGCGGCGCAACGCTCCCAGGGGACCCGAGTAGCGTATTTTCTTTGGAACGACGGCTTCGCCAAGGAAAAAGGTAGCGTCGCGAAGATTGTTCTTCAACTGTCCGAGCATAGAAAGCTTCCTCTGCTAGCGTGAGTTTGGCGCATTGGCGGCGTCAACAATGAAGTGCCCGAAGAACGGGACCGCCGGACCGAAACTCAAGCGACCATTTTAATCTCCGCCATTGTAAGCCATTGCGTCGGTGCAGCGAGACCTAGCTAGCTGGCTGGCCCGGACTGATGGGAGTACCTCTTTGGATTAACGCGGCAAAGTCCGCTTGCAGTTCCGATAGCCCCCCATGCACAAAAGCATGTGTTGCTTAGAAAGCGGGTAAAGCGCCCCATAGCAGCGATAAGATCGTAGCCTCGAATCCGAACGATTGCAGGCCAACCTGTTCTTGATTGAGCAAGGGACTGGCAGGCACGGATTTGTGCCTGCGAGTTCAAACAGCCGCATCTCTTGACGCGCTCTCTTGGGGCGCGGCGGCTAAGCTTTGTCGAGGTCCAGAATGAGCCAGTCAGATCAGCCGTTTGAGGCAATCAGTCCACTGGGAGGCCAATCCCTTTTGCTGGCCACTGCGATCGCTCTCGGCCGTCTCGTCAGCAAACCGCGGACGATTGTTCATGTGCTGTCTTACTTGCGCCGGCGGGTGACCGGGCGCGCCAAGGCCGTTGGCAAGAACCTTCATCTCTACATCATCGATCTGGCCCTGGCGCTGGCGGCACTGTCGTTTGCTTCATTCATGCGATTGGGCCTTGATGGAGAATTCACCGGTCCGGAAAGCCACGCTTCGTTGCTCTTCGCACTCCCTTGCTTCCTGCTTACATGCGCCGTGGTCTTCCCGGTGACTTGCCTCTACACCCGCAACTGGCGATATGCTTCTGTCGGCGACATGCTCGGTATCGTTCGCGCGGCATTCGTCACATCGCTGGCCTTCGTGTTCCTGATGTTTGTGGCTACACGGCTCGATTCGATCCCGCGCTCGGTGATAGTGATCCAGTTTCTGTTGCTCGTGCCGCTGCTTATTTCAGTTCGCATCCGCTCCAAGCTCGTTGAGCTAAGCCGCTTTGGTCCGACTGCGAACAGAGCGAGAAACGGACGCGACGTGGTCCCTGTGCTGCTGATCGGTGCAGGCGATGCGGCCGATCTTTATATTCGCGCGCTGCAGCGGGATCCGAATGCACGCCATTGGCCGGTCGGCGTGCTCGATAATGGCGCAACGACAGAGGGCTATTTCCTGCGCGGCGTGCCGGTTCTGGGCAGCATCGAAGACTTCGACATGGTCATCGGCGATCTGGAAGGTCGCGGCATCAAGCCCCGCCACGTGATTTTCACCGAAAGGGTGCCTGGCCTCGTCGACCCGATGCTTGAAGCGCTGATCGACCGGGCCGACCGTCTGGGCATCGCTGTCTCTCGCCCCGCCCCGGTCCTGGAACTGCGCAATCCTAAATATCAGAGTCGCTTCGACTTGCGCCCCATCGAACTTACCGACCTTCTGGAGAGGCCGCAGGCGGTTCTTGATAAAGATGCGTTGTCCCGAATGATCGAAAACAGGCGCATCGTCGTCACCGGCGCCGGAGGCTCGATCGGCGGAGAGCTCACGCAGCAGATTGCCGCGCTCGGCCCCACCGAAGTGGTCCTGATCGATAACAGCGAGTACAATCTGTACGCCATCGATCTGGAATTGGCGGAGAAATTCCCTAATGTGCGCCGGAAGCCATATATCTGCGACGTACGCGACCCTGTTCGCCTGGGCGAGATTTTCCGACGCCATCGCGTTGACCTGGTCTTCCACGCGGCGGCGCTCAAACATGTGCCGATGGTCGAGTTGAATCCCTGTGAGGGCATTCTTACCAACGTCATCGGTACTATGAACGTGGCAGAAGCGACCCGCCTTTGCGGCGCCAAGGCAATGGTCCAGATATCCACCGACAAGGTTGTGAACACGACCAGTGTCATGGGCGCTACCAAGCGCCTTGCGGAACTCTACTGCCAGTCCCTGGACCTCGCCTTCACCGCCGGCGATACCCCCGTCCGCTTCATGACCGTTCGTTTCGGCAATGTTCTGGGTTCAAGCGGGTCGCTGATCCCGCTGTTCAAGCGCCAACTCGCCCACGGCGGTCCGCTGACCGTGACCGACATGGAGATGAAGCGCTTCTTCATGACAATACGCGAGGCGGTTGAACTGACCTTGCAGGCATCGGCCCATGGTCTGGAGAAAAAACTCGGACAGGGCGAAATCTTCGTTCTCGACATGGGTGCGCCAATCAAGATCATCGACATGGCGCGCCGCATGATCAAGCTCGCGGGATTTCGGCCGGATGAGGACATCAAGATCAAGATTGTCGGCTGCCGGCCGGGAGAAAAGCTGTTCGAGGAACTCTTCGACGAAAGCGAAAGACGTGTCGACGTTCCGATTTCCGGAGTCTTGGGCGCCGTGCCCAACGCGATGCCGCTTGACACGCTTCGCAAGGGATTTTCGCAATTGCGTCGCTTGGCGAGGGCCGGCGACACTGAGGGAGTGTTAAATCTTGTTGCGGATATGCTTCCCAGTTACCGCAGAGACGAAGCCAAGCCTGCGGCGGCGGTGACGGCGCCCTTCGTGCCTCATGTGATCCTCGGTTCAGCCAAGGCAAGCACGCGTCCACACGAGGCGGCCGCTTGAGGCCCAGCGGGAGCGCTGCCGTGCTAAGGCATATTGCCTCGGCTCTGTTTGTCGCGCTGTCGTGCGGCACTGCACTGGCCGGGGCGCCTCAATCTCAGCCGACAGTGGCCGAGGCACGGGAGGCGATCGAGGCTGCCGGGGCCTATTTCCGCGATCATCTCGGTGTAGCGGGAACTTACGTATGGAAATATTCCCTCGACGGCCAAAAGAGGGTGGGCGAAGGCGGTACCGTGCCCGCGAGCGTTGGCTGGGTGCAGCCGCCTGGTACGCCGGCTGTCGGCGCTGCGTTCCTGCGCATTTTCGAGGTTACCGGCGACAAGCAATGGCTTCAGTCTGCCCAGGTCGTGGCAACCGCTCTGGTCAAGACTCAGCTGGAATCCGGCGGATGGTTTTACAAGATCGAGACCGACCCGCAAAAGGCGGCGACATGGTGCTACCGCGCACTGAAGGTAGGCGGGAATATCTGTCGCGATATCAAGGACAATCCGCAACGCAACGAGACTGTCCTCGATGACAACAACACACAGAGCGTGCTGAATTTTCTGATGTGGTTCGACCTGGCGAGCGGCGGTTCGGATCCGGACGTCCGTTCCTGCATCGACAGGGCGCTTCATCGATTGATGCGGGTGCAATACCCGAATGGGGCCTTCCCGGTCTTCTTCAAGGGAGCCGCGCCTGGGGCGGATGTAAAGGCTGCGGCCAAGGCGAGTATTCCGGCCAGTTGGTCTCACGAGTGGCAGAAGCCTGATCGTCCGCCCTATTTCATCGTCAATGACAATCTTCCCCGCGATATGGGTCGTCTCTTTCTCAACGCCTACCGCACATATCACGATCCCGCATATCTCAAGACGGCGGAGAAGGTCGGCGATTTTCTCCTTGCAGCCCAGTTGCCCGCGCCACAACAGGGCTGGGCTCAGGGTTACGATCGTTCCATGCAGCCGGTTTGGGGACGCAGGTTTGAGCCGCCAGCGGTCGTCTCGCGCGAAACCGCCGGCAATATCGATTACCTGATCGAGTTGAACGAGCAAAACAGGGATGCGCGGTTGCTGCACGCGGCGACGACTGCAGCCACCTGGCTACAGGCGGCGCGCCTGTCCGACGGCAGTTGGGCACGTTTCTACGAACTCAACACCAACCGGCCGCTTTACATCGATGAGGGCGGCCAAGTGACGTTCGACGACATGGACCTCCTGAAACACTACGGCATGAAAACCGGTGCAGAGATCGAGCCGGTGTTCGCTCGGCTCGAGAGTGCAACGCGGGGGCAGAGAGTTTCACGTCAACGACTGTGGATCAGTGCCGCGGATGAGTTGAGTACTGGCGAACTGAATTCAAAGGTGCGTCAGCTCGTCGACAGTCAGGATACCCAGGGACGCTGGGTTGAGGGCCGGTTTATCGAGGGAGAAGACTTCGTCGAGGGCGTGTTCGCCCTCGCTCGTTTCATCTCCGCGCAAGCATCAGAGCCGGCGAAATAGCTTCTATATATCGCTCGCTCTTGCCATGGGGAGACTCTGACCAGATCTTCCGGGTGCGCCGATTTTAGCCTTTGTAGAAGCTGGAAAGCTCGGCTGGTGGGCCCCTTAGATCGGCCTGCGTAGGAAAGGCCGCGAACGACCGTACTTGGAGCGAGTACCGCGAAGAAAGCGCGTGACCGTTCTTGAAGCTGGGCCGTCGCGCAAAATCGCAACACTGGGCGCCATTCCAAGCAGCAGAGGCACGAGAAAGAAACGACTGTAAAGATGCGGTAGCGCATTGGCCAGCGCCGCGAAGAGGAGAACTGTCGTCGCCGTGCAAATGGCGGATACCTTGCCTTCACGACTCCGAGCGGCAAGGATGGCGATGGTGATGCCTGCCACGAGCAGGAGCAGAAAACCGATGAATCCGGGCAGCCCTGCCTCGACCCATATGAGGAGGTAGGTGTTGTGGACCGGGGCGTGCAATTCGCTGACCTGCCGATACTGGTCGGCACCGATACCAAGCAGTGAATTATTGTCCGCTTTGCCAATGGCCTCATGGATGAGCCGCATACGGTCTGCAAACGTGCCAGCCTCATCGAGGTCACCATTCTGCAGCGCATTCAGCACGCGGTGTTGGAAGACCTCGGGCAAGAAGTCGCGGCCCCAGGTAACGGCAATGAAGAATGCGGCGAGCGAGGTCACCGCTAAAGAAATGATGCGGCGCCACGAGCCCGTCGCGACTACGAAGATGGTGACCGCAAAGACAAGGCCGATCAGGCCGGTATTGGATCCTGTCAAAATAATGCCATAGCCAAAAAGCGGCAGTCCGACCCAAAGCCAGCGAGGCCTTATGCAGCCTGACGCCACCAGCCACAACATTAGCGGGACAGAGAGCGCTATCAGCGTTGCGCATTCATTCTCGCGTTCCACCCAACCCTGAAAACGACCATTGCCGCTGACAAAGACGGTGCCGCGTTGCTTGAGGATGTCGATTATCACTATCCCCTGCAGACACATCACGGCGATCGAGCAAAGAAATGATTTCATCAAGAGAACGATTTCGGCCCAGGGCCTCGACACGATCATGAAGGCCAGGAGAAAGTAGGCGTACAGATATTGCGCCGAGATGATGAAGCCTCGCTGCGGATCTCCGTGGATCAGACTGCTTAGCAGCAGCATCCCGCATAGTAGGGCGATGCCGATGTTCCATAGAAACGTCCCCGCGCCCAAGGGAGAGATCGAAAAGGATTTCCCGAGTATGGCTGCGAATACGGCCGCGAGAGCGAAGCCGTCGCTGATGGTAAAATAGAATGCATCAAACCGAAGAATATTGAAGGGCGTGAGAAAGACGGACGCCACGGCGAACCAGAGCCCGAGTCTCCCGGCTACCTCTGGCAACGATGTGACGGCCGGTTTGGGGCCGGGCCTTGTCCAATAATGGCGAGGAGCCCTGGCGTAGTTCATCCTCACTCCTGAATCTGCTTGAGAGTCCTTTTCGCCAGCCCTCATTGGGCCTGCAGTTCAGCCTATCTGCCAAGATAGGGCCCGGGCCGGTTACGCTATCCTTTTGGATGATGTCGCCTTTGCGGCTAAGCCTCTTGAGCGCGATTGCGGCCGCGCAACCATGTTAAAACTGTCGTCGCGGTAAGTCGCGAATTCGATGTTGGGTAGCCTCCAGGTCCGATGTGGCAGGGCCGGCTTGGACCAGTCGAAGACAAACAAAAAGGGGCGGGATCTGTGAGCTTGATAGACGACAACAGCGTGTGGAGCCGTCTGGAACCATTTCTTCAAGAGCCGATCGAGCCGTCGAAGGAACGCACTTTCGGCCCGCGCGAGCTCTACACGCTTTTCCGAAGGCGCCTCCCCTTGATCCTTGCGGTCGTGACTACCGGCACCGCTCTCGCGCTCATCACGGCCGTGGAACTTCCCAAGACGTACACCGCTCGCTCGATGATCGTTGTCGAATCCGACGATCCCAATCCTCTCGACACCGCACAAGCGCAGCCTAATCAACAGCCCGACAAGTCGCGAATGGACACCGAGGCGGATCTGATCACCTCTCGTGTCTTTGCCAGCCTGGTCGTCGACAGACTGGACCTCATCAAGGACCCGGACTTCAACACCTATCTGAAACCAGCCGCGAGCCGAGCTTCCCCTTCGGATTCGGGCCCTGGACTGCTGTCACAGGCCGTCGGCTTGATCGTCTCGATACCGCGAGCGCTATGGAGCCTTGTCGCCGGCGCCGACCCGCAGGATCCCGCGTCGCTGCCATCGAAGGGGGTTCAGCAAGATCGGGCGATTTCATCGTATCTGTCGAGCGTTTCGGTTGACCGGTCCGGAGAGAGCTCGGCGATGACGATCTCCTTTTTCAATGACGACGCGTCGAGGGCGGCCCTGATAGCCAATGCGACGGCCAAACTGTTCGTGGAATGGTCCCGGGACAACAAGCGGCAGGACATCAAGGACGCCGTTAGCTTTCTGAGGCAGCAATCGACGGAGCTTGCGTCACGGATAGCCGCCATAGAAGGCCAGATCGCCCAGTATGCGCGAGAACACGGCGTATCCAGCGATCCACGCGATGATCTGCTGCGCGCCTCGATCCAGCAAAGCAACGAGCAGCTCAGCACCGCTAGAGGTGAATACACGCAAGCGCAGGCGCGCCTCGCCCAGGTCAGGCTGGCGGCCAAGACCGGCGACGCGGGCGCCAACGTCGATCCCCTGCTCTCATCGGACTTCCTGACGTCCCTGCGCAACGACGAAGCGACGGCGATGAGGGATCGCGCGCAACTGGCCAGCAACTACGGGCGCAATCATCCCTTGGTCCAGGAGGCGGATGCAAAAGTAGCGGCCGTCCGCGCGATGATCTCTCAGGAGATGCTGCGTACGATCGCAATCTTGGAAAACGACGTCCGCGTCAACGAAGGCAGGGTCAACCAACTCGCGAAGACTTTGGAGGAGTCCAACGAGCAACTACGGCAAAGGAGCCTGGCGGAAGCGAAGCTTCGGGAACTGAACAACCAATTGTCGACCGAGCAGAAGCTCTACGACCTCGTATCAGGCAGGCTTGGCAGCCTCGATCCGTTTTCCGAGGCGGTCGAGCCCGGCGTGCGGACGGTTTCCGCTGCCGAGATTCCGACGAGCCCTTCCTTTCCCAAACTTCGTTTGATGACGGCAGGCGGTTTCGCCGCGTCGCTGATCCTAGCCCTGATCCTTGTGCTGACGCTTGAAAGCATGGATGTGAGAATACGCGAGTCACAACGGGTATCGAAGCTTATCCGTGCGCCACTGCTGGCGTCGATTCCGCAACTGCCCAAGAAATTCCTGCAACGCGCCACGCCTCCTCTTGAAACCTTGTTGTCGCAACCACGGTCGGCCTTCTCCGATGCCTTCCGGTCGCTGTACATGGCCTGCACCCGGATGAACGGTGGCCGGAGCAAACAGGTGATCCTGGTCAGTTCAGGACTACCACAGGAAGGCAAGACAACGACGGCCATGGGCCTCGCCGTGGCAGCTGGAATGGACGGCGCCCTGACAGCGCTGATTGATCTGGATTTGCGAACCCGCAGCATCCATAGCGCCATGCAGTTTGGGCCCGCCGACAAGACACTCAACGACTACCTACATGGTGGTTGCACCCTGGCAGAGATCGTTCAGACGCTTCCTGAAGTTCCGCGACTGGATGTGCTGGCGCCATCTGCCGACGACCAGACCTTGCCTGAATTCCTCAATTCCAGCCAATTCGCGAAATTGCTGGAGGCGTTCCGGCTCGAATACGACGTGGTGATCATCGACGCGCCGCCTGTGCTCGTCGTCGAAGACGCAATCAGGATTGCCGCCTCGGTGGATACCGTCGTGGTCGTGGCCGCGTGGGACAACACCACGCAAGAGGCTCTCTCCCAGGTTGTCGAGCGCCTGCGGTTCGCCGGCGGTCCATCGATCGGCTGGGTGTTCAACCGCGTCGACCCCTTCCGACAGGCCCGTGGTGCCCTGCGGAAAGCCTATTTGAAACGGCAGCAGATTCGTCGTTATTTTCCTGCTTGACCGCCATCGGCCGCGCGGCCGATCAGGCGCGGCCGACTATATCCCCATCGCCTCGAGCAGGGTTTGGTTCACCTTGTGAACATCGAACCGGTCTTCCGCGAGCTTTCTTGAGTTGGCGCCCATCTTTGCGGCGAGTTCCTCATCCTCGAGAAAAGCCCGCTGCGCCGAGGCGAGAGCTTCCACGTCTCGCGGCTCGACCCGGAAACCGTTCTCGCCCTCGATCACCGTTTCTTGACAGCCAGGGGCGTTGGTCGTGATTATCGGCCGACCGGTCGACAAGGCTTCCAGCGCGCTGCGGGGAATGCCCTCCCTGTAATAGGACGGCAACACGAACACGGTGGACGCGGTCAAATAGGGACCGACGTCGTGTGTTTCGCCGAGATATTCAACGGCGCCTTCCTTGGTCCACTGGTCCATTTCGGCTTTCGAGATGGAGAGGGGACTGGGATCGAAGGGCCCGAGAATCTGAAAGCGTGCAGCGCGGTACTTGGTCTTCAGGATACGCGCGGCGGCAGCAAACTCGGCAATTCCCTTTTCGCGAAGCAAGCGAGCGATCAGAAGGAAGACGGGAGGCCCTGAAGGTGGGGGGCTTGCGGCAAACAGTGTCAGGTCCACTCCTGAACCCGGGATCATGATCACCGGCGTCGTCGCAGAAACCATCCCATGGCGCCGGATGTCGGAAGCGTCGGCGTCATTGTAAGCGAAAACTGCTTCGCAGCCGACCAGAGCCGAGCGGTAGAGACCAATACTCAACCGGCGCAAAATGGTTGCGCGCAGTCCCGTCATGCTGCCGCTGAATATGAAGCCGAAGCCTGTAAAGAGCGCAAACCGGCGCGGTACACGGGCAAGGCGGGCAGCCAATCCACCATAGATGATCGGCTTCATCGTATACGCCAGGACGATTTCGGGCGCCAAGCCGCGGATGAGCTTGTAAAGCGCCTTGAGCGTTCGCAAATCGGCCAGCGGACTGGTACCCGTCCTGGCCATCGGAATCTGTCGGAAGGTCACGCCAATTGCCTTGAGACCGGCGATCGCCCGCTCATCTTCATCGGGGGCGAGCGCAATGACATCATGCCCCGCAGCGACCATGGCCTTCAACAATTCGAGACGAAAGTTGACAAGCGAACGCGTCAGGCTCGCAATGACGACGATGCGCTTGCGGCGCATCGCATAGTCCACAGGGGCGCGAGGAGAATCTCGACCATTCATGTGCACAGCAACCACCAGCCGCTCCTATCGGATATGGCGACGACGCCCTAGAGCTGCTTCGTAGAGTTCCAGGTGCCTGCCGACGTAAAGGGAAAGCGAGAAGTTCTCCATGACGCGACGACGCGCTTGTTGACCCAAGGCGCGGCGCTCGGCCGGTTCAAGGCTGACAAGCCTGATCAATCCGGCGGCCAGAGCTTCACTATCTCCCGGTGGAACGACCACGCCGCTGTCGCCGACCAGCCAGCCGGAGTCGCCGACCGCGGTAACCACCGCCGGCACGCCGCTGGCCATCGCCTCGCCTACGGCAAGGGAAAATGCCTCGCCCCAAGCCGAGCAAAGCGCGTAGACGTCGAAGCCCGGCATGAGGTCGGCGATGTCAGCGCGGATGCCCGGCGTGGTAATGCGGTCGTCTATGCCGAGCTCACGGGCGGTGCGCCGCACCGGGCCGTCGGCATGTCCCTCCCCGATAAATATGCCCTGAACGTCGTATCCCTGTTCCAGGAGCCGGCTGATGGCGCGGACCAGGCTAACCTGGTCCTTCATGGGATGGAAGCGTGCCACATGGCCGATCATCAGCCGTCCGGGCGGCAAGCCGAACAGGCGGCGCAGCTTCGCACCGGCGTCGGCCGAGGGGGAAAATTGATCGCAATCCGTCCCGTTCGGGATAACCACCCTCCGGCGCGGATCAAAGCCCAGGCGCTCGTGATCATCGGCGGCGACGCGCGAGCAATATGAGATCGCGCTGGTGCGCCTCGACAGGCGGGCCGAGAGCCGTATCAATTGGCGCGTCAATGGTTTCTCGTCGGCGAGATCTCGAACCGTGTGATGGATGCTCCAGATGACCGGCGAGAAATTGAGCCCTAGCATCGAGCCGAGCGTTGCCGCGACGTTGCCGTGATACATCCATCCGTGAAGAAGATCAGGGGCCGCCCGTCTTATCGACCGCGTCAGCCGAACGACATCGCGCGGTCGCGGCCGTTCCGTCATGTCGAGCGAAACGAGCCCCGATCTTGTATATTCTACGTTTGCAGCCACCGGACCGGGTGAAAGCAGGGACAGAACTGAAGTCGAGAAGCGATTTTGGTCGACCTGGCCAAGAAAACGGGCAAGCATGACCTGAGCGCCGCCGACGTCGAGACTGGTAATGGTGTGAAGAACACTTGTGTGCACGCAAGCTTCCCAGCTGTCTGCAACGCTCCGCCCTGAGGAAGCATTCAATCGTCCGACAGTATCCAGCCGCACCATACGTTGGTTGCAGTCGACATCCAGTTAGCCAAATTAGGTGGGAACCAGACCGAAGGTTGTCACCGCTCCACCAAAGGTATGACTCATTGTCCTCGCGCAGGTGTCGCTAGGGTCTTTGCAGGAAAATTCTATGGTGGGCTTCCATGGCATCTTATTGCAATGCGGCGCGGAGCAGGCGATCGACAGGCGCGTGGACCAGTACATTCCTTGCGAAAGCACTGGGATCCGCCAGTATTGCGATCCTTGCGGTTGCAGCGATTCTGATTTCCCAGCTTGATGCCTGGGCCGCGGCGGACGATGACTACAAGGTTTCGGTCGGCGATGTGGTGTCGTTTGACTTCATCGACGACGCGCTTCCCGCCGAACAACTCACGGTCGCCAGCGATGGCGCGATCAACATTCCGCTGATCGGCAGCTTTGAAGTCGGCGGCCTGACGGTGCCCGACGCCTTGAGTCGTATCCGTAAGGCATTCATCGAGCGTGAACTCTTCAATGACCCGCATATAGCTCTTGCGGTGGTGAGCTTCCGCCCGATCTTCGTCCTTGGGGATGTAAAGGCGCCGGGCTCGTTTCCTTACCAGCCGGCACTGAACGTGGAGCAGGCGGTGGCGCTTGCGGGCGGCCAGTCGACCGGGGGAGCCACGGCGGAGGATCGCGTCGTAACACGCGCCCGGTTGCGCGGAGCTCTTGATGAAAGCGTGGTGGAGATCGCCAAGGAGGCGGTCGCCGCTGCGCGCATCAAGGCCCAATTGGCAAACAGCGACAAGATCTCGGAACTGGATCTGCCTGCCAAGATCAAGGGCCTCATGAACGCCAACCTGCTCGCGACGCTGCTTCCTACCGAGCAGCGCATCCTTGAAGCAGATCAACATGCGCTGACGACACGTCGCAAGCAGCTCTCGGCGGGGATCGAAGAAGTGAATGTTGCCCTCGCCAATGTTCAACAGCTTTCGGACATACAAAAGACAGTGATCGCTTCGGCACAGGCGGATCTCGATCGCATCAGGGGCCTTAACAAGAAAGGTCTCGTCACAATCACAGACCTCTCGAACGCCGAGCGCGAAGCGACCACGCAGCAATCCCATCTGCTTGAAATCTACAATCAGGCATCAACGGTGCGCCGCGAATTGAGCCAGTTGCAGCGCGACCTGGATGACGCCACCCAGACCTGGACACACACGGCGTTGACGGATCTCCAGGCCCACAACTCTGAAATCGAGCGCCTGATCGCGGTTCGAGAATCGACCGAGGAACAGATCCTGCTGTTGAGCTCGCTGGCCGCGGAGCAGACACGCAGCAACAACTCCATCACGTTCACCTACCAGATCCGCCGCAAGGTAAATGGCCAGACCGCCACAAAGGTGGCGACCCTCGACGATCCGGTTGCGGCCGGAGATACGATCCTTGTGTCAATAAACCGCCTGGATAGCGCCCAGGACACGACAAGCCGTTCAGCCACTGCCTTGGCGACGACCTCTTCCGTCCAGGTCGGACCGTCGCAATGATCGGCCTCAGCACCCCAACAGCACGTTCCGGCGGCTGGACTGCGCGCGTTCCGCTTGGCCGGGCCATACCAAGCCGTATCGCAGCGGTGATCCTTTTGGTTCTCAGCCTGCCGCTATGGCTCGTGGCTGCTGCCATTGTCTGGGTTAGTGTCGGCCGTCCATTGTTTTTCCGCCAGTCTCGCAGCGGGCTGGAAGGTCGCCCGTTCGTGATCTGCAAGTTTCGTACGATGCACGAAGGGCGAGACGGAAATGGCATGCTGCTCCCCGACGCCTTGCGTGAGACGCCGGCCACGCGGCTGATGCGCTCCGTCCGCATCGATGAGCTGCCGCAGCTTCTCTCGATCGCCAGGGGGGACATGGCCTTCATGGGGCCCCGTCCGTTGCTCCCGGCCACCATCGCCGAATTCGGCGAGCTGGGGCGTATTCGCGGCACGGTCCGCCCCGGCCTGTCCGGATGGGCACAGGTGAACGGCAATACCCGCCTCACCAACAGCGAAAAGCTAGCGCTCGACCTCTGGTATGTGCGCAACCGCAGCCTGTGGCTCGATCTGCACATACTGGTTCTGACTGTCCAAGTGGCACTGTTGGGCGAACGTGTCGACCGCCGCCATGTCGACCATGCTTTGAAGGCTATGCCCGCCGGGACGGTCCGGCCATGAACCCAGCACTCGGTCGACTTCTGGTGATCGCACCGCATCCTGATGATGAGGTCTTGGGGTGTGGCGGCACGATAGCCCGGATGGCTGCGCAAGGCGCAGAAGTTCATGTCGCAGTGGTTACGCGAGGCAGCCCGCCCGCCTTCACAGAGGAGATGACGGAACGGGTTCGCAGCGAGGCCAAGGCGGCGCATGCCTGTTTGGGCGTGCAACAGACGCATTGGCTTGATCTGCCGGCTGCGCAGATCGCCGAGACGCCGCACGCGACGCTCAACAGGGCGCTGCTGACCCTGTTGCGGGATGTCGTGCCGGATACGTTGCTCATCCCTTTCGTCGGTGATGTGCACATGGACCACCAGCTGATCTTCCTGTCATCGCTGGTAGCGGCTCGCCCGACCCAATCTCAATATCCGCGGACGATCATGGCTTACGAGACCGTCTCCGAAACGAACTGGAATGCCCCCTATGTGACGCCGAGCTTCGTGCCGAACGTCTTCATAGACATCGCATCGACGCTGGACCGCAAACTCGAAGCTGCGTCGATGTTCGCCTCACAGATCAGAGATTTCCCGCATGAGCGTTCGATCGAAACCTTGCGGGCGCTTGCGATCGTCAGGGGCACCGCCGCCCATCTGAGGGCGGCCGAGGCCTTTGTCCTTCTGCGAAACGTCATTTGAATCCTAGCTGGAGTATTCTGCGATGAAACGCTGGCCAATCTACGACGAAGAACAAATAACCGATGTGGTAGAGGTTTTGCGATCCGGCCAGGTGAACGCCTGGACCGGCGACCATGTGAAGACCTTCGAACGCGCCTATGCGCGCAGCCTCGGCCGACGTCACGCGGTGGCGCTGGCCAACGGCTCGCTCGCGCTGGATCTTGCGATGAAGATTCTCCACATCGGCGCCGGTGACGAGGTGATCGTCACGCCCCGCAGTTTCGTCGCCTCCGCCGCCTGCGTCATGTTTGCCGGCGCCACGCCCGTTTTCGCGGATGTCGACCCGAGTTCGGGCAACCTTTCCGCCGAGACGATTGCGCCGAAGATAACGGCTCGAACAAAGGCAGTGATCGTCGTGCATATTGCCGGCTGGCCGTGCGACATGGCGCCGATCATGGAACTCGCAAAGCGCAGCGGCATAAAAGTCATCGAAGATTGCGCCCAGGCGCATGGAGCCGAATACAACGGACGACCGATTGGCTCCTTCGGCGACATAGCGGCGTTCTCGTTCTGCCAGGACAAGATCATCACGACGGGCGGCGAAGGTGGGCTTGTCGCAATGGACGACAAGAAATTGTGGCTCGCTGCCTGGAGCCTCAAGGACCACGGCAAGAACTACGATCTGGTCTTTGCCCCCCATAGGGCGACAGGGTTTCGCTGGCTGCATGACAGCATCGGCACCAACTGGCGCATGACATCAATCCAGGCAGTGCTTGGCTTGCGGCAGCTCGAGCGCCTACCCGACTGGACTCGCCAACGCGAGCGAAATGCCAGCATCTGGATGAGGACGCTTGCTGAATTGCCGATGCTGCACGCGCCCCAGCTCGGTTCGGAGCATAAGCATGCCTGGTACCGATGCTATTTCTATATCAAGCCCGAGATGCTGTCCCCCGGATGGTCGCGCGACGAGTTGATTGCGGCTATCAATGCGGCCGGCGTCCCATGCTTCTCGGGAAGCTGCTCTGAGATCTATCTTGAACATGCCTTCGCGGACGCCGGGGTAGCGCCGCCCGAACGTCTGCCGATCGCACGGCAGCTCGGTGAAACGAGTATGGCTTTTCTGGTCGACCCGTCCTGGACGACCGAGGAGACCATGGCTGCCGCGTCGACGGCGCGGTCAATCCTTGTTACGGCTTCGCGCCAGCTCGAGGCAGCATGACAAAGGAACGCGCGATCAGGAAGGATGAAACCGTTCCAGCGTCTTCTCTGGCAGAGCTGCAGATAGTGACGTCGTCAGCAGCGCGGAACCTCACCCTTGCCCCTACAGAGCGTGGTTTGCTCGGATTCGAACTGCCAGCCGCGGCTCGATTTTATCAGCAGATGATGCTCATCCGGCTCGTGGAGGAGCGCTTGCTCGATCTTTTTTCCCAAGGTCTCCTGTTCGGCACGACGCACACGTCCATTGGACAGGAAGCCAATGCGGTTGGCGTGATAAACGCTCTTGACCGGGACCGCGACATTGTCTGGAGCAACCACCGCTGCCACGGTCATTTCATTGCCTATTCGGGCGAAGTCGAGGGCCTGATAGCCGAGATCATGGGGCGTGTAACCGGCATTTGCGGCGGACGCGGCGGCAGCCAGCACCTGTGCTTCCGCAACTTCCACTCCAATGGCATCCAAGGAGGCATCGCACCCGTCGCGGTTGGTAGTGCGCTGGCGCGAAAGGACGAAGGCGCCGTCGCAGTGGTCTTTCTCGGCGACGGCACGATGGGCGAGGGAGCCGTATACGAGAGCCTTAACCTTGCGTCTGTTTTCGCCGCCCCGGTGGTCTTTGTGATCGAGGACAACGAGATCGCCCAGACGACGCCCAAGCATCTGACCGTCTCCGGTTCGATCGTCGCCAGGGCCGAGCCGTTCGGCGTCCGCACATTCGCCTATGACGGCAACGATCCGGTCGCGATATATGAGCTCGCCCAAGAAGCCGTAGGCTATGTACGCGCCGAATCCCGCCCTTGCTGGCTCTACTTGCGAACCGAACGGATCGGCCCCCACAGCAAGGGAGATGATACGAGGCCGGCGGAGCGTCTTGAGCAAGCTCGAGCCAGAGATCCCATACCCCCGATGCGCCGGCGCGTTGCGAACGCCGATGAGATCGACGCCTACTGCCTGAATGTCGTGGACAGCGCGGTCGAATCCGCCGCCGCGGCCGCCTTGGCGCGGGGCTGATCCATGCGTGTCGTCGAATCTATCAACCGCGCGCTACACGATCTCATGGGAGCCGATCTCCGTCTGGTGATTTTGGGTGAGGATGTCCTTGACCCCTACGGTGGCGCCTTCAAAGTCACCAAGGGTCTTTCGTCAGCCTATAAGGACCGTGTCTGGACCACGCCGATCAGCGAAGGCGGCATTGTTGGCATGGCGGCAGGCATGGCCATCAAAGGCCGGCCTGTGATCGTCGAACTCATGTTCGGAGACTTCATAGCCCTTGCTGCCGACCAGATCATCAATCACGTCGCCAAGTTCCGCTGGATGTACAACGATCAGGTTGAGGTCCCCGTCATCATCCGCGCTCCCATGGGCGGACGGCGCGGCTATGGGCCGACGCACTCGCAAAGTCTGGAAAAGCATTTTTGCGGCGTGCCCGGGCTGACGGTGCTTGCCACTCACGAGTATGCCGATCCTGGCACGCTTCTGCATCGGGCCTTCGCGTCGCGATCCCCTCACCTGATCATCGAAAACAAGGTGATGTATTCCAGGCCCGTGCTCGGACCCGACGCGCTTCCACGCCCGGCGGATGCAGATGTCGTGATCCTGACATATGGGGGTTGCGTCGAGCACGCTGTCGCGGCCGCAAAGAAACTCGCGCAAGAGGAGGAAATCGCGACCACCGTGGTGGCCGTCGAACAGCTGTCGCCCTTCCCTGGCGATGAGGTCCGAAGCCAGGTCGGCAACTGCACGCGTGTGGTCGCGGTGGAGGAAGGCTCTCCCGGCTGGGGCTTCGCGTCGGAGTGTGCGCGCGCACTGATCGGCCGGGTCAGGCACTTCAGCGCATTGACCGGGCCCGATCACCCCATTCCCTCAAGCCGCGACTGGGAGGACGATCTGCTGCCGGGTGTGAACGCCATCCAGGCGGCCTGCATCGACCTGTTCCAGAAAGGCTAAGCGTACATGACCGTGCTTGTCGAAGCCCCGCGGGTTAACGCCAACGAGGACAATCTCCAGCTCATCGAGATTCGGGTCGCACAAGGTGAAAGGGTCGAACAAGGCACCATTCTTTTCGTGCTTGAGACCACCAAGGCCGCAGTCGAGGTAGATGCTCCGGAGGCAGGAACTGTCGGCCTGCTGGACATCAAGGTCGGTGACTTCGTTCCTGTCGGCGCAACGCTTTGCAAAATCATCGACGAAAATTCGAATGTCGTTGTCGGGGAGACCAGCGCGGCCGATGTCGGGGCCAGCGAAGTCGCGATAACGGCTAAAGCCCGCAAGGCCGCATCCGAGCTCGGGGTCAACCTTGCGGACGTCATTCCGTCCAATGGCCGCATTGGCGAAGCCGAGGTGCGCGCTGCTGCCGGTCGCCGATCCGCCGCCAAGAGAGCCGAACCGGGCGAGCCGAGTTCCGTCGCCTTCTCCAGGCGGGCCGTCATCATCGGCGGCGGCGGCCACGCCGCCTGTTTGATCGATGCTCTCGATGGTGCCGGATACGATATCCTGGGCTGCACCGATCAAGCGTTGCCCGCCGGCCACCACGTCTGCGGCGGTATTTCGGTGATCGGCACGGAAGACTGCCTGGAGCGTTTGCTTTCCGAGGGCACGCGCTATGCTTTCATCGGCATCGGAGGCGCCCAGTCAAGCCAGGTGAGGCGGGCAATGTATGAACGCGCCACCGCAATGGGCTTCGTTCTGCCGCCTGTGATCCATCCTTCCGCGATCGTCTCCAAGGCGACCAGGATTGGACATGGCTGCCATATTCTGGCCGGCGCGAGCATCGGTCCGCGCTGTACGATCGGTAACAACGTCATCGTCAATCAGGGGACTATAGTCTGCCACGACAGCGTCGTTCAGGATAATGCGCACCTAACACCAGGCGCCATCCTGGCCGGCGGAGTGGGCATCGGAGCCATGACCGTCGTGGGCATGGGCGCAACGGTGCTCCTGGGCGTCCAGATCGGCGCCGACTGCCTGATCCACAACGGCGCGCACATCAGCGCCAATGTCGCAGACAACACCATCGTCGACGCGCAGGGCCGCCGCCATCTCCGCTAATGCATGTCGCCCAAAGGCGATCTCCGGCTCGAGAAAGCGACATGGCGGGGCGGTTCGACGGGGCGGCTCTCGTGGCTGCGGCCGAGGGTTCGCCAATTCCGATCGGTGTCAGTCAAGCCGTACTTCGGTTGCGGTCCAGCGATCGCCCGCAATCAGCATCGGGCCTGGGTTAAGTCAGTCCCGCAATGCGGCTGTTAGTCATCCGGTGGAGTTTTTCTGCGGCAGCCCACTACTTTTGGGCGGGGGTGTCCTTCGAATTCCCGAGCATTGCGAGACCTGGGATGGTGTACGGTGAAATGGTCTGCGGGATCCAACTTGAAGGCTCAGATGACCGTTGCACATCTCCATCCTCAGAACTCATCGGGTCCGCAGCATTTTCCCGTCGAAGCGTCAGCGAAGCCGGCTGGCGACAATTCGTTCAATGTAGCCGCGCATGGGTTGCGCGGCATTGCTTCTCTTATGGTCTTCTTCGCTCACCTCCTGGGCGGCACGGCGGAGCACGTCTACGCCTCCAATTCGGCCTATGTCGACCGCATTACGCCCTTCTGGAATTTCGGCACCTTCGGAGTCTGCCTTTTCTTCGTAATCAGTGGCTTCGTCATCCTGCCCAGTGCGATACGCTATAGTCCCGCTCAGTTTGCTGCCCGACGGTTCCTGCGCCTCTACCCTCTGTTTTTCGCGCTAAGCCTGCTTTTCATCTTGCTGAACGCAACCACCAACTTTTATCCCGAAACCAACAATCTCACAGCGGTTCTGGCAGGACTGACATTCCTGAACCTTGCAACCCATACCGAGCAATTGACGCCGAACGCGTGGAGCCTGACCTTCGAGGTCTGGTTCTATGTGTTTACGGCAGCGTTCGTTTTCCTGACGGTTCGTCGCCCAACCAGACTCGGCACAATTGCGCTCGGTCTTCTCGCGGCGCTCTTTATCGCCCGGTACCCGATCGCCTTGTATTTTCTTGCCGGCGGGCTGATCCGCCTTGCCTACGACCGATTTGAATGGGTAAACCGGGGCCGCCATCGGCTTGCCGAGAGCGGGGCGCTGGCAGCTTGCGTCTTTCTGGCCAGCCGCGGCCATTACGACTATCACTGGTCCGATTTCCAAAATGCCGAGCTTCCCTTGCTCATGGTCGCGACGGGGCTCTACTTCTGCCTTGCAGTGTCGCGGAACAGCTTGACGGCACTACTCCTTGGCAATCGGCTGCTTCGATACTTCGGAACGGTGAGCTACAGCCTGTATCTGGTGCATCCCTACACGTATCTTCTGACACGCTCGCTGTTTTCCCGCGCCCATCTTTTTTCCGGCAATGTTGTCCTATCGATGAGCGCCTTCATTTTGGCGGCGGCGGCGATCACCTGGGTGCTGACGCATTTCGCGAACCGAACGCTTGAGCTGTGGCCCTATGAGTTTGTCTATCATCAGAAGATCTATCGCTCGGCCTCGCAGCCAAGCGCGATGCGGCTTTGGCTGGCGTCAAATGCCAAACGTGCGGCATGGCTAAGGGGGTAGGATCGCCGTTGCGCGGCGGCCTGCGGCTTTTGAGGCGGATAGATAGCAGACTGGTCGTAACCACTGTTGTTAGGCTGCAAGCAGGGATGAGGACGAAATGCATCCATTTGTCATCGACGCCAAGCCTCAACCTATTTCAATTGATCCCGCTGACGCCGCCGTACTCGTCGTGGACATGCAGAATGACTTCGGCTCCAACGGTGGAATGTTCGACAGAGCCGGAATCGATATCTCCGGGATTCAACGGGCTGTAGGCCCTACTGCCAGCGTAATAGCTGCCGCTCGCGAATTGAGCATGCCCATCGTCTACCTGAAGATGGGATATCATCGCGACCTCTCGGACCTTGGAACGTCGGACGCCCCCAACCGTATTCGACATCTCCAGATCTTCGGGGTGGGCGCGAACATGACAGCCCCGGATGGCAGCGAGAGCCGGATTCTGATCCGCGACACCTGGGGAACAGAGGTCGTCAACGGCCTCAAGCCACAGGCTGGGGATGTCGTCCTCTATAAAACGCGATTCAGCGGTTTCTACGAAACCGAACTCGATTCTGTTCTGAAATCCGCAGGCGTCAAACACCTCATCGTGACAGGATGCACGACCAGCGTGTGTGTGGAATCGACAATTCGGGATGCCTTCTTCAGGGACTATCGCTGCATACTGCTGACGGATTGCACCAGCGAGCCCATCGCTTGGGACGCCCCAAGGAGCAATCATGATGCCTCGATCACGCTCGTTCAGATACTCTTTGGATGGACATCGACGTCCGACCAATTCCTGAAGTCGGTCGCAGAGCGAGTTCACGGTCGTCTTGAACTAGCCGAATGAGCAGGCGAAGCTGCCTATCAGTCACCTTGGAGCACCGCGGCTGCCGCTCAGGGCCAGCGTAGATCAAGCCCAAACACAACCGACGTCCCGACCACTCTCGAAAGGTGCCCCGACGCATCGCCTACGATTTAGTCGTCCGACTTTGCCACAAGATCGGCGATACGGGATACATCAGGCACGTAAAGCTCTTTGGCGTGGCGCAGCACGAGTCCGATGTTTTGCAGGTAGCTCAACTCGCGTGCCACCGCCTCGCGGTGGGTGCCAATGCGGTGGGCCAGATCCGTATGGGTCGGGATAGGAGAAATCCTCGCCGAACCGTCGGCTCCGATGTCTTCAGCGCATAAGCGCAGCAACTCCTTATGCACCCGGGACCGAACGTTGAGCGTCGAAAGCTCAACGATGTGCTCGACAAGCACCTGCTGACGTTCCACCAACAATTGTACAACCGCATGCAGGGCTTCAGGATCCTGCTTGACTATGTCCAGAAAGGCACGACTGCCGATCGAAGCGATAGTGCATGGTCCCGCCGCTTCGACCGAATATGGCATCTGGATGTCGCCGCTCAAGGCAATTCCGTTAACAAGCGAGCCACGATGCGCAGGGGGGAGCGACACAATCTTGCCATTGCGGGTATAAACGAGCGCTCGAAGCTCGCCCTCGAGCAGAAAAAAAAGCCGGTCGACACTTTCGCCGGCCGGGACCAGGACGTCCCCTTCGTTGAGATGCAACCAACGACAGCGGCGGTCTATCTCGATCAGCGTGGACGACTTAACATTGCTGAAATGCTCGATATTTTTCAAATCCGGCCCGTGCATATGGTTGGCATCAGCTACGGAGGTGATCTCCCCGTCAGTCTGCGGGCCTGGATATCGAACGGGCGGTTGTTTCATGCTGGGTAGCGCCCCCTTGCAAAGGTTCGCAGCCGCTTCCGTTGCGGCTGCTCCCCAAACTCAAGCAAATCACATCTACTAAAACGGTCCGTCAAGAACCATTACTCGTTGAGTGAGGCGGCACCCATATTTCAATTCCGTATGGCAATCCCTTCATACGGCGTTGTGTTGAGTATGTAGGCAACTTCGGTACGGTTTCTCGCACGAAGTTTTTTCATGACATTCCGAATGTGTACCTTGACCGTACTTTCACACATGTTGAGCTCGTACGCGATGACCTTGTTCGCCTTTCCTCGACGCAATGCCTCGATGACAGACATCTGACGCGAGGTAAAAGTGTTGTCTCCGTGCGGCTGCTGCTTGGTCGCGGACTGACCGTCGGTGACGGCGCGTCCTGAATGAAAGAGAACACTGGGCGGGACGAAAGTTCCGCCCGCCGCGACAAGCTGGATGGCCTTGGCGGCCACCTGCAACCTGACGCTGGTGGGAATATAGCCACGCGCGCCGTTTTCGACCACTTTGAGAATGTCCTCAAAGTTCTCGATATCCGATAGGATGACCACCCCTACCTCGGGCCTGGTCGCTTTCAGATGGCCTATCTGGGAAAGATGATAGTCCGCCTGGGAGTTCGACCACATCACACACATCAGGACCGTCGAAACTCTCTGCGTTTCTTCGGGATCCGCCATGTCGAACGCTTCGACCGACGCGTAATGCTGGATATGAAATGATGGCTCGATGATTTCGAGGCTTCTGCTGAAGCAGTCACACATCAAAGGCCGGCCATCGATGATTGCAATCTCGATTCCCTCTCCCGAGGACGGTGAGAGACGATTGACGTCGAGAATAGATGGATATTGATCAAGATCAGTTTTGTCCGTCCGATCATTCGCAGGCAAAAAACTTGTCATGACTCACCCCCGCGCAAATCTCGCCCCAACGGAGATTTCGCTTTTAAACCCATACCTTAACACTTTAGTAATAGCTTGTGGACCGGAGGTGGTGGTGTGACAAAACGCACAGCGCGGCCAAAATTTCGGTTTCCTCAAGCAATCAAAGTGAAAAAGTCGTGATTGCAGTATTATAGTTGGCTTCGAAGTCCATGCGCTTACCAATAGGGGGTAGCTACGGAAGTAGCGGTCATCCAGAATCGTTACGACAAAGAGCTGAACAGGGGTGGCTATGTGAGCCGTTGGTCAGACCTTCGCTCAAAACGCGCACACTTTCTCGGCAAAGCGTAAAATTACATTCAGGAGCCGGCATATTCCATATGGCGGACCTGCGGCATGAGAGGTCGCAGCCTGCTCCCTTTCCTCGTCGATTGACCGCTTTGGCGAAGGTGGAGGCGAGCTTATTCGAGGCTTTGCCGCAAGTGCTGGCCCAGTCTGATAGCGAGCGCGACAATGGTGAGAGTGGGCATGTCGTTGCCTCCGGTCGGGAAGACCGAGCTGCCGGCGACGAACAGATTTGCGAGGCCGTGCACCTGGCACGAACTATCGACCACGCCGGTTCGCGGGTCGTCGCTCATCCTCGTCGTGCCCATGTGGTGTCGAACCCAGTGATATGGAATGTCTCGCTCCCCCGCCGGGTTTTTGTCCTGGCCTGGATGAATGGCGCTTCTATGCCCCAGCCGCTTCATCTCTTCAGTGATGATCGCCTGGACACGTTCAAGCGTCCGTCGGACGAGAGGCCCCACGTTCCATTGCAGCTTCACACGGGGCAGACTGAACTCGTCGAGCCTTGTATCGAGCGTGACGCGGCTTGCCGGATCCGGTTCTTGTTCCAGTATCGTGTCAAAATGAAAATGCCTTGCACGCCGACGTGAGTGCCAGATCCGTTCGAAACCTGCCGATATTGCTCCCGCCGGATGCATCAGGATAGTTCGGCCGCATTTGATAAGGTCGCGATGCAGCCGGCCTCTCCGCAGCCAGAAGGCAAGATACTGCAAAGCTTCGGAACCATCCATATGATTGACGCAAGGCCCAGGCTTGATCCATGTGCGGGAATCGAGGAGGCGCTCGCTTGCACGTATTTCGGGCCGCAGCGCCAGTCCGAATGCATCATTGGTGCCGCGGTTTTCAGGCGACAATCCGGTCGTGCGGGTCCAGGGCACGTGGAGGTCTATCATGTTGTCGGGCTGGCTGACTTGCAGGCTTCCCCATTTTACCCGGGGATGCTCCATGAAATAGCGGCCAACCAGGTCATACTGGTTTCCTATGCCATTCGGCGCCTGTCGGTTTGAGACAAGGAGCAGGCGCGCGTTTTCGATACCGCCGCAGGCCAGCACGAAAAATCGCGCAGCAATCTGGAATCGTTTGTTCGGCGTACTCGCTACCTCGATGGAGCGAACCCGCCTTCCGCAGTCGTCGGTGTCGAGCCGCAGCGCCGTGGCATGCAGCACGACCTGGACGTTTTTTGCGTCCTGAAGCTTCTTGCGAAGCGTTGCTCCGAGATCCGGAGTGGGACTGAGAAAGCAGCGTTCCGAAAAGAGCGGCCCGTTTTCAGGCATGACCGCGGAAGTCGGCCAATCGGTCAGCAGGTCGTCGATTCCGAGCAGGCGGGCTGCGGTCTCATAATGGGGTAGTAATGATTTATGGGCGACGGGCCAACCACTCAGGGGTATCCAGGGCCGATGCTCGAAATCGCCATGGTCCAACATCTTGCACCATCCGCCCCAACCAGCCTTGCCTGTGCTCCCGCCGAACTGACGAAGGCGGCAAAGATCAAGAGCTTCGTAAGGTTGACCCACGGACAGCCCGCGCGACAGCCGTTGGCGCCAGTGCTCGTACGTCATGCCACCGCTTTCGATGACGCATATGCGATGCCGCGTGCCTTCTAGTTGTGATGCTATCGCCAGGCCGGCGGCACCCGCTCCCACGATGCACACATCCGCCTCCAGGCGCATGCCTTGCGGAAAGGCGTTGCAATCTTCAATCATGGCGTCGATCGGGCATGGTGTCGATCGGGACCAGCAATTGCACGCCTGTGAGAGCGTGGCCATTTGCGCCTTGCCCCCAGCCCCATTTGGCTGTTGGTCCCGCTGGCATCGGGCGGGCACGTCAAACTTGTGATCCGAAGAAAACAAATGTCACGATACGAGCAACGGCGCGAGGACTGCCGGAGCCTCGCCCTGTGCTCCATTCGGTTAGCCTCTGGAAGTTCGGCCACTGGCATTCCGTTGTCCAAGCCTGATCCTCTTGGCCGCCTCCGAGCGCAACGCAGTTAAATTTGGCGCCACAATCGGATAATCCGGCGGCAAGCCCCATTTCTGGCGATATTGCGCTGGCGTCATGCCGATGGATGTCAGATACCGCTTCAAGGATTTCATGCGGCGCCCGTCCTCCAGGTTAACGATGAAGTCAGGGGTCACCGACTTGCGGATCGGCACGGCTGGAACAGGTTTCGGTTCGGGCTGGTGATCGCCCACGGCAAGCTTTTGCAAAGCACGGCCGACATTCTGGATCAGGTCAACCAGATCGGAAGGCGACGTCCGGTTTTTCCTGACATAGGCCGAAACAATATCAGCGGTTAGCTCAATGTGGTCGGCGGGGTCAGAGTCCATGAGTCCGCTCATTGCCTGAAGAAGGCTATCTTCCGTGGCCGAGGCGCGGAGCACGTTCTGCATCGCTCATTGAAGGATTGCCCACCGTCACAGGAGAATGCTCCTGATGCCCCGCTCCTTGCATGGCCCAATGCCATCCCCAGGTGCCGTTTGTGTCAATTGTCCCTTGGCGGCAGTCGATCCATCCAAAAGTGGTACCGCTTGCCAATCCCGATCCCGTGATGGCAGCGGCGAAACCGGCAACACCGGCGGCACAGCTAAGCCGGCAAGACCTCACTGATCCGATGCCGGCGCGCACATGTCGCGTACCGGTATCGACCGTCAAATCGATATCCAGCGCCGCCTCGCTGCGACGGCTCGACTTATTCGCGACGGCTCGACTTGTTCAAGGCTGTCGTGTCTGGAGCTTCATGGCGCGCTTGAAGTCACGATTGTCCACGCGGCCGGCGCAAGACATGTCCAGGCCCGTAAGCCTTGAACAATGCTTGCGCCTTGTACTGTGCATGGGCGCTTGGACCTGAGCGGCGCGGCTTGACGAACCGCTCTTTCTACCACTCCGAGCCGGTATAGCCCGCAGCTTCCTTCCACAATGCGAGTGCGATGCTTGGCGAGCGGCCTTTCACTTCAATGTCTTTGCCGCGGTACTTTCCAGCCGCAATCCACACTGTCTTTGAACGCTGATAGATGTTGATGTCGAGGGCGCTGGCTAGAGCTTCCCAGTCCCTGCGTCTCGAAAAATCCATCCGACCCCCATCTCTCCATAATGTGGAGCAGTAACGAACATGGCGGATGAGAGTTCCCAGATCGTGAGGACTTCACCATTGGTTTGCGCAAATGGGTCGCACAGCGGTGAAAACTGCCTCCGCTGGCTTCGCCAGCGGAGTATTGAATTGGGCGATATCCCCAGGCTGGAGCTATTTGGCCGCCTTTGCCGTCCTCTCCGCACCCACCAGACTGCCAGCGGTTTTTCACCAGATCCGCAGGTGCCACCCGATCGGGCCGGCCTCGGACGGCCCGACCTTTGTCCGGAATCGGCAAAACGGCGAGATGAAAGAAGCCACTGAAGCACTCAGCGAGATTGTCAAAAGAATGTGTTTGATCATGATAAACCTCCAAAAGAGGGCATTGCTTATCCCGTGGAGATGGATAGTTTTTCCCGAAAAAAATTGCGTATATCTCGATTAATTCTTTTCACCCTTTAAATGAGATGGGACTCTGCGTGTATGTACCTATTATATAAAGAGAACCCTCACACGCTGATCTTCGTCTTGGCCCCGAACTGCAGACTGGCCATCAATGGATCGGCATGCGGGTAAGGGAAAACGTGATACAAATTGTTGTGAACGCCCGTCCTCGTAAAATGGGTCTACATTCTTGAATGCGCGCGCATAGGTGAGGTCTTTGGCATGGGGCCGTTATCGCGAAGGACGTTTGCACAGGGAACGGTTCTGGGCCTGTTACACTGGCTTGGCTTTACCAACCCTGGCAAAGCGGCCACTCAATCTTCAGCTGGCGTAACGCTTATCGCCCGCGGCAGACCTGCGGCAACGCTCGTTACTTCGGATCAGCCGAGTGGCTCTGTTCACTACGCCGCCACGGAACTCGGCTGGCACATAAAAAAAGCGACCGGCATCCAACCTGCCATCACAACTGAAAACCATGTCTCGCCGGCTGGCCTGCGTAACGCCGCCCACATTTTTCTGGGCGACACCCGGTTCGCCCGGGCAGCCGGAATCACATTCGGCGCATTGGCGCGTGAAACCTGTATCATCCGAACCGTCGGCAACCATCTGTGCATCGCCGGCCTCGATCATCCCGGCAGTGCGCTCGACCAAAACACGTCCGCGGGCACCCTCTTCGGCGTGTACGAGCTCCTTGATCGCTATTTCGGTGTCCGATGGCTATGGCCAGGTGAGCTGGGAACGTTTGTCCCAAAGGCACAGTCCTTGGTGATCCCCGCGCTTGATTACGTCGTTACGCCCCGGTTCATGCAGCGTCGCGTGCGCGCTGGAGCTGGCTTCACGAGCGAAGAACATCCCGAAATGGGTTTCACCGCAGCAGCGGCGAAAGAATATATGAAAGCCCAGGCCACGTTCCTGCGTCGCCACCGAATGGGCCGCAGAGTACCCACGAACTACGGTCACGCTTTCGTCGACTGGTGGCAGCGGTATGGCACCGAGCATCCCGAATGGTTTCAATTGGTCAGAGGCAAACGGGGCCCGGTGAGGCTGGGCGCTCGCTTCTCGATGTGCATTTCCAATCCGGGCTTGCGAGAAGAGATCGTCTCGCAATGGCGTGAGCATCGGAGCGCCTCTGCGGGACAGCCAACTTTCGTCAATGCGGTCGAGAACGACATCCCGGGGCAGTGCGAGTGCGAAATATGCAAAGCGCTGGATGGCCCAGAGCCGCCTGACTATCGAAAGTTCATTCCGTCGAAGTCGAAGATCGCCAGCAAGCCTTTCGTATCGGACCGCTATGCGCGTTCCTGGCAAGCCATTCAGCGGATAGCCGCGAAAGACGACCCTAACGCGGTCGTGGTGGGATACGCCTATATGAATTACTTCGCGGCACCGACATCGGGAATCAAGTTGAACCCGAATATCCTGATCGGGTTTTGCCCATCGGCCTGGTACTATCCACGCAGCGGCGAAGAGCAGGACTGGATAAAAGACCAGTGGCGCGGATGGGCGGCAACGACTGCCCAGGTGTTCATGCGCACCAACTATTTCCTGGATGGCTACTGCATGCCGCACATATTCGCCGGCCAGTTCGCCGACGAGTTTCAGAACGCGGCGCGAAACGGGATGGTCGGAACCGATTTTGACTCGCTGACAGGCCATTGGGCGACGCAAGGTCCAAATCTCTATTTGTTGATGCGCCTGCAGACACATCCTGAGACTGCCGTGGAGTCATTGTTGTCGGAATATTATTCAGCCTTCGGACCTGCGGCCGACGACGTCAAAAGCTATTTTGATTATTGGCAGGCGTATACTTCGAACGCTCGCGCCCAGCTGCGGGAGGGGTTCGAGGCTCTTGGAGCATCTCGTTGGCGAAGCTGGGCGAAGGCGGCGCACGCTGTCTATCCAGAGGAGAGTTTCGCGCCGGCGGAAGCCTTGCTTGACAGGGCGGCAGCCTCCGCAATCCAAGATCCGGAAGCCTCGATGCGGGTGAAGTTTCTTGAGCTGGGATTGCAGCATGCGAAGCTGTGCTCGCGAGCGGCCAGCAAGCTCACGCTCGGCGATCCGCAATCCGCCTATGAGCGCGGAAAGCCGGAACTGGAAGCGTTGCTGCAATTTCGGCGATCATATGAGCATATGTGGATATCCAACATGAATCACTGCGCGTGGGTGGAGAGCCAGAGTTGGATCCTGCCGGGCTTTGCGATTCAATCTCCGGACCTTGATCCGGAATGATCCATCTATTTTGAAAGAAGATTTGCGGGAAGCTAGCTGGCCAAGCCGCGCGATATCGCGCCCTGGCCAGCTAGGGAGAGGTGGTCGGCGTTGTGCCAGGCACTGCCGACTGTGCTCGGTGCAGTTGCGGGAGCGCTTCTGTCCATGAACGGGGGGACTGCGTCAAGACAGGCGACAGACACGACAATCACCTCGCAATTTTTCCTCAATCGCCGGAGAGGACACGTCGTGCTGCGCGGAAGTCGGTGCCTGGCTCTGGTTTCCCGATGTGCGGCCGAGACTTGCCGGACTGCATTTTTCCTGTCGGCTTTGAGCTGTGTTACGTTGCCCTTGAACCGGTGGATCGGACCGAGGGGACTAGGGTCCGAAACCCGATTTTCATCCTGTTTGGCTGACACCTCCCATTGTTTTGGGAGCTGTGAACCACCTGGGCATTTCGCGATTCGAAGGCGAACCTTCAACCGCGCCCTAGAGTATTGTTAGGCCCAGGTACTTCCCACCTCCCTTTATAGAACACGGGAAGTCTGTAACCTATGACTGCAAATTGTAAGCTGACAGTTTGGG
Organism: Mesorhizobium sp. B2-3-6; assembly: GCF_006442305.1. NCBI lineage: Bacteria > Pseudomonadati > Pseudomonadota > Alphaproteobacteria > Hyphomicrobiales > Phyllobacteriaceae > Mesorhizobium > Mesorhizobium sp. B2-3-6. The sequence continues at coordinate 115,517 of NZ_VFVW01000011.1, read as the reverse complement.
GCTACTCCGTTCGGATACCGTGTGTTGCCGACGGCAAGGGCCGCGGCACCGATGGCAGCGGCAATGGCCATGCTCAACCGGCGCGTTCATCGGATCCCCGGCACCCAAGGTCAACGTCACAAGAGTCCGCAAAGTGTGGCCAGGAACATGGAACAACCGCTCTCAGCAGCAGTTGTCCGGTTCAGGAGGCAATATGAGCGCGACGATCGAGTTCTTTCGAACCTGGCTGCAGGAGAATGTCGGAAACGTGGCCGCCGACACGCAAGTCAGCGTCGCGGTGTTGGCCCAGCAATTCGAGCAGGATGCGGACGCCGCAGGATATGGGCGCGAGGTTCGCGAAGAAGATATCGGCAACATAGAGGACGCCATCCAGCAGGCCCTCGACAAGACGAACGCAACCAACGGCCGGCAACCAGTTCCGGAGGAAGATGGCTCGCTCACGCCGATCATCGAAGGTCTTGAGGCTGCGGAGCCTGAGCACTCAGCGTCTGCCGCAGGTGACGGCCGTAAGGAAGGAAGCTGACGAGCGCGTACAGCCGAATACCGGATCGTTAGTCCGGCGTATCGGGCTGGGTCGATCAGCGAGGGAAGTCGCGCACAGGATGATCTTCTTCACGAGCGATACTCATTTCAACGATCCACGGATTCTGCGAATTGACCGGCGGCCGTTCAGCTCGCTGGCAACGCATGACGCGGCGCTGATGAGCCTCTGGAACGAGACCGTTGGCTCGGACGACGAGATCTGGCATCTGGGTGATTTTGCCCGCCCGAAGGCCGGCATCGAAAACGTGCTGTCGCAGCTCAATGGGCGCAAGCACCTGATCATCGGCAACAATGACGGAAGCGATGCAACGCTCGCATCCGGCTGGGCCAGCATCCAGCACTATGCGGAACTGGTGGTGGACGGCACCCTCCTCATCCTGTGCCATTATCCCTTCCGGACCTGGAATCAGATGGGCAAGGGATCGGTGAATTTGCACGGCCATTCGCATGGCAAGCTGAAGCCGCTTACTCGCCAGCGTGATGTCGGCGTTGACATGTGGAATTTCCGGCCGGTTTCCCTGCCGATCCTGCTCAGCAAGCACAACCGTCGATCAGGCTGAGCGTGGCCCGTCGCCACTGACCGGCAGTCGTCCTTTATACAGTTCTGGATGTGCTTCGCTCAGCATCAAAGCCGGACAAGAATGAAGATCGATCACGATTTTCCGTTACAGGAACAACAAGGACGGCGCTCCGTTGGGAAAGTGATCGCAACAAGCGATTTAACCAATGGAGGCACTTATGATGAAAACGATCTTGGTCGCATCCGCCCTGTCCTTAGCGCTTGCCACATCCGCCCTGGCCCAAACGAGCGGCTCGGGCAATGCGGGCGGTACCGCAGGCGGCGGCATGAACAACAGCGGCACGAGCGTCAACGGCTCCGGCAGCACCACGGGGACCGTCACAACTGATCCGAATGCGACGAACTCGACCACGACAACACCAAACGGCATGAATGACCGTTGCAAGGACACTGCGGGCAATGACGTCGACACCAATACCGCCAGCGGCACTGCCACCTCGCCGTCCCAAAATTGTAACAAATAGTTCCGCCAGCAGAATTCAGCTCAGGCCTGGCGATGACGGGCCTGAGACATCATGTCGAATCGCAAGGCTGGGGCTATCGAAAGACGGAGTGCATGACCGCTATAGCGTCTTGGAGCACAAAGTCTTGAGCCTCTCAGTCGCACCCGATCGGCAGCGGTTTCGTTTTGCCGGTCAATCTGGCTCCCAGCGTCAGGCTGTTCGGGAAGCCGCTCACGAACGTGTTCATCGCGGCAGCGGACATGGGATGGGAGGCAAGGCGTGCCAACAAGGCAGCCACGCGAATGCGGGTTGCAAATTGGCTGTTCCAGACCTTCGAATAGCGGCGGCCAACAGCAATCCTCGCCGCTCGGTCCCAACGGGCGAACCTAGCCAGTTCATTGGCCAACAACCAGCCTGACTGCAAGGCCATCGAGATGCCTTCAGCGATGATGGGATGGGACTCACCGGCGAGGTTGCCCACCCGAAATATGTCGTTGGCAAAACATGGGCGTATGCCAGGCCGTATGGGACCTGCGGCGAGCCATTCGCCATCGAGCGTGGCATTCACGATCGTGGAGGCGACACGGGGACACGAAGCAAGGATATGCGCATGAACAGCTTGGGCTGCCGACGAGGCGTTGCCTTTTTTGCGTAGCCTGATCAAGGCGTCGCGGCGTATGCAGCACGACAGCGACATCCTGTTCCGGTCGGCCCAGACCATGCCGCCATAGCCGCCCGGAAATGCCAGCAGGGGCATGAGGTCGCGGTCGAGCTCAGCGCCGGTGAAATGAGCCTTGAATCCGAAAAGATCGTGCGGCGCGTTGGTTTTCGGCAGGTTCGTCGAAAGCTTTCCTTGTTCCCATGAGCCATGCGCGGCAATCACGACCGGCGCAACGAGAACTCCCTGATCGTGCTTGCTTTCGATCCGAACCGTAGCGTTGTCACCATCGGTGCTGATCTCCGCCGCCCGCCAAGGCTGGAACACGTCGGCCCCGGCATCGCGAGCCGCATCCAAAAGCATGCCATCCAGAACGTCGCGCCCGAGCGCGCGTCCAAATGCATCTCCCGCGGCCCGCGGCATGCCCGCATCCGTGCCGGGACCCGATGCAAAAAGTGCAACCCGCTTGACCTCCGGACCGGCTTTGGCGCGAACCGCGGCGCCTCCGCCCAATCTATCCAACAGATCCAGATTGACCGCGGACATGAATTCCCCGCAAACTTTGCGGCGCGGGAATTCACTTCGCTCGACGATGGCAACAGCGCGCCCCTGGCCGCTCAAAGCCAGGGCCACCGAAGAACCACTTGGCCCGGCGCCTATGACGATGGCGTCGTACATCATGGCAAACCTTCCGAAGCGCGGTCGACGGCAAGGAAGGCATGGGTAAACGGTCCAATTCTGCGTTCTGCACACTGGCGCCTGAAATCCGGGGGCCATAGGCTGGAAAGCTCATGACCCGCAAAACCGGCGCGGACGCTTGCCGGCGCATCGTGCAAAGTCACCTCGTTCGCGCCAATGATATGCAGAAGCGAGCAGGCTCTTAAGGCAATGGCGTTTCGGCTCGGCTCGGTGGCGAGAAACACTGGCGCCAGAGGGCGAAGCGCCAAAAACAGGCGTTTCAGGGCTGCGTCCGGAAAATGGTGCAGAAACAAGTTGGCCGATACCACATCGAAGGCGCCGGCTCGGGGGCTTTGGATCCATTCGAAGACATCATCGATGATGGTTTCGACCCGCCAACCAAGTGCGTAGAAATCAGCGAACCGCCTGTCTGAAATGAGGTTGAACTGGTCAAGCATGACCAGGTCGACATCTGTCCAGCGCCGGGCGAGGCGCTTTGCGACGGAAAGCATGAATGCTCCATCGCCGGAACCAATTTCCAAAAATCTGGTCGGGCTTTTGCGCACGCTTGCCTTCAACAGGCTGGCCATGATCGCGCTCTGAAACATCAGTGCGTTTATCCAGGCGAGATCACGCCGCGAACCGACGGCCCTTGGATCGTCGGGAGGCAAATTGTCGAGCAGTTCCCGCTCGATCCGACGATGGTCGAGATCATTGACCATTCAGGTATCGCCGGCTGTGTGGAACATCATCGTCTCGGTCGTCAGGCCAGGTCCGAATGCCATGGCACAACCCACACGGTCTTCCTTTGTGGCCTCGCGCAGCATTCGCTCGAGTACGAACATGACGGTAGCAGAGGACATGTTTCCGTTTTCACGAAGGACCTCGCGGGAGGTCGACAACGCATCGGAACGGAGATTCAGCGCGCGCTCCACTGCGTCGAGAACGGAGCGGCCGCCCGGGTGGACGGCCCAAAGGTCGACGTCTGAAACGCTCCTGTTTCCCAGAATGCTGCCTATGTCTGTGCCGAGTGCATGGTGGATTGCGGCGGGAACCTCTCCCGACAACACCATGTCGAAACCGTCGTCGTGTATGTTCCAGGTCATGAGGTCGCGGCTGCCGCCATCGACGAGCGCGTGAAAACTATCCAGTCCTATGCCAAAAGGACTGGCGCTTATCGACGCAGCCGAGCAGCCATCGCCCCACAGGCAGAACGAGAGCAGCTTTTCAAGGTCGGAGGTCTCCTTGAGGTGAAGCGTACAGAGTTCGATGCTGACCACCAGAACCCGGGCCTCGGGTTCCGACCGGATGATGTGTCGTGCCTGCTTGAGTGCGTTGATCGCTGCATAGCAACCCATGAAGCCGAGGATTGTGCGCTCGATGGAGGTCGGCAGGTTGCACCGGGCAATTATTTCCAGATCCAGGCCGGGGGCGGAAAACCCCGTGCAGGTGGTGACGATCAAATGTGTGATACGGCTCCTGTCCTGACCATGAAGGAGCTTCTCCACGGCCTGTTCAGCCAGAGCGGGCGCTGTGGCCGCGAACATCTCCATGCGCTTTGCCGTGCCTGGAAACGCGCCGCGTTTGAAAACACCCTCCAAATCGACACTTGGGCCTTCAGGATCATCGGCGGGCGCAAAGCACGAATAACGATGCTCTATTCCGCATCTGTCCGCCATGCGATCAAAGATCGCCCGGCGACGGGGATCTGCCGTCAGCTGGGAACCGGCAAATTGAAGAAAGAAGCGGTGAACGCCATTCTCCGGAACGGCTGCCGCAATCCGGTTGATGAAAGCTTGAGCGGGCATTTTTTCCTCGGCCTACAGCTTTAGGCTGGTGTACCGCGGGCGGTGACTACGAACCCGACCGGGTCGGGACCAGCCCCTGAGAGGTGGTAAACACCCTCATAAACGTTCGGGACAGATGAAAGCTTCCCTCGTCCTCGACGATTTCCAAGGTGCCGGCCAATGGCGGCACCAAGCGCAATTGGAGGCCTCCTCGCTGTCGGCGGCGCAGGCGGGCGAGCGTCGAATGTGGCACCGTACCGCAACGGATGCCGCATTCGCGTCAGGATGGATGGCATCGCGGCCGCCATATAGCCAGACGAGTCATCCATTCCTTGACCGGCCAAGGCCTTGGCCAGTCGACCGCGATCTCGGTCGGACCGGCGGGTTCCCCGGACCACCAGGGGTATTGTCAAGCGGCTTAGCTATCATGGCAGCGGGGACAAACCGCTGTCGAATGGCCGTGCGCGGAGATACCCTATTTGGCGTTTTTGGCCCCGCCGATCTCCTTGTCCCACTTCTCGAACATGGCAACCAGCGGTTTGGCGTCGAGCGGCGGTTCGATCGGGTTGTCGGCGATCATCGCGGCATATTCGGGCCGGCCGAAACGCATGATCGTGTCCTGGCTGTCCTGCGGCGCCATCTCTATCGGCACGTCCCTGATCGACGGGCCGGGGTACATGTAGCCGTGATCGTACATGAATGCCTGCTGCTCGGGCTCAAGGATGAAGGCGATCAGTTGCAGGAGAACGCCGAGCTTTTCGTCGGAAACGCCCTTTGGGATAGCCACATAGTTGGCGTCGCTGACCCAGTGGAAGCCCTTCAGGGTCGCAATCTTGTAGTCTTCGGGAACGATGCCGAGATAGCGCGGATTGATGTCCCATCCGGTGGTCGTGGCGATGATATCGCGCGTGCCGTCACCCAGTTCCTTCATGGTGACGGTCGTGCCGGAGGGATAATAGTCGATGCAGTCGTTCAGTTCCTTGAGATAGGCCCAGGTCTTCTCCCAGCCGTCGATAGGATCCAGCGGATCCTTGTCGCCGAGCAGGTAGGGAAGGCCCATGACGAAGGTTCGGCCGGGGCCGGAATTCGCCGGGCGCGCATACATGAACTTTCCCGGATGCGCCTTGCACCAGGCAAGCAACTCTTCAGCGGTCCCAGGAAGGTCCTTGACCCGATCCGGCGCATATTCCAGGAGCGGGCCTGACGGATACCAGCTATCGACGAAGGCTTGGCCCTTCGCCATCTGCTGCATGGCATAGGCGCCCGGTAGGTAGCGCTCGTCGAGCTTGGGGAACATATCGGCGTAGTCGGGCAGGATCTGGGTCCACAATCCCTGGTCGATGCCCGCGGCAAGGGCGTCGTTACCGGTGAGCACGAAATCGATGTCCAACCGGCCTGCCGCCTGCTGGGCCTTGAGCTTGGCGGCAAGTTCGGGCGCGGGCGCCTGCGTGTAAACGAACTTCGAAATCAGTTCCGGATGGGTCTCGGCGAACTTTTCAAGCGCCCGCTGGCTGAGTTGCAGGTCGCCGGCAACGTCGACCACATTGATGACCAGCGGTTCCTTCGGCTTCGGGAACTCCTTGGCAAGCACGAAAACCGGCCTTGCCGCCGCGGCAACGCCAGCACCCAGGATCGTTAGAAGGGCATTGCGTCGGGTTGTCATTGGTGTCTCCTCCCTTTCTAGGTTGCGTGGACGGTTATTCGCCCACGGTGTCCGGCACTTCGCGAAGCAGAGCAGCCGATTGCGGATCGAGAAACAGGTGGCAGTCGGCATGCCTGCGCAAGATACCGGCCGGCACCATCGGCGAGATCGGCGCTTCGACCGTATCGCGCACCGCCTCGGCCTTGCGGCGGTCCGGCACCGCCAGCACGATCAGACCGCTTTTCATGATCTGGTTGACGGTCATGGAGATCGCCCTGTGCGGAACGTCTTCCAGCGTCGGAAACCAGCCTTCGCCGAACTGCTGGCGGCGGCAGCGGTCGTCCAGCGTTACCAGGTGGAACGGTGCGGTCGTCTCGAAGTCCGCGGGCGGATCGTTGAAGGCGAGGTGGCCGTTCTCGCCAATGCCCGCGAATGTCACATCGATGGGGTGACGCTCAATCAACGCATTGATGCGCGCCACCTCGGCACCTGGATCCGGCACGTCCCCGTCGATGAAATGAAAGGCCCCGAGCGACGGCAGCAACGCGGTGAAGCGCTCCTTGAGATAGCGCCGAAAACTGGCCGGATGCGTATCCGGCATGGCGACATATTCATCGAGGTGAAAGCCGGTGACGCGCGACCAGTCGATGTCATCCCGCTTCACCAGCGCGGCAAGTACCTCGAACTGGCTGGCTCCGGTGGCGACGACGATATTGGCCGCCCCGCGCGCCTCGATCGCGGCGCGGATCGACTGCGCCCCCAGTTCAGCGGCAGCGGCGCCCAGCAGCTTTTTGTCCGGTTTCACGTAAATTCGCATGATCACTCCGTGGTTGTAAGTCGATCGAGCCCCGCCGTTTCTCGCTGCGAGCACGGGGCCTGGGTTGTCGCCCTGATGACGAATTCGGTGACGAGATTGATGCGCTTGTGCGCGAGCGGCTTGCCTTGCAGCATAGCGACGAGAAGCTCGACCGCCTGCCTGCCGGCCTCCGCGCAATGGGTTGCGATGGACGTCAGGGGCGGGAAAAGGGTCGGCGCCAGTATGCCGTCGCAGCCGATCACGCTGTAGTCGCCCGGCACCGACAGGCCGCGCGCGGCAAGCCCGGCCATGATGCCTTGCGCCATGACATCGTCGAATGCGAGTATGGCGGTCGCGCCCGTCAGGACGAGTTCATCGACGCAGGCCTGGCCGGCCTCGAAGCTTGGCCGCGAGGTCGGAACCCGTACGATCTCAACCCCAAGCTCGGCGGCCCTCCTGGTCACGGTGCCGTAGCGCTGGCTGTTCGACCAGGAGAATGCCGGCCCGGCAACATAGGCGATCGATCTATGGCCCAGCGAAACCAGATGCTCCAGCGCCTGCCCATAGCTTGGCCCGCTATCGACCAGAAGCCGTACCATGCCGGGAATGTCGCGGTTGACGAGGACGCAAGGCCGCCTCCGCGCATGTTCAAGGATCTGTTTCGTGTGCAGGCGCGAAGAGGCGATGATGAAACCTTCTACCTGCGCTGACAGCTTGGTCAGGAGAATGTCTTCCACTTCCGGCGTCTCGTCAGAATCGCCGATAAATGTCGCATAGCCACAGTCGCGGGCCGTCGCCTGCCCCCCACGCATCAACGCCGCGAAGAACGGGTTGGTGATGTCGGGCACGATCAGCGCGATATTGCCCATCCGGCCGGTGCTTAGTGCGCGCGCGGCATGGTTGGGGACATAGCCGAGTCTTGCGGCGACCGAGTGAACCCGCGCGACCGTCTCGCGACTGAGAAGCTCCGGCCGGCTGAAAGCACGCGAAACCGTAGCCGAAGAGACGTTGGCTGCGTCCGCCACCTCGCTCAGCGTCGGTGCTGAAGATGAATTGTTCCGCCTTCGGTCAGGCATGCGCGCCCCTAATGCAAGCGCTTGCATGAAAGCGCTTGCACGAAGTCGTGTCAAGGATTGATTGGCCTAGAACAGGTCGGATAATCGGACTGTCCCCCGAGGCAGTCCTCCACAGGCGGAAACCGACCTAATGCCGATCGACGTCAGGGATAGGGCAGGATCGGCGCAGGCGGACCGAAGCCGCGCCGATCACGGTAGGCATTGCCGCGCTGTCAACCCTTCGACTGGAGCGCGTGGATCACGCCGCGCAGTTCCGCCAGACCGCGCAGGCGACCTATCGCCGGATAGCCGGGATTCACCGTTTTTGTGAGATCATCCAGCATGCGGTGGCCGTGGTCGGAGCGGAAGACGATGGTGTCGTGCGGTTCCCGTTTGCCGTCTTCGGCCAACAATTCGCGCAGTACCGCAACCATGTCCACGTCGCCGTCCAGATGCGCCGCTTCATGGAAGGTGCGGCCATCGCCTTCGCGCTTGGTCGCCCGCAAATGTGCGAAGGGGATGCGCGACGCGAAGTGCTTCGCCATCGCCGGAAGATCGTTGTCGGCGCGCACGCCAAGGCTTCCGGTGCAAAAGCACATGCCGACGGCCGGCGACGGAACTGCCTCGAAGAGCGCGTTGTAGTCGGCGGCGGTCGAGGCCACCCGCGGCAGACCAAAGAGCGAGCGGGGCGGATCGTCCGGATGCAGCGCAAGCCGGACGCCGCTGCTCTCTGCGGCGGGCGCGATCGCCGCCAGGAATTCGGTGAGATGGTGGCGCAGCCGGGCGGCATCGATGCCCGCATAACGCGCCAGCCGGTCGCGAAACTGCGGGACCGTCAACGGCTCCGTGGTCGAGCCCGGCAGCGCACTGGCGATGTTGGCGACGAGGGTCGCGGCCTCCTCTTCGCTCATCGCCTCGAAAACAGCTTTCGCCCGCTCGCGGTCCTCGTTCGAATAATCGGCTTCGGCTCCCCTGCGCTGCAGGATGTGGAGGTCGAAGGCTGCAAACCGGTCCTGGTCGAAACGCATCGCGGTCGCGCCGCTTGGCAGTTCGTAATCAAGATCGGTGCGGGTCCAGTCCACCAGGGGCATGAAATTGAAACAGATGATATGGATGCCGTTGGCCGCAACCGCTTCCATGCTGGCGATCCAGGCCTCGATCTCGGCTTTCGCCTCGCCGCCGTGACGCTTGACAGCGTCGGGGACCGGTATGCTTTCAACGACCGACCAGACAAGCGGCGAGCGGTCGGACGGCGTATCCTCGATCATCGCCTTGCGCGTCGCCACCTCCGCCTTCGTCCAGGCACGCCCGATCGGGACTTCGTGCAACGCCGATACGATATCGGTGGCGCCGGCCTGACGCACCGCATCGAGCGGAACCCCCGCATCCGGCCCAAACCATCTCCATGCCTCGCGCATTCGTCATTTCTCCAACTATTTCAGGGCTGGTCGGCTCAAATAAACCAGTCGGGGTAGGCGTCGCGCAGTTGCTCGACATCGGGAATGACAGCGCCCAAATGGATTCGCATGGCTTCACAGGCAGCCTTCACGTCATGCACCGCTATGGCGTTGCGGATGACCGTATGCTCGCCGATCACATGGTCCATGCGGCCAAGCGCGGGCAGCGTCATGCGCCGCGCCCGGTCGATCTGCACCTTGACCGGCTTCAGATAGTTCCAGATGCCGGAATAGCTGGCTATTCGGGCAATCGCCTCGTGAAAGGCCTCGTCGGCCTCGTGAAAGCCGTTCATGTCCTGTCGTTCGGCAAGGAACCGCTGCCGCGCCAATATGTCGTCGAGCTTTCCCACATCGTCGCCGTTTGCGCATTGCGCGGCCTTTTCGACCGTGGCGCCTTCCAGCGCCTTACGGATGACGACGGCTTCAGGAATGAGCGAGATCGGTATCGGCGCGACGAAGGTTCCCGACTGGGGATAGATATTGACCAGCCCGTCCTCGACCAGGCGAATCAACGCCTCGCGAACCGGCGTGCGGCTGACACCGAAACGCTCAGTCAGGACCTTTTCATTCAAGGCGTTGCCGGGCTTAAGCTGCATGGATACGATCGCTTCGTGCAGTTCGCGGTAGACTGCGGACGCAGCGGTCGTACGCACGATGCCCGGCCGACGCATCTTCGTTCGAACGGGGACGGCGTCGCGGTCGGAGCCCGCAATGCCCGCATGCGCCTTTGCTGATGTCATTTCTCGATCCCCGATCTTCAATCAGTTGACATATTAATATATTATTCCTTACTGTTCGCCAATATCGGAACGCCGCTTCATCCCAAATTATGATCGCGCGCATTCAATCGCCCCTCCCTTCCGAACGCCGCTTTCGCGGCTCGACCGCAAGGATTTTGCAATGCCGCTCCATCCCGACAGGCTTTTTTCGCCTGACCCTACCGTCCGTTCCATCGCCAGGCGCCTCTATGAAGGCGTGCGTGCCTTGCCGATCATCTCCCCGCACGGCCATACCGAGCCGGATTGGTATGCGTATGACCTGCCGTTCCCGGATCCGGCCACGCTGTTCGTCAAGCCCGACCACTACATTTTGCGCATGTTCTATTCCCAGGGAATGCGCATGGAAGATTTCGGCGTCCCGCGGCTGGATGGGGGGCCGATCGAAACCGATCCTCGCAAGATCTGGCGCCGCTTCGCCGAGAACTACGCCCTTTTCCGCGGCACGCCGACGCGGCTGTGGTTCGAGCATTCGCTGGCAACGGTCTTCGGAATCGAAGAGCGGCTCGGCGCGAAGAATGCCGACCTTCTTTATGACCGCATCGCCGAACAGCTCGAGCGGCCGGAGATGCGCCCGCGCGCGCTCTACAAGCGTTTCAACATCGAAGCCATCTCAACGACGGACGCCGCCACCGATGCGCTTGCCGCGCATGATGCGATCAAGGCTTCCGGATGGGACGGCCGGGTTGTGCCAGCCTACCGGCCAGACGCCGTCGTCGACCCTTCGCGCAAGGGTTTCCATGCCGAGGTGGAGCGGTTCCTGGCGTTGGCCGGAACGCCGGCCAGCTATCCCGGCTATCTTGAGGCGCACCGAATCCGCCGTGCATATTTCAAGCAGCGCGGCGCGACGTCCACCGACCACGGCCATCCGAATGCCCGCACCGCCGACCTGTCGAAGGCGGAAGCAACGGCACTGTTCAACCGGGTGCTGAAGGCCGATGTTTCGCCCGAGGATGCCGACCTGTTCCGCGCGCAAATGCTGACCGAAATGGCGCGCATGAGCGTCGAGGACGGCCTGGTCATGCAAATCCATCCCGGCTCTTTCCGCAACCACAACCCGCAGATTTTCGCCGAGTTCGGCTTCGACAAGGGCGCAGACATTCCCACCGGCACCGATTATGTCCACGACCTCAAGCCGCTCCTCGACGCGTTCGGCAACGACACGCGCCTGACATTGATCCTGTTCACACTGGACGAGACGGCCTATGGGCGCGAGCTTGCGCCGCTTGCCGGGCATTATCCGGCGCTGCGCCTCGGCCCCCCCTGGTGGTTTTTCGACAGCCCCGAAGGCATGTACCGGTTTCGCAAGCTTACCACGGAGACAGCCGGCTTCTATAACACGGTGGGCTTCAACGACGACACCCGTGCCTTCTGTTCGATCCCCGCGCGGCACGACATGGCGCGCCGCGTCGACTGCAATTTTCTCGCGGAATTGGTGGCTGACCACCGGCTCGACGAGGACGAGGCGCAGGAAGTGGCGCACGATCTCGCCTACCGCGTGGCCAAGAAAGCCTATAGGCTCTGACCATGGCGCAGCGGCTTTCCAATCGGACCTGGGTGACCTGCCGGCCGGGATCGGGCGCGCGGACCGCAAAGATCGGCTTGGCTGCCCAACTGGCCGCCGTCTTCCTGCGGCTGAAGCAGGTCCTCGGCACCGATCTCCCGGCCGAGCCCATTTCGCAAGCCTGGGAACCCTATTGACCGATCTTTTGAACGACGGCGCCGCAGCCACCGTGGCATGATTGGCGCAGCGGTTCATGCACGGAGCAGAAAGCGGTTGTTTTTGATGACTGGTAGATTAATATATCAAAATTGAAATCCTGCCGGACAAGACAGGACCCCAGCGGAGGAGATGAAGATGATCAAGATCACTCGGCGACAGGCGGTCGGCGGACTAGCCGGCATGGCGGCGCTTCCGGTTGCGCGCGCGTTTGCCCAGACCGCCAAGCTGCCGACCGCGCCCGTCACCATCAATATCGTCGATGTCGCCGGCAATCTGGCGCTAACCCAGAAGGCGATCGAGAATTACAAGACGGCCAAGCCGGAACTGATCTCGAACATCGTCTTCACCAAGGCGCCCGCCCCCGAGCTTCCCGGCAAGATCAAGGCGCAGCAGGCGGCGAACCGCGTCGATATCGACCTCGTGCTTACCGGAACGGATGCGCTGTCGGCAGGCCTCGAGATGGACCTGTGGGTCAAGCTGCTTCCTGACGATGCGGGCGCCTTGCCGAAGCTGGCCGATATCTATCAGGAGCCGGCAGCGCGGATGCAGACGCTGGCCAAGGACCACGGCGTCGTCGTCACCTACTACCCGTCCGGGCCGCTGCTCGAATACATGCCCGACAAGGTCAAGACGGTGCCGACCACGGCGGAGGAGCTTCTGGCGTGGGCCAAGGAGAACCCGAACCGGTTCCTCTATGCGCGCCCGGCCAATTCCGGCCCCGGCCGCACCTTCCTGATGGGTCTTCCCTATCTGCTCGGCGACAGCGATCCGAAGGATCCGGTCAAGGGCTGGGACAAGACCTGGGCCTATCTTAAGGAACTGCACAAATACATCGAATATTATCCGACCGGCACCGGTGCGCTGATGAAGGAACTCGGCGAAGGCACGCGCGACATGACTGTGTCGACGACTGGCTGGGACATCAACCCGCGCGTTCTCGGCGTCGTGCCGAAGGAAGCCAAGGTTGGGGCGCTGAAAGGCTTCCATTGGGTCGCCGACGCCCATTACATGTGCGTGCCGAAAGGGGTCAGCGACGAAAAACTGGCCGTGCTCAAGGACCTGATGGCATTCCTGCTGACGCCTAAGCAGCAGGCCTATACCTATGACGAGGGCTATTTCTATCCGGGCCCGGCGGTCAAGGATGTCACCCTCGACATGGCGCCGCAGGAAAGCCAGGATGCGATCGCCGAATTCGGCCGCACCGAATATGCCGACCTGATCGCCAACAATCCGATCGAACTGCCGCTGGAGCCAGCTTCGATGGTCACGGCATTCCGAACCTGGGACGAACAGGTCGCCGCCGCCGCGAAATGACAAACCTTTGAGTTTCAGCGCATAATAGGAACCGGGCATGCCGCCCGGTTCGCCTACAACAATGGGGCTACGAACGGATGCTGCTCGCCTCGTCGAAATTCGACGAACTCCGCCTCGATCATATGAGTCGAAAATTCGGCAGTATGAGCGCGCTGAGTGACGTTTCGCTGACCGTGCGCAAGGGGGAATTCATCGCCCTGCTCGGACCTTCGGGCTGCGGCAAGTCGACCGCCCTGAACTGCATCGCCGGACTGCTTTCCACCACGGGCGGCAGCATCTATCTCGACGACAAGCGTATCGACCAGCTTAAGCCGGAAGACCGCGGCTTCGGCATGGTCTTCCAGAACTATGCGCTGTTCCCGCATATGACCGTCAAAGCCAATATCGGCTTCGGCCTGAAGATGCGCGGCACGCCCAAGACCGAGATCACGCAACGCGTCGACGAGGCGCTGGGACTGGTGCGGCTGGAAACGCAGGGCCACAAGCTGCCGGGTCAACTGTCAGGCGGTCAGCAGCAGCGGGTCGCCATCGCCCGCGCCATCGTCATCGAGCCGCCGCTGGTGCTGATGGACGAGCCGCTCTCCAACCTCGACGCGAAATTGCGCATCGAGATGCGTGCGGAAATCCGGCGCATCCACAACCAGCTCGGGGCCACCACCCTTTATGTGACGCATGACCAGGATGAGGCCTTGTCGCTTGCCGACCGCATAGTCGTGCTGAGCGATGGCCGAATCCGGCAGGTCGGCGCTCCGCGGGACCTCTATGAGAGCCCGGACCATCTCGACGTCGCCGAATTCATGGGCTACCGCAACCGGCTAACCGGCAAGGTCACCCGGCGCGACGGCGACATTGCCACGGTCGAAGTCGGCGGCGTCAGCCTTTCGGGCAGAGTGCGCGACGATCTCGCGGTTGGCGCGCACGCCGTGATCGCCGCCAGGCCGGACGATGTCACCGTGAGCGACAAGGGCGTCGGGACGCTCGATGCGAAGGTCGAAACCATCGAGTATCGCGGCCGGGAATTCGTCGGCACGGCACGCACCGAGGGCGGCCTCGAGCTGATTTTCCATGCCAGCCAGGCCGCGTCGGTCGGGAACACGGTTTCGCTCTCGATCGATTCTGCCCATGCCCTGATCTACGCGGCCTGAGGATGGCGATGTCGACGCTCGATCATACGCCCTCTCCTTCTCTGCGCCAGCGGCTGGCCTTGCACGGGATCGACGGCGTCACCCTTCTGGTGCTTCCGGCCGCCTTGTTTACGCTGGCGATCTTCGTCTATCCCTTTGTCTACGGCCTGCTCCTGTCCTTCCAGCCGAAGGAAGGGGGGCTCCTCGCCAACTACCAGCGTTTCTTCACCGACCCGTTCCTCTACAACACCATTGCCACCACGCTGTGGCTGGCGGTGCCGGTCACCGTTATCAGCCTGGCGCTGGCGCTGCCCATCGCATTTCGCGTTCGCCTGATGACGCACCAGCGCATGCTGACCACCATCCTCGTGCTGCCGGTAACGCTCGGCACGGTGCTGGTGGCGGAAGGCCTGCTCAACTATCTGGGACCGCAGGGCTGGTTCAGCCGCACGCTGATGTTGTTCGGCGTCATCGGCAGTCCCGTGAAACTCACCAACAATTACTGGGGTGTTTTCGCGTCGCTGATCATCACCGGTTTCCCGTTCACGTTCCTTTTGACGCTTTCCTACGTGACAGGCATCGATCCGGCACTGGAACAGGCGGCGGCGACCCACGGCGCGCGCTCCTGGCAGCGGTTCCGCTATGTGTTCCTGCCGCTGCTGATCCCCGGCCTGGCCATCGCCTTCCTGCTTTCGTTCGTACAGGCCTTCGCCGTCTTTCCGTCGGCGGTTCTGCTCGGTGCGCCGGCCGGGCCGACCCGCGTGATCTCGATTGCGGCCTACCAGGCCGCCTTCGAGCAATATGACTACTCGATGGCCTCGGCAATCGCGATGATCATGGCCGGTGTGCAGTTGGTCATCGTCGTCGCCATCCTGATGCTGCGCAACCTGTTCTATCGCGGCAGCACCGCAGGCGGAAAGGGCTGACATGATCCGCGACACAACCATCGCCGCCAAGCTCTGGATCACCGCCATCTGGGTGGTGGTGGGTTTCTTCGTACTCAACCTCGCGGCGATGATTGCCACGGTCATCCTGTCGTCCTTCGGCACGCGCTGGCTGGGCACATGGATTCCTGCCGGCTTCACCACCCGCTGGTATTTCGCCGCCTGGGCGGAATTCCAGCTCCACGATATCCTGATCGTAACCTTCCAGATCGCCTTCACCGTGGTCGCGCTTTCAGGCCTGCTCGGCGTGACGGCAGCCTATGCGCTGGCGCGGCGCGATTTTCCCGGCAAGAAGCTGATCATGCTTCTGTTCCTGCTGCCGCTTCTGGTGCCGCCGATCACCTTCGGCATTCCGCTGGCTACCGTGCTCTACCAATCGGGGGTCGGCGGCACATTCTGGGGCGTGGTGCTGGCCAATCTTGTGCCGACGGTTCCTTTCGTCATCCTGGTGATGATCCCCTTCATCGAGCAGATCGATCCCAAGATCGAGGCGGCCGCGCGTGTCTTCGGCGCCAACACGTTCCAGCTCTTCCTCCATGTTCTGCTGCCGATGCTGATGCCGGGCATCTTGGCGGCGCTGCTGCTGGTGCTGGTGCGTACCATCGGCATGTTCGAACTGACCTTCCTGACGGCCGGGCCGACCAGCCAGACGCTCGTCGTGGCGCTGTACTATTCTGTCTTCGCCTCGGGCGTGCGCGCGGTGCAGTCGATCGACGCGATGGCGGTGGTGTATATGATAACGACGCTGGTCTGGCTGCTGATCGCACTGCGCTTCGTCAATCCGACGCAGATTGTCGCGCGGGCAAAGCAGCAGCCCGCCTCCGCCTGAAGCAGGCTTTTCTTTCCGCCGCATGATGGCGGCGGAAAGCCACTCTCTCCAGGAATCCTGGAGCGTTCGAGAAGGAAGCTCTTATACGGGTTGGTTGCTGGCCGGATCCGCACGGATGAGGGCTGCGATCAGGCGCTGTGTCTGGAGCGCCTCCTCACCCGTCACGACCGGATCGCGGTCTTGCGAAATCGCATCGGCGAAATCGTCAATCAGCGCACGATGCGCGTCATGGGGGAAGTCCATGATGGCTGCGCCGCTGCCTGTCTTCCCCTCCGCCTCGACGCGCTCTTCGCGCCCGTCGAGCCAGTCGACGCTCAGCGCCCCGCCGGTCAGCGTGGCCGTGCCGACCGAGCCGACAATCTCCATGGTTTCAGGCGAGCCCGGATAGGCCGCCGTCGTGGCGAGCAGCGAGGCCGGTGAGCCGTTGCCGAGCCGCATCAGGGCGGTGACGTAATCCTCAGCTTCCATCCGGTGCAGGCCAGTCGTCCGCACCTGCGAAGCCAGCACCTCTACCTCTCCCAGCAGAGAGCGGAAAAGGTCGATGGCGTGGATGGCCTGCGACAACAGCACGCCGCCCCCGTCCCGCGCGAAGCTGCCGCGGCCGCCGGTGTCGTAGTAGGCCTGCGGCCGCCACCACGGAACCCGAAGACTGGCCGCCTCCACCGTGCCGATGGCGCCGGAAGCCAGCAGTTGGCGCAGCCGCAGGCTGGCCGGCCGGAAACGGTGCTGCAGGACGACGCCGAGGCGCAGGCCGGCCCCGCGGGCCAGCGTGACCAGCTTCTCGGCGCGGGCCAGTGTTGTTTCGAGCGGCTTTTCGACGAGCACGTGCTTGCCGGCGGCAAGGGCCAGTTCGGCCACCGCCAGATGTGCGTTGGCCGGCGTCAGCACCAGCACCGCCTGAACCTCGGGATCGGCAATCGCGGCCGCAATATCGGTCGTCACGGGAAAGGAAAACTGGTCGGCAAAGGCTTCTGCCGTCGCCTGGCTGCGGCTGGCCGCCCATTTCACCTCGATCCTGCCAGCAAGATCGACGAGGCTCTTCGCATGCGGCAACGCCGCCGGACCCAAGCCGATCATGGCGACACGTAGCCTGCTCATCGCGCGTTCCTTTCCTGCCCCGTCACGACGACCGCCGCCGCCTGCGCCTCGAGCGCCAGCCGGCAGACCGTGAAGACATGCTCCTGCGTCATCGCCGTTTCGGTACGCTCGCACACGTCGGCAAGCAGGCGCTCGAAATAGGATATCTTTTCGCCCGACGCATCGAAATGGCGCGTGCCCTGGCCATCGACGAGGAATACGTGGTCCGTGCCAGGTTTGCCGGCTATGTCGACATATTTCCTAAGTTCGATCGTGCCCTTGGTGCCGAGCAGGATGAGCCGTCCATCCCCCCAGGTCGGCAGCCCGTCGGCGGTGAACCAGTCGACGCGGATATAGCCGCTCGCTTTGTCTCCGCGCAGGAGGATGTCGCCGAAATCCTGGAATGCTGGAATGTCAGGAGCGCCAAAATGGCCGACCGCACTTGAAACGACATTCGCGTCGGCGCAGCCAGTATAGAACAGGAACTGATCAATTTGGTGCGAGGCGATATCGACCAGGATGCCGCCGTAATTCACGGGATCGAAAAACCACGCCGGGCGTAGCGCACGGTTGAGCCGGTGCGGCCCCAGGCCCGTCACATGGATGACTTCGCCGATGGCGCCCTCCATCGCCAGCTGCGTCGCCAGCGTCGAGGCTCGGGTCAGGAGGCGCTCCGAAAAGCAGATCGAAAAGATGCGTCCCGTCTCACGCACGGTCTGCCGCACGGCGGCAAGCTGCTCGAACGTGGTCAGGCCGGGCTTGTCCGCAAGCACGTCCTTGCCATGCCACATGGCCTCGACGGCAATGGCGGCCCGGTCGGAGGGGACAGCCGCGGTAACGACGAGGTCGATGGCGGGATCCTCGATCAGGCGCCGTCGTTCGACCGGCGCGATCCGTGGAAAACGCTCGGCGATGCCGGCGGCAACCTTGGGATCGGTCGTCGCGGGATCGTAGCCGGCGCACTCGGCGCCGGCATCCAGAAGCCCACCGATCAGGTCATAGACGTGACGATGATCGATGCCGATCACGGCAAATCGCATTGGTCCGCTATTTCATCTTGTTGGCACCGACCTCGCGGTCCCATTTCTCGAAGGCGGCGACCAGTGCTTCCGGCTTTAACGGCGCTTCGACCGGGAACTTCCTGATCAGCTCTTCATATTGTGGGCGGCCGAACTCTGCGATGGCGTCCTGGCTTTCCTGCGGCGCGGCGCTGAGTGGTACCCCCTTGACCGCTGGACCGGGATAGAAATAGCCCTTGTCGTAGGTATAGGCCTGCTGCGCGGGTTCGAGCATGAAGGCCATGAGCTTGACCAGAACCGCGACCTTTTCCTCCGCGACGCCCTTGGGAATGCACATGAACTGCGTATCGGGCACCCAATGCGTGCCTTCGAGCGCAAACGTCTCGATCTCCTTCGGCACGATGCCCAACACACGCGGGTTGATGTCCCAGCCGAAGGTGGAAACGATCATGTCGCGGGTGCCCTCGGCCAGCTCCTTCATCGTCACCGTGGTGCCGGAGGGATAGTAATCGATGCCTTCATCCAGCGCCTTCAGATAGGCCCAGGTCTTCTCCCAGCCATTGATGGGATCGGAAGGATTCTTGTCGCCGAGGATGTAGGGCATGGCCATCAGGAAGGTCCAGCCCGGTCCCGAATTGACCGGCCGCGCATAGCAGAATTTGCCGGGATTGGCCTTCACCCACGCCAGCAGTTCGTCGGTGTTCCTGGGGATGGTCTTGACCCTGTCCGGCGCATATTCGAAGAGTGGGCCCGACGGCGAATAGACGACGGCGACGCCTTCGTTCTGGCCGAAGTTCTTCTGCATCATCAAGGCGCTGTCGAGATAGACGTCCTCAGCCTTGGGCAGCACAGTGGGGTATTTCGTCCACACGTCGATCCACAGGCCCTGGGTGATGCCGTCCGACATGGCACCCGGCCCCGTCAGCACCAGGTCGATGTCGACCCGGTTGGCCGCCTGCTGCGCGGCGAGCTTGGCCGGCAGTTCGGGGGACGGCGCGCGCGAGAACGTGATCTTGGAGACGAGCCCCGGATTTTCCTTGCCGAATTTCTCGATTGCCGCCTGGGTAAGCTGCAGATTGCCCGCGACATCAATGATGTTGAGCGCCACCGGCGAAGTGGGCAGGGCAAGCTCGTCGGCGAATGACCTGCCAAAGGGCAGCGCTGCAAACCCGGCCAATCCGCCGAGCGCCTGGCGGCGTGAAATCGTGAACATCGTCGTCGTCCTCCTCATTTATCTCCTTGAAAGAGCGGCATCTCCACACTTTCATCCCGGCTCTCCCAGACGAATGATATATTAGTCTATTAGTATCGAATGCAACGCAAATGACGCCCCGCTGCGCTGAAGGTCCCGTCGCGGACAGGCCGCGTCAGGCCGCGCCTGGCATGCTGCACTATCCTAGCGCCAGCCCCTCGACGCGGCCGGCCTTTGGCGAAGCATCAGGATTTCTTTGCGCCGACCAATTCGTCCCACTTTCGGAAGGCGGCGATCATCTTTTCCGGCGGCAG
The DNA here is from genome assembly GCF_006442305.1 of Mesorhizobium sp. B2-3-6. Taxonomy (NCBI): domain Bacteria; kingdom Pseudomonadati; phylum Pseudomonadota; class Alphaproteobacteria; order Hyphomicrobiales; family Phyllobacteriaceae; genus Mesorhizobium; species Mesorhizobium sp. B2-3-6. Next base: position 95,566 of record NZ_VFVW01000011.1, on the reverse strand, counting down.
CGGCAGTTCGATCGGGTTGTCGGCGATGAGGCTGGCATACTCGTCCCTGCCGAAACGTTTGACGATGTCCTGGCTGTGCTGCGGCGCCATGGAGACAGGCACGTTCTTCACCGCCGGGCCGGGGTAGAGATAGCCCTCATCGTAGGAATAAGCCTGCGCTTCGGGCGTAAGCAAAAATGCCATCAGATCAAGCACCACGGCGAGCTTGTCGTCGGAAATGCCTTTCGGAACGCACATGAAAAAGGCGTCCGAAACCCAATGGAAGCCCTTGAGCGTGCCGATCCTTGCCGATTCCGGCACGATGCCGAGGGCACGTGGATTGATATCCCATCCCGTGGTCGAAATGATGATGTCGCGGCTGCCTTCCCCGAATTCCTTCATGGTGACGCCGGTGCCCGCGGGATAATAGTCGATATACTGGCCGATCTCTGCCAGATAACCCCACGTCTTCTCCCAGCCGTCGACGGGATCCTGCGGATCCTTGTCGCCGAGCAGGTAGGGGAGACCCATCATGAATGTGCGGCCAGGGCCGGAATTGGTGGGCCGCGCATACATGAAGCGGCCCGGATTGGCCTTGGCCCAGGCTAGCAGCTCCTCGACCGAGCCGGGAACCTCCTTCACCCGCTCAGGGGCGTATTCGATCAGCGGGCCGGAAGGATAGTAGTTGACGACAACGCCATATCCCGCGCCCTGCTTCTTGTGCAGGGCCAGTGCGGCCGGTTCGTAATTGTCCTCGATTTTGGGAAACTTGTCGTTGAAATCAGGCAGAATCTTGATCCATGTGCCGTTGGCTAGGCCTGCCGCCAGACCGTCGGAGCCGGTCAGCACCATGTCGATATCGACGCGGTTGGCTTCTTGCTGCGCGCGCAGCTTTCCGGCAAGCTCGGTCACCGGCGCCTTGGTGAAGACGATCCGTTCGGTGCGCTCGGGATATTTCTTGGCGTAGTTTTCGAAGGCCGGCTGCGAAAGCGCCAGCGCGCCGCCCACGTCCATCACCGAAATGACGACCGGCGATGCCGGCAATTTGGGTGACTGCGCCCAGGCCCGCGTCGTGCCGGCGAGGAATGTACCGCCAATGCCGCCAAGGATGGTGCGGCGATTCACCTTGAGTTCACGAGCAGTCATGGTTGTCTTCCTTCCCATTTTGTCGTTTGCCGGTCGTATTCGCGTTCTTCTTCTCCGACGCGCGCATGGGTGATGGTCATGTCGGGCGCCCACTCGATCTCGCTGGCGGGCACGCGAAGGCCATGCGCGTCCAGCACCGGCTGCAGCAGCGCCATCACATTTGCCGAGGCCATATCGACAGCCTGTGCGAAACCGGCGATGCCCCAGCGCACCAGGTTGCGCACGGCGTCGTCCAGTCGCAGCGCCGACCCGGCGAGCCCGATGCCGCCAGGAACGCGGACCGAGCCATCGGCGCGGCTCTCGACCCGCATTCCGGCAAATTCGTAAGACCCGTGCGGCGCACCGGCCGCCGAAACGGCATCGGTAACCAGGACCGACCGGTCCAGCCCTTTTGCCCGGACCAGCGATTTCAACGCGCCTGGCGGAACGTGAATCCCGTCGGCGATGAATGTCGCGGCGAGACGGTCTTCGGCCAGTTGGGCAAACAGGGTATTGTCCAGTTTCGGCAAGGTTTGCGGCAGCCCGTTGCCGAGATGGGTGGAAAGGACAGCGCCAGCCGCCGCGGCCTGCGCCACGAGCTCAAAACCGCAAGCCGAGTGGCCGATCGAAACAAGAATGTTGTGCCGGTTCATGGCCCGTATGAAAGCAATGCCACCTTCCACTTCGGGAGCCAGCGTCGTCAAAAGGATCGGGCGCTTGAGCAGCGACTGCAGACGCTCAATGAGCGCAGGATCCGCAGCGGTCATCGCCGAGGCGGGATGGCATCCGGAATAACCCGGGGCGGGATTGAGGAACGGACCTTCCAGATGATAGCCGGGGCACATGAGGGGACCGAGGCGGCTTTCGGAGACAGCCTTGTCGAGGGCGCTGAACCGCGCCGACAATTCGTCCGGCCTTGCCGTGATGATCGTCGGCAGGCACGCTGTCACGCCGCACGCCAGGAGGGCCTCCAGCGCTTCGTCGAGTTCCGCCGCCGTCAGGGTCCCCGAGTTGAAATCGACGCCGGCGAAGCCATTGACCTGCATGTCGACCAGACCGGGAGTAATCATGTTGCGGCCGATCGCCAAGATTCCTTACGCGGAGAGTACACGGCTTGATACCGCTTGCAAGCCATTTTTGAATAATGTTATCCAAAAATGCGAAAGGAAAAGAATCCGGGCATGTTGACGCTCTACACCGCGGATTTCGAGGACGCCCGCCAACGCCACTGCGCACGCGTCATCGCCAGCCTGCACGAAGGCGGCGGCAAATCCCGCGCCGCACTTGCCGCCGAGTTGGACATGACCTCGATGGCGATCTCGCGCGCCATCGCCGACCTCGTCGGCAGGGGCATCATCGAGCAAAGCGTCGGCCAGGTGAGCGGCCGTGGCCGCCCACCGGCGCAAATCGTTTTGAACCCCGGTTGCGCGGGCGCGACCGTCCTTCTTGTTTCCAGCCAGGAACTGGTTGGCGTCCTTGTCGATTTCCGCGGAAGTGTCCTCGCCCGGCAAACCGCCCATGTTCCGTCCGACGCCGATTCGGCCCGCATGACCGCGACGATGCGTGACCTTGTCGCCGGTCTGCTCGGCAGCTGCCCGTCTGGCATGCGTCATGTCGGAACGTCCGTTGCCGTTTCCGGCATCGTGGACGTGAAGACCCGGACGTGGATATTGACCTCGCGATGGCCGAACGTTCGCGATTTCGACGTCGGCAAGGCGCTCGATGGCATCACGCCGCGCGTGTTCCTGTTTCGCCAACTGGATGTCGAATTGAGCGCCCGATACGCCGTGCCGGGCATGGAACGACTGGAAGGCGCCTTCATTCTTCATTGGGGTTGGGGCATCGGCCTGGCCTATCGCGGCAGCGACGATGCGCCGATGCGCCAGGGCGGCCCCTTCGGCGAAATCGGCCATTGGCGTTTCAACGTGCTCAAGGATCGCCCCTGCGGATGCGGCAACCGGGGCTGTCTCGAAACAGCAGCTTCGCTGTCAGCCCTGTTGCCGGTCATACGGGAGATATATCCGTGGGCTTCAGGGGAGGAGGAACTCCTCTCCAGCCAAATCGAGACGATGGAGCTGACGGATATTCCCGAAATCCGGGTCGCCGTCGATCTTATGGCGCGCGCGCTGGGGAACGCCTGCAGGCTGCTTTTCCCCGAGAAGGTGTTCATCACCGGCCCGTTTACCTGCAATGCCGGACTCTACGAACTTCTACGCTCCCGCTTCGAGGCGGAAGGATTGATCGGCACCTTGCGCCTGCCGACCCTGATCTCCGATCGCTCCAGCCTGGACTACGTCGTCCAAGGCGCCGCGCAACCGCTTCATGAAATCGCCGTTCGCGTGCTGCTCGGCACACCGCAGGGGAAACCGAATGGCGCAGGGCGGACCCGGCGGAATGGAAAGCGGCAAAGGCCGATGCCCTGACACGAAGCATCTGAATGATTCACGCTGCGGGTTCAGAGATCCGGGAGCAATCTCGATGCCCCACACCTCTCACGTCCTGTGGAGAATGCTGCGACGCCGCTCGGGCGAAGCTCACTGCCTCGCGGAGGTTTTCGAGCCGGTTCTCACTAGCGAGCCGCACAGCGAACAGCCGCATTTAGCATGTCGCCAGCGTTTTCTTCTTTAGGCCAGGAGCGCATTCCCGCGCCGTTCCATCTCTGCCGGATCGAGGTCCTCCCTCCACGACAGGAGCACCCAGACGTGGCCGAAGGGATCGCGCACGGTGGCGGAACTGGCGCCATAGAACATATTCGTGGGTGGCTGAATCTCTTCCGCGCCAGCCTTGACCGCGCGCCGCAGCAAGGTCGCGTTATCATCAGTGAAGATGTGAAGGCCAGCTGTGCAGCGACCAAGTGTCTGCGGCTCGCCGTATAGTCTCTCGTCCGGATCCCCGATCATGATCACGGCTCCGCAGATCAAAATCTCGGCGTGCATGATTTTGCCGCCTGGGTGGGCAATTCGGAACAATTCCATCGCTCCGAATGCCCGCTCGTAGAACGCGATCCCATCCGACGCCCCGTCGACGTAGATATGAGGGACAATCGCATTTCGATATCTCTCCGGTCGTTCAGTCATCTCGGTGTCCTCGCGCCAAATATCAGAGCGCTCGTTTGCGGTGCACAAGCCGGCGAAACACTCTTTACAAGACCCGGCGGAAGGCTCGCCTCAGGTCGCCCACCGCACCGCCGGAGACCATCAACCGTGCGTCGACACGATCCGTTCCGGGTTCCACGCGATCATCTGCTCGATTGCCGCCGAAGCCGGCGCCGGCTCGACTTGAAATTCCTCGAAAATCGAACGGTGCCTCTCTTTTCCAACACGGCAGGTCGGCAAAAATCCAGGCCGACTCCAACCTGGAGACTGTCCTGATATTTCCGGCGATCAGCGGCTGGCGCCAGAAGGCGATACGGTCCTGCAAGCGATGGCCTGGATAGTCGCCGGCATGAAGCACGGATGGCCGAAGGCGGTCGGAAGTCGAACGCCGTCCGCGGCTGCTCGCCCCTAGACGCCGAGATGATGCTGCAGCAGCCCCGGCTGTGTCTTGAGCTCGGCGGCCGGGCCCTCGTGGGCGATATGGCCGTTATTGATGATATAAACGCGGCTCGCGAGCGCCAGCGTCGCGGCGATGTTCTGTTCCACCAGCACGATTGTCTGCCCTGCCTGGGCCAGTTCGCGGCAGGCGCGCACCAGATCGTGCACAATGACTGGAGCAAGTCCTTCGAAGGGCTCATCAAGCAGAAGGATCTTCGGGTTGCGCACCAATGCACGGGCTATGGCCAGCATCTGCTGTTCGCCACCCGAGAGATCCGTGCCACGGCTGGTGCGCCGTTCCTTCAGCCGTGGGAACATCGTGTAGATGCGTTCCAGCGGCCAGCGGCCGTCGGCGGTCAATCCGGCCAGAATGATGTTTTCCTCGACGCTCAGGCTGCCGAAGATGCGCCGATTTTCGTGCACGAGCTGCATGCCTTCCCGAGCGATGCTGTGCGCCTTCCTGCCAACCAGCTCAACCCCGTCGAGCTCAACCGAGCCGGCTCGTGGCGTCACCACGCCCATCAGGCTCTTCAGCGTCGTCGACTTGCCCGCGCCGTTGCGCCCGAGCAGCGCCACGACCTCGTTTTTCTCGACCCTCAATGAGACGTCGAACAGAATGTGACTGTCGCCATAATAGCTGTTCAACGCCCTGACTTCGAGCAGGCTCATGCCACCTCTCCATGTACCCCGCCGAGGTAGGCTTCCTGCACCTTTGCGTTGGTCTTGATCTCAGCGGGCATGCCTTCGACCAGTACCCTGCCCTCCTGCAGGACGGTCACTTTCTCGACCAGCTCGAAGAGCGAATCCATGTCGTGGTCGATGATGATCATCGTGCGTCCACGCGCGATTGACTTGAGCAGCGCCACGGTCTCGACGCGCTCGCGCGGGCTCATGCCGGCAAGCGGCTCGTCAAGCAGGAGCAGGCTCGGCGACGTCGCCAGCGCAAGGCCGATTTCCAGCCGCCGCTTCTCGCCATAGGCCAGTTCCGAAACGGGCCGATCGAGCCGCGCCGTAAGGTTCACCAGCGCCGCCGTTCGCTCGACCTGCTCATTGAGACCGGGAACGCTGTGGATACTCTTGAACAGGTCAAGCCGGAACTTTCCACGCGCCTCGCCCAGCGCGGCAATCATCAGGTTCCGCCGCACCGTCAGGCGGTCGAACAGCTGGTTGATCTGGTAGCTCTTGGTGAGCCCGAGCTGGCACACCTCGGACACACCCATGCCCGTAATGTCGCGGCCGGCCAGTATGATGCGGCCGGAGGTCGGCGCGATCTCGCAGGTGAGCATCTTGAAGAACGTCGTCTTGCCCGCGCCGTTGGGTCCAATGATGCCCCTTATCTCCCCATGGTCGACGCTGAAGTCGATGTCGCTGTTGGCTGTGATACCGCCATAGCGTTTGGTTAGGCCCTGCACCTGCAGGATCGGTCCGGATGCTGGCGCAGTGCCATGCCGGCGCGCCGGCATCGGTTCGACGACGGTCACGACGTGCGGCGCACTCTCGACCGCGGGATTGGCCCGTTCGATGCGCTTGCGGCCGCCGGTCAACCCATAGAGATCGACGATCGCACCGACGATGCCGCGCCGCAGGAAGCAGACCAGCAGCACGAAAACGATGCCGAGCACCAACTTCCATGTAGCGCCGAGATGCAATGTGTTCTGGAAAAAGTCGCTCAGATAGAGCCACACCGTCGCGCCCACCAGCGGCCCGAACAGTGTGCCGGCACCGCCGATCGCCGTCTGCATCACGACCTGGCCAGACGTGTCGAACATGAAAGCGTCCGGCGGCATGAAGCCCTGCATGACGCCCAACAGGCCGCCGGCAAAGCCGGCATAGATCGCCGCAACCACGAAGGCCGTGAGCTTGTAGCCGTGTATGTCGTGGCCGAGCGCCGCGGCGCGGAGCGGATTGTCACGGATCGCCGAAAGGATCGCGCCAACCGGCGAGCGTACGATGCGAAGTGCGACGACAATGCCCACGAAATACCAGAACGCCAGGAAGGTATACATCGTCCAGTCGGTGTTGAATTCGAGTACCGTGAAGCCGAGGTTGACGACCGGGGTTGGCACGCCAGGCAAGCCGTTCTCGCCGCCTGTGAATGCCGAGAGCGGATTGAACTCGACAAAGAAGAAGACTTCGGCGATGGCCACCGTGATCATGGCGAAATAGATGCCGGTGCGTCTCAGGGCGATCAGGCCGATCACATAGCCGACGACACCCGACACGACGGCGCCCATGACGATGGCAGCCATGACATAGGAGAAGCCGGTTTCAGTCAGGAGATAGGCGGCGAACATCCCGCCAGTACCGTAGAAGGCCGACTGGCCGAACGACAGCAATCCCGTGTAGCCGAACAGGATGTCGAAGCCGATCCCGAACAGGCCCCATATAAGGATACGATTGATCGTGCTGGGCGAAAAGCCGAGATGGGGCAGCACGAACGGCGCCAGGACGAGCGCCAGCGCCGTCAGAAGCTCGACAAGGAAGGGATGTTTGATGTTCATGGCGACCGCGTCTACTCGCGCCCTGCCGTGCCGAGCAGCCCGTGCGGGCGAAGCACCAGCACCAGAGTCATCGCCACGAACAGCATGACATAGGAATAACCGGGATTGAACATCGAGGTGATGCTGATGATTTCGCCGGCGATGAGGCCGCCGAGGATCGCGCCCGGAAAGGAACCGACGCCGCCGATCACCACGACCACGAAGGTCTGGACCAGTATGGCTTCCCCGACATCGGGCGCGATCGACACCACGGGTGCGTTGACGATGCCGGCGAAGCCGGCCGCCATGGCTCCGATGCCGAAGACGAGCATGAAGATCTTGTAGACGTCGATTCCAAGCGAATCGACCATTACCGAATCCTCGATGCCTGCTCGCACGATCATCCCGATGCGGGTGCGATAGAGCACGACATAGAGCATCAGCAGAGCCAGGGCGACGATGCCGAGGAGCGCCAATCGGTAGGTGGGATAGACCATGAAGCCCAGATGGGTGATGCCGACCAGCGAGGCGGGCGGCGGCACCGTGCGCGAGAGGCTGCCGAAGAAGAAGCGGATCGTCTCGACGAAAACGATGCCGAGCCCGAACGTAACGAGAAGCTGGTCCTCAAGCGGCCGCATGTAGAAATGGCGAATGATCAGCCGCTCGATCAACACGCCGATGATCATCACGAACAGCGATCCGGCCGCCACCGCGGCGAGGAATGAACCTGTGTAGGTGTAGGCGAGCCAGCCGGCATAGCCTCCGAGCATGAACATCGCGCCATGGGCAAGGTTCAGGACGCCGAGCGTCCCGTAGATGATGGTCAGCCCGGAGGAGATCAGCGCCAGAAGCGCGCCGAGCACGAGCCCATTGAAGCACTGCGAGATGAAATTTGCCCAGTTGATCACTCTGTGCCCACCTTAATCATGAAAAATATGCCCTGCCCTCGCGCCAGCAAGGGTTTGGTTGACAAGTCGCGAACAATCGACATTCCACCGACCGCCGGGAGACGAACCGTCTGAGTCCAGCCAGAGCCAGTCCCGGTGCGAGCGCCTTCTCCACCCGTGGCGGGCGGAGAAGGCGCTGCGGGATATCAGGTGTAGCTGCCCAGGTTGCAGCCGAACTCGTCAGGCTTCTGCATCAGCGGCGCGCCATCGACCACCTCGACCACGTTCCAGTAGTCGTCGTCGCTCTTCATGTCCTTGGGGTCCTTACCCTGGACGAGTACGACCGGTCGCACGCACTGATGGTCTTCCGGCCGATAGTGAACGTCGCCGACGAGTGAAGGGATGGTCTCACCCTTCTCGTATTGCTTGATGACGTCCGGCGGATAGAAGCTACCGGCCTGCGACACCATGCGCGCCCAATGAGCGAAGCTGACATAGGCATTTTCGGCGCCCCATTCCGGCCGATAACCGAACTTTTTCTGGAACGCGTCCACGAACTGCTTGGCGAGCGGATACTTGTCCTGCAGGGTCCACCAGAAATCGGTAGCGGCAAAAACGCCGGCTGTCAGTTCGGGGCCTACTTCCTTGGCAAGGAAGGGGATCTGGTAGGGGATGACCATCTTCATGCTCGGAGTCAGGCCGAACTGCTTGGCCTGCTGGATCGACAGCACCGCGTCGCGGCCCCAGTTGACGTTGACAATGAATTCGGCGCCCGAATTGGCGATGTTGGTCAGATACTGGCTGAAATCCTGGGTGCCTAGCGGCGAGACCTGGTCCGTCACCATCTCCCATCCACCCTGAGAGGTCAGGTAGTCGTTCACCGACTTGGTGACGGTGTGACCGTAAGTGTAGTCCGGCGTCATGAATGCCGCCTTCTTTCCCTTTCCGTAGGTCTTCAGAAGGATCGGGCCGATCGCGTTGGCTGCGGTCTGGCCGTAGAAGTTCTGGCGGAAGCCGTAGCGGACACAGTCCTTGCCTGTTGTGTCGTTTGAGCCGGAGATGCCCGCGACGTAGAGGATCTTCTCGCGCTGCGCGAATTTGTTGAGCGCAACCGCGACCGCCGATGAAGTCGAGCCAGTCATCAGGATGATGTTGTTTTGGTGGATGAAATTCTGCTCGAGCTCGACGGCCTGGTTCGGCTTGGCCGCGCTGTCGGCGGACAACAGCTCGACCTTCTTGCCGAGCAACCCCTTGTCGACTTTCGGCGCCAACGCCTTCATCAACTCATGGCCGTTGTTGATGTGGTCGACCGCCAGCTGCCAGCCCTTAAGTTCATCAGCACCCTGCACGGCATAGGCACCGGTGAGGGGCACCGCGGCTCCGATGTAGACGGTGTCGCCCGCCGACCCGGCCGGCCAGGTGCCTATCGCGGGCTTGTCGTCGGCTGCAAAAGCCGCAAAGCTGGATAAGGGCAGAACGGCACTACTGAGAAGACCTGCGCCCGCGTGCAGCATGGTGCGGCGGGATATATTGGAAGTATTTTGATCGTCGAGCGGCATCAGCTGTTCCTCCTTAGCGTGGAGCCGTCGGACGGCTCTCATTTGTTGTTCCCGCAAACCGGTTTTTTCCAGCGAAACGCTGAAAATGGCCTATTTGCATGGGCATTCGCAGTGGCGTAGGCCTGCCAGTCAATACAACTTTCGTTTGATAATTCTGTTCATTGATCTGGATTAATAAGCATAGGAAAGTTTCGTTGAAGGTCATGAACATTTGGAGCATGGCATGCCGCTGACCGGCCACCCGATCGTGACCCGACTGACACGTGCAATGAAGCTGGATTCGCTAGACATCAAACGTCTTGAGGCAATCTTCGAGCGCGATCTTACCATTCGGAAACGGGAGGAACTCGTCGTTCACGGCTCCGAGTTCCGAAACCTGTGCTTTGTTAAAGACGGCTACGCGATCCGCTACAGGTTGCTGCGCAGCGGCAGGCGGCAAATCCTGAAGCTCATCCTGCCCGGTGATGTCATTGGATTCCCGGTCAGCTTTTTCGATCGATCCACTTGTTCGGTCGTTGCCGTGAGCGAACTGACCTACGCCGTCTGCTCGTTCGACGCGTACATTCGTCTCTGCTACGAGCAGCCCCAATTCGGTCTGGTGTTAAGTTGGCTCGCCGCCCAAGAGGCAGCGACTTATGCGGAACACATCGTCAATCTAGGTCGGCGCACTCCGATTGAAAGGTTGGCGCACCTTTTGCTGGAGATTCACGCGCGTCTCCTGGAAGTCGAACGCGCCGACGAAGCAAGTTTCGATCTGCCGTTTTCACAGGAAATCATGGCGGACGCGCTCGGGTTGAGCGTGCCCCATCTCAATCGCATCATTCAGCAATTGCGCGCCGAACAGCTTATCACCAGCAACGCGCGCTTCATCGACTTGACTGATCTTGCGGGCCTTCGAAGACTGGCTCAGTACCAGCCGATGTCCCTCGTTCCGATCCCGGTGCTGAAGCAGCGGGAATGAAAAGCGTCCCGTCGATCATATTAGCACCCTGCGTGAATTCCTTCACATACAAATCTCACCCGCGGCGTACAAGAGATGACAGAGCAGGCAATTTAGTCTCTCTTTCGGACAGATCATAAAGAAAATAGCAAAGATCAAGCCCGAAGAGGAAGTTGGTTTTTAAACTAAGCCAATTTCGTTCTCATCACGAATTTTGTGATGCCATCAACCAAAGGGAGAGAAACATGTATAAGATCATTACAGCTGCGTCTGCATTCTTCATCCTCACGGTGCCTTCGTTCGCGATCGACTCGACCTTCGTCCACAGTCTGCGAGCCGACAATGGTGACTTCGAAGCCCCGGGTGACTTGAAGGGTCAACATTCATTGGCTTCAGAAGAAGCGGTGTATGGCTTCCCGACCGGGTCGATCGGATTGCCTGGTGGCGCTTCGAACTCCAAGTGCATGGGGGTCAGCCCACACCAGTACGATCCTGTCAGCCCGGACTGCCGGAATTGATCCAGATAAGAGCGGTGGCTAGCGCCACCGCTCTGCCTCCTTGAGCGGGTACCGACTGACCGACGGACTATTAAGAAAAGCCCGACCATAGATCGCGCGACAGCCGTGGCAGGTCCAATCGCCTGGGACGGCGTCAGGATGCTGAACGGAGGTTCCCAGTTCGTCACCACGACAGGTGGAGGACTATCCCTTCATGCCGATCCGGTCTTCGTTGCGCAATCTAATTTCGCGGCTCTGATGCACGCGCGCCGATTGCGAATGGCGACATCAGTCATCGTCCTGTGACTCGGCGATGTGACGAAGCGCACCGGCGTTCCTTATGCGCAGGCCACCACGCTTGATTGCGATGATCGAACGGTTGCGCCAATCGTTAAGTGTCTTGTTGACGGACTCGCGCGTGGCGCCCAGGAACTCCCCCAGTTCGGACTGGGAGATCGGTATCCAACCTGAGCCATCCGCCATAACGCCGGCCAAAAAGACCAGTCGTTTTGCCAGCCTGGCCTCAATGCCGAAGAAAGCCTGATCGCCAAGTTCGCCGCTGACCCAACGCAGCCGTGCGCACAAAAGCTCAATCATGGCGCGTGCCAGAGGTGGGTTTTTTTCGATGCGATCGAAGAGCTGCTTCCGACCGAGCGAGGCCAGATCGCAAACGGTCAGGCAAGTGGCGGTTGCGGTGCGCGGGCGCCCGTCGAGCGCGCCGATCTCTCCGACCAAGCTGTGCGAAAGCTCGATATTGGCCACCAGCTTCCGGCCTCCCGGCGAATACATCGAGATCTCCACCGTCCCGCTCATCACCCCGTAAATACGATCGGATGGATCTTCCTGGACGAAGAGAATCTGGCCCGCCGCGTGGCGTTCAACCTTGCAGCCGCCGAAAAGAAGATCGAACAGGCGCGGATCGATCCGTGCAAGGCGCGGGAGATCATTTCTTTCGTTCGCGCCGCCAAAAGCCATGTCGCCCCCAAGTTGCCGATCGGATAACTCCAACGCAGGAGAGTATCTTAGATCTTGTCTTGCCGGCGCCTCAGCTCGGCCGCAATGATCGACTGATCCCTGCGTAACGAGAGGCGCCGCGCAGCCGCGAGTGCTTGCCGCCAAGTAGAGACGGCGCGGTCACCGCGCCCGTCCAGCCAATGGGCCACGCCGACCCACAGCCCATACTGAGCAGTGCCGACAGGAAACGCGCGGCGGTAACGCTTGAGCTCATGCAGCGCTTGGCGCTCCCAGTGGCGCCACTGGTCGTACTCGCGCGAGAGGCCTACCTCCCTGCCGCGCAGAAGCACTTCGCACACGCCGGCAATGCCGGGCAGTGTGCTGTGCACAGTCGGGCGACGCATCTCGCGCAGCAGGCGTAGCGTCTCGACCACAGCCCGAAGGCTCTCAGCATGGAGCCCGACCCGTGCAAGCGCGAGCGCAAGCGACCCTTTGGCGGAGACCAAGTCGGCGAGATCGGCGGATCCGACCATAGCGGACGTGGTCAGCCGAAGGATGTCGACCGCTTCACGGGGGCTATCCGTGTGGAGCACACACAACGACTTGCATCGGAGCGCCCAAATCTCTTGCTGGAGGTTTCCGCTGTTCTGCGCGCGGGAGAGCAGCGCCTGGGCGGTGTACTCCAGCGCACCCGATTCACCGCGGTAGTACATTGACCAGAAGCGCATGGCCTGGGCGTTGCACCAACTTAGTTGATCGCCCGCCTTTAGACACAGCTCTTGAGACTGATCCAGACGACGATCTACCATCAGCCAGTCGCAGCGGCCGATGCGCCAGAGCGCATCGAGATTACACAGGTGGGCATGGACCGCTGGATCGGCGAGCGCAGTCACCACCCGTTCTGCCCTTGCCATGAAGTAGTTGCAAGCGCGCCGGCGCCCCAGAATTCCCAGCCCGCATGCCAGTTGGGCGGACGCGATCACCATCTCCATGGTGAGCCCCGTGCGCTCCGCATGGGCGACAGCCGCGACGGTGTGGGAAAACGCTCGCGAAAAGCGAAGCTCGAAATAGTCCACGACCGCCGCCTGGTTAAGGCAGCGAGCTAGTTCTCGCTCCCAGGAGTCCAGCACACCACCCTGAGTTGACCATAGCGAAGGAGGGAACACTTGTTGGAACGCGAGCCGCATTCCACCCCCAAGCAGCCGCATCAAAAGGGCTGCCGAGGAACGTGGAACCGGCGTGCCCGCCAAGGTGAGGGCGCGCCTCACCGAAATGCCCTGAGCATGGAGGTCGCCACGACTGTAATGGGCCTCGCCGAGCTGCCTGCGCCAACGCACCGACTGAAGTCTTTGCTCAGCACTCCAAGGCTGCTTCGACTCGTATCTCAAGCAGATTTCCAGAAACGCCTCGACCTCTCGAAACGCACCGACCTGCAGCGCCTTGATTGCTGCCAAATTGGCATATCCAACTGCCTTGAAATTGTTTCCGGCGGCCTCAAAATGCTGAACGAGGGCCGCGACATCCGCGCCCATGGCGGCCGACTGGCTCGACTCGATCCAAGCGGCCAGAGCTGCATGAAGTCGCTGTCGCACTTCACTGGGAATTGAGCCATAAACGACGTCTCGGATTTGATCATGACGGAACTCGTAGTTCCCTGATCCAGTGCCCTGACGCACGAGATGCGCCGCCACGAGCGACTCGACAGCTGCACCCACACCGTCGTGATCCAACTCGCCCTCGAGCAACGTCGCCAGGGCCTCGCCGGTAAATGAACGCCCGATCACGGCCGCAGCCCTGAGAACGTGCTGGACTGAGGTCTCCAATCGATCAACGCGCTCCCGAATGACCCGATCGACACCTTCGAAATATCGAAGGCTCTCGAGCGGGCGGATCGGACACCACAAACCATCGCGTATGGCGATGAGCCCCTGGCTCTTTAATGTCAGCGCTATCTCCTCGGCGAAAAACGGATTGCCACCGGCTAAGGCCGAGACCCGGCGCGCCAGTTCGCCATGTGGGGGCACATCCCCGAGCGTGCGGGCGACCAGTTCGCAAATCGACGCCTCGCTGAGTTCCTCAAGATCCAGGATACGACACAGGCGCGCGGGATCGTCAGGTTCCGTTCCGGATGTATTCCTTCTTGTGGCCTCGGCTCGCCTTCGTAGGTTTTTTAACTCCTCCGGAACTTCGTCCGAGCGTACGCACAGGACCAGAAGCAACGAGGACAGAGATGAGAGAACCCACTCGACGAGGCGCCACGATGCCGAATCCAGCCACTGACTGTCCTCCAGGACCAATGCCAACGGGCGCGGTGCCAAGTTATCCATGAGATCACCCAAAAGACGCATGGTGGCATCAGCGCGATGAGGTCCCTCCAGATGTCGCGTCCCGTCGTTTTGGGGAATTTCGATGCTCAGAACATCACCTAGCAAGGGCAGTCGCCCAACGAGCGACGAGTTGCCTTGAACCCGTTGTGTGACGACATCAAGCACCGCAAATCCATCGCTGTCGGACGGTAGGCCGAGAAGGGACACAAGCACCCGCCGCCATGGCAGGAGCGATGTCCGGCGATCGTCACGTTCGGCGCGCGCGGTCAAAACCTCGATTGCGGTTGAGCGCAGTTCGTCCGTGAAAGCTCTGATCAAAGCGGTTTTTCCAATGCCCGACTCACCCAAGACAACGAGCAAACGCCTGCCTCCACGGCGGGTCTCCTCGAACGTACGTTTCAGGAACTCCAGCTCGCTCTGCCGACCAATCAGCGGACTAAGAGGTTGGACCGGGGCGCGCGGATCCATGGGACAAAATACCGTTGCCATGTCCCCAAGTCCGTCCAGTTGCAACGTGCCGTGTTCTTCGAACCAAAACGCCGTCCGGCTGGCTCGCTCTGTTGGTGCATCGCAGAGAACGTTTGCCGATGCCGCCGTCATAAGCCGCGCCGCCCGATTCACGGGCGCGCCGATCACCATCAGCTGCCGCCGACGTGCGCTTCCGACAACACTAAAAAGCGCATCGCCGGTAGCCACGCCCATCGACGCGGAGAGGCCCAAGCGTTGGGCCGTCAGACGGATCGCGCGAGCAGCATCGACGGCACGGCAAGGATCGTCGCGGTGGAAACTGCCTCGCGCTCCGAACGTCGCAAAGAAAATCAGACCTTTGTCGTCAAAGAGCAACTCGCCGGCCGGCCCACCGCGCGAACGCAGATCCTCCTGGAGGGTCGCGCATAGCAATTGATAGCGCGCAAGCGCCTGAGGTTGACGATGGTCAAGTCCGGCAATTCGCGCGAAAAGGGCGGTGATCGGCCTAATCTCCGCCAGGGCGTCTAAGCGGGCGGTCGTTGGACGATCTTCTTCGGAACGGATGGCAACGGCGCCGTCCGCGGCAACTGAGCGCAAGTCGGCTTCGGACAGCAGGTCCCTGAGCTGCAAAGGCAAAAACCTTGCCAGCCAGCCCGGAGGCGGAGAAGCCAGCGTAGGCCGGCTGCGCCGCGATTGAGACGGCTGCGCAAGGGCCAAGTTGGCTTTGTCGGAAAGTACATATTCCCATCGGCGCGCAGCCGCTTGGGACTGAGCGGCCTGCATGATGGCATCTCCCCCTGCAAAGAGCGTCCAGACCGGCTGGCCGCCCAAAGCCGCCGCCCAGAGGGGCCCCGCCCCTACTCCAACATGCAGCGCGGGTGCGATTTCAGCTGTTCCGTTCTCCAAACGCTCGTTCTGGCCGCCGCAGATTGCCTTGGCACAGGCTGTCGCCGCTCGCACCGCGCTTTCAAGTCCGCGGACATCCGCCGACCAGTAGGCCAGCAGTTCGTCGCCAGCGAGGTACAAAATCTCGCCTCCACGATTGTATACTTGCTCCACGCATCGCGCGTAGGAGTGACTAAGCAGGCTCGGGATTCTTTCAAGTCCTTCTTGCCCCCGTCGTGCTAGTTGCTCGACCAAGGCCGTGTATCTGGACACATCGACAAACACCACTGCAGCCTGGAATTCGACGGCTACTGGGCCATCCGCTCGAAGTGCGTGAATTCTACCGAGTAATTCCAGCGGCAGAAAACTCTCAAGTAGCTCGCAAGTACCCTCCATGGGTTCCTTCCCGCAGCCGTGCCCATGGTTTCAGGGCAGAGAAAGGCACCGCCGACCGCGCACTTCCTAAAGGGAATGAATATCGCCCCGATAGATTGCGTGACTTCCTGACGTTACACCAAATTTCGTATATGATTGATATCTAAATTAGGGAGGACGCATTGCCTGTACACATCAAGGCAGCGCCGGAGCCGCCACGTGCGACGGCTTGGCTCTCGCACCGACTCGAGACATTGGTCCACGATTTTCCGCAGATCGCCGATAGGGAAAGGACAACCGTCAAGGGCGGATATGACTTTGATGTTGTCATCGTTGGCAGCGGCTATGGCGGCTCGGTGGCTGCCGCCGAACTGAGTAGCTGCAAGGATGTGCAAGGCCAATCTTTAAAAATCTGCGTGCTCGAACGCGGCAAGGAGTACTTGGCCGGAATGTTCCCTTCGCGATTGGCCGATCTGGGTGGCCACATCCGCTTTGCCACCCCCTTTGCGAAACGCCAACGCGGCGTGTTCGATGGTCTTTACGACTTGCGCTGCAGCGACGACGCGGTAGCTCTCGTCGCGTGTGGCTTGGGTGGAGGCTCATTAATCAACGCCGGCGTGATGGAGATGCCGCTGCTGGAGATTTTCCGGGAAGCACGCTGGCCCACCAAAATCCGCAGGGATACGAATCTCGAGGAGACGGGTAAACGGCTGCGCGATTGGCTGGGAGCCAAGCCGATACGTGTCACCAAGCCTTTCCTGGCCAAGTCCGAAGCAATTAGAAATTTGGCTGGTGGCAAAGCACGGCCCGCTCACATAACCGTCGCTTCCGATTGCCACACCAACCACGCCGGGGTCGCGATGAGCAAATGTCGCCGTTGCGGCGACTGCGCCACTGGTTGCAACTACAATGCCAAAGAATCCCTCGACCTGAATTTGTTGCGGCTGGCTCGACAAAGCGGAGTACGAATCGTCACTGGCGCCACCGTCTTGCGCGTTTTGCGCGCGGGCGAAGGATGGCAGTTGGACGTCAATCACACCGACGGCCATCTACGCGATAACCAGCGGAAGCCGTTCGCGCTGCTGGCGAGGCGCGTGATCCTTGCAGCAGGCACATTCGGCTCGACGGAAATTTTGATGCGCTCGCAAATCCGCGGGATAAAGTTCTCCGATCAGCTGGGAAGCAAGTTCTCCGCCAATGGTGACATGCTCGTCGTTGCCCATGATTTGGCGGCACGGGTGAATGGCGTCGCTGATGAAACCGAGGATCCGGCCCCAAACACCAAAAGCGAGGATTGCGGTCGCGCGGTCGGCCCGACAATAACCGCAATGATCGATCTGCGCGACGGCAACGCGGCTACTGACCTGGTAATCCAGGATCTTGCCGTACCGGGACCGCTGCGCCGCCTGTTTGAGGAAAGCGCCACCACATTCGATGTGCTCAATCGCGTCGCCGATGGCGACTGGGCGAAGCATGAGCCGGATCCTTCACGAGTAGACGACGCAGCCGTCAATCCTGCCGCCATCACCAACTCCCTGGTGCTGGCCATGATCGGCCGCGACGACGCGGAGGGAGCACTTGCGCTAGGGCCCTCGATGCAAAACAGCGCCGATGAGATGCAAGGCGATCCTGAAAAAATGCGCGCCGACGGGATGCAAAAGGATGCTGAAAAAATGCGCGCCGACGGGGTGCAAAAGGATGCTGAAAAATTGCTCGCCGACGGGATGCTCACGGTGCGCTGGCCGGAGTTGCGACTGGACCCCCGGCTGGAGAACCATCATGCGCGCCTTGGCAAGTTGCTTCGAGAGTCTGGATTGGGCGGACGGCTGGTGAACAACCTGTTGTGGCGACCTTTGTCCGACAGGCTCGAAGCCGTGTTCGGTCGCCAACGCGGGCCGCTGCTGACGGTGCATCCCCTTGGGGGCTGCGCCATGGGTGACGACGTTCGCCAAGGCGTGACCGATCATTGCGGCCGCGTGTTCGATGCCGCCGCGGTCGGCCTCAGACGCACTCACGAAGGGTTGATCGTGCTCGATGGCTCGGTCGTGCCCACGTCGCTGGGCATCAATCCCGCCTTGACCATAGCCGTTCTGGCATTGCGAGCGATCACCGAGCTCAAGGAGGAATGGCAACTCAGTGGCGGCCGTTTGATCAACGCCCCCTTGCCTGGGAACTCTCGTGGCGAAACGCGGCCGATATATTCCACGCCGCGGACGAACCCTGCGCCTACGCCTACCAGCATCGAATTGACCGAACAGGTGCGCGGCAAGGTCCCTCTGGCTATGCGCGGCAACGGTGTGAAACCACACATGGTCGAACTGACGCTAACCACCAAGCCGGTGGTGCTCACCGATCTCTACGCGCTGCAAACGCCCCGTGGACGGTGTTTGCCGATTGCCCATGGTCGGCTGCGCATTCTGCGTGCAGGAAAGGAGTTCGACCCCATTGCAGATCAGGCCTATGAAAGCCATGTTGCGCTCGAGGCGGAGATCTCGGGATCGCTCCACCTGTTCGATCTGGAAAAATCGCGCCCCGTGCCCCGAATGCTGCGCGCTATCCTTGCGTGGGCGCTCAACCGCGGGATGCGCGACTTTGCTTACCGCTTGGTCCGCCAGGGCCAGGAATGGTTGCGTTTCACGCCGCCTAGCGGAGGGGCATCCCATCTCAGACTGCTCGACATTCTGCACCTGTGCTCGCGTGCGGGCGGGGTCCGCCTGATCGAATACGATTTGCACATCGACAAGGTTGTCGAGCCGGAAGATCTCGGCACGGGCGCGAGGTTCGACAACTCTCTGTTCACGCAGAAGAAAATCAGAGCGGTGAAGCGGCTCACCTATGCGCGCGGCGCCAGCCCTTGGCAGCAATTGATGGAGATGTCGGTCGAAGTTTTCCCGCAGATGAGCAAGACCGTCATTGGCAAGAAGCTACCGTCGCTCGAGCTAAACAAACGATACCTGGCGCGGCAATCGGTGCCTCTGCTGCGAATAGTGGGGCAGCAAGACCGTGTCGCGGCACTGGCAGATCTGGCCTCTTTCATACTCTACGGTTTTCGCGTCGTGCTTCAGATACATGCACTGAGTTTTCGCCGCCCTGACCCGCCATCTGCGCGTGAACCACAACGGCTGCCCGGGGCGGTGCCGGGCTTACCAGCGCCTCAAATCGACTGGTTGACCTTGAAAAGTCAGATCAGCCCGCCGATCCGCATTCGCCTGGCCCGCTATGACGGCAGTATCGAGAAGGGCGTCCCGAAACGCCCCGTCTTGCTCATCCATGGTTACAGTGCGAGCGGCACCACATTTGCTCATGCTGCCGTACCCGGCAACCTCGCTCAATCGCTGTGTGATGCTGGGCGCGATGTCTGGGTGCTCGATATGCGATCGAGTTCAGGCCTGACTACCGCCACAGGCGGTTGGTCTTTTGAGGAGATGGCGGAGAATGACATTCCGATCGCCGTCCAACACGTGCTGGCTGCGACAGGGCAGGAAAGGCTCGATGTCGTCTGCCATTGCATGGGCGCGGCAATGTTCAGCATGGCAGTGCTTGGCGAGCATGATCGAAGGAATTTGCACAATAAGATCGGGCGCGTGGTGTTTTCGCAAGTCGGCCCGGCGATGCTGTTGAGTTCGGCAAATGTGCTCGCCGCATATGTGATGCGATATGTACGTTATTTTCTTCAACTTGAAGACTATGTGTTTAGTCCGCATGGCGATATCTCGCTCGCCGGTCAATTGCTGGACAGAGCACTCTCGGCAATGTGGCTGCCGTCCGACGAGTATCGGCGCGAGAATCCCCTCTGGCCCCCAGGCAAAGCGACGCCTTGGGTCGGCACAAGACATCGGATGGACGCGCTCTATGCACGCACCTTCTCGCTCAACAATCTCTCTGACCTCGTACTCGACCACATCGACGATTTCTTCGGCCCGCTCAGCGTCGAGACAGTCTCGCAGGTCATACATTTTGCTGGCTTCAACACCGTGACCGATCGCGCCGGCATAAATCGCTATGTGCTGCCGGACCGGGTGAGGGATCGACTGAAGTTCCCGATGATGTCGATCCATGGAGCGGAAAACGGTTTGGTCGCCCCCTCAACGCTAAGACTGATGCGAAATATGCTCAAAGGGGCCGGCGTGCCACATTTGAACTCATCTCTGCATGCGGTCGAGGCGGTGCAATCGGAGGAAGAAATCAGGGATCTTATCGACAAAAGCGGCCAGTTCCTGGCGCTCGGCCAACCGTCCTACCTGACCTGGTGCATTGCCGGCCACGGTCATCAGGATTGCCTGATCGGCAAAGACGCCTCGTCGATCTGCGGCGTTATAGCGAAATACCTAGGAATGCCGGATATGCCGGGCCCCTTGGAGGACAAGCCATGACGCATTCTCTCCCCTCTGAAGCCAGGGCGCCCGCCTTCGGGGTGCGCGTAGAGGTCGAGGCGGGCAAGATCCTGGTGCAAGCGGCCGATAGCGGAGGGCGGGGCTTGCCTCATGCAGCTTTCATTGTTCCCGTCTACGCAAAGGGCGACCGCCTGCACATGATCGGTCCGCCGGTTACGAGCCGCGGCGACGAGAAAGGACAGAGGGACGATAGCCTCTATAATAGTCTTCCGCATTACTATATTAAGCAACCCGCATCTCCTTACGTATTTGAAGTTCCGCTCCATGAGTGGCCTGAAGCGCAGCAGGTAGTAGTCTTGCTGCTGTACGTTCAGGCGCAGGGTATTGGCGGCTTGGCTCGGTTACCGAAACTGCCCGACGCGGCGGGATCACCACCTGAAATCCTCGACACAGGTTCGCATGCCAAGAACGCGGTGAAGAGGGCCGCCGAGGCTATTCGGTATGCGCTCGAGACTGACACATTGGATGATTTGCAAGGTGGCCTGATCGTCGGCAGGCCTGGAAGGTCGCACAGAAGCCATCGGCACAAGAGCGATGTCCGCGCGGTATCGAACCTTTCATTCGCTCTCGCAAGTTGCCAATACCCCAGTGATTTCCTCGACCACATGCCCGACGGTCAGCATGCGACACGAGGGCCCGCGGATGCGTCTCTGCTCGCGCTCGGCGATCTACTGGGCAAACCCGGCGCCCCGACGTTGCTGCTGCTGGCCGGCGATCAGGTATATATCGACGCTACGGCAGGGCTTTTCGACCCTAAGGTAGTCAACGACCGATTCCGAATACCCTACGAACGCCGGGGCCAGAGCCGCGGTGTGAAGGCGGTGATGCAGCGCTTGGACATGGCGGTTGAAATGATGCTGGACGATCATGAGATTCGCGACAATTGGGCAAAAGACCCCGACCCGGCGATGCGCAAGAATGATATCGTCATAAAGCCTGGGAAGCTGGCTTACTTCAGGTACGAACGTGGCAAGACCGGGCTGCTGGAAAAGCGCCTGCCGGCACACATCTGGCGAGACGATTTAACCCACAACGGTATGCCATTCTTCCTTTGCGACACGCGCACCGAACGTGAAGGACGGACGGTTTCGAACTGGTGCGAAGCGCGGATCATGGGTTCAACGCAATTCGCCAAACTTTGTGAATGGCTTACCAAGCCTGAACACACCGAAATGCCCAAATTTGTTCTCACATCCTCGGCAGTGCTGCCGCGGCGGCGGGAGGTGGCGGAGGCCCCCACTTGTGCCTTGCGTTCGGACGCGTGGGATGGATACCCGTTTTCCTTACATAGGCTGCTCAGGTTCGTGTGCAACAAGGAAATAAAGGGACTGGTATTCCTGTCGGGTGACGAGCACGTGAGCAGCCTGGTCACCGCTCGTGTAACAAACAGCAAAACCGGCAAGCAGAGCATCCTGCATTGTATCCACAGTTCGGCGCTGTACGCGCCATATCCGTTTGCGAACGGAACTGCCGACAATTTCCAGGCCAACGAGACTTTTTGCTTTCCCGATCCCGATCCTGAGCAGGGGCCGTATTGTTGCGAGGTGCAGACAAGTTTCGCCCCTGGCGACGGTTTCGCGCTTGTAACGACATGCCGCCGCCGTTCGCATTGGCGTCTGGATGTCAAGTTCCACGACAGCGGGGGGCTCAAGGAGAACGGAACCTTCACGCGCGACCTAGAGTAATAGCCTGCGCGTGAAATAAGGCTTCACTCGGATGTATCCCCTTCGAACATGTGAATCGATAGGTCGATTTATGGGATAGTGAGGCTATGCAAATTACCGCTGCCCCGGTGATTCCCTTTCTGTCGCGTTGTGAGATATCATGAGCGATGGGATACGGGTTACATTGTCGGGGGAACCACCTATGCCGCCAGAGGATAGCGACATCAAAATCAAGATCGATTTTGATGACACAGACAGTTCGGCGTCGCGCGTTTTTGACATTGCCTCAAATCTAATTAAAGCATTCGAAGACCTCGACCGCGTTCTCATAACGAGTGTCGACTCCAAAATATCCACCGCGCTAATCCTCGAAGATGTCGAGAAATCCAGCCTTACAATCTGGCTTCGAAACATGCTTAGAGCGACCGACGATGACGCTCTAAAGGGCCTCGATTGGAAACCGCAGGTTGGAAAGTATCTTGTCAAAGCAAAGTATGTCGCTTTGCAGTGGCTGGATAAATCCGTTGGCGACGATACGCCGAAGCTCGAAGACCTTACCGAGACGATCCGCGAACTGGCCGCCGAAACGGACGCGCGTCATCTGCCGGATTATCCGCCTATAAACCCGGCTCGAATTGCTCAACCGCTGGACGCAATCCAGCGGGTGAAGGGGCAATTCAAGAAGACGGAAAAACTGACCGTCACGCTAGATAAGTCGGAATACCAGGTCGACATAACCAAGCAGTGGCTACCATCTCAGCACCTGCCAGAAACACCGATAGCGCAGGAGCTTTCGAACGAAGCCGATATGCTCCTTATCGTGCGAAAGTTGGATTTGCTCGGTAGATCGCAGTGGACCTTCAAGCATGGGAAATCCTCGATATCTGCATCGATTGACGATCCCGACTGGATCCGAGAATTTCATCAGGGCAAGCACCCGATCACGCCGGGCGATGCACTGAAAGTGCGCATGCGTTTCGATTACCGCTATGATGCTGGCGGCGATTTGTGCGATCAGAAGGAAACCATAATCAAGGTGTACGCTGTCATTCACGCGGCGGCACCACCTGCGGACTTATTCAAAGATGACGAATGAACTCACTGGTCGTTTTGATCGCCTTCTTGAGGCAATGGCTAAACGTCCGCCCTTGGACGTGGGAAAGAAAGCAAAAGCGCGTCCAGCATCAGGTGAGGGTTCTTCCGAAGGTTCTGGCGGAACTCGAACTCCCAAAGGTAAGTCTGGAGCCACTTCTTCGAAACGGAAACATAAGTCCCGCGCATCGAACGCTTAACGTGCGACCAGAAAGCCTCGATATTGTTGGTGTGAACGGCACCATTCACGTACTCGCCGGCACTGTGGTTCACGGTGCCATGCAGGTAGCCAAGCTCTGACAGTTCACGAAACGCGCCAGCCTCATCGGTGGCAATGCGCGAACCATCCTTAACCCACTTGAAGATTGCCGGCAGAACGTATTTCCGACCGCGACCCGGCAGGATGGACGTGACGACTTCGCCGCCGCGCTCGATAGCACCGAACACAACCGTCTTGTCGTCCTCGCCCTGCTTATCCTTGCCGCCGTAAAACATCTTGTCGGCTTCAACGATACCGCCGTCGCGACCGCCAAGCGGCGCGTCGCCATCAACATAGCCCATGTACTGGCGGATCAGGTTGCACATGCGCCAAGCGGTCTTATAGGTCACGCCGATGGTGCGCTGGACTTCCTTGGCCGACACGCCGTTGCGAGATGAGCAGAACAGGAACATGACAGTGAACCAATCGCGCAGGGAAGTGCGCGTGGCTTCAAACGGCGTGCCAGCGGTCGGGTAGACCTGATAGCCGCAAAAATCGCACTCATAGCAGCGGCGTGTCTTCACGCGATGGAAGTTCGCTTCCTTATCGCACTTACCGCAGGTGTGCCGTTTGCCGTAACGCGTCTGCATCAGATGGTCGAGGCACGAATCATCTGTAGGGAAGCGTTCGAGGAACGATTTGAGGGTTTCGAGTTTCGGCGCCTTGCTCATGTGACAAGAATATAGCACTTCATTCTACATGTTTCAAGGGGATACATCCGGCTTCACTCAGTTTTTCTCACTATACCAAGCGGCCCGCGCTCGATCAGGCGCGGCGGCAGCTATTTATCCCGAGATAATCGTCTCTGAGGCCGTATGTCCAAACGATCGCCTGCCCTTTGCATGAGCCTGGTGTAGCTGTTCCGCATAAGGAACGTCGCCATGAAGCGAAAACGCTTGGCCGGCAATCGGTCTCCTTAATCGACAATGGTGGCGGACAGGGTCCGCCACCATTGTGATAACAAGCCACGATAGAGGCCTGCCCGGATTATTTCCCGGCGGCAGCCGCATTCTTTACCCAGCCATCGAACTCCGACTGATTTGCGGCAATCCAATCGTTGGCGATCTTCTTGATCTCGGCGTCGGTCTTGTTGCCGGCCCCCAGATCGCCTTCCCACTGGCTCCAGATGTCCAGCGACCATTTCGCTTGTTCGATGAATTTCTTGGCCGCCGGATTGTCAGCCAGGAACTTCTTGTTGGCGAGCGTGCGCCAGTTCCATGGGCCGACCGCCATGCGGCATGGGTTCTGCCCCCCCGCACAGCCAACCACGTCCTTGACCTCGTGCGTCTTCGGTTTCGATACGCCTTCGGGAAGAGCGTCATACGGGATCGGCAGCCACACCACGTCCTTGCCGGGCTTCAGCCGATAGACGATCCAGGATGGGCTCCAGGTGTAAAGAAGGATCGGCTCTCCTCGGTCGGCCCGTGCAAAGACCTCGCCGATCAGCGGCTCGTATTTGGCGCGGATGGAGCGCACCGTATCGCTCAAGCCGAACTCCTTGACTTGGAAATCGACGACGTCACCGCACTTCCAAGCGGGATCGCAATTCACCAGATTGGCTTTTCCATCACCGTCGGTGTCGAACAAGGCCGCGATCTTCGGGTCCTTCAGTTGCGAAACATTGGTGATGTTGTTGGCTTCGGCCGTCTTCTTGTCGATCATGTAGCCGTTGATGCCGCCGCCCGCGATCGTGCCTTCATTGATCAGTTCGACCATATCCGAGATCTGTGCGATGGCGGGCTCGGCCTGCGGCCAGTTGATGTCGCCGGTCATGTCGAGATCGTCCTGCGAAATGGCCTGCAGGATCGCCGACATGTTCATGGTCGACAACTTTACGTCGTAACCGAGTTTCTCGAGGCCCGCTATCAGGACCTGGTCCTGAATATAGTTGGCGCCCAGGCTGTCGGAGGACGTGAAACGAATGGTCTTGCCTTCGCCAGGCTTATCCTGCGCAAAACTCTGCCCACCCATCATGGTTGCTGCAACAGCCATGGCGCAGGCCAGTCTCAGCCCTTTGCGGTATCGATAATTCGCCGACATGTATTCTCCCCTTGTTGTGATATTTGTTGCGTCGGTCCGCCTGATCGAGACGGTGTTCAAACCTGCTGGTGGTTCGTTTCGAAACTCCCCGCTTCCTCATTTCTGGGACGCAGCAACTGAGCCAGGGCGGCTCGGATGCCCCGGGTTGGTCCGGCCTTGTCCTGGTTGGCCAGGCCCTGCGTGATGCGATCGAGGATCATGGCTAGCAGGACGATGGCGATGCCGCCGACGGCAGCCATGCCGACATCGAGACGTCCCAGCCCCTGCAGGACCACAAGTCCGAGCCCTTCGGCCCCGATCATGGATACGATCACAGACATGACCATAGCCATCAGTACTGTCTGGTTGAGGCCGCCCAGAATGGTTGGCAAGGCCAATGGAAGTTGGACTTCCCAGAGAAGTTGGCGATCGGTGGCACCGAAAGCCCGCCCCGCCTCGACCATCTCCTTGTCGACAAGACGAATCCCGAGATTGGTGAAGCGGATCAGCGGCGATATCGCCGCCACGATGACCGCGACTGCCCCAGGCACCGTTCCGACGCCGAACAGCATGACCACCGGGACCAGGTAGACGAAGCTGGGCGTCGTCTGCATGACATCGAGCACCGGCCGCACGATGGTCCAGGCGCGATCGTGGCGCGCGCACAGGATTCCGATTGGAATGCCAAGAATGACGCACACCACGATTGCCGTAGCGATGAGCGACAGGGTGGTGATCGCTTCCGCCCACAGGCCCATGAAGGCAATCAGGGTCAGCGAAAGCAGCGTGAATATGGCCACGCCACGCGATGCGGAGCGCCATGCGATGAGGGCAAAGATCCCGATCAGGATTGGAAACGGAATGGCATGGAGTCCATGGTCGATCGCGGTCAGAAGGGTCTCGACGGGCCACTTGATGGTCTGGAAAAGCGGCCGGAAATGCATTGCCAGCCAGCGGACGCCGACCTGGATCCACTGGTCCAGCGGGATGACATAGAGATTATCGACATCCAGCATGATCAGGCCTCCGCTCCCCGGGATTGCGAGGAAGCCGCCGCCGGAGCGCCAATGCGGGACAGGATTTGGAGTGGATCGACACGCCCCAAATATCGGCCGCCCTCGTCAACAACGGCTATCGGCCGGTCTCGATGGCACAGGCTGGCCACCACCGACAGCTTTTCCGTGCCGCATACCGTCTCATAGTCCTTGCTCATCAATGATTGGATCGCCGAACCATCGGCGAGGCGTGGCAACTGGCGTGGTCCGACGACACCCACGACCTGCATCGAATCGTCGACGATGAACACCGGTTCGCCCTCGGCATCGCGGCCGCCGGACGCACGTCCGTCTAGCCGGAGCGGGCTGCTTTCCACCATCACGGAACTCGCATCGAACAGATGGGCCCGGTTGACGTCGCGGGTGAAGGCGGCGACGTAGTCATTGCCGGGCTTGGTCACGATGTCCTGCGGAACGCCTTCGCGCATCACCATTCCATCCGCCATGATGGCGACCCGGCTTCCGAGCTTCAGCGCCTCCTGGAAATCATGCGTGATGAACAGGATGGTCTTGTGGAAAGTCCTGTGCAGGCGCAGCAGTTCGTCCTGCATTTCGCTGCGGATGAGTGGGTCCAGCGCGCTGAAAGCCTCGTCCATGATCAGGACATCGGCATCCGTGGCGAGTGCGCGGGCCAATCCGACGCGCTGACGCATGCCGCCGCTCAGCGTACCGGGAAGATGATTTGCCCACGAAGCCAACCCGACGACCTCCAGCACCTCCATCACCTTCTTCCTGCGCGCGGCGGCTGGCACACCGCGCAGTTTCAGGCCGAACTCGGCATTCTCCAACACAGTTCTGTTCGGCAACAGGCCGAAGTGCTGGAACACCATGGAGATACGCGTCCGGCGGATTTCGCGCAGCCGCGCTTCGCTGGCGCCGGTGATCTCCTCGCCATCGATAAGGATGCGCCCTGCATTCGGCTCGATGAGGCGATTGATGCATCGCGCAAGCGTCGACTTACCGGAGCCGGACAAGCCCATGATCATGTAAATCGAACCGACGGGAACGGACAGCGACACGTCGCTCAAGCCGACGACCTGCCCGGTCTTCTGGAGCACAGCTTCCTTTGTCTCGCCAGACTTCAGCATGGCCAAAGCCGATTCCGGCGATCTGCCGAAAATCTTGTACACGCCCTCGACCGTTATGCGATCCGTCACACCTGTCCTCCACTCCTGGCCTGGCGGACGATAGTCAGCACATTCCAGAGCCACGATCCCGATTAATGAAGATAGAACTGCACCCGCCGTCTTCCCCCGTTCGGCAGGATACCCGCGTGGCCCAGTGCTACGAAGGAAAGCATACGGCTCGCGGGTTCGATGGTATAGGCTCTCCGCTACCCGGATAGGTATAATCCGGGGCGCCCGTATGGAGAAACGGCGTGCTGGCTTCGCTTAAAAACCCTGCCCTCATGGTCGTGGACATGCAGAACGATTTCGTGCGCAGGCATGCGCCGATGGAGGTTGCATCCGCGCGCGAAACCATACCTTCGATCGGCAGACTCATTGCGGCGTTTCGCGGCAACGGCAAGCCGGTGGTATTCACGCGATACGTTGCCGACTCCCTGTATCAGGCCCTCGCCGGCAAGCTGACCTGGATCAAGCTGACCGATGCGCCGACCCATGCGTGCGTACCAGGCTTCATGCGCTCCTACGGCGATGTCGAGGGCATGCGGGATGCCGCGGAGGTGATTGACGAGCTTGCGCCACAGGATGGCGATATCGTGCTGGACAAGGTCTATTTCAGCGCCTTTCATGCCACGGATCTTGCCAAGACGCTCAAGCTGCTTGCGGTGGACGGTCTGGTATTCGTCGGCACGGTAGCGGAGATGTGCGTCGAAGATAGCTGCCGTCACGCCGTGCATTTCGGTTATCCCACGATTGTGGTGGAGGATGCTGTTTCTTCCAACCATCCGCCCAGCCGGCAGGCCATGCTCGATGCTTTCGCACGCAACTACGGCTGGGTCATGACCACGGACCGGCTCCTGGATTCTTTCGCGGTCGGGCAAGCGGGAAGCGAGGTCTTGAACCTACCGCAGCGGTGAAAAATCGGTCGGGATCAGGATTCGGTTTTCCATCGTTTCGATATTCTCGGTGAGCTTGACGGTAAACGCCCGCCACGCGGGATCTTCGGCCAGCCGCTGACGCCGCTCGGCGCGGTCGTTCAGGTCGCTATAGCCCCATAGATGCACGACATGGTTGAGAGGTCCGATCTCGGTGCGGAAATAGCCGATCAGGTTGCCCAGGATCGGCTGCTGGATGGCAAGGCCTTCCTCGCTGATAAGCTGCATGTATCTGGCGAGACGGCCGGCCCTTATCTTGTAGATGCGTTCCTCGACAATCATGGCGCGACAGCTCCCATCAGGCGATCACCCGCGACTTTTCCCTGCCCGCTTCCTTCTCGCGCATCGCAAATACGGGCATCACTTCCTTGATGAACAGCGCCAGCGATTTCTTCTGCACCTCAAACGGCAGGTCGAAGGCGAGGCCGAGGCAGAACTGGTCTACGCCCGCCGCTTCATAGACCATCAGCTTTTCGACCACCTCGTCCGGGGTGCCGAAAAGGAGATTGTCGCGGATCGACCGCGGATCGTAGTCGCCGCTGTTGCCAAGGGTGTCGTAAGAAACCGCTTCAGGAAAGCCGTTCTTCACCGTGCCGATGTTCTGGAAGAGGTTCTCGAAGCTGCGCCCATATTGATAGCTGTAGCGAACCGGCAGTTCCCAGTCCTCGGGACGTTCATACACGCAAGTGCGGCGCAGCATCATGAACCGCGGTCTCGGCACTTCGGGATGATCCTGGACCGCCTTCTTGAACTTGTCGCCGAGAATGCCGATTTCCGCGACCGGCCGCGACAACGGCGTGGAGAGGATGTTGTGGCCATTGCGCACCGCCCAATCGAATGTGCCGGGGTCACGCGCCGCCACCCAGATGGGCGGGTTGGGTTGCTGCAAGGGCTTCGGCACCGAGGTTGCCAGCGGGAAGTGGTAATACTTACCCTCGTGGGCGTAGTCGCCTGCCCATAATTTCTGGACTGCCGGCAGCAGTTCCTGCATGTAGGCGCCGCCTTCCTGTTGCGGGATGCCTCCCGCCATACGGTCAAATTCATACTGATAGGCGCCGCGGGCGATGCCGAATTCCAGCCGCCCTCCCGTCAGGTGATCGCAAAGCGCGGCCTCTCCCGCGAGACGGATCGGGGTCCAGTACGGCGCGACGATGGTGGCGGTGCCAAGCCGGATCTGTTCGGTATGAGCTCCCCACCAGACCAGCAACTGGAACGGGCCGGGCGCGATCGTGAATTCAATCGTGTGATGCTCGGGCGACCAGGCGGTCTCGAAGCCGCCGGCATCGGCCATACGCACCAGTTCCAGCGTCTCAGCCGCCACCTGGCGCATATCCTTGTCGGGACTGAACCTCTCCATGTTCAGGGAAACGGAAAATTTCATGGCAATGACCTTTTCGAATATTAGGGAACCGTCGGATGAGCGTCAGCGCAAACGGATTACGAACGGGTCCTGCGTGGCGCCGGAGTAGTCGATGACGACATTCTTCAGGCGGGAGAACTCGCGCATGACCTCGAAGCCCCCGCGCTTGCCGTAACCGCTCTCCTTGAACCCGCCGGAGGGTGACATGTAAGCAGCCGAGCGATACGTATTGACCCAGACCGTGCCGGCATCGACGTTGCGCGCAAAGCGAAGCGCCCGGTCGATGTCGCGGGTCCAGACACCCGCCGCCAGCCCATAATGGGTGTCGTTGGCAAGCCCAATCAATTCGCTTTCATTGTCGAACGGCACGACGCCCACGACCGGGCCGAAAATTTCGTCGCGCATGAAGCGCATGTCGTTGCGCGCATCCGCCAGAACCGTGGGCTCGTAATACCAGCCGCCGGAGAGGTCGTCCCGCCGCGGCCGGTGGCCTCCGGCAACCAGCCGCGCGCCATCGGCGACGCCGTAGTCCACATACTGCTCGACCTTGTCGAGTTGGGCAGCCAGCGCCAGCGGACCGATTTCCGTGTCCTCATCGGTCGGATGGCCGATACGCACGCGCCTGGTACGATCCGCCAGCTTTTCGACGAATGCGGCATAGATGGATTTTTCGACGAAACAGCGCGAGCCTGCGATACAGGTCTGCCCGGCAGCGGCGAACACGCCGGCAACCACGCCGTTCACCGCGCGCTCGATGTCGGTATCGGCGAATACGACATGAGGCGACTTGCCGCCCAGTTCCATCTGACACGAAACAAGTCGGCTGGCAGCGTTGGCGGCGATGCGGCGGCCGGTTGCCGTACTGCCCGTGAAGGCGATCTTGGCGACATCGGGATGCAAGGTCAGCGCTTCGCCCGCCGTAGCGCCCTTGCCGGTAACGACATTGAAAACGCCAGCCGGGAAGCCCGCTTTTGCAATCAGTTCGGCGAGGGCAAGGGTGGACGCGGAAGTATGCTCTGATGGCTTGACCACGACCGTATTGCCAATTCCCAGGCAGGGTGCGAGCGTGCCGGTCAGCAGCATCAGCGGTGAATTCCACGGCGAGATCATGCCCACCACGCCGATCGGCTCGCGCAGCGTGAAGTTCAGCATATCGAGCTTATTGACCGGTATGGTCTCGCCATGCAGCTTGTCGGCCATTCCGGCGAAATAGAGGTAGCTGTCCGGCGCCGCGCGCAGTTGCACACGCATCTCTTTCAGAAGCTTGCCGTTGTCACGCGTCTCGATGGCCGCGAGTTCATCGGCGTGTTCCGCGATGAGATCGGCCAACCGGCGCAGCAGCTTGCCGCGATCCGTCTGCGTCAGCCTGCGCCAGGCCGGATCGTGAAACGCTCTTTTGGCTGCCTGCACGGCGGCGTCGACATCATCCGCCCCGGCGTCGGCAACCTCATACCAAGGCGCCGCGTTCGTCGGATCGTAGCTCGGCATGTAGCGGCCGGACCGCGGCGCGAGGCGCTCCCCGGCAATGAAAAGATCCTGGCGCGATCCTTCGATCACCTTCAGCGTCAGGTCCATCATCTCATCCCTTCGCGGTTTCTCGGTCGCCGGCCAAGCCGTTAAGCGACCGCCACGGACGCGGGGCGCCGTCTATCATCGCCACCCGGCCGCCATCGCTGGAATCGACGTAGATCCCGAAGCGAGAGTCCGCGCGCTCATGCAGGTAACGGCGCAGCGTTGCGCGTATCTGCCTGATCGGAATGCTGTCCCAAGGCAGCTCTTCATGGGCAAAGAACCTCAGCGACGGCGACAAATCCGGAATTTCGCCAGGCGGGCCCGCGAGCGCGCCACGGTAAACGACATAACCGGGCTGCTGGTCGGCCACATCGAAGACCGAATAGAGAAACGCATCGCTGGTGAGCGGCGCAACCACGCCGCCGCCTTCGAAGCTGAGCATGTCGCCCGGCTTACGGTGCGTTGCCGTCGGCAGTTCCCAGCCTCCGGCGCCATCGTCGCGCAGCAGGATGCGGCCGTCATGCTCGACCAGGTAGCCGATGATCATGCGATGGGAAGGCGTCCAGCCAGGCGGCATCGGGTCTTCCACGCAGACATAGCGCCCCCGGCAAAACCCTAGCGGAGCGGCAGGGCTGGTGCCGAAAGCACGCACCCGGCCGATCAGGATCACATGGTCTCCCGCCTCGATACGGTCATGCACCGTGCAGTCGAACCAGGTAAGGCTGTCGGTGAGCACCGGCGAGCCCGTATGCACGGTAGTATGGGCTATCGTCTCGAACTTGGAGAGTGACTTCGAGGCGAAGAGGCTCGCCACCTCCTTCTGGCGCTCGTGCAGTACGTTGACGGCGAAGCCTTCGGCCGTGTTGAACGCCGGAAAGCTGCTGGCGCTCTTTCCTATGCAGACGAGCAGCAGCGGCGGCTCAAGGGAGACTGAGGTGAAGGAATTCGCAGTCATGCCGCGCGGCGAACCATCTTCGTCCCGCGTCGTCACCACCGTGATGCCCGTGACGAAGGTGCCGAACGTTCGCCGCAGTTCCACTGGATCGATCGTGCTCAGCTCTTTTTCCCTCTTGTCCGTCATGCGTCCTGCCTCTCCAGGAGGGTGGAAGGATAAAGGGACGTGAGAGAGGGTCTTCCTGCTCTACGCAGGAGAGGCGGCAGTCAGACTCCTAGGACACGAAGCAGAGACCGCATCAGACAGGTTGCTCCCGGGCAATGGTCTCGTTGAGGCGTATTGCCAGTTCAAGCGCGAACCGACGTTCGGGTGAATCGATCTCGATGCCAAACAGTTCCTGGATACGGTTCAGGCGGTAGCGAAGCGTTGTAACATGCAATTCCATCGCGTCCGCGCAGGCCTGGCTGCGGCAACCGTGCTCCAGAAAGACGGTCAGGGTCCTGATATAGTCCGTTGCATGCGCCTCGTCGTGACGCACGACCGCGCCAATGGCGATATCCACGAACGACCTCACTTCCTTGCTGTCGGCCGCCGAAAGCAGCAGCGGAAAAGGACCGAAGTCCTGGGGCGCAAGCAACCCGGTACGGTTGAAGCGGACGGCAAGACGGATCATGCGCTCGCATTCAAGCCATGCCTGGGGATAGTCGTGAATGCTCGAACAGGTCTTACCCGCCACGATGATCGGCTTGGTGCCGATCAGCCACTGCGTTTCCTCGATCAGCTTGCGCACAAACGTCTTGACCACCGTGTCCGCGTCGCGGGGCGCGTCGGGAATGCGGCACAGAATGATCTCGCCCAATGCGGCGGCGGTCGCCTGCGGCGCCAATTGGCCGGCGAGCCGCATGATGGAGCGGTGCAGTTCGGGTATAGTCTTGCCCTTTTCCGGCACAGTTTCCGGGAGGCCGATCGCGACCAGCCTGGCGGTGGCGTTTACGTCAATGCCGAGCCGGCGCGCCCGCGCCGTCAAATCGTCCACGTTGCGCCAGTTGCCGGAAACGATTTCCATGAACAATTCGCTGGAAGTCTGCGATTCCGTCTGGAACCGTAAATGGCTCCGCATCAACTGGACGCTGAGCGCGAACCGAGCGCTCTGAAGAAGAAGATGATCGAGGTCGCCGAAATTGGCGTCGAGCGAAAACACGATCAGCGCCCCTACCGTCTTGCCATCCACGACCAACGGCTCCACCGCCGCCGGCAGGTTGAGGTGATGGCCGCCGCAGTTCAGGTACAGCTTGCGCATTTCAAGCCCGGCCTGGTCCGAGATATCGCGAGCAAGACGGAGAAACTGGCGGCTCATGCAATCGTCCATCTCCTCGCGCCAGCGGTCGGTGTCGATGAGGTCCGGCTTGGGCGAACGTCCGGCAACGACCAGGTTGGCAGTCAGATCCACCACGACGATTGCGTTCGGCAGGAAGGTTTCGACCATGGAAGCCGCGGATGCGACGGAACCGTCCGACAGGACCTGGTGCATCAGGGAGGAATGCGCGGCAAGTGCGTTTTGGAGTTGCGCGGCGGCAGCATGTTCCGCCCTTAGCCTGTGGGCCTTGTCCACGGCTATGGCGCCCAGATGGACGATCGTCTGCAGGAATGCGAGATCGGCCGCTGACAGATCGACAACGTCGCGCGACTGCACCGACAAGACCATCGCGCGGTCTTCCATGTCCCGGCAGCCCAGAGGCAAAACCACGACAGTGCGATAACCGCGCTGGATTGCCTCTTCCCGATAGCCCGGAAATTCGATGCTCTCCTGGGCATCGCGAATGATCACCGGATCATTGCGGGTCAACGCGATGAGGGATGGACTTGTCGCCAGCGTCCAGCGGTTGCGATAGGACTTCGTCAACTGGCTAGGATCATGCCGGGTCACGACCACAGCATTGCCATCCGCCTGATCGATGCTCATCACCGCCGCCATCGACCAGGCATCGTGCTGGCATGCCGCATCGACAAGGTGCTGCAGCGTTGTCTCGAGGTCGACGCTGGAATTGATGAGGCTGGTCACGTCGCGCAGGACGCGTGACAGCGGGCGATCCAAAGCGCTCAACAGAACCTCGCTGCTTGCCGGTACTCGATCGTTACATAGCCTTCCTGGTCGATGGCGCGCCACAGTCATATTCGTTACCGGGGGTCATGCCGCCGCCATATGGCCGGCATGGATAGGATCGACCTTGCCGGCTGTTCGCGAAAGGTTTGGCAGGCCTTCAAAGCGACATGATGACCGACTTGGTCTCCGTATAAAGGTTCAGCCCTTCCTGTCCCCGTTCCCTGCCCCAGCCGGATTGCTTGAAGCCGCCGGTGGGTATCGCCGCGTCCACCGAGCCGTGTACGTTGACCCCGATCCGGCCCGCGCGAATTCGCCGTACCATCTTGTGGGCGACGCTCAGGTCCCGCGTCCAGACGCTGCCAGCTAGTCCGAAGATGCTGTCATTCGCCTGCCGCGCGATCTGTTCCAGGTCGTCGTCATCGAAGCTCATGGCGCACAGGACAGGACCGAAAATCTCTTCCTGCACCACCGCCATGTCGGGTCGGGTATCGGTCAGCACCGTCGGCGCAATGAAGTTGCCTTCATTGCCTATCCGCGTGCCGCCAAACGCCACCGTTGCACCGGCGCTCCTGCCCTGCTCGATATAGCTCATGACGCGGTCGCACTGGACCGGGGAAATGACCGGCCCCATCTGGACGCCTTCGCTGAGGCCATGACCGACGCGGATGTTCCCCGCCCGCTGGCCGATCCCATCCACGATCTGGTCGAACACCTTCTTGTGGGCGAACAGCCGCGATCCTGCGGTGCAGACCTGGCCGCTATTGGCAAAAATGCCCTGCGTGACACCGGGAATGGCAACCGACATGTCAGCATCGGGAAAGACGATGACGGGCGACTTCCCTCCCAATTCGAGCGACACTTTCTTCAAATTGCCCGCGGCAGCCTTGACGATGATGCGGCCGACCTCGCTGGAACCCGTAAAGGCAACCTTGTCGATCTGGGGGTGCGAGGCTATCGCTGCGCCCGCCGTAGGTCCAAAACCGGTCACGATATTGATCACGCCGGCGGGAATGCCGGCCTCCTGGACCAGTTCACCGAAGCGCAGCGCCGTCAGCGGCGTCTGCTCCGCCGGCTTGAGCACGATCGTGCAGCCGGTGGCCAGCGCCGGCGCTGCCTTCCAGGACAGCATGAGCAGTGGCGCATTCCACGGAATGATCTGCCCGACGACGCCGACCGGCTCGCGCACCGTGAAGGCATGGTACTTGTCCGGCGCGGAGATCGAAATGGTTTCCCCTGTGATCTTGGTCGCCCAGCCCGCCATGTAGCGGAACATATCCACGCTCAGCGCGACGTCGGAATTCCGGGCATTGGCAAGCGGCTTGCCATTGTTGAGAACCTCCAGTTCGGCCAGTTCATCGGCGTTCTGTTCCAGCAGATCCGCCAGTTTCCAGATGAGACGTCCACGTTCGCTGGGCGTGATGCGGCTCCATGGGCCTTCTTCAAAGGCCCGCCGCGCAGCTTTGACGGCATTGTCGATATCGGCGGCGTCGCCCTCCGGAACCTGTGCAATTATGCGTCCCGTGCCCGGATCATACGTGTCGAAAATCTTCCCGGACTGAGCCGGCACCCATTTTCCATCGATAAGGAGTTTTTTCTCCTGGCGTAAAAAGGACGCCGCCTTCTCTCCAATTCGGAACTGATCAGCATGTGTGTTCATCGAATTCTCCATAGGTATCGGGAAGCGCCTTGCCCGGATTCGTTCAAGGGCGTCCATCTGAAGCGCCCTCGTTAAAGCTTTTCACTCGATCACGAAGTGGTCGGGTCCGACCGCGCGAGGCTGCCGCTTCGGCGGAATGAAATCGAGCGGCCGCACGGGAGACGGCAATTCCGTCACCGGCTTGCCGATCAAGCGGTGCCTGTCCGCGGCCGGCTCTGGGTTCGGCACCGCTGCCATCAGCTTCTGGGTATAGGGATGTTTCGGATTCCCTATCACCTCGCGGCTGGGCCCGATCTCCACAATCTCGCCAAGATACATGACCGCCACGCGGTGGCTGACACGTTCGACAATGGCCATGTCGTGACTGATGAAGAGGTAGGACAACCGCAGGTCCTCCTGCAACTCAAGCAGCAGGTCGATCACCTGCGCCTTTACCGAAACGTCGAGCGCCGAGACGGCCTCGTCGGCTATAATGACCTTCGGGTCGAGCATCAGGGTCCGCGCAATGCAGATTCTCTGGCGCTGTCCGCCGGAAAACTCGTGCGGAAGACGGGTGATCATCGACGGTTCGAGGCCGACACGCTCCAGAAGATGTTTCGCCTTGTCCAGGGCCTTGGCCCTGGTCGCCAACCCATGGCATAGCAGGGGCTCCGCCAGGATCGCACCGACGTTTTGCTTCGGGTCCAGGGAACTGAAAGGATCCTGGAAGATCATCTGCACATTGCGCCGGAGATCCGAAAGATCGGACCTGTTGTCGCGCCGCACCGTGCGTCCGTCGAAGACCACCTCGCCGGAATCCGGAGGATTGAGAAACAGGATGCTGCGTCCGGTCGTCGACTTGCCGCAGCCGGATTCGCCAACCAGCGACAGCGTTTCTCCAGGCATGATGTCGAAGCTCAGACCCTCGACGGCATGGAGACGCCCCACCTTGCGACGCATCGCCCCGCCACGCACGTCGAACCGGGTCACCAGCTTGCGCACGCTCAAAACCGGCTTCGGCACAGCATCCTTGGCGGGCGCGCGGTAGGAGCGGGCGACGCCTTGCCCCAGGCGGGGGACCGCGTCGATCAGCATCCTCGTATAGTCCTCGCGCGGACGCTCGAAAACGTCCTTTACTGCTCCCGTCTCCACCACGCGTCCCTTGTGCATGACCATGACGCGGTCGGCGATGTTGGCCACTACGCCCATGTCATGCGTGATGAACAGGATCGCGGTGCCGGTATCGCGCTGGACCCCGTTCAGGAGATCGAGGATTTGCGCCTGTATCGTCACGTCGAGCGCTGTTGTCGGCTCGTCGGCGATAAGCAGCTTCGGCGAGCACGCCAATGCGATGGCGATCATGATCCGCTGCCGCATCCCCCCGGAGAACATGTGAGGATAGTCATTGAACCGCCGCCGCGCGTCAGGAATGCGAACGCGGTCGAAAAGCCGGATGCCCTCCTCCCGCGCCTCGGCATCGCTTAAGGGTCGATGCTGGCGCAGCATTTCCTTGATTTGGGTGCTGACCTGCAGAACCGGGTTCAGGCTCATCATCGGTTCTTGGAAGATCATGCTGGCAATGCCGCCACGCACCCGCCGCAATGTCGATGTCGACGCCCCCACCACTTGCTGGCCATCCACGATGACCGAACCGGTCACTTGGGTATTGCCGGAAAGCAGTCCCATGATCGTCATGGAGGTGACGCTCTTGCCGGACCCCGACTCGCCGACAAGCGCCAGCGTCTCGCCAGCATGGATGGCCAGATCGACATCATGCACCACCTGATGCTTGCCGAAAGCGACGTTGAGGCCTTTTACCTCGACCACTGGATCGGATTTCCGTTCACTCATGAGTTTGGCGCCGGTGCAACAGTGAAGCCCGCCTGCGAGCGAGAGCGCTCCGAAGTTGGAGCCCAGGTGAGCATTTCGAGCGCGTACAGCGCATCCAGCGTCTCGCGCGACAGGGGAATGCCCTTCTGGTGCGCCATGGCGATCTTTTCCCGAGGCCGAACGACAACGTGCCCGGACGCCTTCAGTTCAGGCCTGCGGGCGCTGACCATGAGAAGCGCGCAGCCCGGCGTCAGCCCGGCGGCGTCGATCGATTCCAGAACCGCCGTGTCCTCACCGAGGAGCGCCGCCAGGGCATCCCGGCCCCGGCCCGAATAAAGCACACCCTGTGCGTCGGGTTCAGCCAACAGCCAGTCGAAGGTTCCATCCCTGGCGATGATGCCGATAGAGGAGAGATTGTAGTCCATCGCACCGACCAGCGTGGCCGGAACAAGCGACAGCTCGGTCGCCGCCAATATCCGGCACATTTCCCATTTGGCGCCGCCTGCATGCGCGGCGAGAGCATCGATCGCGGCAGGTCCCGTTTCCAGAAATGAAACGCCGGCGGCGTCCAGCATCGTGAGCCCGTTCGATTTCCGGTAGCGGAAGCCATGGGAGGGCCGCGGTCCCGCCTGGCGAATTTCATCCAGAATAGCCGGATCGAGCGCCGCACCTGTTGCAACGAGATGAGCGCCCCGGTCAGCGGTTCCGAACGCGTAGCCCAGCGCCCTGAGCGACCACGGCAGGACGCGAGTCAGTTCGGAATAGGCAACAAACATGCTCGTGCTCACAGGGCGACCTCATTCTCATGCTTGCGAACCCGGGAACCCGGCCTGTCAGGCTCGAGGAATTCCGAAGGCAGCGGCTGGTCTTGGAAGAAAGTCCCCCGCACATAGCGGATGCTGAGCGGCGTCGAGCCGCGAATGCCCAGCGACGCAAGGAAAAACCGTATGAGATCGGCGGGGACGAAATCGCGATGCGCGAGCGGATCGCGTATTTCCGCATAGAGCAGGCCATCCAGATATTGCACCCGCGAAATGGCGTAATGCAAGTCCGGATGGTCGAGGACGACGTCGCCGGCGCGCTCCTTGTCACCACGGCTGACCAGCACCGCCGCCAGCCTCTGGATCAGTCCGATATGATCGATGAAGGATTCGAAACGCTCGTGCGGGTCGATGACCCGCTCGCCGCGCCTTTGTTCGCCATTGTCGATCGAATGGTACCAGAAGTGCTGATGGGTTTCGGCAAGCGTGCGGTCGGCGGTGAGAGCCCAGACGTAGTTCCTGCGCAGGATCTCGCGCAATTCAGCGACCGTCATTGCTGGCTGCAATTGCCGCTTGCGGGCTGCGCCGATCTGGAAATAGGGCGCGATGGCGTCACAAAAGTCCGGTACCACGTCGAGAAGTACGCTGTGGAACTGCTCACTGGTCTCGCCATCCATGACTTCTGCGACGTGCGCAGCAACGTCGCCCCAGCACCGAAACTGTCCTTCGCGCAGGCTTGCCGATATGCGTGTCAGGTTCTCGATGATGGTTTCGTTGGCCACCACGTAGTCCTGCGTCTGTGGGTCGGTCTGCGCATAGATGCGGATGGTGCTCTCTATCGAGCCGCGGACAACTGAAATGCTTCCCGCATCGACCGGCAGGCTTTTTGCGTAGCCAAGAGCCGCCTCGCGTACGGTCACCCATGTGGCGACCCAATGCGGCCAGCGCTGGAGGGCAACGCACATGCCCTGGCCTGAGGAGTTGCCTATTCCAAGCCCGCGCGCGATCGAAATGTCGAGCTGCGCTGCGTCCGGATTGCGCCGCCGCGCCACGGCATTGACGAGATCGATGGAGACGAGCCGCACCAGGTAGATGGCGAAGATATCCGCAAAGAACGGGTGCGCCAGCGGATGCCCCTCGGGAATGCCCGGATAGGAAACCGTGCCATTCCGGCCGCTGCTTTGAAAGCCACCGTTCCGCATGAGATAGGCGATGCCGAGCTCGGGGGCGGGCTGTTCGCCGCGGGACAGTGCTTCGACTACGGCGTCGAAATGCCGGCTGCTGCGATTGGCCGGGGTCCAGCCGACCACATCCGAATCCGTACGCATCTGGCCTTCAGCCTTGATGTCGAACGTTTCAAATTCCCGCTCGATACGCTGTTGGCTGGCAAGATTGACGAAGAGCGCGCCGAACATGTCACGGTCCGCGCCATCGGAGCGGCGTCCGACTTTTTCGATTCCGTCCCATGGATATGCTCGGGCAATATAGGAGAAGGAATGGCCTTCCGCGTCGATCCGGTAGACGAATCTCGCCGCGCCGTCATCGCCGCATTCCGCCGAGATCATCCTTATCTGCCAGCGTTCGCGAACGATCCTGCGCAACAACATGTCGGCAAAACTGACGCGCGAAGCCTTGAAGCAGCGAAGGTTCTCCACACGCATCAGAACATCCGCCGGCCGCATCCATCGCCGCGCTTTCAGGGCACCTTCCCGGCCGGCAAACTCCTGCAGGCGTTGTTCTATGAATGCCGGCAGCGGCGGCTCGATCTGGTTAGACGTCATTTCCCTGTTCCAATCAGCGATCATTGCGGGACGCGGCCTCGTTCATGCTCGACCCGACAAGATAAAATGTGAAAACTGTAAGGGCGACGGCAGCGCCCGGCCCGAGGCTGAGCAGCGGCAGGATCGGCAGGAACATCGAACCGTCGCGTACCATGCCGCCCCAGTCCGGAGCCGGCGGAGGAACGCCCAGCCCCAGGAAGCTGAGGCTTGCGGAGGTGAAGATCGCGAAGGCCACATTGATTGCGAACTGCGCCCACACCACGCGCATCGTGTTTGGCATGATATGATGGCGGATGATCCAGAAAGAGCTTGCGCCCGTGGCGCGCGCAGCTTCCACGAAGACCATTTCCCGGACGACGAAGACCTGACCACGAACCAGCCGGGCGACCGTCGGCGCGGTGACGACACCCAGCGTGACCGCCAGGTTGACCACCGATGGCCCGAGCATCGCGGTGATGATCAATGCGAGAACGAGCCCCGGCAAGGCGATGAAAATGTCGATGATCTGGACGAGGACAAAATCGATCCAGCCACGGAAAAATCCGGCGATCAGGCCAATGGGGGCGCCGATCAGCACAGCCACTATGGCCGCCGAAGCGCCCACCTGCAGTGAAACCCTTGTTCCGTAGATGACGCGCGACAGCACGTCCCGGCCAAGTTGATCCGTGCCAAGGATGTTTTCAGCCGAAGGCGGGCCGAGGACGTTTACCGTCGTGGCGGTCGGGTGCAGGGGCGCGATCAAGGGCGCGAACACCGCGATCAAAGTGATGATCACCAGAAGCGTCAGGCCAAGGACCAATCGGAATGGAAGTTTTCTCATTGGATGCTAAGCCGATGTTCGCACGAGCGGATTGACGAGGCTGTAGGTCACGTCCGCCACAAGGTTGAGGATCATCACGCCGACGATGATCACCATTCCAACCGACAGCATGACAGGAAAATCCCGGGACGAGATCGCTTCCACCAGAAGCCGGCCCATGCCCGGCATCGAAAAGACGGTTTCGGTGACGACCGCGCCGCCAACCAGTTGTCCAAGCGAAAGACCGGCATAGGTGATCAAGGGCAATATGCTGTTGGGCAGAATGTGCCGGTAGGAAATGCGCGCCTCGGACAGCCCCTTCGAACGCGCGGCCTGGATGTAGAGGCTGCCTTTCACCGACTGGTATTCGGCTTTATAGACGAGCGTGAAGGAGCTGAAATAAAAGGTCGTAAGCGTGATGACGGGCAGGATCATGTGGATGAGATGCTGCCCGGCGCCCCGTGACCACGGCGACCATCCGGTCGTCGGCAGCCAGCGGAGCTGAACCGAAAAAAGGTAGATCAGCAGCAGTCCGAGAAAGAAATTGGGCACGGTGATGCCGACGATGCTGACGGCGGCGGTGAGCCGCTCCACCAGCTTTTTCATGAACGTCGCCGAATTGATCAGCGTGGCCCCCAGGAATGCGATGAGGATCGCCCAGGATGCCAGCTCAAGCGTTAGAGGAAGGGCATCCGCGATCATTTGCGCGACAGGCTGTTGGGTGGAATAAGACCGGCCCAGGTCGCCCGA
Source organism: Mesorhizobium sp. B2-3-6 (assembly GCF_006442305.1). Classification (NCBI taxonomy): domain Bacteria; kingdom Pseudomonadati; phylum Pseudomonadota; class Alphaproteobacteria; order Hyphomicrobiales; family Phyllobacteriaceae; genus Mesorhizobium; species Mesorhizobium sp. B2-3-6. Next base: position 53,587 of record NZ_VFVW01000011.1, on the reverse strand, counting down.
CAATGCGGCGCTGATCCAGTTCCAGTAACGCGACAGGATGGGCTGGTCGAAGCCTAGCTTCGCGTTGAGTTCGGCGATCGATTGAGGGGATGCGTTCTCCCCCAGCATGATCGCCGCCGGCGTCCCCAGAAAGGACGTCACCGACGTGAACAGCAGAAACGTCAGAACGATAACGTTCGGAACCATGATCGCTATGCGGGAAAGTACAAGCGCAAGCATGCCGGCCTCAGTTCATCGCGAAGGATTGAAGAAACGTCTCCGGGGAGCCCGTCTCGCAAAGCGGGCGGTTGGGGCACATCCGATGGGCGGCGGTCATAATGGCGATCAAGTTCCTCTACCGGTTGCAGGCGGGACCGGGTCTACCCGCGCCAGACGCCGCGGCGCGGCGCGCCGCGGCAAAGCATGAAGATCAGGCCTGCGTTTTCCAGACGTAACGGAACCGCGGGATCTCGTCCGGCATCGGAGCGAACCCTTTGACGGTGTTGCGCATGGCGTTGAATTCGATGCTGAACCCGACGGGCATGTAAGGCAGATCGGCAGAAATCTGACGCTGGATCTTTTCGTACAATTCCTTGCGGCGCGCCTGATCGGAAATTACCCGCGCTTCATCGATCCATTTGTCCACTTGGTCATTCTTGTAGCCCGTGGAGTTCGCGGTGCCTTTGCTGGAGAAGAGATAGTGGATCAGGCCGTCGGGATCCGCCCGTTGCGTCCAGCGCATCGGCGTGAAGCGTATCTCGCCGGAGACCGCCTTGGCGTAGTAGTCGCTTTGCGGGACCGGCTCGAGCTCAATGTTGAGGCCGATCGCGTCGAGGTCTTCCTTGGCAAGTTCGGCAAAGCGTCGCAGCGTATCGCCGCTTGGCGCCGCAAGCTTGATGGTGGTGCCCTTCAGGCCGGAATCAGCCACGATCTTGCGCGCCTTTTCCGGATCGTATTCGTAGTGCACCAGATCGGTCGGGGTCCACCAGAGGCCGTCAGGCGTGAAGCTGTCGGAAATCTTGCCTTGTCCGGCCCATATGATCTGGTTGATACGGTCGCGGTTGAGGCCATGCGCGATGGCCTGGCGCAGTTCCGGCTTGTTATATGGCTCGGCGTCCCACCGCCACTGGTAGGAATACCAGACGCCACCCTTCGACGGCACAAGCTCGATGTCCGGGCTGGCCTTGGAAAGGCGCGTATCCAACGGATCAAGCTGGCTTATGAAATCCAGTTCACCGATGGCCATGCGCTGAATGCCGACGACGTTCGTCGGAATGTCATGAAACGTGATGCCGTCGAGATATGGCATTCCCTTCTGCCAATAGCTGTCGTTCTTGGTGAGCGCGATGCGTGACCCGCGCACCCATTCGCCGAAAACGAACGGACCGGTCCCGACAGGATTGGAACCGACGTCGCTGCCGTATTTCTTGGCCGCAGCTGGCGAAGCCATCAGCCCTGCGCGGTCGGCAAACAGCGCCAGCAGGGGCGGATAAGGTTCCTTCATGTCGATGGCGACGGTGAATTCGTCCAGCACTTCGACATTCTTGACGCCTTCCAGCAACTTGAGCTGCGATGAGTTGCCTTTCGGATCGAGACGTGCATCAAGGTTCCATTTCACGGCCTCGGCGTTGAACGGTGTGCCGTCATGGAACTTCACGCCTTCCTGCAGCTTCAGGACCACGCGCTTGCCGTCGTCCGAAAACTCCCAGCTTTTCGCCAGGGCAGGCTTCAGGGAGAAGTCCGCCTCGGTCTCGAGAAGCGTATCGAATATCAGGAAAAGGATCTGCCGCTCGGTCCATTGCGACGACTGAAGCGGGTCGAGCGTGCGGACGTCGCTGATGAAGCCGACGTTGAGCGTGCCGCCGGTGACCGGCTGGGTATCTTGAGCCAGCGCTACCGCCGGCAAAGAGGCCACGATTGCGAAGCCGCTGACGGCGGCCATAAATTGCCTTCTATCCATGACAAATCCTCCGTTGGTTCAGTTCCCGATATTATCGGCATTGCCGTTATTGGCCTCCGGGCAAGGACCCGGAGGCTTGCGCGTTATTTGCTCTCGGCTGGCAGCGGCCGGCCGGCCTGATCGACTCCCATAATCCGCATGTCGTTGAACCGATCGCCGATGCGATGGTGCGGACGCCCGCCGCTCGCGGCGCCCAAGGCGATGACGATCTCGTCATGCGCAGGCGCGTCGGGAATGGTGAATTCCACGGTCAGAAAATGAGCGCGGCTTCCCTTCTTCTCAGCGTCCTTGTGGGTCAAGGGAACGGTGAGCGCGGTGCCGGCGCCGGCACGCTTGTTCGTGAACGGGAGAAAGGAATCGCCACCAGCGGCGATGCGGAAGACATTGCCGAAATGCAGCGTGTGGATCAGGCCGGCCGCGTGTTCGACTTCGCCGTCCGTCCCGGTCACCGCGCACTTTCCAAACGCTTCTATCCTGTCCGGACCGCCCATGATCGCCACCAGGCGAGGCACGAGGGCATCCGTGAGAGCCTTGGCGTGCTCCATGATGTGCGGCTGCAGGTCCTCGACGAATGCCGATCCTGCCCAGGGATTACGGATTACCGCCGCGCAGGCGGCCATGCGAAGCGGAACCGGCGCGACGCGCCCCCCTTCGATAAGCGTGTCCTCGACGAAATCGACGATCTTGCGGATCAGGACCTCAGTCATTTTTCCACTCCGCCGGCTGCGAGTTCGGCAAGCACGCGGTTGGCGATGCGATGGCATTCGACGCCGACAGGAACGCCGCAATAAATCGTGAGATGGGTTATCAACGCGTCCAGCTCGTCACGGGTGACCCCGTTGCGAAGGGCGCCGCGAAAATGCAGTTCCCACTCATGCATGCGGTTGAGCGCGGCAATCATGACGATGTTCAGCATGCTGCGGGTCCTGGCATCCAGCCTGTCGTCACCCCAGGCCGTTCCCCAGCAATATTCTGTGATAAATGACTGAAAACCCTTGGAAAACTCGGTTGCCTTGCTCAGCGAATTTTCAACATATTCGCTGCCGAGCGTCGCCTTGCGCCGCTCCAGCCCACGCTCAAATAGCGTCTCGTTCATTCGTCTTCCCTTCATTTTCAGCGTGGACGCAAAAGGAACTCGCGGACATGGTCGGACACCAGCTTGGATGCCTCGACCAGGACGCTGTGCTTCAGGCCGGCCAGAATGCGTAATTCCGAATCGGGGATCAGCCGGTGCATCGTCTCGGCCATCCGGACATTCGACCCCTGATCGAATTCGCCCGTCATCACCAGCGTTGGCTGTCTGATCTCGGGAAGCCGATCCACCAGTTCGGTAAGGCCGAACACCCGATACGCCTCCAGGTAAGACGGCACGTGGACAGCCTTGAGCTCGGCAATTCGCCGCTCGATCACATCGGGATGGCGCTCGGCGAATTCCTTGGTGAACCAGCGGTCGTGCGCAGCACCAACGACTGCGTCCATACCGCCGTCGCGGATCATCTGCAGGCGCGCCACAACCTTCTCACGTTCGGCGGGGGTGCGCCCCGCAACTGCGGAAAGAAGCACGACGCGCTCAAACCGGTCCGAATAGGAACAGGCCAGTTCTTGCGCGATCAAGCCCCCCAATGAAAAGCCGACCAGATGGGCTTTGGGCACGCCGGCGTCGTCCATCACCCGAACGATATCGGCGGCAAACTTCTCGACGGAATATTCCGAATCGATGTGCGCGGACTGACCATGACCGCGCAGGTCGGAGCGAATAATGTCGAAGCTGCCCTCCAATTGGAGGCTGACGTCCTCCCAGCTTTGCAGGTTGGCGCCGACACCGTGCACCAGCACGAGAGGATGGCCCTTACCGCTTCTCTCATAGGCGATGAGATCGTCTTTGGTGCGCATCGGCGCCATCCCAGGTCCCTCGTTCGAACTCGATTTTTTTGGTATACCGACAGACAGGCATATGGTCAACCGTATTTGAATCGGCTACTTGTGATGAAAGAGTCGAACGCGTAGCTGTCATGGAAGGAACGACGGGAGAGGACGCCGCGATGCATGAATGGACGGACTGGTCGATTGCGGATTCGCCGACATTGCGCGAGCAGACCGTTGTCACGCTGCGCGAGGCGTTGTTCAACGAAGTGTTCAAGCCGGGTGACAAGCTGGTGGAACGGAAGCTTGCCGAGCAGACCGGCGTAAGCCGCACAAGCATTCGGGAAGCGCTGAGCCAGCTTGAGTCCGAAGGGCTTGTGACTCGGGTAGCCGGCAAGGGCATGTTCGTGACCCGCTTGTCGGAACGGGAAGTCCGGCAGATCTACGAGGCCCGCGCAATCCTGGAATCGGCCATGGCGCGCCTGTTTGTCGAACGGGCCAGCCAGGAACAAATGGACGAATTGGCGCGGCGTATTTCGGAAGCAGGCGAAACCGACACCTCCGAGCTTGCCAGGCAGCATGCCGAGAAGCTCGACGCGGTGTGGGACATCATCATGCAAGGCGCAGGCAACGACATCACCAGGCAAATGACCTTTCTCCTGCATGGCCGCGTCACCTATCTGCGCACCGTCACCACCCGCGTCGCCTCGGCTGAACGGCGCAGGAATACGATGGCCTTGCTCCACGGCATTTTCGACGCGCTGCGCGCGCGCGATGCCGACCTCGCCGAAAAGCTCACGCGCGGGTATGTCGAAAGATCCGCGGCTTTCGCGCTGTCGCTGCTGCGGGACTCTGGGCAGAACGCCAAATCCTCATCACGCAAGCAACGGATCGACACATGAACTATGTCAGGCTCGGCAAGAGCAATCTGAAGGTATCCCGGCTATGCCTCGGCGCGATGGGATTCGGATCCGCGGGATGGCGGGCCTGGGTGCTCGATGAGAAGGCGTCGGCGCCGATCGTTGCGCGCGCCCTCGACCACGGCATCAACTTCTTCGACACCTGCGACTTCTATTCGGCTGGCGAGAGTGAACGCATTCTCGGCCAGATACTCGTTCTCAAGCAGCCGCGCGACAGCTTCGTCATCGCCACCAAGGCGGGAAACCCGATGGCCGCGCATTGCAACGGCCGCGGCTACTCCAGAAAGCACCTGTTCAAGGCAATCGACGATTCGTTGGTCCGCCTTGGAACCGATCACGTGGACCTCTTCCAGACGCATATCTGGGACAAGGACACCGACCTCGACGAACTGGTCGATGCCATGGCGGATATCGTGCGCGCCGGAAAGGCGCTCTATGTAGGCGTCACGACGATGCCCGGCTGGACACTCGCAAAATGCCGTGCGGCTGCCAGCGCACGCGACCTTCCGGCATTCATCTCGATGCAATGCGAATACAATCCCGCTCACCGGGAGTGCGAGCGGGAACTGCTTGCCTACTGCCGCCACGATGATGTTGCCCTGATACCGTTCAGCCCGATCGCGCGCGGCTTCCTTGCCGCGGACCGCCGCAATCCCGGCCAGCAGACGGCGCGCACGAAAAGCGACGACTATACGCAGAGATATTACCACCGCGACGGCGACCACGCCGTGCGCGAAGCCGTCGCTGCCGTTGCCGCCGACATCGGAAAGACACCGGCGCAGGTGGCTCTCGCCTGGACATTGGCGCGCCCCTGCATTACCGCGCCCATCTTCGGAGCGACCTCGACAGACCATGTCGACGAGGCAGTCGCGGCATTGGACATAGTGCTTACGCCCGAACATATCGACCGCATCGACGGGGCTTACGAGCCACGGCCGCTGAACGCCTCAGGCCACTGAATGAAGCACAATGCTTGCGGTAAGCTGATATGCTTGTGAAATTGCACTCGTTCGCGCACGTTTCAAGGGAGCAAATCCGCCGTGTATGATCTGCGAGTCCATGCTCCGCCGCGCCTGTACACGCAGGTGGCCGATACCATCCGCAACGCCATCGTCGTCGGAGAACTGGCGCCGGGAGAGCGGCTGGTGGAGCGCACGCTTTGCGAGCGCATGGGCGTTTCGCGGACGTCGCTCAGGGAAGCGATGCGCGAGCTCGAGAACGAGGGCCTGGTCACGAACCTGCCCAACCGGGGGCTTATCGTCTCTGTCGTCGATCCCAAGATCGCGAAGGACATTTTTGACCTTCGCGAGGCGCTGGAGGCGCTTGTATGCAGGTTGTTTTGCGAGAATGCGACTGACGATCATATCACGCGTTGTCGGGGCGTGTATGACGAGTTGATGGAAACCTATCGCGTCGGTGTGGCGCACGAAATGATAGCTGCAAAGACTAGATTCTACGACGTCTTGATAGCGGGCGCGAACAATTCCGAGGCGGAACGGATGCTTCGCAGCATCCATATGCGGGCCTCACAGTTGCGCATGATTTCTCTTTCCGATGCAGAGCGGCGAAAGGCATCTCAGGAAGAGCTGGCAGCCCTGCTCGACGCCCTGGTGAACCGCAGGGCATCGGATGCCGAGCGGCTTGCAAAAAAGCATGTACGCAAAGCCGCCCAGTTCGCGCTCGGGATGATCGAACAGCTTGAAAACCAATCCGTCAGGTGATCGGCGGCGCTTGAAAGCGCGAGACGCCGCCCGTCCGCCGCTACCCGCGGCGACGGTGAAGGAGAATTATGTCGTGGCGGGCGGCATCCGTACGCGCTATTTCGAAGCTGGCAGCGGACCGGCCGTGATCCTGCTGCACGGCTCGTCACTGGCGATCGATGCCTGGTCCACCTGGCACAACACCATCCCGGCACTCGCGCATGACTTCCGGGTGCTGGCGCCCGATCTGGTCGGCTTCGGTCTCTCGGATGCGCCGGTGGACGGGAAACACGTTCCCCGCCTCGAAAGGCGGCATCACGTTTCAGCCTTCATCGAAGCGCTCGGCGTCACCCGATGCGCGCTCGTCGGCCATTCCGAAGGCGGTTTCATCGCGGCAATGCTCGCCGTTGAAAAGCCGGGTCTGGTCGATAAGGTGGTTGTCGTGAGCAGCGGTGCGACCTCCCCGCGCCTCGGCGGAAATGAGGACCACGCTTGGCAGGCAGCAGCGGCAGCAGCGTATAATGTGCTCGAGGGATGCGACACCGAGGAAGACTTTCTGCGAACCAATGCGAGGCTAAGCACGAAGAATCCGCCGGAGTTCGTGGAGCTGCTAAAAAAGAACTACCGCCTGGCCTGCGAGTCCGGTCAGTTGGAGCGCTTCAAGCAGGCTGCCCGGAAAAAGGACGACACCGAATATACCCAGATCCAGGAGGACCATCTCCTTCCGCATTTGCCCACCATGCAGGCCAAGCTGTTCATAGCCTGGTCAGGCTGCGACGAAACCGTGCCGGTGGCGCGCGGCATCAAGCTGCTGGAACGCGCGCCGCAAGCCGACATGCACATTTTCGCCAATGCCGCTCACATGGTCATGATCGATCGCCCACGCGAATTCAATGGAGTTGTCCGGGACTGGCTTGGCAGCTAGCGCCGGTCAAACCATCCAGCTTATGACCCACAGCAAGTCGTCCCAAGAGGGCCGCCATGCCGCGGGAGGATGTCCTCGGGCGTGCGCCCTCACTCCCTCGCCACCAGGTAACGCGCTTCCGAGTCGTAGAGCAGCCCGCCATAGTGCTGCCCGAGGTCGGACATGCCAGCCGTGGCGCCCACCACCTCCTGGCCGCGTGCCGTAGAGCCGCCGGTAATGATGAACGAAGGCGCGCGGCTCCACGGCCATGTTTCGCACAATCCGTTGACGAAAGGCTCAAAGTCCGCGTTCGGCATGTTGCCGCCCGGCAGCGGGATACTCGCGGTCCAGTCGCCCCCCATCTGCGGAAAGATACGTTCGAGGCGATGGAGGCCGCGCTCGGCCAGTTTCCGGAAGGTCGTGATCTTGCCGCCGAAGTCATTGAGCAGTGGCGCGACCCCGGTCTCGTCAAGGTCGAAGGGGTCATCGCGTAACCGCCGAAGGGTTCCCATTTGCCGTCATCGAACAACGGCCGCACGCCCGAGAGCGCATGCAGCAAGTCCTGGCGGCGCAGCTTCTCTTTGAAGCAGCGGTTCACGGCCGCAATCAAATATTCGATCTCGGTCTCGTCGATCTGCACCGGTTCGGCAGCACCCTCATAGGGGCCGCAATTCGAGGTGCGGCTACGATCGCGATTTTTATCTTGATATTTTTATCAAGCTGTGAAATTTTTTTCAATTAAATGCTGGAGGAAGTTTTCCGCACCTCAGAATGCCCTGACAATGGGCATCGGACGGAGAACACGATGGGAGGTTCAATATGCCGGTCCAAGCCGTTTCAACCGAGTGAGCCTTTCCTGCGGGAGACGCCGCGTCCTGGACCTAAAATCCGGCGTCGTCGTCACACCTTCACATGCAGGGGAAAGAGTGCATCCGGCTTCAGGCGCTTTTTTCAAAACGACGAGATCAACGCCGCGAGACGCGGCAAAGGTTCCAGAACGTCCGATGACGCGAATAGTGCAGATTTCCGATACCCATCTCAGCCCTGGCAAGCGACATTTCCATGCCAACAGCCAGCCGCTCCTCGACTGGCTGAAGGAAAGCGATGCCGACCTCGTTATCCATACAGGCGACGTCACCGTGGATGGCGCCGATGTCGAGGAGGACATGCGCTATTGCGCCGAGATGATGGACTCCATCGGACTGCCCTATCTCGCCGTGCCGGGCAATCACGACGTGGGCGAGCCCAAGCATCTCTATCAGCCAGTCAACGCAGAACGCCTGGCCCGCTGGCGACGTCATTTCGGGCCGGACTGGTGGCATCGCGACATCGAGGGCTGGCGCCTGATCGGACTCGATTCGATGCTGTTCGGCAGCGACGAGCCGGCCGAAACGGAGCAGATCGCGTGGCTGGAAAACGCCATGCGCGAAGCGTCCGGGCGCCGGATGGGCTGGTTCACCCATCGCCCGCTCTTCATCGGCGAGCCGACCGAAGGCGACGTTGGATACTGGGCGCCCACTCCCGAGCCTCGCGCGCAACTGCTCGACATGGTGCGCCGCTACGACGTGGCCTTCGTGGCCAGCGGCCACCTGCACAAACTCTACGATCGTCAACTCGGCGGCGTCCGGTACCTGTGGGGGCCGTCGTCCGGCTTCCTCGTCGAGGCGCACTTGCAGCCGGAAGGGATGGCCGGAGAAGCCACCTTGGGCGTGCTCGTCTACGACTTTTCCGGGTCCGATTTCACCGTGCGGCCTCATGAAATTCCGGGCCTCACACCCTTTTTCATCGGTGATGTCGTGCATGAGGTCTATCCACCGAGATAGCGCCTCTACCCAATTGTTCGCGAAACGGAGCAACCCCAGTGGCTGCAGTGGAAATAAAGAACCTTTCGAAGTCCTTCGGGCCCCATCGGGTTCTCAAAGACATCAACCTGTCCATCAACGATGGCGAGTTCCTGACGCTTGTCGGCCCCTCCGGCTGCGGAAAATCGACGCTCATCCGCATCATCGCCGGCCTCGAGCCGCAAACCTCGGGCTCGATCCTCGTCGATGGCGCGCCGATCGATCATCTGAGGCCGCATGAGCGGCGCATCGCCATGGTGTTCCAGAGCTACGCGCTCTACCCGCACATGTCCGTCTTCAACAACATGGCCCTGCCCCTGACGATGACCGGGCTTAGCCTCTACGAGCGCCTGCCGCTCGTCCGCCTATTCTCGTCCCGGCGCCGCAAGGTGATGCAGGAGATCGGCAAGCAGGTCAGGGGCATCGCGGCGCAACTTCAGATTGAACCTCTTTTAGAGCGCAAGCCCGCCCAGCTCTCCGGCGGCCAGCGTCAGCGCGTCGCGCTCGGTCGCGCCATGGTGCGCCAGCCCGCCGCTTTCCTGATGGACGAGCCACTTTCTAACCTCGACGCCAAGCTGCGCGTCCACATGCGTAGCGAGCTGGCCGAGCTTCACCAGAGACTCGGCGCGACATTCGTCTACGTCACGCACGACCAGGTCGAAGCGATGACCATGTCAAGCCGGGTCGCCATGATGGAAGGCGGAGACATCCTTCAACTCGGCACGCCCGACGAACTCTACGACAGGCCGGCCAACGTCCAGGTCGCCCAGTTCATCGGCAGCCCGACGATCAACCTGATTCCCGTGACGGTGGGGGTCGGTGGGCGGCTGGAATTGCTCGGAAAGCCTCTGCCGATCGGCACCGCCCTCCCCGCTGGAGAGAAAGCGACGATCGGCGTCCGCCCGGAAATGATCCTGCCCGGCGCGGTCTCGGGCCAGTCGGCGGACCAAGTCCCGCTTCCGGCGAAGCTGCGGCGCAGCGAGCATCTCGGCTCCGAGAAGATCCTGCATTTCGATGTTCCCTCGCTCCCTGGGATCTTGGTGACCTCGCGCATAGGCGCGGGCGTGCCGGACGGTGAGGTCGAGAACACCGAACTCTTGTTCCATCCCTCGGCCTGCCATGTCTTCGATGCCGCCGGAAACCGCGTGGAACCCCAAGTTTCCCAAGACGCGGCCACCGCCGCCAAGGGAAAGCTGCGCCTCGCAGAGGGAGCGCGCGCATCATGAGCCTGACCGCGGTACCCGCTCCGCCCGCCCGGCCCGGTGCCCGGCAGGCCTTCATCGAGAGGCTGGTCGCCGGCGGCTTCGCGCTGCCTGCCCTGCTTTTGCTGGTGCTGACGATTCTCGTGCCGCTCGGCGTGCTCGGTTATCTCAGTTTCACCGACTACGAGCTCGGCGAGGTCGATGTCCATTATGTCGGCCTGCAAAACATCACCGACGCGCTGACCGATCCGGAATTCCGCCGCGCACTCAAGAACACGCTCGTCTACGTCGCGATCGTCCTGCCCGGCTCGGTGATCCTGTCGCTGCTCGTCGCCGTCCTCGTTCACCGCCGCAAGCGCACCCGCTCACTCTACGAAATCATCTACTTCCTGCCTGTGACCTCGACCTTCATCGCCATGGCGACCGTGTGGCAGTTCCTGCTGCACCCCAGCCTCGGCCCGGTGAGCGCGGTGCTGCGCTGGCTCGGCATCGGCGAGGTCGCCTTCCTGAGCAATCCCTCGCTGGCGCTGCCGACGCTTGCCGTGATCGGCATCTGGCAACTGGTCGGCTTCAATATGATCCTGTTCCTGGCCGGCCTCTCGACCATTCCAAAGGACCTCTACGAAGCCGCCGAGATCGACGGCTGCGGCGGCGAAATCGACCGCTTCCTGACGATCACGTGGCCGCTGCTGGGACCGACGACCATGTTCGTCATCGTCACCAGTTCGATCACCGCCTTCAAGGTGTTCGACACGGTGGCGGTGCTGACCCATGGCGGTCCGGTGGGATCGACCGAGGTCCTGCTCTACAAAGTCTACCTCGAAGGCTTCCAGTACTTCCGCATGGCGTATGCGTCGGTCCTCACCTTCATCTTCCTCATTTTCATTCTGGTCTTCTCGATCCTCCAGACCGTCGTCATGGACCGCAGGGTGCATTACTGATGACCGACACAACCATCACTGCTCCCGCGATGGGGGGCACAACAACCACACCAGTTGGCTCCGCCGGCCGACGCTTCGCCTCTCTGTTCATCACTCACGGCATCCTGATCACCGGCGCGGCGTTCATTCTCCTGCCTTTCCTGTGGATGCTGGTGACCTCGATCAAGCCGCCGGAAGAGGTGTTCAACGCCCAGCTCAGGATCTGGCCGAGGCATTTCTACGGCTTCGAGAATTATGCGATGGCGCTGACCAGCGCGCCGCTGCTGCGCTTCGCTCTCAACGGCGTCATAGTGTGCGGCGGCATCCTCATCATCCAGCTTCTGGTCGCCATCCCATGCGCCTACGCGTTGGCCAAGCTGAAGTTCCCGGGCCGCAACCTGCTTTTCGTCCTCGTCCTGCTCGGCCTATGCGTGCCCGAACAGGTGCCGGCGCTGCCGATCTACATCGCGCTGGCGAAGATGGACCTGCTGAATACCTATTTCGCCATGATGGTGCCCTTCTTCCTCTCAGTCTTCGCGATCTTCCTGTTCAGGCAGTTTTTCCGTTCCTTCCCCGACGACATCATTCATGCCGCGCGGCTCGACGGGATGAGCGAGTTCGAGATCGTGTGGCGCATCGTCACGCCCAGCGCCATGCCGGCGATCGCCGCCTTCGCGGTGTTTTCCTTCGTCGCGCACTGGAACGACCTCTACTGGCCGCTAATCGTCATATCCGACGTCAACCTGGCGCCGCCGCCGCTCGGCATGATGTTCTTCTCGGACGCCGAAGCCGGCACCAATTACGGCGCACTGACGGCCGCCGCGACCATCCTGACCGCGCCTCTGCTGCTCGCGTTCCTGTTCGCACGCCGCCGCTTCATCGAGGGCGTCACGATGACCGGCGTGAAATAAAACTGACAACTGGCGCGGCTAGAAGCCCGGTCGCGCCGTTCCCCCACACCTTTTGCGGGGCAAGGCGGCATCATCGCCTCAAGAGCATCGGGCAAATCGCATAACCGGAGGAAGCCTTAATGAAATTCCTGTCAAAGATCATCGCGGCCTCGGCCGTATTGCTGGGAGCGGCGTCGACAGCGCTGGCCCAGTCTCCCGTGACGCTCGACGTCTACTACGCATTCCCGGCCTTCGCGAAGTTCCATGAGCCGCTGGCCGCGGAATTCATGAAGGAACATCCCGACATCAAGATCCAGTTCCGCGCGCCGGCGGCCAGCTACGACGAAGGCCACCAGGCCATGCTGCGGGCCTCCATCACCAACAACCTGCCCGACGTCTATTATTCGGGCTATCACGTCCTGCATGAATTGGTCGGCAAGCTGAAGGCGCGCAACCAGATCTTGGACCTCGGCACGATGATGGACGCCGAGTCGAAGGAATGGCGCGACGCCAACTACGCCGACAACATTCTCGACCTCGGCCGGGTGGACGGCAAGCTCTACGGACTGGCCTTCAACGCTTCCATGCCGATCATGTTCTACAATGCCGACCTGGTTAAAAAGGCCGGCGGCGATCCCGACAACATGCCCACCGACTGGCCGGGCATCATGGAACTCGCCAAGAAGATCAAGGCCACCGATTCCGGCATCGCCGGCCTCGCCTACAATATTCATGACTGGCCCGACGAATGGCTCTGGGACGCCATGTTGATGCAGGGTGGGGGCGAGCTGACCAAGGACGGCAAAGTGGCTTTCGGCGACGAGCACGGCCTGAAGGCGCTGGAATATTTCCGCAGCTTCGTCACCGATGCCGGCATGCCGTTGATCGACTGGGATCAGTCGCGCCAGGCCTTTATCGCCGGCCAGATTGGCATCTTCTTCGATACGCCTGCCCGTCTCAGCCAGGATACCGAACTGATCGGCGACCGATTCAAGCTGCGTACCGCGGTCTTCCCGGTCGACGACAAGGAAAAGGGTGGCCTGCCCACAGGCGGCAACGCGGCGGTGATCACTGCCTCCGACCCGGCAAAGCAGAAGGCGGCCTGGGAATTCCTTAAATTCGTCACCGGCCCCAAAGCGCAGGAGCAGGTCGTGAAGATGAGCGGCTACCTCCCGACCAACAAGGCCGCCACCGGGACCGACTATCTCGGCCCGTTCTACGAAGCGAACCCGAATTACGCCACCGTTGCCAAGCAGATGGCGCTGTCGCGCCCGTGGCCCGGCTATTCGGCGGGCAACACGGTCCGCATCTGGCGCACCCAGCGCGAGATCATCAGCAAGGTCATGAGCGGCGACGTATCCATCAAGGACGGGCTCGACAGCCTCGTCTCCGAAACACAGGCACTCATGAAATAAGTCGCCATGCCACGCGCGCCGGCCGGCTTCGGCTGGCGCGCCCTTTTTAAGGTGGCGCCGATGTGGCGCCCTTCTTGTGTCAGCCCTCCCTTCACACTGCCGGACCTCCCGATGCTCATTGCACAGATCAGCGATTTTCATATCCGACCCGACGGCCAGATGGCCTATGAGGGTCTCCAGACCAACACCATGACTCGTCGCGCCATCGCGACCGTCGCCGCGCTCGATCCGGCGCCCGATTGCGTCCTCGTCACCGGCGATCTCGCCGATTGCGGTCGCCCGGAAGAGTATGCGCTGGTCGCCGACATGCTGTCGGCCCTGCCCATGCCCGTCTTCGTCATTCCTGGCAACCACGACCGGCGTGAGACAATGCGCGAGGTGATGGCGCCGAAATTCCCCTATCTGAGCCAGTCGCCGGATTTCCTGCATTATACGATCGAGGACCTTCCGGTCCGCCTTATCGGGCTGGACACGGTGCAGCCGGGCGAGGACGGTGGTGCGATCTGCGAGCGGCGCGAAGCCTGGCTCGGTGAGCGTCTCGCCGAGGGCGACGGCCGCCCGACCTTCGTCTTCATGCACCATCCGCCCTTTCCCGTCGGCGTGCACGGCATGGACATCATGATGTGCGTCGTCGGCGACGGCTTCCGCGACATGATCAGGTCCCACGCCGAAATCGAGCGGGTGGCCTGCGGGCACTATCACCGGCCCATCACCACGCGCTTTGCCGGCACGGTCGGCTTCGTCGCGCCGGGCGTCGCGCACCAGGTCGCGCTCGATCTTCGTCCGGGCGAGCCCAATCGCTTCATCTTCGAACCGCCGGCTTTCGCCCTGCACGCCTGGTCGCCGCAGACCGGTATCGTTTCGCACGTCGTCCCGATCGGCGATTTTGGCCCCGCCCACGATTTCATCACCGATGTCGACTACCCCGGGAAAAACGAAACATGAGCGACTACCGTCAAATCCTGAAAGACGCCGATGCCGTCGCACGCAAGGCAGCCGCGACGTTGATGTCGATGCGCGAGGAGCGCCTCGACGTCACGCGCAAGGAAGGGCTGGACATTGTCACCGCCGCCGATCTCGCTTCGGAGCGCATTGTCATCGACGGGCTGCGCGCGCTTACGCCGCAAGCTTCCATCCTGTCGGAAGAAGCCGGCACGACGGGAATCTTGGGCGAAAGCCGCTGGATCGTCGACCCGCTCGACGGCACGATAAACTACGCGTCCGGCCTGCCGTGGTTCTCCGTCACCATGGCCTATCAGGAGCAGGGTGCGACGAAGGTCGGCCTGACCGTCGCGCCCGCCGCCGGCTTCGAGGCGCACTACACCTGCGAGGGGATCGCGACCGTCAACGGCAAGACGGCCAATGTGTCGACAACTGCAAGACTGGCCGATGCGGTCATTGCCGTCGTGCTGACGTCGCACTTTTCGGCCGAGGAGGTGGCGCGCACCGCAGAGATCGTGCGGCGGCTCGGCGTCGGCGCGCGCGGCGTGCGCGTTATCGTCTCAGGGGCCTTTGAATATTCGATGGTCGCCGCCGGCCAGCTCGATGCGGCGGTTTCGATCAAGGCCGACGTCGTGTCCTACGCGGCTGCCATGCCGCTGCTACGCGCAGCAGGAGGCAAGGTCACCACGCTTTCAGGTGTCGACTCCACAGACGAGGACACGCAGAAGGTCGGCTCGAACGGGCTCATTCACGACGAACTTCTTGAAGCGCTACGCGGCCTGTGACACCTGGCGCGCAAACCGGAGCGAGCATGCAAGACACATTGATCATATTCGACTGCGACGGCGTGCTGGTCGACAGCGAACCGCTGGCGGCGCTTGCCTACGGGCGGGTCTATTCGAAACACGGCATGGAACTCGACCCGCAGGCGGTCCTGCAATGCGTCGGCATGAAGCAGACCGACATCCTGGAGCGCATCAGGCTCACGACCGGCCATCGTCTTGAGGAGCATCAGACCACGGATTTATGGGACGAGGTGAAAGCGCTCTTCACCGAAAGTCTGCAGCCGATGGCGGGCCTGAAGCCCTTCCTTGAACGGCTGTCCAATCCCCGCTGCGTCGCCTCATCCTCCTCGCTGGAACGGATACATCACAGCCTTTCGGTCACAGGGCTCGCGAGATTCTTCGGCGAGAACATATTCTCATCGTCAATGGTCGCGCGCGGGAAGCCCGCCCCCGACATCTTCCTGTTCGCCGCGGATCAGATGAGCATCGAACCGAAGCACTGCGCGGTTGTCGAGGACTCGCCTTTCGGCGTGCAGGGCGCAGTCGCCGCCGGCATGACGGCGATCGGCTTCATCGGCGGCGGCCACACCTATCCGGGGCATGCCGAGAAACTACGCGTGGCCGGCGCCCGAACCATCTGCGCCGACTGGGACGAAGTCGCGCGCGAACTCGTTTCTCTGGAGTTGATCGCACCCGTCTCCGTGTAGATTTCAGGCCCAGCGAAAGCCGGGCAGCAGATAATCCGGCACCGCCCTTTCCTGCTCAAACACCGTCGAAAGCGCCGCGTCGCCGAATGTAACAGATAGGTAGGATTCCGTAATTGGGGCCGGAACAAGAGCTGTTTCAGAATCTGCTTAAGGTCGAACGGAGAGCGAACACCCGGATGTTCGCTGTGGATGCGCGATTGCCAGCGAACTTTCGAAACTACCTGCCGGTGCCAGAGGTACCGCTCACATGATCATTATCAGGTAGCCGAAGTTGGTCCAAAAAGGGCCGTGCCGTTGACGATCACCGCACCGGCTGAGCCAACGAATCGTCCAATTGCACCGTCGCCGCCACGCCCTGACGAGCGCGAGGCCGCCTTAGATTTCTTTGCTTTCTCTTTTTCACTTGACGCGGTTCTTCGTTTGAAAGCGCACCCGTCACGCAGTCGACCACGTTGAACGCAACAAAGTCCGCTTCCAATTGCTCGGCGAGGCCCGCCGCATCCTCCCTGGGCTTGTCATGGGTGTCGTGCCAGAGCGCGATTCCGATGCGTGCACGCGGTGCGAGTCGCCTCAAGCGCCTCACGACGAACACCGCGTGTTTGAACGATTCGCGGTTGAGGAAGCCCACGACGACTGCGTCGCGAGCTTCAAGCGGAAGTTTCCGGATCCGCGCGGGGAGGAGGTCACGGTGGCTCGCGGCCACGCAATCCGCACCCTCGATCGAAATGACCTGCGCGAGCATCGCAGCGGCCACATCGTCGAGGTCTCCGCGCCCGCCGATACACAGCACTGACTTCCCAGCACCATCCGGGAGATCAGGCGCAAACTCGGCTTGATCCTCATCCTCTTCGCCCGGATCCGCGCTCGCGCCTTCTTTTTCCGCGTGCTCGTCTTCTTCCTCTTCTTCTTCCTCCGCGGCGATCTCGTTGAGGTTGGCCACCAGGGTGCGGGCGTTTTCGGCAAGGTTCGCCAACTGACTTGCCGTCAGTGCGCCCCGAGCCCGGTCCTGTTCACCAAGCAGCAACGCCGGAATCGCAACCGTGCTGTGGAACTCGATCAGGTATTTCTCCTCGAGCATTTCTTCCGCGTTGTCGGTGGCTTCGTCGATATCGTCGGCAAGAAGCCGCTGGTACAGACGCTCCTTCGGGTCAAGCACCGGCTCATCGCCAAACAGGATCTGCAGGAATTCGAACTGGGGCACGTGCCGTCCAAGCACGACAAGGCAGACGGTCAACGGCGTCGACAGCACCAAGCCGACCGGGCCCCATAGCCAAGCCCAGAAAACGGCGGCTACGATGATCGCCAGCGGCGAGAGGCCCGTGTGCGAGCCGTAAAGCCAGGGCTCGACGATGTTGCTGATTACGAGCTCTGCCAAGATGAAGAGAGCGCCAGTCCATACCAGTAAGCTCCAGCCGGGAGCCACTGCGAAGGCAAGAAACAAAGGTATCACCGCCGCGATAACCGGACCGATAAAGGGCACGAAACGCAAGACAACGGCCAACATGCCCCATAGCAGGGCATTGGGAATGCCAAGAAACCAAAGACCTATCGCAAGGGGCACGCCGTAGACGATGTTCACGACCAATTGCATGAGCAGATATTGTCCGACGCGACTGCCTGCATCCTGCAATGCCTGGGTCGTGCGATGGAGATCGCTGTAGCCCACAAGGCGGATGAATCGATCCCGCAATTCTTCACGCTCGAGCAGCATGAAAATCACCACGATGATGACAAGGCCGGTCGTGGCGAGTGGTCCGATCAGCGGCTCGATGATGTTCCTCAGCGTCTCTATCGGACGCTGGGGCGAGAATATCTGAACCAGAAGCGGATCCTGCTGCTTCGTGGTTTGCTCCACATCTGCCTGCCCGCTGGATTGGGATTTGTTTATCTCAGTGTTGACGCGCTCGAACACCTTGCCGAGCCGGCTGATAAGGCCGTCTTCGGATCCTGTTTCTTTCAAAGTCCGAATCTTCTCGAGGATGTTGGATTGGTATGTCGGAATGTCCTGCGCGACCTGGCTCACCTGCGTGGCAACGATCAGGCTGAACAGCGACACGAGGACGAAGGCCGATGCAACCGCGCCAAGCACAGCGATCATTCGCGGCAGCTTCAACTTTCGGAGCAAAGAAACAATCGGCGCCAACGCAAATGTGAGAAGGACCGCTATTGCCAATGGCAGCAGGACCTCCTTGGCGACGTAAAGAATGGCGACGGTAGCAATCATCGCCACGACGGTTGCCAACTTCGATGTCATAAAAGCAGGGGGCATGATGGGACCTATCTGCAATCTCGCGATTTAGAGGACGGCCATGGCCTAACCGCGCAAAGCGTGCGCTGGTCCATATACTGGCACCTCCTCAGCTTCTGGCCAATGACCTGGTTCGTTACACCGCATGTGTGATGATCTCGAACTTTTGCAGGGCATGTAGCCCAAAGGTGTGGATCATCGGAACATCCGCAGCGTCCCTCGCAGGCCCAAAAGATTTCTTTGGCGGCGTGCTTCCTACCCGGCTGGCAATGACCAAGGTCATCACGCATGGCGTGACCGGCGCGTCCGTATTTCGGCCAGGTGACTGGCCAGCGGAATTCGCTGAACGGATCAGCGCTGCGGTTTTGCCGGGCTACAACACGTTCTCCCGAGCCGACACTTTGAAAGCGGCGGATTCTCGGCCGCAGCCGACGCTACCGTGCATTTTCAGGATCCCGACGAGGGTGCCATCACGCACTACACGGCGGTTACGCGGAAATCCGTTTAGCGATGATCAAGGGAGTGATTGACGAACTCAAAAGCAGGCACCGAAAACCGGTCGAAGCTCGAGTTTGGAAAAGGGCGGCAAGCCGATCGTCGATGGCGAACTCGACTTGGATGCGCTCTCGATGGGGTCGCCGGTTCGACGGCAGACGGCCGTCATATCGGCTTGCCTGGAATAAAGGAACATGGGGGGGAGTCTTTTGTTCGGGAGTTACAGAACCGGATCGATGGGAGCGACTGAAAATGAGACAAGACATTGTGGCTGGCGCGAAGTTCCCCGACTACGTTCTTCCCGACCACACCAAGACACCACGGCGGCTGTCGGACCTGCAGGGCGACCAGCTGATGATCGTGATGCTGACGCGTGGGTTCTTCTGTCCGAAAGACCGGCAGCAAATGCTCGAACTGGTGCGGTTTCACTCGCAATTGGTCGTCGGCTACACACAGCTCGTCACGATCACCACGGATGATTGGCATACGACCAACAATTACCGCCAGCAGACCTCCGCGCCCTGGCCCTTTCTTTATGACGAGGAACGGCTCGTGCAGAAGGACCTGGACATCAAGGAATACACCGACACCACGCACGACGTGATGATCCCGCACACGATCGTGCTCGGGCGGGACCTCGAAGTCTTCAAGGTCTACAACGGTTACTATTACTGGGGCCGCCCCTCCACCGCCGAATTGCACGCAGAACTGCGCGAACTGGCGCAAAGGACCTATCGCGACTGGGACATCACCGAACCCGAGCTGCGGGAGAAATGGAAGAAAGGCGATAAATCCGACTTCTACCCCTATGGCGGGAATTCCATCTCCATGGACACACTCATGCTCCAGATGGCCGGCGCGGTCGACCAATATGCCGGTCGGGCAAAGAGAAGCTGAACGGAGGAAGCCAGCATCGCTCGCGGCGGTCTTCTCCCAGTCACGCTTTTTGTCCAGCCGCGCTTGGTAAACGAACCTTTTTCCGATCCGGGCCTGCTACTGGATTTCCGCTTCCGCAACAGGGCCATCCTTTTCTATCTCGGAGAGCTTTCGACGCTTTCGCTGCGCGAAATCCTGCGAATCTCGCACGTCTTCGTGACGCATATGCACATGGATCACTTCGGCGGTTTCGACAGCCTGAGCAGGCTGTCGCTTTACAGAGCAAGCCCGGAAGTCCACGGTCAAAATTTTATTGAGCAAACCAGTTGTTTAGAGGAAAGCCGATGGTACCGTTGGCTGGGATCGAACCAGCGACCTCCGGATCCACAATCCGAGTGCAACAATTGATACTATTGGTCTTTTCGCTTCCATGTTGCGTTTATGTCGCGATCAGCCGAGCAGCGCCTTTTCCGCCGCCGCCATCTGCTCGCCATCGTCACCTCTCGGAAACAGATGGCTGTAAACGTCCAGGGTCATGACGATCGATGAATGCCCTAGGCGTTCCTGCACAACCTTGGCAGACAGCCCAAGCCCACCCTGATCGGCGCTGTTAATGCACCACGAAGCATAAAAGTGCCGCAGCGCATGAAAGCCGCTGTACTTGGGCGCAAGGACCGGGGCGCCGTTCTCGTCCTTCTCTTTCGTCTCAACAGTGACGCCAGCGGAGATCTGGACAGGGTGCCAGCCACGGCGAACGATGTTCGGCAACTGCTCGACGTTGCCGCTGCCGTTGGGGAACACCAATCCCTCTTTGCCCTTCGGACACTTCAACTTCCATTCCTTCAAGGTGTTGATGACCAAGGGAGGCGCCGGCACGGTGCGTTCGCCAGAGATAGACTTGGGCTTACCTATCTCATTGTGCCTGTCTGCCCGCTGGTGGACCCTGATTTCCCGCTTGGTGAAATCGACATCACTCCAGCGCAGCCCGCGAAGCTCCGAGGCTCGCAAGCCGGTGAAAATGGCTGTCAGGATGACCGGCCTCCAGCGCCCTTCCAAAGCCCCTACAATGGCCTTGATCTCGTCGCGCGTCGGAATGTCCACGCCGACCTTAACCCGCCCCTTCTGGCGCTTCTCCTGCCGTCCCTTACCCTTACGCTTGCCGCGCATGTCGCGGACCACGTTGCGGGCTACGAGGCCACGCTCTTGCGCGTCTGCCAGCAATGAGCCGAGGCTCACCAATACCTTGCGCACCATCGCAGGCGAACGGCCATCCGCGATCAGCTTGTCTTCGAAGGCGCGCACCGTGGCGATACTCAACTCGTTAAGCTTGGTGCCTCCGAGGTACGGCGCAATATGGAGTTTAAGGTGCTGCCGGTACTGGTCGGTTGTGGTGCGCTCCAGGCCCGCGTTATCGGCTGCTGCTGTCCACAGATCGCCCGCCTTCTGTACCGTGGTGCTGGCGCCGTCCGCGACGTGGGTGCCCTCCATGATCTGCACCGTTGACGTGGCCTCAAACGCGTCGGCCTCTTTCTTGCGCTCGAACGTCTTCAGCCGGCGGGCGCCCTGCCCGTCCACATAGTCAACAACCCATGCCTCACGCTCGACACCCTTTGCCGTAGTCCACTTGCGCTTGCGTACCGACATCTTGAAACCCCACTTTGTAGCCGGTTGGATTAACCGGGACCATGTTGCAGTATGTCGCAAATAATCCGGACGTCAAGCGTTCGTTATCCACTGGCACCGAATGGGGAGGCTTGACAGTAGCAGGCACTCATGCGAAACAAAGAACGGAAAGCGTTCTTGGTTAGGATGACGACAGATGGAATATACCCTTTCGGATCTCACCGAGATCACTGGCGCCAAGCGTCGGACCCTCCAGCTTTGGGCAGAGGCAGGTGTCATCCTGACAGACGACGTGCACGGCGGCACCGGCACCTATCGCCGCTACTCCCGCCAGGAGGCCCTGATCGCCTGCCTGATGGTGCCCTTTCACCGCCTTCAGATGTCGATCGGTCAGCTTGCCCTAATCTCTAATGGCATCCGTGGCCAATTGAATGGTGAAGGTGACGGCAAGGTCTACTGGACGGACATCGAGGCCAGCATTGCTGGGGCCGCCAAGTGCTATCTCATCGTCAGCGCGTTTGACGGTGCCGATGCCGTACCGGTTTCCTTCTATGTGCCTCGCCCGAGCGCGAAGCCTGGAGCTCAGTATGCAGGCATCGGCGCAATGATGGCTATGCATGAATCTGAGCCGAGTTCGATCAGCTTGACGCTACTGGTCAACACCCACGTCAAAGCCTTGCGTTGAGTACGCGTTTTTTTGAGTCAACAAGAACGGAGAACGTCTTTGATGAATGATGACAAACCTAAGATCGACCTTGTTTGGGGCTGCGCTGAAATCGCCAAGGTGATCCAGCGCACGCCCCGTCAGACCTTTTACATGCTCGAAAGCGGATCTTTGCCCGCCCGCAAGGTTGGCAATCGCTGGGTGGCAGATCGGAGCAAGCTCCACGCCCTCTTTCTGGAGGACGTAGCATGAGTAATAGCGGCATCGATCATGAATTGTCCGCCGCCGCCGATGAAGCGGCTGTCTGGTTGAGCGTCAACTGGTGGAAGGCTGAACGTCCACTGACTCCATTCCTGCGCAAACGGTTCGGGCTCTCGGCTGTGGAAGCCGTCCACGCAATGCGGGAATCGGCACGGATTAGGGGACTAACCAATGAGAAACCCTGAAATGGAAACCGCTCCCGGACTGGCATCCGAGAGCGGTAATAGATACGAAAGCAGCAATTCTGCAAACCTATCAGAAGCCCGCCACGGTCGCAACTCGCCAACGCCGCAGGAAAGGTGGAATGCCGCCCATCCTCTTGAGATGTGGGCTCATGCTTCCCTGCGCTCTGCAATCAAGCGCGGCCTTATCGAGCGGAAGCCTTGTCAGGCTTGCGGCGCCCCGGAAACGCACGGCCACCACAGCGACTATCTCAGGCCGCTGGACGTGACCTGGCTTTGCCCACTGCACCACAAGCGGGAACATCGCCGCATGCGGTGCGAGGCTGTCGATGGCTGACAAAGGAAAGGCGCGCAAAAAGGGAAGCACAACGATCGGGGGCCAGTTTTCATGGCGGCTGATCGCCATGCAAAGCTCTCCTGCCTATCGCGTGCTTTCACAATCCGGACACAGGGTTCTAGATCGACTTGAGATTGAGCTGGCTTCGCATGGTGGCGACGACAACGGCAAGCTGCCAACCACCTTCGATCAATTTCAGGAATACGGCATCCACAGGCAGGCCATCGCCCCGGCAATTCGGGAAGTGGTCGCACTAGGCTTTGTGGAGATCACAGAACGCGGCCGGGCTGGCAATGCAGAGTGGAGACGCCCCAGTCTCTACCGGCTCACCTACAGGCCCTCCAGGCTGACAGAGCCGACCGACGACTGGCGCAGGATTGAAACACTTGAACAGGCCGAACTGCTGGCAAGAACAGCTAGGCTTGCAACAGATCACCAGTATCGGAAAGCGTACCAAGCCTTAGTACGGAAACCGGACCTCTCAGGCCCATTCCATAGTACGGATTCCACCACTACTAGCCATAGTACGGATTCCACCACTACCTCTATATCTCGGGGACAGAAGCCCTAGCTCTGCTCCGCATACCTCAGGCCCCGTCATAAGCAATTTAGCAACAAGCAGACGCCTGCCTGACCACTCCCAAAGCCTCAAAGCTCTTTTGTTCGGCGCGCTTATTGCCTCCGTAGCCATTGGGAGCCTTTGAGACATGCGGATTATTCATCCGACAGTCGTTTTGCAAATGCCTGATATTCAACGATAATTTGTGACATGTTGCGAGCATGTTGCGTCGATGATAGTCTGGCGCTACTGATTTGGAGACGCAAAATTGAGCGCAGATGCAGCAGAGATGGAAGGCGAGTCCAGCCCGAAGCCGGCCGGAAAGGTTCGGCTTAAGACACTGGACGATCTCGACCGTCGCACGACTGCTGCCCGCGTGGTGTTCGAACTGCGGGACAGCCTCGCTGCTGACCTTGGCGGCAAGCCCAACCTGAGCGTGATGAAGCTGGAGCTTATCGACAACGTGGCCTGCCTTGGCGCGATGCTGAAGGATGCCGCAGCCAACTACCTTGAAGGCGAGCCGATCGACATCAACGAGTTCATGGCTCTGACCAATGCGCAGCGCCGCCTCCTGGCTGATCTCGGGCTTGAGCGGCGGGCACTGAAGGACATTACGCCAAGCCTCAAGGACTATGCCGCCACCAAGTACGCTGGTGCCGCCTCGTGAGCTTGGCAAACATCACCATCGACACGGCATTGCGTGATCCGAACCTGCTCGGTGCTGCTCTCGGGCAATCGACCACATGGGACACATGGATTGCGATCCTGCGCGCTGCCTATGGCCTGGAGCTATCAACCGAGGAGCTTATCGCCTTCAATGCCGTTGCTGGTGGCAGGGAGCCGCCTTCCAAGCGCGTTCGTGAGCTTTGGTGCATCATCGGCCGCCGCTCGGGCAAGTCGCGCATTGCAGCCGCCCTGGCTGACTTCATTGCCGCTTTCCATGACCATTCGAACAAGCTTGCGCCGGGTGAAGTCGGAACCATCCTCGTGCTGGCCGCCTCACGTGTTCAGGCACAGGCCGTGTTCAACTACATCCGGGCTTTCTTCGAAGCCTCGCCCATCCTCTCGCAGCTTGTCGAGAGCGTGACCAACGATGAGATCAAGGTTGCCGGCAACATCGCCATCGCCGTCCACACCAACAATTACCGCACGGTTCGCGGTCGCACCCTGATTGCCTGCATCTTTGACGAAGTTGGCTTCTGGCGCGACGAATCCACCTCATTGCCCGATGTCGAGACCTACCGCGCCGTACTGCCTGCATTGGCAACGACTGGCGGGATGCTGATCGGCATATCGAGCCCATACGCGCAACGTGGCCTGCTCTATACCAAGCACAGGGATTGCTTCGGCAAGAACGATGCTCAGGTGCTTGTGGTGCAGGCGGGAACCAAGGTCTTCAACCCGACCATCGACACGGAAGTTATCGACCAGGCACACCGCGACGACCCGGAATCAGCCGCCGCCGAATGGGATGCAAAGTTCCGTGGCGACCTGTCCACCTTCGTTGATCGGGCCGTGGTGGAACGCTGCGTCGATATCGGGGTGAAGGAACGCCCGTATCTTCGGCAATACCGCTACGTGGCCTTCTGCGATCCGAGCGGCGGTGCGCACGACAGCATGACGCTCGGCATTGCCCACAGGGAAGGCGACAGGAGCGTTTTGGACTGCCTGCGGGAACAGAAGCCGCCCTTTGATCCGCACGACGTTGTGGGCGAGTTCTGCCGTGTCCTGAACACCTACAAAATCACCAGCGCCACCGGCGACAGATATGCCGGCGCCTGGGTGTCGGAAGCCTTCAAAAAGGAAGGCGTTCGCTACGTTGCAGCGGAGCGCACCCGCTCGGAAATCTATCTGGACGCCCTGCCGCAGCTCATGGGCGGGATCACCTCGCTTCTCGATAACACCCGCCTTGTCGGGCAGATTTCGCAGCTTGAGCGGCGCACGACGCGCACCGGGCGAGACAACATCGACCATATGTCAGGGGCCTCCGACGATCTCGCGAATGCGGCGCTCGGAGCCGTCATGCATGTGCCCTCCCTGAACCGTGCCGACGCCAACCACTACGGCGGCGGGAGCCGCGCGCCAGTCGTCAATCTGTCCCACGCCGGCATGAAGGCAAAAACAGGACGATACGGCCCTGTGCCCATGAAAGGACCATCGCGCAATGGCTGATATCGCAGCACGCAGGCAAGAGGCTGAAAGCCGCCTTACCGAACTGAAGCACATGCATGGAATCGCCTTGCTGGACGACAAGCCATTCGATCTGGAGGAGATCCTTGGCGTCGAACGTGAGCTTTCCGGGCTCACTGCCGCCGAGGGCGAGCAGATGCGCCGGCAGCGCATGGAAGCGGCGGCGGCAGGACAGGCCCGCATTGACGCCCTGAAGGAGAAGCTTGAGCGCCGCAACACGGAACGCCTTGAGGCTGTGGAGCGCGCTGAGAAGGCTGCCATAGACCTGCGCGAGGCCAGCAAGCAGTGGATTGCTGCCAATGGTGATTGCGCCGGCCTGGTCCGCGCCCTGAACCAGACAGGCGGTGCCGGCATCCTCGACCCTCATGAGACTGAGGTACGGCTCTCCCACATGCTGACATGCGCTCTGAAGCCTCTGTTCGGGCTGCGCCGCAAGCTCGGGATGATCGTTTTTCCGGATGCCTGGAGCCGTTTCGCCGGCAGTTGGAAGGAAGCCGAACAGTCCATCACCGAACACGAGATCCTGGCCGCCCTGAAAGGAGCCGACAGAAAATGAGCAAGACAGAACTTTCGACGGAAATTCCGGCCGCCCCGCGATCGGCGCCCGACATCGATCCTGCCCGTGTAACGCTCCAGTCCACCGGCTTTGTCTGGCGGGAATATCTGGTGCGTGTCCCCGCTGATTTCGTGGCCGACGACCTGAAGGAACCAACAGTTTGGCGGAAGCTCCAGAACGGCAGCAAGAATGCCCTTCGCAAGTTGGATCGCGTCACCATCGTCGCCTATGACGAAAGCTGGCTGGCGGAGGCGATTGTCGCGAGTGCTGACGGTAAGGGCGCCGTGCTCTGCAAGCCACGTCTTACGAGCTTGCCGGCCCGCTTCGACAAGCTTTTCGAGGACGACAAGTACCGCGTCGCCTGGAACGGCTTCGGCTACATCGTAGAGCGCAAGGCTGATGGCCACGCGATGACGCAGCCTACGGCGAACGCCGATCTGGCAACCCGCCTCCTGGCCCAGCTCTATCCGGCGAGGGTCGCATGAGCAACGAACTTACCACATCCGAGAATCCTGGCGCGGCTGGAGCAGGCTCTGCGACGGGTGAAGGCCTTACGACCGGTGCCGAACAGGCGGGCTTTGCCTCCTTGCCTGCCGGCGCCGGTCGTAAGGCTGAGATTCAGCACGTCATGCGCACTGACATCGATCGGTATTACGCCGATGGCATGGACCGTGAGTATGCGCAAATCCTACAATCGGAGCAGGCAACCATAAACCCGGATTCGGTTAATCCGACCCAGCCCATGGACGCAGAGCAGAGCCGGATTTCGCTGTGCAGTTCGGATGCCGGCCGCCGGCTGGTTTCGGATTGGGACGAGATGGGCGGTTTCCGTGCCCACCTCGTCAATGTGCAGCGCACCGCGTCCGACATCGTGCGCACGATCGGCGGGAATCGTGAGCAGCGCGTGTTCATGGAGCATTTCGACCGTGATGTACCCGAGACTGCCCGGATAGCCACCTACGCTGAAATAGCCGCGGGGCCTGCCTATGTCATGCCCGCCACCCCAAACGAGGTGAAATCGTTCGAGGCCACACCAGCCGGCAGCGTGCTGGTTGCGGAATGGGGCTCTGATGCCGCGCAGAACGTGGCGCAGCTCCGCGCCCGCGCCAAGCGCCTGACTGACGCCCTAGATGACGACGCCGCGCACGAATTCTGGTTCTGGCTGGACGAGCAGACACCAGCGACAGCCGCCGCGATCTTCCGCAAGATGGTGAGGTGAGCATGATCGCCTTCCACGGCTCTCCCTGTCTGTTCCAGCACTTCAACGCCGGCAAGATTGGTTCGCAATGGCGCTACGGCGGCTCCGAAGGCTTCGGCA
Organism: Mesorhizobium sp. B2-3-6; assembly: GCF_006442305.1. Lineage (NCBI taxonomy): Bacteria > Pseudomonadati > Pseudomonadota > Alphaproteobacteria > Hyphomicrobiales > Phyllobacteriaceae > Mesorhizobium > Mesorhizobium sp. B2-3-6. The sequence continues at coordinate 26,250 of NZ_VFVW01000011.1, read as the reverse complement.
TCTATTTGACTGATGATCGTGATGTCGCCGCCAGGTACGCGCTGCCGGGTGCTGAGATGCACGTGGCTGTCCCGCAACCTTGGTACGGATGGCATCAAAACCCAAGACCGAACGGCAAAGAGGCCATGGAGGGAGTGGGCTATGTCTACGAAGTCGAGATCCCCGAGGGGCGATACATCGATAACGCTACGCTCAGCGCCGAGCAGCCGGAGCCCGCTCGATCAATTTTCGAGAAAGGCTTTTCGCTCCTGAGAGGAGGAGGCCCGATGAGGGGCTATTGGCTGCATGTCCTTGAAGGTGCCGGGGATAATCAGGTTGGGAAGCTTCTTCACTATTGCCGGAAAGCTGGCGGCCCGCTGGAGCCCATGCTTGCCGCCGCTGGCTATGCCGGCTGCAAAAAGCGGGTGAAGGTTTGGGACTGCAACGAGTTCGTGATATTTGATCCGAAGGCGCTCCACATCGTATCGGTGTCGGCTTTTCGGGATGGTGAGCTTTTCCCGATGCGCGCCCATGCGCCATTCCAGCACGCATGGCTGGAGGCGGCTCAATGACCTATTCGTTCTATGCGAACGGAATCTGCCTGTCACACCTCGTCGCTGATGGGAGCCTACTGGAGGCAGACCCGACACAGGACATTCAGCCTGGCCGCCTCGTTGCTGTGGTCCTGAAGAGGGACGGCCCGCTGAAAGGCTTTTCGAGTTCGCTGGCGACCAACGGGCTGCTTGGCGTCACCAAGATCTTTCTCGGGCTGACGGAAACCTCCGGCGGCGAGCCGGTGTACCTTCTTGGCCAACTTAACCCGCCCACAGTGGTGACAGTGCCAGGGCAGTTTCTGGAGGCTCTGCATCTCATCGTCAGCGGTCAGGTGCCCCCATGGATTTCGGACGAGATCAGCGACGATGACGATGCCGAACTGACAAGCACGCTCGACCTCCTGTCGCCCTTCCTTCGCGCGGGAGCCGTCAATCCTATCGGTCCAGATTGGAGACCGCCCCATGAATAGATTTCACGCTGGTCTGCTCGAAACCGCTGCTGGCCCGTCCATTGGCGCCTTGGCCGATCTTGGGAACCTTATGCTTAAAGCCCGCGACTCTGGTCTGAGCGAAGACGAGAAATTCAGGTTCTCGGAGCTGTTCAATTTTGCCACCCAGAACACCCCATACGTGAACCTGTATTGGGTGCGGCCGACCCTGGACTACCTCTTTCTGCACTCCATGCGGGAAGTGGCCTCGCCAGGTGCCTATCAGCGCCAGCAAAGGCAGCGCCGCAAGCAATACGGGCAACAGAGCATCCTGCCAAAGCCGCTAGACCCATTCGGGGGCTTCTGACCCCAAGCCGAATCCGCTCCTTCGGCAAGAGCGCAATGGAACGTCGGATGACGTCCCGTCCCTTAGATGGAGCCCTTTATGACTTCGATTCAGATTGATCTGAAAGACGGCCTCAGTAGCTCGACGGCAATCAAAGGACCGGTGAAGGTCGCGACAACCGGCAACATCACCCTGAGCGGTCAGCAGACGATTGATGGAGTTGCCGTGGTCACTGGCGACAGGGTACTGGTGAAGGACCAGACCGCCGCCTCGGAGAACGGCATCTGGATTGCTGACACCGGTCCCTGGCGCCGGTCGAAGGATTTCAACAAGACCCGCGACGTGGTGACGGGTACGCAAATCCTGATCACGTCCGGCGACCTGTACGCTTCGAGCGGCTGGTATCTTTCGACGTCTGATCCGATCTCTATCGGCTCAACCAATCTGGTGTTCACGCAAAACATCCTTCTGGATGCCGCACAGTTGATTGCCCTGGAGGCGTCGGCTGCGGCTGCGGCTGCGGCTGCGTCGGGTTCCTCGTCGGCTGCGGCGACATCGGCCGCTTCGGCTGCCGCTTCGGCTGCGTCGATCAATCTGCCGGCTGTCGTTGCTGACACCATGCTTGTGGCGAAGCCTGACGCCTCGGGCTATCTGCTCAAAGCAAAGGCCGATGTCCGCGATTTCCTCGACACGCCGGTCTACGTCGCCGATCGCACGGCGGCCAAGGCGCTCGATCCCGCCAAAGACAAGGCGTTCATCATCCATGCGGAAGGCGGCCGAAACGGATCTTTCGTCTATACACTGACGTCATCGCTCTCGACGGCGGAAGCGGCAGCGGCGACTGCCGACACGTCGGAAGGCATCTACTTCACCAACGGCCTTTACACAGCAGTCCGCCAGGGTGATTGGCATCAGGGCGCCGACGCCCGCCTGTTCGGTGCGCTCGGCGGCGGTGTCACCAATAACGACACCGTTCCGCTGCTTGCGGCGCCTGCCTTTGTCGGGCGCGGTGGCCGCACAATCGTCTGGCCGAAAGACAGCCACTATCTGAATGACGTCCTCGTCGTCCCTGAAGGCGGGTCGCTGGTCGGGCAGACAGGGCCGTGGAAAGGGTACGCCGGCAACCGTTTCGACTTCTACAATCAGGGTTCGACGATTGTGATGGGGCCAAGCGGCAAGATCAAGCTGTCGGCTGGTTCCACCGTGAAGGACTTGGTGATCATCAAAGAGGGTATCGTCAATACGGTGACGCAGGCGCAGGCGGCGGCTTGGACGGGGACGGCGATCCAGGGCGACACGGACAACTGGTCAGTTCTCGGGTGCTCTATCTTCGGGTTTCAGTACGGCATCAACAGCGCGGGCGGCCAGCGGATGTTGATCGACGGCGTGCAGGGCGACTGCTCGAACGGCATATACATTTCGGGCAATTTTGACGTGGGTCAGATCAATGGCTGTCATTTCTGGCCGTTCCTTTCTGCCTATTCAGAGCCCGGCACTCCTGTAACAGCCAATCGTCTGCGGGCCGGCAACGGCCTGACGCTGAAGGACGTAAGCGACTGGACGAAGGTCACGAACAACTTCTTCTACGGCTATATGAATGGCTATCTCATAGACAATGTTCAATCGGTGTCGATGGTCAACAACTCGGCCGACAGTTCCTTCAACGACATTCGGGCGGGGTCTGCTGGCGTGAGCGTCATCAACGGCACCAGCAATCTTCGCATCATAGGACAGCAGGCCGCCGCTCATGCCACAGGCATAAACATAGCCACGGGCGGTGCGACGAATTTCGTCCTTGTGGATGGCCCGAGCGTTTGGGCAAACAACACAGCCGGCATCGTTTGCGGATTGGGCGACGTTGCGGTAACGGGGGCTCGCGTCCGAAACAACACCTTGCACACCACGGCGGCGGGCATCAGGCTAACCGACGGAGCGGGGCTTTGCCGTTTGAGCGACATCACGTTCAACGACTACAGCGGCGCGAACAACATCGCTATCGACATCGCATCCAGTATTCAGCGCGGAAGCCTGACAATTCAGGACGAGACGATCCGCTTCATAAACTGCGGAACCTCGCCTATTCGAGGCGCCGGCTCTTTTGGCACCGAACCTTTGGCGAGCGCCGCTAACATCAGCCTTCCTGGCTACGGTGATTATTTTGTCATCACCGGGGTGACCAGCATCGGCAATTTCGTCAACAACTCATGGGAGGGGCGGCGCCTTGAGCTGCTATTTTCTGCGGCTTTGACACTCGTCCACAGCGGGAGTCTCATTCTTCAAGGCTCCGTCAACGCTGTTGTTACGACCAACACCGTGATGCGGTTTGTTCGCCGTGGCTCGGCCTGGATCGAAACCGGGCGATCAATAAAGTGATGGGGCCAAAGCCATGAAGTGTTTGGTCAAGCGAAGCCTGGCGCCTTCCCGCGTCAGGTGCGACGACAGCTTAACCCACCCGCTCCATTACCAGCGCAAACAGTCCGAAATAGGCGAGGCCGGCTGCAACACTCAGCCCCTCGCCACCGACGTCAAAGATGGCATCGCCGAACAGGTGCGCCAGTACAGCACCGACGAGGACGTAGGCCATGAGCGCAGCGAACTTTTGGCGGTCTGTCATCACTTCGGCCCCCACAGCTTCGCCCCCGCAAGGGCGTGCTTGAATTGTTAACCGAATGAGAGCATCGTTGCCAGCGGAGCTTGAGAACTCCCGCCGATGGCCTTTGCCGGGCCTAGGCAACCAGAGCGTTGGGCGAGGCGATCCTTGCCGGGATCAATATCGACCAACGAAACGACCGTGCTGATTTGCCGTCAGCGCGACCGGCACCACTATGCCGGGAAGGCGACGGCAATACAATACCCGAAAGGGAAAGGCCGTCGCGCATGGTCTCTGGCCATGTTCTCAACTTCCCGGCGCCAGTGCTGACCGCTGGCACCAGGCCTTGAGAAGCCTGTAATCCAGAGAAACCCAATGAACGCACATGTTAGGATATTGAAGCCCTACGGGATGCCGCAGGGAGTAGACCCGCGCACATGGCGGCAGGAAGTCGAGAAGCGCCTGAATGACCTCTTGGACCGCGCCATGAGCCTGATTACCGCACTGGACCTCATGGAAGCCGATTGCGATCTGGAGGACACGGCCGACGACGAGCCGTCGCTAGGCTGCCTCGATGATCTGGAGCAAGACAACTGCGACAACGAGGAGAACGGCGACGCCGAGCCTTGCCCTGATATCGCTGGCGAGCGTGTCATGTGGCCAGACGACATGGATTCGCAGGAAGTGCTGGTGTCGCTATGACCGGCCCGAGCGACAACCTGAACGACCTTGAGGGCGACATCTGCAATCTCTCGACGCTCTTGGAGACCATTTTTGATGTCGCGGTCGAGAGCGAAGACGCTAAGGTCCAGCAGCTTTTATGGATCGCCCGTGATCAGGCAAAGCGATTGACCGAGACAGCGGCGGCCTGCCACCACAAGCTCATGAGCGAGCGCAAAGCAGCCGCCTAATCAATTGCTATTTCGGACACTTGAAGCCCGCTGCCTCACGGTGGCGGGCTTTTTTCATGTCGCGGACATGTCGCATGGATTTGCGGAGGGCTGTTGGAAACCCTTGGAAATCAACGGGAGCCAGTTGCAACATGACGCGACACGAAAGCGCTGGAGCGGCAAAGTTTGCCACTCCGTAAGAGACTGATTTCATTGATGGAAATGATGGTACCGTTGGCTGGGATCGAACCAGCGACCTCCGGATCCACAATCCGGCGCTCTAACCAGCTGAGCTACAACGGCACGTCTGCCTGAGCGGGATCGGCGGAACATAGTCCCCTCGAGCGCTCTGTCGTTCGGCGATGCGTCCTTACGGGCTTATGGATTTTAATTCAAGGCTTTTGCAAAGCAAAGGTCACTTGCCCACATGGAAGCGGACCTGCGGACAAGAAAAAGGCCGGCGGGAGGAGGTGCCGGCCTTTTCCTGTTACGAGCCAGCGGGAGGAGGTGCTGGCTGGTCACCCCGGAGGCGGAGGGAGGAGGTTCCGCCGACCGGGTATTCGTTGATGGCTGCCATCATACACACGATCATTTCGAAGAAAATGCGACCTTTTGTTACATCTTCTGATCATGCGCAAATATTAGGCGGCCTTGATGTCCTTCATCGCCTTCTCGAAAACGGTCTTGATCGGCTTGGAGACATCCTCGGCCGCCTTGGAGGCGACGGTCTGGAACTCCTTGGCCTGCTCGACGGTCATTTCGACGCGCTTGCGCAGGAACGCGGTCTGCAGCTCCACGACTTCCGACAGCGATTTGGCGCCGATCAGCGCCTCGAGATGCGAAAAGCCCGCTTCGGCATTGGCGCGCAGTGCGGCAACGGTCTTGAGCGACAGGTCGCTGGAAACGGTCTTGGCGGACTCGTATGTGGATTCCAGGGCCTTCTGGGTCTCCTCGGCGCCAGTCTTGAGCTTGGCGTAAGCCTCCTTCGACTGCTCGACGCCCTTCTCGGCGAAAGCGCGGATCTGGTCGGTGGCCTTGGAAGCGTCAAAGCTCGGGAATTCAACGTTTTCGATGGTCTCGGCAGTCTTGGTCCTGGACATTTTCCATCCTTTTCAGCGGTAGCGGCTTTGACGGAAAGCCGTCTCGTTCATGTATGATGGCAATATAAAGGCAATTTTTGTGCATTGCAATATCTTTGTTGCACTGCACCATAGATTCCGTTTCGGCCGTTAACCAAGAGCCGAAATTCAGGCCTATGCACGTTCTGGCTTGTGGACCTTCGCGCCGCCGGCTTTTATTAACAAAGCGTTAACTGCAAAAATGCCCGCTGCATGAGGATTTCGCCAGCGCATGCCGTCCGAATATTCCTTTCTCGACGTCGCCGTGCTCGACGCGGTCCGCCAGCGCTTCGCCGCCGGCGACGCGATCGCGATCCTGTCGGCGAATCTGGAGCAGGTGATCTGGGCCAATGGACCGGGTGCCGCGGTGTTCGGCTATCCCGACATCGAAAGCATCATCGGCGCCGAGGCACGGCTGCCGCTGATCGCCCGCCGCCAGATCATGGCAACTAGTGGATTTCCCGACATCGGCAGCGACCGAAGCATCACGGTCAGGCTGGCGACCGGCATGACCAGCCGCGCCATCGGCTTCCTTGCAAGCGCTGTGACGCTGCCCGACGGCGAGAACGCCATCATGCTGGCGGTGCCGGCGGCCCAGACCGGCTCGCGCAGTGCGGCCGAAATCGCCGGCAGGGCCATCAGCGGCTTCACGGAAGATGGCCATTTCATCGCCTTCATCGACGCCAGCGGCAATGTCGAAGCGGCATCGGAGAGCTTTTCGCAGCTCGGCATCGAGCCCGCGACGCTGGCCGCGCTGGTGGCCGACGTCGCGAATGAGAGCGACCGCATCGTCAAGCGCCTGGTTCCGGGCGGCGGCACATCCTATCCGGCGGGCCTCGCCCGACTGACGCCTGAGCGACATTTGCTGGTGGTGATCGACGAAAACAGGCTCGACGACCGTGCGCTGGCGGAGGGGACTCCAGCGGCCGAGCGTTCGGAAGGACGTAACCGCTCACAGGCCGTCGCCAAGGATATCTCGGAACCGAAGGCACAAGCCGCTGCCGAAGCGGCCGTGCAGGAACCGGCGGCGGCAGAACCCGGACAACCGGCGGCAAACGGTACGCGGGCACAGCACGACCATTGGTATTTCAATGCCGGCGAGGACGGGAGGCATGCGCGCGGCCCAGCCGCGCCGGACGCCGAAGCTGCACTTTCGCCGGCTGCCGCCGAAGGTCCAGCCGAGGACGCGAAGCACGATGCCCAGGCTCCAGTTGTTCCGGCAGCCCCGGCCGCCAGGACCGTGGACCGCACGGCGGCGCCGCTGCGTTTCGTCTGGCGAACCGACGCCGAGGGCAGGTTCAGCGCGCTGTCGCCGGAATTCGCCGACGTCGTCGGCAAACCGGCCGCGGACGTCATCGGCAGGCGCTTCAGGGACGTCGCGGCGGCCTTCGGGCTGGATGCGTCCGGCGAGATCGCCGGTCTCCTGGAGCGGCGCGACACCTGGTCCGGCCGTTCCGTGTTGTGGCCGGTCGTCGGCACGGACCTGAAGATCCCCGTCGACCTAGCGGCCCTGCCCGTCTATGGCCGCAGCCGTGCCTTCGAGGGTTTCCGCGGTTTCGGCGTCGCCCGCGCCGGCGACGCCGTTGTCGATCCTGAAGCGATCGGCATGGCGCTGGTGCCCAACAGCGAGGCACCCCCGGCACCGGAACCGGTCGAACCCGCACCCGAGGAACCGAAGACCGAGGAGTTGAAGCCATCGGACCCGTTCCGGGGCGAGGTGCCGGCGCTGACCATCGTGCCGAAGCCTGAACGCCGCTTTGCCGACAAGGTGATCCGTCTGGCCGAACATCGCCAGCCGGCTAACGACAAGGGTCTGTCGACCCTGGAACGCAGCGCCTTCCGCGAGATCGGCGAGCGGCTGAAGAAGGAAAGCAGCCCGGCCGAGCCGGAGGCCGAAAGACCGGGTCCGGACGATGCCGGGCAACCGGAGGCGGCAACGCCGGCGGGGCCGTCCGAGAAACCAGCGGACGCCCGCAAAAACCTTGCGCCAAAGGGCGAAGCCGCACCGGCTGAGCCGTCCGAAACCGATGTCGATGCCGAGGATGCAGAGGATCTCGCCCGGCTTGATGGCGAACGGCCGGACAAAACGGCTGACGAGGAGCCCGCCGACACGGTGGCCGGAGTGACGGGTTCGCTGCTCGACTATGCCGAGCGGAGCGAGGAACCAGCGCCGATCGCCGACAACAATGACGAGACCCCGGCTTCCGAACCGGCGGCGGCGCGGACGGAACGGGAGAGCGAAGAGCCCGTCGCGGCGGCAGGCGAACCGGCCGTCGCCGGCACCAACGATGACATTGCCGACGACGAGAGCATGACATCGGCCGATTTTCGCGATGCCGAGGACAGTGAGGACTGGGTCGGGGACGAGGAAGCGTCCGCGTCCGATGAGCAGGCCGCGACCGCCGAGGGGGCCGCCGGCACCAGCGACGCGGTGGAGGCTCCGGTCGAGCGGCCACGCCTCAAAGTGCCTCCGCTCAAGCTCGAAGGGTTCGTGCCGTCGGCCTTTGCGGTCGGAGACGAGAGCAAGGCTCCCGACACCTCGCTCCTGAGCAAGCTGCCCGTGCCGCTGCTCATCCATTCCGGGGATGAACTTCATTACGCCAACGAGGAGTTTCTCGTCCTGACAGGCTATGAGACGCTCGATGAACTGGCGGACGCCGGCGGACTGGGCGCGCTGTTTGCCGATCCCTATGGCCATGACGGCGCCGCCGAGGGCGCGGACCGGGCGTTGCGGCTGAAGACGCATGGCGGGCAGGAATTTCCAATCGAGGCTATCCTGCGTTCGGTTCCGTGGCGCGACGGCAAGGCGCTGATGCTGGTGGTGCGCCGTTCGGGCGAGGATGAGGCACCGGCGGCACTGCATGCGGCCGGCGACGAGCAGACGCAGCCCGATATTTCCGAGCTCAAGGCGCGCATCGCCGAGATGCGCACCATCATCGATACCGCCACCGACGGCGTCGTGCTGATCGGCCGTGACGGCGCGATTCGTTCCATAAGCCGTCCAGCCGAGGCGCTGTTCGGCTTCGACAGCGACGACGTGACCGGCAAGCCGTTCGCCTCGCTGTTCGCCATCGAAAGCCAGCGCGCGGCGCGCGATTATCTCGACGGCCTGTCCGAGCCCGGCGTGGCGAGCGTCCTGAACGACGGCCGCGAAGTCATCGGCCGCGAGGCGCAGGGCCGCTTCATTCCGCTGTTCATGACCATCGGCCGGCTGCCCAACGACAGCGGGTTTTGCGCGGTGGTGCGCGACATCACGCAGTGGAAGAGGGCCGAGGAGGACCTGACCCAGGCGCGTGCGGTGGCCGAGCGCGCCTCCTCGCAGAAGACGGATTTCCTCGCCCGCATCAGCCACGAGATCCGCACGCCGCTCAATGCCATCATCGGCTTTTCCGAACTGATGGTGGACGAGAAATTCGGGCCGGTGGCCAATGACCGCTACCGCGATTACCTGCGCGATATCAACCGATCGGGCAATCATGTGCTCGATCTCGTCAACGACCTTCTCGATATCTCCAAGATCGAGGCCGGCCAGCAGGAAATGGCCTATGAAGCGGTGTCGCTCAACGACACACTGGCCGAGACGGTGGCGATGATGCAGCCGCAGGCCAACCGCGAGCGCGTCATCATTCGCTCCAGCTTCGCGTCGCGACTGCCGGAAGTGGTGGCGGACCTGCGCAGCGTGCGCCAGATTGCCCTCAACATCCTGTCGAACGCCATCCGTTATACCCAGGCCGGCGGCCAGGTGATCGTCTCGACCGCCTATGAGACCTCGGGCGATGTCGTCATGCGCGTGCGCGACACCGGCATCGGTATGAGCCAAGCCGAGATCGAGCAGGCGTTGAAGCCGTTCAAACAGATCAATGCATTGAAACGGGGGCGCGGCGACGGCACCGGTCTCGGCCTGCCGTTGACCAAGGCGATGGTTGAAGCGAACCGCGCCCGTTTTATCATCACCTCGACGCCCGGCGAAGGAACCCTGGTCGAGATCGCGTTCCCGTCGACGCGCGTGCTTGCGGAATAGGCAAGCTCCCGTCCATCCAGCCGCCTGGAAAAGAAAAGGCGCCCAACAGGACGCCTTGAAAGATGGGATTTGCTGTCACAACGGGGGCTTGAGCGAATTCAGATCCTCCGGGGGCTGAGGAACGGGATTTCTCCCTCAAGTTACGTGCGACTATCGACGCCGGGCCTTAACAAGTCCTTACCAGGTCCCGAAAAAATTTACGAATGTGTACCACTCGTGAAATCTAGGTAAATTCGCGCGGCAGATTTGATTAACCATGCCGGGCGGGCGGTCACTCGGCCAATTGCGGCAGGTTTCTGAACAGCTCGAGCGCCTCGGGATTGGCGAGCGCCTCCTTGTTCTTGATGGCGCGGCCATGCACGACGTCGCGCACCGCAAGCTCGGTGATCTTGCCCGATTTGGTGCGAGGAATGTCTGACACGGCGATGATCCTGGCCGGCACGTGGCGCGGGCTGGCGCCGGCGCGGATTTTCGCCCGGATGCGCTTCTCCAGATCCTCGTCGAGCTGAACGCCGGCGGCCAGCCGCACGAACAGCACCACGCGCACGTCATTGTCGAAATCCTGACCGATACAGAGCGCCTCCAGGATTTCCGGCATCTGCTCGACCTGATTGTAGATCTCCGCCGTGCCGATGCGCACACCACCCGGATTGAGCGTCGCGTCGGAGCGGCCATGGATGATCATGCCGCCATGAGCGGTCCACTCGGCGAAGTCGCCATGGCACCAGACATTGTCGAAGCGCTCGAAATAGGCAGCCCGGTATTTCTTGCCCTCGGGGTCGTTCCAGAAGCCGATCGGCATTGCCGGGAACGCCTTGGTGCAGACTAGTTCGCCTTTCTCCTGCCTGACCGGCTTGCCGTCGTCGTCCCAGACGTCGACAGCAAGGCCGAGGCCTGGTCCCTGGATCTCGCCGGTCCATACCGGTTCAGTCGGGACGCCGAGGACGAAGCAGGAAACGATGTCGGTGCCGCCGGAGACCGATGCCAGATGCACATTCTTCTTGATCCCGTCGTAGACGAAGCGGAAATCCTCGGGCGACAGCGGCGAGCCCGTCGAGGAGATGGCGCGCACGGTTGACAGATCATGGCTTTGGATCGGCTTGAGGCCGGCCTTGCGTACCGAATCGATGAATTTCGCCGAGGTGCCGAAGAAGGTCATCTTCTCGGCGTCGGCGAAGTCGAACAGCGCATTGCCGTTGGGGTAGAAGGGCGAGCCGTCATAGAGCAGCAGCGTCGCGCCCGAAGCGAGGCCCGACACCAGCCAGTTCCACATCATCCAGCCGCAGGTGGTGAAATAGAAGAAGCGGTCGCCGTCGAGCAGGCCTGCGTGCAGGCGATGTTCCTTGAGGTGCTGGATCAGCGTTCCGCCGGCCGAATGGACAATGCATTTGGGAATACCGGTCGTTCCGGACGAGAACAGGATGTAGAGCGGATGCGCGAACGGCAGCCGCTCGAAGGTGACCTGCCTGACCGCGAAGGGCGACAGCGCCTCTTCCATCGCCACGGCCTTTTCGATCGTATCAGCGACATCGGCCGAGGTGCCGAGATAGTCAACGACCACCACCTTGCGGACAGTGCCCAGCTTTGCGGCCACCGCGGCGATCTTGTCGGCGACCTCGATCGCCTTGCCGTTGTACCAGTAACCATCGGGGACGATGAAGACGACGGGTTCGATCTGCCCGAACCGGTCGAGAACGCCCTGCTCGCCGAAATCCGGTGAGCAGGACGACCACACCGCGCCGATAGAGGCGGTCGCGAGCATGGCGGCGACTGTTTCCGGCATGTTGGGCATCATCGCAGCGATACGGTCGCCTTTCTTGACCTTGAGCGACAAGAAGAGTTGCTGGAAGCGCGAGGTGAGCGCATGCAGTTCGTTCCAGGACAGCCGGCGCTCGACCTTGTCCTCGCCGCGAAACACGATCGCCTCTCCTGCTCCGGTCTTCTTCAGGAGGTTCTCGGCGAAATTCACCATCGCGTCGGGAAAGAAGGCCGCTCCCGGCATCTTCTCGCCAGCGACGAGCACACGCTCGCTTTCGGCGCTGCCCTTGTCGCCGACGATGCCGCAAAAATCCCAGACCAGGCTCCAGAACGCTTCGCGGTCCGCCACCGACCAACGGTGAAGGTCGGCATAGGAAGTCACGGATATGCCGCTTTTTGCAGCGGCGGCCTTCATGAAGGCGGTCAGCGGCGCAGCGTCAATCTGGTCCTGCGTCGGGGTCCAGAGTGGTACTTCGGCAGCCATGATGGGTCCTCCCAGGATCGCCACCGCTTATGCATATTGCGCCGCAGCAGAGCAAGATTTTGTTCGGCCGAGGCGTCCAGATGTGCGCAAATGCCATCGCCGGGACATAAAGACTTGAAATGCCTCGACCCTAAGTCGTAGTGACGACTAGAAGTCGCAGTGACGACTGCAAGTCGTGGTGACGGCTGGAAGCCGTGGTGACGACCGGGTTTACACCCGCCGGACGATTTTTGTCGGAACGAAAGCATACGGGGCGATATGCCATCATCTTTGATCCGACGCGGAACATGGGCGATCGGCGCTGCCGTGATCGTCATCGCGCTGGTGGTCGCCGCCCTGCCGCTGATCGCTTCGACGCGTATCGTGCGCGATCGTATCGCCTGGGAATTGAGTGCCTGGAGCGGTTTCCGGGTTGCCATCGAAGGCTCGCCGCGCATCGAGGTCTGGCCGAACTTCCGGGCGATCCTGACGGATGTGACGCTTTCGAAGTGGACCGACGTCGACGCACCGCCGGTCGTCGAGGCCGAACGGGTCGAGGTCGACCTCTCGGCCATGGCGGCGCTGCGCGGCGACGTGGTGTTTTCCACGGCGCGGCTGGTGCGGCCGACGATCAGGGTCCAGCGCACGGCGAGCGGCCTGTTCCTGCCCACCGCTCCGACCGGCGGCCGCATCGCACGCGCCATCGACGTGGCGCGCGGCGTGGTCGGTGCGGACCCCGCCAAACCCGATCTTGACAAGCTACCGGCCGACACTTTCGGCACGGTGGAGTTCAGGGACGGCCGCATGGTGGCGTCCGTCAACGGCAAGGACGAAGAGGTGCTGAGTAGCCTGAGCGGCCAGGCGACATGGGCGGCGATGAACAGCAATGCGACGCTCTCGGCGACCGGCATCTGGCGCGGCGAAAGCGTCGCCGTGGATGCCGCATCGCCGAAGCCGCTGGTGTTGTTTGCCGGCGGCATGGCGCCGCTCACCCTGTCGTTCAAGGCGGCGCCCGCCACCTTCTCCTTCGACGGCACGGCCAGCATGTCCGAAAACGCCTATTTCGACGGCCAGGCCAAGTTTTCAGCGCCCTCGTTGCGGCGTGTGCTCGAATGGTCGCAGGCCGATATCGCGCCGGGCGCCGCGATCGGCTCCGTCAGCATCTCGAGCAAGGTGACCGCGACGGCGGGGCGCGTCAAATTCGAGAACACCGCACTCTCCCTCGACAATAACCCAGGCATGGGTGCGCTGGACCTGTCGCTTGGCGACGCACAGCCGGTGATCTCCGGCACGCTCGCCTTCGACACGCTCGATCTGAGGTCGTTCCTGTCCGCCTTCACGCCGCTCGGGCCGGCAAGCGGGGCAGGTCCAAGCGAAGTCGACACGAATTTCGCCGACCGGGTCAATCTCGACCTCAGGCTGTCGGCGGCGCACGCCACGGCAGGCTCCATCCAGCTTGCCGACGTCGCCGCCACGGCGCAGGTCAAGGATGGCCTGTCCGTTTTCGACATTTCCGATGCCTCGGCCTTTGGCGGCAACATCCAGAGCAGCCTTCGCTTCGACCGCAAGCCCGAGGGCAGCCAGGTCGAGATCCGGCTGCTGGCTTCCGATATCGATGGCGGCGCTTTCGGCACGGCGGCCGGGATGACGCGGCTGGTGCCGGTCGGCACGGGGACCGTGTCCGTCATCCTCAAAGGGCCCGGCAGGACCTGGGACTCGATCTTCGAAACCGCCGACGGCTCGGTTTCGGCGACCTTCGGGCCAGGCGCGCTCAGCAAATTCAACCTGCCGGCCTTTCTCAAGCATACCGAACAGGGCGGCTTCTTCGCACTTGACGACGTCTCGGACGGGACACTGCCGATCGATGGCGCCGAACTGAAGGCCACCATCTCGAAAGGCGTGGCGAGGCTGGACAAGGCCGAAGCCAATTCGGCGAAGTACAAGATCTGGCTTTCCGGCATCGCCTCCTATGCCGGACGGGGGCTGGCGCTGTCAGGCGGTGTCATCCAGCCGGACCAGGTCGCCACGCAGGCAAACGGCCAACAAGGCCCCAAGCAATCGTCCTTCTTCGTTGGGGGGACATGGAGCACGCCGTTCATTTCGCCGATCAACCGCGGCGTGTCGGGCGAATAAGCAGCCTTTCGGCCTCGTTGTTCAAGCATGATCTCTGGACAAACGGAACCGTTTGTCCGCGAAAACCGGTTCCCACTTTTCGGGATCATGCTCAGCCTATTCGGGCATGATCTCGCCCGAAAACCGGTGCCCACTTTTCGGGATCATGCTCAGCCGCGTTGGGCGGCCTGCTCGTCGCGCTGGCGCTGGACCTCGCGACGCTTATTGGCAAGCGAAGCGACGATGACGCCGACCGCGACGACCGCGATCAGAATGGTGCAGGCGGCGTTGATCTCCGGCGTCACGCCGAGACGAACCTGGCTGTAGATCTTCATCGGCAGCGTGGTCGCACCCGGCCCCGAGGTGAAGCTGGCGATGACCAGGTCATCGAGCGAGAGCGTGAAGGCAAGCATCCACCCCGACACGATCGCGGGCAGGATGACGGGCAGCGTGATCTGGAAGAATGTCTTGACCGGCGGCGCGCCGAGATCCATCGCCGCCTCCTCGAGCGAGCGGTCGAAAGATACGAGGCGCGACTGCACGACGACGGCGACGAAGCACATCGTCAAGGTGGTGTGTGCGAGTGTGACGGTGAGGAAGCCCCGGTCGAGGCCGACAGCGACGAAGAGCAGCAACAGCGACAGGCCGGTGATGACTTCGGGCATGACCAAAGGCGCGAACACCATGCCGGAGAACAGTACCCTGCCCCGGAAACGCGTGTAGCGTGTCAGCGTCAGCGCCGCCAACGTGCCGAGCACGGTCGCCGCCGTGGCCGAAATGACGCCGACGCGCGCCGTCACCCAGGTGGCGTCCATGAGGCCCTGATTGTGGAACAGCGACACGTACCATTTGGTCGAAAAGCCGCCCCAGACGGTGACCAGCTTGGATTCGTTGAAGGAGAACACGATGAGCAGCACGATCGGCAGATAGAGGAAGGCGAAACCGAGCACGATCGAGGTGATGTTGAAGCGGCTCCAGCTGCTGTTCATTTGTCCTGCTCCTGCGCCTTCGCCTGGGCTTGCTGGAAGATCATGATCGGGACCGTCAGCAACAGCAGCAGGATGACCGCAACGGCTGAAGAGACCGGCCAGTCGCGATTGGCGAAGAACTCGTTCCACAACGTCTTGCCGATCATCAGCGTCTGCGAACCGCCAAGCAGATCGGGAATAACGAATTCGCCGACCGCCGGAATGAACACCAGCAGGCAGCCGGCGATGACGCCGGGCAATGACAGCGGGAACGTGATCTTCCAGAATGCACTGGTCGGCGGACAACCAAGGTCCTTGGCCGCCTCGATCAGCGAATAATCCATTTTTTCCAGCGACGAATAGAGCGGCAGCACCATGAACGGCAGGTAGGAGTAGACGATGCCGATGAAAATCGCCGTATAGGTGTTGAGGATGACCAGCGGCTGGTTGATCAGATGCAGCGACAGAAGCAACTGATTGAGCAGCCCCTCGGGCTTCAGGATGCCGATCCAGGCATAGACCCGGATCAGGAACGAGGTCCAGAACGGCAGGATGACCAGCATCAGCAAGGTCGGGCGGATCGTCGCCGGCGCGCGGGCCATGCCGTAGGCTATGGGATAGCCGACGATCAGCGTCAGCACGGTCGAGATCGCCGCGATGATCAAGCTGGTGACATAGGCGTTGAAGTAGAGCGCGTCCTGCGTCAGCCAGGCATAGTTGTCGAAGTTGAGATCGCGAAAGCCCGCGAAGAAGCCGGAGACGCCATCGCTGAAATCAAGCACCGGCGTATAGGGCGGCATGGCGATCGCCGTCTGCGACAACGAGATCTTGAAGACGATGATGAAGGGGACGAGGAAGAAGAACAGCAGCCAGAGATAGGGAATGAAGATGACGAGACGGTTGACGAAGCCGGCGCCCAGCCGCGCCAGCAACGGTTTTGCCGCGGCCGGTAGGGCGGCGTCGGTGGCGGCGATGTCGGACATGTCAGCCCCCTACCGCGTCAGTACGACGCCGGCATCCGGCCGAAAAGAGACCCAGGCGCGGTCGTTCCAGGTCAGCGGGTCCTCGGTGATGCGCGCCGCGTTCAAGGCGCTTGCCCGCACGAGTTGCCCGTCGTCCAGCCGGACGTGATAGACGGTCATGTCGCCGAGATAGGCGATGTCGTAAACCTCGCCCTCCAGCGCATTGACGCCATCGGCCGGCTTCTTGGACGACACCTTGATCTTCTCCGGCCTGATCGCGAAGACGATATCGGCGCCCGCGGCGGCGGCATTGCCGGCATTCTCGACGAGGATCTGGGCGCCGGTCGCTCCGGTGATGCGCGCCGTCTTGTCCGTCCGTTCGGCAACCTTGCCCTCGAACATGTTCACGTTGCCGACGAAATGCGCGACGAAGCGCGACGCCGGGGCCTCGTAGACTTCCGCCGGCGTCGCGACCTGCATGACCTCGCCCTTGTCCATGATGGCGATACGGTCGGCCATGGTCATGGCCTCTTCCTGGTCGTGGGTGACAACGACGAAGGTGAGGCCGAGTTCCTGCTGAAGGTCCATCAGTTCGAACTGCGTCTCCTCGCGCAGCTTCTTGTCGAGCGCGCCGAGCGGCTCGTCGAGCAGCAGCACCTTCGGCCGCTTGGCGACCGAACGGGCGAGCGCGACACGTTGGCGCTGGCCGCCGGAGAGCTGGTGCGGCTTGCGCTTGGCGAACTGCTCGAGCTTGACCAGCTTGAGCATCTCGGCGACGCGCTTTTCGACGTCTGGCTTGGCCATCCCTTCCTGCTTGAGGCCGAAGGCGATGTTGTTCTCCACAGTCATATGCGGAAACAGGGCATAGGACTGGAACATCATGTTGACCGGCCGGCGATAAGGCGGGATGCCGCGCAGATCCTGGCCGTCGAGCAGGATGCGGCCGGCCGTCGGCTCCTCGAAGCCGGCGAGCATCCTGAGCAGCGTCGATTTTCCGCAACCGGAGGCGCCGAGCAGGGCGAAGAACTCGCGCTCGAATATGGTCAGCGAGAGATTGTTCACGGCGGTGAAGTCGCCGAACTTCTTGGAGACATTGTCGAACTGAATGTATGGCTTGGCGTTCGGATCGTTCCAAGGCGCGAAATCCCTGCGGATGCTGCCAAGCGATTTCATGTGCCCACTCCGCTGCTGTTTTGCCCCATCGAAAAGAAGGAGACCCGGCAGGGTGACTGCCGGGCCTCCTCGGACTGACTACTGACCGGTGACGATTTTGGTCCAGGTGCGCGTGATGACGCGCTGGGTCTTGGGATCGTAGGGCGAGATCGTAAAGAGCTTCTGCAAGGTCGCGGCGTCCGGGTAGACAGCGGGATCCTCCAGAAGCGCCTTGTCGACGAATTGCTGGGAAGCCTTGTTGCCGTTGGCATAGAGCACGGCGTTCGACGATTTGGCGATCACCTCCGGCTTCATCATATAGTTCAGGAACTCATGCGCCTCGGCGACATGCGGCGCATCGGCAGGGATTGCCATCTGGTCGAACCACATTTCGGCGCCTTCCTTCGGCACGGCGTAGCCGATCTCGACGCCCTGCTTGGCCTCCTCGGCACGGTTGCGCGCCTGGAACACGTCGCCCGACCAGCCAACCGCCAGGCAGATATCGCCATTGGCCAGAGCGTTGATGTATTCGGAGGAATGGAACTTCCTGATGTAGGGCCTGATCTTCATCATCAATTCCTCGGCCTTGGCAAAATCGTCCGGCGACGTGGTCTCAGGATTGATGCCGAGATATTTGAAGGCGGTCGGGAAGATGTCGGTCGGCGAATCCAGGACATAGACGCCGCAATCCTTCAGCTTAGCCAGCTTTTCCGGATTGAAGAACACGTCCCAGCTGTCGATCTTGTCGGTGCCGAGCGCTGCCTGCACCTTCTTGACGTTGTAGCCGAGGCCGACCGTGCCCCACATGTAATTGATCGAATATTCGTTGCCCGGATCGTATTTGGCGGTCCGTTCCGAAACCGTGTCCCACATGTTGGAGAGGTTCGGCAGTTTCGACTTGTCGAGCTTCTGGAACACGCCGGCCTGGATCTGGCGGGCAAGGAAATTGCCGCTCGGCACGACGACGTCATAGCCGCTGCCGCCGGCAAGCAATTTGGTTTCCAGGATCTCATTGGAATCGAACGTGTCGTAGACCACCTTGATGCCGGTCTGCTTGGTGAAATCGTCGATGACCGTGGGGTCTATATAGTCCGACCAGTTGAAGACATTGACGACGCGGTCCTCGGCGTGGCCGCCGAGCGTAAAGAGCGCCAGAAATGCCGAAGTCGCCGAAAGCCAGAGCGCTTTGCGGATCATGCTATTCTCCTTTGGTGAGTGTTCCATCGCCGGCGCGTCGCGGTATCCGCGCGGCCGGGCATTTGCTTCAGACTATTGAGCTTTCCAGGAGGCGACAAGCGCCAATTGCCGCGCCGCCGGCTGTCGCAAGCGATGCTCGCGCGCCACTGTCCTGGGCTGGAAGGAGTCGCCGCATCGTCAGAAGCTTTCGCCGCCGCGCAGGCAGAAATACTGGGATGTGATCCGGTCTCGATCGGGTCGCCGGGGAGACTTGGCAAGATAAGCCTGTCTTGTTGTTGCCGTGGTCCCAGCCTGCCCGCGCGGCAGCGAACTTGTCAATGGCAAAGCTAGGGCGCCGCATCAATTCGGCGACGGCACGCCGGTGACCCCTGCCCTGACTGGCCGCGTCTGTCGCTTGAACTCCAGTCCGATATGGACGAGCAGCGCCGTGACCACCACCGCGCCGCCGAGGATGGTGCGGCCCGACGGCACCTCGGAGTGGATCAGCCACACCCATATCGGCCCGAGGATCGGCTCGAACGTACCCAACAGCGCGGCGACGGCGGCCGGGATCAGCCTCGCGCCGGTGGCGAAGAAAGCGAGGCCAAGGCCCAGATTAACCACCCCGAACACGAAGAGAAAACCCATGTCGATGCCCGATACGGCGAAGGTCGAAGCCTGCGAGGCGGCAAAACCCGCCGCCAGGATCGTGCCGAGGCAGGTCGCCGGCGTCATGCGCACGCTGGAAAAGCGCCGGGTGATGACCGTGGCGATCGAGAACATGACGGCGATCAGCAGCGCCAGCCCGTCGCCCATGGGCGAAACGGCGCCATCCAGCGATTCCGACACCATGATGGCGACACCGGCGATGACGGCGGCAATCGCCAGCCAGGTCGCGACCGCCACTCTTTCGCGAAAGAGCGCCCAGGCAAACAGCGCCGCAAGCAGCGGCACGCCGGCCTGCATCAACAGGATGTTGGCGACGGTGGTGTAGGCAAGCGCCACGACGAAAGAAGTCGACGCGGTGGCGAAGCAGAAGCCCACGGCAAGGCCGGGCAGGCCCATGCCGCGAAACGACCTCAGCATGCCGCGCCAGCCGTCACGCCAGACCATGAAGCAGAGCAGGAAGGCGGCCGCCCACACGGAACGCCAGAACACCACCGTCCAGCTGTCGCCGGCGGTGATGAAGCGGGCGATCGTGCCGCCGAAACTCCACATCAATGCCGACAGGAACACGAGCAGGAAGCCGATGCGCTCCTCCCGCTGCGGGACGGTCGATGAACGAGCGATCGGCGATGATGCTGTGTCGGTCATGGGTACGACTGTCGATGTTTGAGAACGGCACAATGCGCAAGGGACGACAAAAACGTACCTCATTCGCGTAACGCAAAGGCGCGGGCCCGGCGTGATCCAGAGACCGCCGGCGATTGTGGCAAGTCCGCCTTGCGAAGCGTCACTGGAAATCGAAGGCGCTCAGGCCTGTCACCATCTCGTCGAGGCCAAGCGGGCGCGTCACCGGCGGCTCGGCGCGCGTCAGGCAGCCGACGCGCTCGCAAAGCCGGCAGGCGGGCCCGACCGGCGTCGCCGCTACCGCGCCAGCTCCGCCTTTTCCGGCCGTCGGGCCGGGAAGTGCCGCACCGTAGACGATGTCGTCGCGAAAGCCGATGTCGCACCCCAGCAGCAGCGCAGTACGGCGCGGCCGCTCGGAGAACGCGCCTTGCGGCCCTTCCAGCGTGCGGGCGATGCAGAGGAACTCGGCGCCGTCGGGCATTTCCACCGCTTCCACGAAAATCTGGCCGGGCTGGCTGAAGGCGACGTGCACGGGAAGCTTGGGACAAGCGCCACCGAAGCGGCTTTGCGGAAAGCCCAGGCTGCCGGCTTTGCGGAAGCGATTGCCGGCATTGTCGATCTCCAGCATGAAGAACGGCACGGCCGAGGCGCCTTGCCGCTGCAGCGTGGTCAGCCGGTTGGCCGCCTGCTCGAAGGAAACGCCGAAGCGCGAGCGCAGCACGTCGATATCGTAGCGGGCACGAACGGCCGCCGCGTGGAAAGCCTGGTAAGGCATCATCAGCGCATGCGCCGCGTAGCGCCCGAGTTCGAACCGGGCGAGGCGGCGGGCCTCATCTGTGGACAGTTTCAACGCCTGGATCTCGCCGGCTATCGCGACGGTCATGCGGATCAGGCATGCCTCCATCGCCATTTCGCGTAACTGGTCGAACGGCGACAGGCGCTCGGACAGGAACAGGCGCTGCGAATGGCGATCGTAGCGGCGGCGCCAGTTCGGCATGGTGGCGACCGGCAGCACCTTGACGACGATGCCGTATTCGCGCTTCAGCCAGCCCTTCAGCGCAGCAGACAAATCATCGCCGGGATCGAGCACCGAAGTGAATGCTTCCGCCTCTTCCTCGATATGCGCAAAATGGTTCGGCCGACGCTCGAAAATCTCATGCACCTCGTCGATCGGCAGGCGGGCGCTGGAAAGCGCCGTCACCCGCCCCTCGCGCGCAAGAAGCTCGTTGAGATCGGACAGGCGCTCGGCCTGTTCGCGATAGGCACGGAACAGTTTTATCACGGCCGCGGAGGCATTGGGCGCGGCTTCGGCAAGCTCGATCAGTTCCTGGTCTCCCGGCAATTCGCCAGCCAGCAGCGGATCGGCAAACACTTCCCTCAAGGCCGCGACAGAGCCGCCCGCTTCGCCCTGCAGCTCATGCGGATCGACCTTGTAGACGGACGCCAGCTTCAGGATCAACTGCACCGTCAGCGGCCGCTGGTTGCGCTCGATCAGGTTGAGATAGGATGGCGAGATGCCCAGGCCTCCGGCCATTGCCGTCTGGGTCAGGCCCTTGGCGTTGCGGATGCGGCGGATACGCGGCCCGGCAAATATCTTCTGGTCGGCCATACGGCTCCTTGACAGGAATTTACATTGCAGTCGCTGCTACGCTTCCATGCGACTTTTTACAATAATTACAAATTTACCTCGCCCGTCTGTCAAACACAATACAGATTTTCCCTTATTCAAGGCCTGATTCTTCGATTTGCATGGTTCTTTTCGCCTCGCACTGTAAATTCGGTCACATTCGAACGCGGCGAGGAATGCCGCCGAGCCGCAAAGAAACAATCCTCCGGAGTAGAGCATGACTGATTTTTACAACCTCGTCCCCTCGGCCCCCGAGGGCCGCTTCGATGGCATCGAACGCCCCTATTCGCCGGAGGATGTGACGCGACTGCGCGGCTCGGTGCAGATCCGCCAGAGCCTGGCGGAAATGGGCGCCAACCGGCTGTGGAAGCTCATCCACGAGGAGGACTTCGTCAACGCGCTCGGCGCCATGTCCGGCAACCAGGCGATGCAGCAGGTGCGCGCCGGGCTGAAGGCGATCTACCTGTCTGGCTGGCAGGTCGCCGCCGACGCCAACACCGCCTCGGCCATGTATCCGGACCAGTCGCTCTACCCGGCCAACGCTGCCCCCGAACTCGTCAAGCGCATCAACCGCACCTTGCAGCGCGCCGACCAGATCGAGACCTCCGAAGGCAAGGGGCTTTCGGTCGATACCTGGTTCGCACCTGTTGTCGCCGATGCCGAAGCCGGCTTCGGTGGGCCGCTCAACGCTTTCGAGATCATGAAGGCGTTCATCGAGGCAGGTGCCGCCGGCGTCCATTACGAGGATCAATTGGCGTCGGAAAAGAAGTGCGGCCATCTCGGCGGCAAGGTGCTGATCCCTACCGCGGCCCACATCCGCAACCTCAATGCCGCACGCCTGGCAGCCGACGTGATGGGCACGCCCACCCTGGTCGTGGCGCGCACGGACGCGGAAGCGGCGAAGCTGCTCACCTCCGACATCGACGAGCGCGACCAGCCCTTCGTCGACTACGACGCCGGCCGCACGGTGGAAGGCTTCTACCAGGTGAGGAACGGTATCGAGCCCTGCATCGCGCGCGCCGTCGCCTACGCTCCCCACGCCGACCTTATCTGGTGCGAAACCTCGAAGCCCGACCTGGCGCAGGCGAGGAGATTTGCCGAGGGCGTGCACAGGCATCACCCCGGCAAGCTGCTGGCCTATAATTGCTCGCCTTCGTTCAACTGGAAGAAGAACCTCGACGACGCCACGATCGCCAGGTTCCAGAAAGAGCTCGGCGCCATGGGCTACAAGTTCCAGTTCATCACGCTGGCCGGTTTCCACCAGCTCAATTACGGCATGTTCGAACTCGCCCGCGGCTACAAGGAGCGGCAGATGGCAGCCTATTCGGAGTTGCAGGAAGCCGAGTTCGCGGCGGAGGCCAACGGCTACACCGCGACCAAGCACCAACGCGAGGTCGGCACCGGCTATTTCGATGCCGTGTCGATGGCGATCACCGGCGGACGGTCATCGACCACGGCCATGCATGAATCGACCGAGCACGCCCAGTTCAAACCGGCTGCGGAATAGCAAACCAGGGATCTCGGCAAACGCCCAAGGGCATACAGCAAGGAGAAGACCAATGGCATCGATAAGCCGCGTCAAGGAACGGGCCGAAGAGCAGTCGACCACGATGAGCATCGACCAGCAAGCGACGATCCGCATGCTGGCCAACGATCTGCACCGGCTCAACCAGTCGGTGATGAAGGCGGTGGAAGCCGGCGTCTCGGTCGAGCTGGTGCGCTCGGCACGACACCATGGCGGCGACGGCAATTGGGGGGACCTGTTGATCCCGGTCATCGTCACGCAGCAAAGCCATGGCTGATCGAAGATCGCGCAGGCCCGCCTCTCACCTGCGCCGTGTATGCGCAGGTGAATTTTATTTTCATGCAACCCAGGAATGGACAGAGCAGTACAGTACTGTTGCTTGAATTGACTGCTGCGGGAATGCTTTCCCCCAGCTTTTTATTTCGGCTTGACAGGGACCGCGATCTCACGCCAATTGTCGCCTGATTTCAACTCTGCATTGAAATGGGACGAGTTTCTTGGCTGACTTGGGTGCCCAGTGAAGCGTGACGACGAAAGCGCGAGACATCCGAATCTGGTGAGCCGGGATTCAGCCACGGAGACGATCCGTCAGACCTCGCAGGTGCTCGTTGTCGGCAAGTCGCCGATCAATCGGGTGGTGATTTCCAAGATCGTCGAGCGGTCCGGGCTCAAGCCGATCTCGGAATCACCCGACATGGCGGCGAAGACCTTGCGCTTGCTGGCCCTGGCCGTGATTGTCCTGGACGGCGGCGCCGATAACAGGGACTGCGACACTCTGATGCCCGGCATCGAGATGTTGCGGCGGGCTTCGGGTAAATCGCTCCCTCCGGTGGTACTGCTTTCAACCAAGAACGGCACGCCGGAGAGCCTTGGCCTTTCAAACGTCGTCGACGCGGTGGTGGCCAAACCGATTACGCCCGAGCGATTGCAGCCGGTGATTGATCGGCTGGTCAACCGCTGAGAGCGGCAAGCAAGCCCTATCCGGCGAGGCTTTCGATCAGTTCGGGTAGTTGTCCGAGATCGGAGATCTGCCGGAAGCGCGGTTCGGCAATCGGCGCTTCGACATGTTCAAGCACCCAGGTCAATTCGTGCGGCACATGAACGCCCCAGCCGCCGGCTTCGATGGCCGGCACCACATCGGACTTCAGCGAATTGCCGACCATCATGCTCCTGGCCGGGCCGTCGCCATGGCGACTGAAAACGCGCGCATAGGTAGCCGCGTTCTTGTCGCTGACGATCTCGATAGCGTCGAACAGATCGCCAAGGCCGGACCCGGCCAGCTTGCGTTCTTGGTCGAACAGATCACCCTTGGTGATCAGCACGAGGCGATAGGCGCCGGCGAGCCGTTCCACGGTCTCGCGCGCATGCGGCAAGACCTCGATCGGGTGGCTCAGCATCTCGCGGCCGGCGCCGAGGATCTCCGATATGACCGAAGCCGGCACGCGGGCTTGCGTGACCTCGATCGCCGTCTCGATCATCGACAGCGTGAACCCCTTGATGCCGAAACCGTAGACGGCAAGATTGCGTCTCTCCGCCTCCAGCAGCCGTGCCGAGATATGTTCCTCTTCGCCGTGATCGGCAAGCATGGCGGCAAAGCGCTTCTCGGTCATGCGGAAGAACTGTTCGTTCTGCCACAGCGTATCGTCGGCATCGAAGCCTATGGTGGTCAGTTCGCCGGTCTTCTGCATCGACGCCTTCTCGTATGTGAACGAGGCTGAACCTAATCTCGCAGCCGCGATTTTCAACCGCAACGGCCAATGCCGGCTGCTCCCCTTCCCTTCGGTCGCCGGGCACAGCTATACTCCTAAATCCGCAACCCAATCTGGTGAATGATGCCGCCTGCAAAAAAGGAAGTCCGTCCGTCGAGCCGCGGAGGGCGCGCCCGCACGCCTGCCTTCGTGAAAAACCTGCGTGGTGTGAAGAACTGGAAGGAAGTCAGCGAATGGCTGGAATGGCGCGGCATCGAAGACATCGAATGCATTACACCTGACCAGGCCGGCGTTGCCCGCGGCAAGATGATGCCGTCAAAGAAATTCACCTCCAACACCTCGCTGGCGCTGCCTTCAGCCGTATTCATGACCACCATCTCAGGCGGCTATCCCGAAGACGGCAACGGCTTCCATTATCCGGAGGACGACGGCGACCTCAAGCTCATGCCGGACCTGTCGACGCTGACGGTGGTGCCTTGGGAGGAAGACCCGACGGCGGCCGTCATCTGCGACCTCGTCCACCAGGACGGCCGTTCGGTGGAATTCACGCCGCGCAACGTCTTGAAGCGTGTTCTGGCCGCCTATGACAGGCGCGGGCTGAAACCGGTGGTGGCGCCCGAGATCGAGTTCTATCTGGTGCGCAAGAACCCGGATCCGGATTATCCGCTGACGCCGCCCGTCGGCCGTTCGGGGCGGGCGATCGGCGGCGGCGCCGGTTATTCGATCGCCGGCGTCAACGAGTTCGACGAGCTGATCGACGACATCTATCATTTTTCCGAAAGCCAGGGCCTGGAGATCGACACGCTCATCCATGAGGAGGGCGCCGGCCAGCTCGAGATCAATTTGCGCCACGGCGATCCCGTCGAACTCGCCGACCAGGTGTTCATGTTCAAGCGCACTATTCGCGAGGCGGCGCTGAAACACGAAATCTACGCCACCTTCATGGCCAAGCCGATCCAGGGTCAGCCGGGCTCCGCCATGCACATCCATCAGTCGATCATCGACAAGAAGACGGGCAAGAACATCTTCTCGGCCGAGGACGGCTCGGAAACCGAGGACTTCTTCCATTTCATCGGGGGCATGCAGAAGCATGTGCCGAACGCGCTGGTCATGTTTGCGCCCTACGTCAATTCCTACCGCCGGCTGACGCAGTCCGCCTCGGCTCCGGTCAACAACAAATGGGGCTACGATAATCGCACAACGGCATTCCGCGTGCCGCGCTCGGATCCGGCGGCGCGCCGCGTCGAAAACCGCATCCCCTCCTCCGACGCCAATCCCTATCTGGCAATGGCCGCTTCGCTCGCCTGCGGGCTGATCGGCATCACCAACAAGATCAAGGCCGAACCTCCGGTGCTGACCACCGCCAATGCCGACGAGATCGACCTGCCGCGCAGCCTGCTCGAAGCCGTCGACCTGTTCGAGGGCGACGAGGAACTCTGCGCGCTTTTGGGCAAGTCCTTCGCCGCGACCTATGCGGCGATCAAGCGGGCGGAATTCGAGACGTTCATGGAAGTGATCA
Organism: Mesorhizobium sp. B2-3-6; assembly: GCF_006442305.1. NCBI lineage: Bacteria > Pseudomonadati > Pseudomonadota > Alphaproteobacteria > Hyphomicrobiales > Phyllobacteriaceae > Mesorhizobium > Mesorhizobium sp. B2-3-6. Next base: position 63 of record NZ_VFVW01000011.1, on the reverse strand, counting down.
GTCCTTGGGAGAGGGAGTATTTGTTGCTCAATGTGTAGGGGAGTAGGGGAGTAGGGGAGTAGG
>NZ_VFVW01000010.1:0-228374 GCF_006442305.1 Mesorhizobium sp. B2-3-6 | reverse complement strand
CCCAGCCTCCATCCGCTGGCGATAAAACCGGACAACTCACGTGCTACCTAATCCGGACAACTCATCTGCTTACGACACTTGCGGCCCACTGCAATTGCCGAAATCGGCAAACATTGATATGAGCTGGCGCATGGAAGAGCTTTTTGGCGATCCGGCCTACAAGGGGTTCGTGCTGCAGGACAGAAAACGCCTGCCGTCGCGCTTCTCCGCGCGTGTCTGCGGCGCGCCGACCAGCCGACTTACGCGGGCCGACTGATCAACTCGTTTCGCCTGACATCTCGGCGTCTGCCCTTCCCTTTCTCATATCGACGGATTTACGCACATGAGCGCACCGCGCACCCTCTATGACAAGATTTTCGACGACCACGTCGTCGACCGCCAGGACGACGGCACCTGCCTGCTCTATATCGACCGCCACCTCGTCCATGAGGTGACCAGCCCGCAGGCCTTCGAGGGCCTGCGCATGAGTGGCCGCAAAGTCCGTCATCCCGAAAAGACGCTGGCCGTGGTCGACCACAACGTCTCGACCTCGCCCGAGCGCAAGTTCGGCATCAAGAACGAGGAAAGCCGCATCCAGGTCGAGGCTCTGGCCAAGAACGCCAAGGATTTCGGCGTCGAATATTATTCCGAGAACGACATCCGCCAGGGCATCGTCCACATCATCGGGCCGGAGCAGGGTTTCACCTTGCCCGGCATGACCATCGTCTGCGGCGACAGCCACACCTCCACCCACGGCGCCTTCGGCGCGCTGGCGCACGGCATCGGCACGTCGGAGGTCGAGCACGTGCTGGCGACGCAGACGCTGATCCAGCGTAAGGCCAAGAACATGCTGGTGCGCGTCGACGGCCAGTTGCCGGAAGGCGTCACCGCCAAGGACATCATCCTCGCCATCATCGGGGAGATCGGCACAGCCGGCGGCACCGGCTATGTCATCGAATATGCCGGCGAGGCGATCCGCTCGCTGTCGATGGAAGGCCGCATGACGATCTGCAACATGTCGATCGAGGGCGGCGCGCGCGCCGGCCTGATCGCACCTGACGAGACGACCTTCGCCTATGTCAAGGACAAGCCGCGCGCGCCCAAGGGCGCCGCCTGGGACGCCGCGCTCGCCTACTGGAAGACGCTGCAATCCGACGAAGGCGCGCATTTCGACAAGGTGATCGTGCTCGATGCGGCCAAACTGCCGCCGATCGTCTCCTGGGGCTCCTCCCCGGAGGACGTGGTTTCGGTGCAAGGCATGGTGCCGAACCCGGAAGACATCACCGACGAAAACAAGCGCACCTCAAAGCAGCGTGCGCTCGACTATATGGGCCTGACGCCGGGAACGAAGATCACCGACATCGCCCTCGACCGTGTCTTCATCGGCTCCTGCACCAACGGTCGCATCGAGGATCTGCGGGCCGCCGCCAAGGTGGTCGAGGGCAGAAAAGTCAATCCGCGCGTCAACGCCATGATCGTGCCGGGCTCCGGCCTGGTCAAGGAACAGGCCGAGGCCGAAGGGCTGGACAAGATCTTCCTCGCCGCCGGCTTCGACTGGCGCGAGCCGGGCTGCTCGATGTGCCTTGCCATGAACGACGACCGGCTGAAGCCGCATGAGCGCTGCGCCTCGACCTCGAACCGCAATTTCGAGGGCCGGCAGGGCTTCAAGGGGCGCACCCATCTGGTGTCGCCGGCCATGGCTGCGGCGGCGGCGATCGCCGGCCACTTCGTCGACATTCGCGACTGGAAGTAAATCGCGGCTGGTTCGATCGAAACGCAAGGGCCCGAATCGCGATGCGATTCGGGCCTTCTGCTTGAGCGTTCAGAGCATGTTTGGAGCTTCACCGGTCGTCGCGGCGGATGATCTCGTGGAACTGCTCGCGGCGCCCGGGCTCTTCGGCGGCGACCACCAGGGCCAGCCTGCGTTCATCGAAGAGTTTGAACCATTCGTCCCACTCGACCAGCTCATAACCTCCGGCATTGATCGGACGCTCCGGCTGGTCTTCGTCCTCATAGGCGTGCTGGCCGAACACCAGCCGCAGCATCGCCTGCGTGCCGGCTTCGGGCGACACGTCGACAATGGCCGGAAAGCCGGCGCGTGACGCGGCCCATGAACGGATTGCCTCGTGATCGGTCAGGGTGATTGTATCGGCCATTATCGGTTCCTCTTCTGCGCTGGACAAACGCAGGTCCGGCGCGCCGGTTCCACGTCACGCTCCGCACCCGCGTGACGCATATTCGCTTTCGCTTAACCGCTTGTTTGGGCTTGCGCCCTAAGGTCTTCCCTGACGTCAAGCGAGGGGAAGTCACGGTCTTTTGGACACCGGCCTGCTGATAGCGTTGTTAAACCCGACGATCGCGCTGGCCCTCGGCGCGGCGTTCCTCGTGCTTTGGTTCTATCAGCGCCACCGTCCCTATCTGGCCGTGCTGGCGGTAAGCTATTCGCTTGCGGCGGCCGGGTTCCTGTTCCAGCATTTCACGCTGCCCGTTGGCCTGGCACCGTCGAAGCTGCTCTCCAACCTATGCTTCTGCGTTGCCGGATCCTGCCTGGCCGGCGCGATCGTGGCGCGGCATGGCCGGCGAGTGCCCTATGCCGGGCTTTGCGTCTTGGCGAGCGGCGGCATGGCCGCCTTTTGCTGGTTCCTGTTCGTCCAGCCGGACCTGACATGGCGGGTCCTCGTCATCAATTTCGCGCTCGGCGGCATCAGCCTGGTCGCAGCCGCCGAATTGCGCAAGGTGCGTGGCAATGGCCCGACGGAAAAGATCCTGTTCGTCCTGGCGTTGCTCGCGGGGCTGAATTTCTTCGTGCGCACGCTTGCCGTCATCGTCGCGCACGGGCCTTTCGCGACTTATGACGAGCTCTATACATCCTCCTATTGGACGACGGCGTTGCTGTCGCACGCGCTGCTGTCGCTGCTGATCGCGCTTTGCCTGTTCTCCGCCGCCGCGCTCGACGTGATGAAGGCGTTGAAGGTCGAAACCTACACAGATCCGCTGTCTCGCCTCCTCAACCGGCGCGGCTTCGAGCAACGGGCGGCACTGCTCTTGCAACGCTGCGCGGCGGCGAAATTGCCGGTGGCCCTTGTGCTGGCCGATCTCGACCACTTCAAGGCGCTCAACGACCTGCATGGGCATGCCGCGGGCGACCGGGTGATCGCCGACTTCGCCGCCAAGCTTCGCGCCGCCGCCGGTGCGCGCGGTGAGGCCGGACGTATCGGCGGCGAGGAATTCGCGGTGCTCCTGCCCTTGACCGATCTTGCCGCCGCGCGGCTGCTCGCAGAGGCCGTGCGCGTGGCCTACTCGGCCGGCGGCGTCGACGGACTTCCGCCCGGGACCAAGGTCACCGCCAGTTTCGGCGTGGCGGCGCGCAGCGGCGACGAAGCGCTGGAGCCGTTGATGCGCCGCGCCGACGAGGCCCTCTACAAGGCCAAGAAGAACGGCCGCGACAGCGTGCGCCTGTCCTATGAGCGGCCGGAAACGCTGTTCGTGCCGGAGCCGCTCAAAGCCGGCTGAAGGCGATCGGCCTGACGTCTTCACCATCCAGGACCGCGCCGCACCGCTTCGTTCCTTGCTTCGCCCTGAAAGGCGATGGCAAACATCGTTCGGCCAATCCCCGAGGCGTGCGCGAGCCTCCGATATGACCTGACGTTAACTTCTTTTTCGCCCGTCGATGGTTTGCTGCCGTCAGGGGCTTGGGAAATCATGGGCGGCGCGGACTTCATCCTTGTCATCAATCTGTTCGTTGCCGGGCTGCTGGCGGCGGCCTTCATGGCGATTGCCGTCTATGACATCGGACGCGTCTCGGCACGCTGGCTGGCGTTCGGCTATGTGCTGGGCATGGCCTATTTCGTCGTGGAATTCAGCATCCCCGCCTTCGACAATGCGCGGCTGGTGGTCGTCGCAGCCTTTGCCGTTTTCCTTGGCGCCACCATCGCCTTCAACGGCGGGCTTGCGCATAGATACGGCGTGACGCCGCCCTGGTCGGCGATGCTCCTGATCCTGGCTGTTGCGTCTGTCGCGGTCTATTTCGCCCAGGATCTGCCGCGCCAGTCCCTAGTCAGCAAGATGGCCTACCAACTGCCCTACGCCGTCATGCAGCTTACCGGGTTCGGCATTGTCTGGTCGTCCAGGCAAAGGCGTGACCGGCTCGATCGGATGCTGATGGCGGTGCTGGCGGCCAGCGCCATGCAGTTCGCCAGCAAGCCATTTATCGCCGATGCGCTTGGCGGCCGCGGCGCCGCCCCGCAATCCTATCTGCAGACCAGCTATGCCCTGGTATCGCAATCGCTCGGCACCGTGTTCGGCGTGGCGCTGGCCTTGCTGGCGCTGGCCATACTGGTGCGCGACGTGCTCGCCGAGGCGACGTCGAAATCGGAAACGGACACGCTGTCGCGGCTCCTCAACCGCGGCGGCTTCGAGCATCACGCCGAGAGGGCGCTGGGGGACGCGGCGCGCCGGGGCGTCCCAGTCGCGCTGGTCATCGCCGATCTCGACCACTTCAAGTCCATCAACGACAATTACGGCCATGCCTCGGGCGACCGGGTCATCGAGGCCTTTGCCCGCTTCCTGCGCGAGGCCGCGGCCGACCACCATGTCGCCGGTCGTATAGGCGGCGAGGAGTTCGCCATCATCCTGCCAGGCACCAACCTTGCCGCCGCGCGGCTGTTCGCCGAAAGCGCGCGCAGCGCCTTCGGGACGCTGCCCATCGACGGGCTCCCCGCCGACAATCGCTGCACGGCAAGCTTCGGCGTCGCCGAGCTTCGTGCCGGCGAGCATTTTTCCGGTCTGATGCGGCGTGCCGATGAAGCGCTCTATCGGGCCAAGGATGCCGGGCGCGACTGCGTGCGCGTTTCCGCCGGGCCAGCCAGGCCAGAGGCCGTGGCGCTGTTCAGCGGCAGGGGCTGAGCTCGGGCATTTCGCCGTCGGAGAGGCCATACATATAACTGCGCCCCTTCACGAACACCGGCGGCCGATAGCAGTCGCCATAGCCCGACATCTCCTCAGCGCCGTTCTCGTAGATCACCTTGGGCTGGCCGGCGCTGGTATAGTCGGACAGCTGCTTGGCGAGATTGCCTTCGCCGACGAGGATGCGCTTGTAGCCGGCGGCACTGTCGATGACGAGATTGCCGAAGGAATCGGCGTAGACCCGATCCTGGTGGCGTCCGTCCGCCAGCGCCGGCGCGGCGAAGCCGACGGCCAATACCGCCACTGTGAGCGCCGCAAGGCGCGATCTGCCCGAATTCGAACGCATGGCGTCCTCCATATTGGAGACAAAGCCTCCTCGATTCGGAAATTAACCTTTTCTTAACCTTTGTTAAGAGGCTGGCGCGGTTCTCACCCATGTCTTGATAAACATGGTTAACGAGGCACATGACGCGATCGTGATCGACGGTCGCGAGGCGCTGGTGATGAAAGCGGGCTCGCGCCGCTGACCTGCACCCGCTGAGCCGAAGCCCGCGCCCGCCACATATATGCTGCACCGCAGCGAGAACGGGCCGGCTTGGCATCGTCGACGCCTAATCGATTGAAGCCCGGACCTGCCTTTTAATCAGACTAAATTACGTTTTCGAAACGGTTTTCTGGCTTTGACGCGGTGCAAAAAGAGCATTAGAAACCGGCTGTCCGAAGTCGCAACCGGAAGCGGCAATGCCGCATTTCCACCTGAGGCTCCAGGAACGCCGAACTGGGGGAGCCATGAGCAAATCACCAGCCACCCGCGAATTCGCCAGACGTGAACGGCCGCTTTCGCCGCACCTCAGCGTGTACCGGCCGCCGATCACCATGACGATGTCGATCATCCATCGCATCACCGGCGGCGCGCTCTATTTCGGCACGCTCCTGGTCGCGATATGGCTGATGGCGGCGGCGAGCTCGCAAGCCACTTTCGATTGGGTGAGCTGGGCCTTCGGAACCTGGCTCGGACGGCTGATCCTGTTCGGCTACACCTGGGCGCTCATGCATCACATGCTGGGCGGCGTGCGCCACCTGATCTGGGATACCGGCGCCGGTCTCGAAAAGCATACCGCCTCCAAGATCGCCTGGGCGACCCTGGCCGGCTCGGTCCTGCTCACGCTGCTGATCTGGATCGCCGGCTATATGGCGCGAGGAGCCTGACCATGAGCACTGGAAAGACCGACATGCGCACGCCGCTGGCGAAAGTCCGCGGCCTGGGGTCCGCCCGCGAAGGCACCGGGCATTTCTGGCGCCAGCGCCTCACGGCAATCGCCAACATCCCGCTGATCCTGTTCTTCACCGGGTTCCTGGTCGCGCTCAACGGCGCCGGTTATGCGGAGGTGCGGGCAGCGCTCGCCAACCCGCTCGTGGCGCTGATGATGGCCCTTGTGCTCATCTCGCCGCTTTATCACATGCGGATCGGCATGCAGGTGATCATCGAGGATTACGTGCATGGCGAAGGCATGAAGCTGGCGCTGATCGCCCTCAACACTTTCTTCACCGTAGCGGTCGGCGTGGCTTCGCTCTTCGCCCTGCTCAAACTGGCATTCGGAGGCTGACGTTTTGGCCAAGGACGCGAAAGAAGCCAATACGGCAGGCTATACCTATGTCGACCACAAATTCGACGTCGTGGTCGTCGGTGCCGGGGGCGCGGGACTGCGCGCTACGCTGGGCATGGCCGAACAGGGCCTGCGCACCGCCTGCATCACCAAGGTTTTCCCGACCCGCTCGCACACGGTGGCGGCGCAGGGCGGTATTGCCGCTTCGCTTTCCAACATGGGCCCGGACTCCTGGCAGTGGCACATGTACGACACCGTCAAGGGTTCGGACTGGCTGGGCGATGTCGACGCCATGGAATATCTGGTGCGTGAAGCGCCGGCCGCCGTCTACGAACTCGAGCATTACGGCGTGCCGTTCTCGCGCACGGAAGAGGGCAAGATCTACCAGCGGCCGTTCGGCGGCCACATGATGAATTACGGCGATGGCCCGCCCGTGCAACGCACCTGTGCCGCCGCCGACCGCACCGGCCACGCCATCCTGCACACGCTCTACGGCCAGTCGCTGAAGAACAACGCGCAGTTCTTCATCGAGTATTTCGCGCTCGACCTGATCATGGAGCCGGACGGCACATGCACCGGCGTCGTCGCCTGGAATCTCGACGACGGCACCATCCACCGTTTCTCGGCCAAGATGGTTGTGCTGGCGACAGGCGGCTATGGCCGCGCTTATTTCTCGGCGACGTCGGCCCACACCTGCACCGGCGACGGCGGCGGCATGGCCGCGCGGGCGGGGTTCCCTTTACAGGACATGGAGTTCGTGCAGTTCCACCCGACCGGCATCTACGGGGCCGGCTGCCTGATCACCGAAGGCGCGCGCGGCGAGGGCGGCTATCTCGTCAATTCCGAGGGCGAGCGGTTCATGGAGCGCTACGCGCCGTCGGCCAAGGACCTTGCCTCGCGCGATGTCGTCTCGCGCTGCATGACGCTGGAAATCCGGGAGGGCCGCGGCGTCGGCAAGAACAAGGACCATATCTTCCTGCACCTCGATCATCTCGATCCGGCGGTGCTGCACGAGCGGCTGCCCGGCATCTCGGAATCGGCAAAGATCTTCGCCGGCGTCGACCTCACCAAGGAGCCGATTCCGGTGCTGCCGACGGTGCACTACAATATGGGCGGCGTGCCGACCAATTACTGGGGCGAGGTGCTCAACCCGACGATCCTTAATCCCGATCGGGTCTCGCCCGGCTTGATGGCGGTAGGCGAGGCCGGGTGCGCCTCGGTGCACGGCGCCAACCGGCTGGGATCGAACTCGCTGATCGACCTGGTCGTGTTCGGCCGCGCGGCGGCGATCCGTGCCGGCCAGGTCATCGACCGCAAATCGGCAATCCCGTCGCCCAACCAGGCCTCGGTCGACAAGATCATGGACCGCTTCGACCGGCTGCGTCACGCCAACGGCTCGACGCCGACGGCGGTTCTGCGCGAAAAGATGCAGCGCGCCATGCAGGAAGACGCGGCGGTGTTCCGCACGCAGGAATCGCTGGAGAACGGTTGCAAGCGCATTTCGCAGATCTGGGGCGAGCTCAAGGACATAAAGGTTTTCGACCGCTCGATGATCTGGAACTCCGACCTGGTGGAGACGCTGGAGCTGGAAAACCTGATGGCCAACGCCATCACCACGGTCTACGGCGCCGAGGCGCGCAAGGAGAGCCGTGGCGCGCACGCGCGGGAGGATTTCTCCGCCCGCGACGACGCCAACTGGCGCAAGCACACGCTCGCCCATCTGAGCGAGACCGGTGAGGTGACGCTCTCCTACCGTCCGGTGCACACCGAACCGCTGCTGGCCGAAAAGGACGGCGGCATCAGTCTCGCCAAGATCGCGCCCAAGGCCAGGGTGTATTGAAATGACGTCCAGCCGCGTCATCCGAAAGGACCTGAGGTAATGGTCGAACTCACGCTCCCCAAGAACTCGAAGATCCAGCAGGGCAAGACCTGGCCGAAGCCGGAAGGCGCGACCAATCTCAGGGAATACCGCATCTACCGCTGGTCGCCGGATGATGACGAGAACCCGCGCATGGACACGTATTTCGTCGACATGGACGATTGCGGGCCGATGGTGCTGGATGCGCTGCTCTGGATCAAGAACAAGATCGACCCGACGCTGACCTTGCGCCGCTCCTGCCGGGAAGGCATCTGCGGCTCCTGCGCCATGAATATCGACGGCTCCAACACGCTCGCCTGCACCAAGGGCTGCGACGACATATCGGGCGCCGTCAAGATCTACCCGCTGCCGCATATGCCCGTCATCAAGGACCTGGTGCCCGACCTCACCAATTTCTACGCCCAGCACGCCTCGATCGAACCGTGGCTGAAGACGGTCTCGCCGCAGCCCGCCAAGGAATGGCTGCAGAGCCATGAGGAGCGTGAGAAGCTCGACGGGCTCTACGAATGCATATTGTGCGCCTGCTGCTCGACCTCTTGCCCGAGCTATTGGTGGAACGGCGACCGTTATCTCGGCCCGGCAACCCTGCTGCAGGCGTATCGCTGGCTGATCGACAGCCGCGACGAGGCCACGGGCGAGCGGCTGGACAATCTCGAGGACCCCTTCCGGCTCTATCGCTGCCACACCATCATGAACTGCGCGCAGACCTGCCCCAAGGGCTTGAATCCGGCCAAGGCGATCGCGGAAATCAAGAAGATGATGGTGGAGAGAAGGGTTTAGGCGCTCGCTCGCGGCAATCTTGAACGCAGCGATCCTTCGCGCCCCCTTTCTCCGGCAGGACAAAAGGGGCGCTGTCTTGCCAGCTTCAAAAAGGATTGCAATCCAATGACGGACCTCCCCATCCTGTCTCCTCCCGAAGCGCGTGTGCTCGGCTGCCTCATCGAGAAGAAGGAGCTGACGCCGGACGTCTATCCGTTGACCCTCAACGCAGCGCTTGCCGCCGCCAACCAGAAGACGGCGCGCGAGCCCGTCATGGCGCTGGAGCAGACAGAGGTGCACCGGGCGCTAAAGCTGCTCGAGCAGAAGGGGCTGGTGCGGCAGATGTTCGGCTCCCGCGTCGAGCGCTACGAGCACCAGATGGCGCAGCGCTTCTCGCTGACCACGCCTCAGACCGCCTTGGTCGGTCTGCTTTTGCTGCGCGGGCCGCAGACGGCGCATGAATTGTTGGCACGCAGCGAGCGCATGGCAAGGTTTTCATCGATCGAGGATTTGCGCGGTGAACTCGATATGCTGATCGGCCGTCGACCGCCGCTCGTTCAGGAAATCCCGCGCGGTCCAGGCCAACGCGAGGACCGCTATGTGCATCTCCTCGCCGGGCCGGTTGACGTTGCCGCCCTGTCGGCGCAGCGCACTGCATCGGCCGTGCCCGCTTCCGACCTCGAAGCGAGAGTGGAGGCGCTGGAGCAGGAAGTCGCAGCCCTTCGCGCCCGGCTCGACGCGCTGGGCGCCTGAGCGGTCGGGCGTGTCCGGCGCGACCATGCGCGCCGGGATGCCGGGGTCTCAGCCGAGCCTGGCGTCGAGCGATACGTTGATGGCGCCCAGCGCTTTGGAAACAGGGCATTCGGCCTTGGCCTTCTCGGCCAATTCCTTGAACTTCGCCGCGTCGATGCCGGGCACCTTGCCGACAAGGGTGATCGCGCTGCCCGTGATGCCGGTGCCGGGAACCAGCGTCACCACGGCCTTGGCGTCGAGTTCGGCTGCCGGGGTGCCGTTCTCGGCCAGGAAATGCGACAGCTGCATGGCGTAGCAGCCGGCGTGCGCGGCCGCGATCAGCTCTTCCGGATTGGTGCCGGATTTGCCGCTCTCGTCCTCGAAGCGTGCCTTGAACGAATAGGGCGTGCCGTTCAGGGTCCCGCTCTGGCTGTCGAGCGTGCCTTTGCCGTCCTTCAGATTGCCCTTCCAGACGGCGGTTGCGGTGCGGTCCATGAATTCCTCCTTGGTTGTCGTGAACTTGTCCAGGTGAGCCCAGCGTCCGGCCAACTATAACGCGGGCATGCGCGAAGACCACTGCGCTGTTTGGACCACGGCGTGATGACGGTTCATTCCTTTCGAAAAAAAAACTGCGTGCAAAAATGTCGGCTTCCATTCGGCCCGGCCGTCCTGCGGGCGACCACGGGATTGTGGCCGGATGGAGGTTCACATGGACAATCTGTTTTTCGCAATATGGAAGACCCCGGGCCGCAAGGCTCAACGACGGCAAGACTTCTGGCTGGAGCCACCGCCGTCCGGTGTCCGCAGGCTGCTGGCGGCTGTCGCCATCATCGCGGTCGCGGCATGCCTTCTCGACCATGCGGCAGCGGTCGAAGGCAAGGCTGACACGCTCGTCGCCGCATCCTATGATTCATCGCAGCAAGGGAGCGCGAAATGAAATATGTCTGCCTGGTCTATGGTGAGGAGAAAGACCTCTACGCGCTCACCCCGGAAGGATCGGCCAAGCTCGACGCCGATTCGCTGGCCTATGACCGGTCCTTGGACCAACAAGGCAAGCTCATCGTCGCGCAGGCGCTGCAATCGGTGAAGACCTCGAAGACCGTGCGCCGTCGCAAGGGCAAGCGGCTGGTCACCGACGGCCCGTTCGCCGAAACCAAGGAGCAGTTGCTCGGCTTCGTCATGATCGAGGCGAAGGACCTCCAGGAGGCACTGGACATCGCCGGCGGCATTCCGCTGGCCGAACTCGGCACGATCGAGGTCCGGGCGATCTATGACGTGCCCGGGTCATAGATGGCGCGGCGGGTCAGATCGCCTCGCCCTTCAAAAGGCGCGGCGTGCCGGCTGAAAGCCCCGACGCCTGGCGGATGAAGAATTCCTTCAGCCGCGGCATGCGTTCGACCAGGCCGAGGCCGATGTCGCGCACTGCGCGCAGCGGACCGATGTCGTTGGAAAACAGCCGGTTCAGCACATCTGTCGTGACGCCCATCTGCACCGTGTCGAAACGACGCCATTGCTGGTAGCGCTCGAGCACGTCGAGCGCGCCGATATCCTGGCCCAGCCGGTCGGCCTCGACGATCACCTCGGCCAGGGCGGCGACATCCTTGAAGCCGAGATTGAGGCCCTGGCCGGCAATCGGATGGATGCCGTGGGCGGCATCGCCGGCAAGCGCCACGCGCGGCGCGACGAAGGCGCGCGCGATGGTAAGACCCAGCGGCCAGGCGCGCGGCTTGTCGGCGACGCGGATCTCGCCAAGCTTGAGGCCGAAACGCTGTTCCAGCTCATGCTCGAAGAGGAGGTCGTCGCCGGCGACCAGCGTCTGAGCATCTTCCGACCGCTCGACCCAGACGATCGACGAGCGGTTGGAGCCGTCCGCGCCCGGCTTCAGCGGCAGCGTGGCGAAGGGGCCGGCGGGCAGGAAATGCTCTTCGGCACGGCCGTTGTGGGGCCGTTCATGTGCCACGGTGCAGACGATGCCGGACTGGCCGTATTCCCACTTCACCGTCTTGATGCCGGCCATGTCACGCAGCTTCGAATTGACGCCGTCGGCGGCGACCAGCAGCCGCGCCTTCAGCGTCGCGCCGTCGGCTAAATGCACGGTGATGCCTGCACCATTGGTTTCGAACCCTTGCACGGCAACGCCTTCGATGATGTCGACGCCGAGCTTTTCGGCGCTGCGGCGCAAGGCGCCGTTCAGCACCCGGTTGGCCACCATATGTGCGAAGGGCTCGCCCGACGCCACCTCGCCGTCGAAAGTGAGGAAGACCGGGCGCACAGGATCGGCGGCACGCGAATCGGTGATGATCATCTCGGTGATTGCCTGCGCTTCCGGCGCGATCTCGGCCCAGACGCCGAGCCGCTCGAGCATGCGGCAGGCGGCCGCCGCAATGGCCGAGGCGCGCCCGTCCCTTTGCCAGGAGCCGGGGGGTGCGGCATCGACCAGGGCCACGGCAAGCTCCGGTTGCGCCTGTTTCAGCGACACGGCGGCAGCCAGGCCGACATAGCCGGCGCCGGCGACCAGAACATCGAGCCCGGACCTGGTTTTCGCCTCTGCCTTGCCTTCCATGGTCTTCGCTCCTTGCAAGCCAGCCTGCCATCCGCCCTTGACGGCCCGTCCTTCCTGTCGGAAACCCGCCGAGGAAATCTTGAGGCGAGGTCACGACACATGACGGCGGCCATGGACGAGCTTCTGCGCATTCTCGACCTCGAGAGGCTGGAACACAATCTGTATCGTGGTCGCAGCCCCCAGGTGGAGTGGCAGCGCGTGTTCGGCGGCCAGACCATCGCCCAGGCGCTGGTGGCGGCGCAGCGGACCGTCGAGCCCGACCGCTACGTGCATTCGCTGCACGGCTATTTTATGCGGCCGGGCGACATCAAGGTGCCGATCATCTACGAGGTCGACCGCATCCGCGACGGCGGCTCCTTCACCACCCGCCGGGTGCTGGCGATCCAGCACGGGAACGCGATCTTCTCGCTGGAAGCCTCGTTCCAGGTCGATGAGAAGGGGCTGGAGCACCAGTTCGCTTTGCCCGACGACGTGCCGCCGCCGGAAGGGCTGAAGACGCAGCGCCAACTGCTCGAAAAGGCCGACCGGGTGCCGGAAGCGGTGCGACGCTTCTGGGCGCGCGAGCGACCGCTGGAGCTCAGGCCGGTCAATCTCCAGCACTATGAAAGCCGTGACAAGCTGCCGCCCCGGCAGAATGTCTGGATCCGCCTCGCCGGTCCCGTCCCAGACGACCGCGCGCTGCAATCGGTGTTGCTCGCCTATCTCTCCGACATGACGCTGCTCGACACCTCGACCTTCGCGCATGGGCGCGGGCTGTTCGATCCCGACATCCAGGCGGCCAGCCTCGACCATTCGATGTGGTTCCACCGCCCGCATTCGCTCGACGGCTGGCTGCTCTACGCGCAGGACAGCCCCTCGAGCTCGGGATCGCGCGGATTCAGCCGCGGCACGCTTTATGCCCGCGACGGCACGCTGATCGCCTCGATGGCCCAGGAAGGCTTGATCCGGCTCAAGCGTTGAGCAGTCCTTTCGACCAAAGCCCGCCAAATAGGCGTTTTCTGAAAACTGCTTAATTATTGAGCAGAAGCTGTGCCGCGCTCATCGGTACGGTGCGATCGCCGGTGCGTCAATTCCTTTGTTTACAACCAGTTAACACGCTGCTTCGGCAATTGGCACGGAGCTTGAATCCTCGTCGGCACTCTCCGGCTCCTCGGGATCGGTGAAGGTGTGCAAACGCGGGGGACCGCAACAGCAAAAGGGTGAAACCTTATGAAAATCGTGATGGCAATCATCAAGCCGTTCAAGCTCGACGAGGTACGCGAAGCGCTTACCGCCGTCGGCATCCAGGGCCTGACCGTCACCGAAGTCAAAGGCTACGGGCGTCAGAAGGGGCACACGGAAATCTATCGCGGGGCGGAATACGCGGTCAGTTTCCTGCCGAAGATCAAGATCGAGGTCGCGGTCAGCGCCGACATGGTCGACAAGGCCGTGGAGGCCATCACCGCGGCCGCCAAGACCGGTCAGATCGGCGACGGCAAGATCTTCGTTTTCGGCATCGACCAGGCGGTGCGCATCCGCACCGGCGAAACAGACACCGACGCGCTCTGAAGCGGCGAACACGTATTCCAATGGAGAGTTCAATGAATATTCCTTCCACCTTGAAGAAGACGGGACGCGCCGCCCTTTTTGGCTCGCTCGCTCTCGCAGCGTTGGGCAGCGTCGCCGCCCTCGCGCAGGAAGCGGCTCCGGCCGCGGCTGCCGCCGCCCCGGCCGCTCCCACCCCGGTGCTCGACACCGGCAACACCGCCTGGATGCTGACTTCGACGGCGCTGGTGCTGATGATGACCATCCCCGGCCTGGCACTGTTCTACGGCGGCATGGTGCGCAAGAAGAACGTGCTTGCCACCGTCATGCAGAGCTTCGCCATCACCTGCCTGATGACGGTGCTGTGGTTCATGTTCGGCTATTCGCTGGCCTTTTCCGACGGCGGCGGCATGAATGCCTATCTCGGGGGCTTCTCGAAGTTCTTCCATCACGGCATCACCACCTCGACGCTGTGGGCGCCGGGCGTGGCCAACATTCCTGAATTCGTCTTTTCGATGTTCCAGATGACCTTCGCCATCATCACCCCGGCCCTGATCGCCGGCGCCTTTGCCGAGCGCATGAAGTTCTCGGCCCTGCTGATCTTCATGGCGCTGTGGCTGCTGGTCGTCTATGCGCCGATCGCGCATTGGGTCTGGGGCGGCGGCTTCCTCGGCGCTGCCGGCGTGCTCGACTTCGCCGGCGGCACGGTCGTCCATATCAATGCCGGTGTCGCGGGTCTCGTCTGCGCCCTGGTCCTGGGCAAGCGCGAAGGCTACGGCACCACCAACATGGCGCCGCATAACCTGGTCTATTCCGTGATCGGCGCTTCGCTGCTGTGGGTCGGCTGGTTCGGCTTCAACGCCGGTTCGGAACTCGCCGCCGACGGCCTCGCCGGTGCCGCGATGCTCAACACCCAGGTTGCCACCGCGGCAGCGGCGCTGGCCTGGATGTTCGCCGAATGGATCGTCGCCAAGAAGCCCTCGGTGCTCGGCATCATCTCCGGCGCCGTCGCCGGCCTTGTCGCGGTGACGCCGGCTTCCGGCTTCGTCAACCCGACGGGCGCCTTCATCGTCGGCATCGTCGCCGGCGTCGTCTGCTACATCTCGGCGGTCAAGGTAAAGCACATGTTCGGCTATGACGACTCGCTCGATGCCTTCGGTGTCCATGGCGTCGGCGGCGTGGTCGGCGCATTGCTGACCGGCGTGCTCGCCGACCCGGCAATCAACAGCCTCTCCTCGGGCGCGTCGATCGGCAAGCAGCTCTACGGCATCATCTTCACCATCCTGTGGACGGCAATCGCCACCTTCGTCATCCTCTACATCGTCAAGGCGCTCGTCGGCCTGCGTCCGTCGACCCAGGAGGAGGTCGAGGGTCTCGACATCAGCCAGCACGGCGAAGTGGTGCCGTAAGGCCTCTTTGCCATGGGACCGGCGGACCTCCTCCCGCCGGTCCCATCTCTTTCGGTAATCACGTACGGAAAACCGCTGCACGTCTTCCGGAACTGTTTTGAAATCCCGTCGTGACGCTCCGCAAGGTGCTCACGCCTTGAGGCCCGGATCGCTCCGGGCCTCTTTTTTTGGAGCCCGTTTGGTTGGACGAGCGCAATCACGTTCGCGTGATTGAGATTTTCGAGGAAACATCGGCCGTCTTGGCATCGAACTCCCGGGCACGACCACTGTTCGGCGGTCGTTGCAAACAATAGGGAAGGAAATTATCCAATGAACGTCAAGAATATCTGTCTCGGCGCGCTCGCTCTTTCCATGGTCAGCGGCATGGCATTTGCCGGGGCTCTCGACGAACCCGACAATATGGCCCCGTTCTTCACCGATTCCAGCATGAAAACCATGAAGCCGATGGCGGAATTCAAGACCGCTTTCATGGCCATGCCAATGGAAAAGCAGGATGCGATGAAGAAGGAATGCCAGGACGCGGCGATGAGCAAGCCGCACGCCGAGTTCTGCGCCAACGTCCAGGCGCTCGGCGGAGCCAACTGAGACCGCGGCGGATCAGGCCCACCGAGCCTGGTCATCCTGCCGTTGCCGATGCAGAAATGGCGGGCCGTGAGGCTCGCCATTGTTATTTGCGGCAGGCGGCTGGGGCCCTTGCCATGGTTAATGCGGCCTTAACCTTCCCACGCATAGTCTGGCAGCCAAATCTGCCGAAGTGCGTCACGCGCTCGGGCCAGGCAATCACTGACGGGGAAGAGCATGCGTTCAGGGGCTTCAGCACCGCTCGCGCTGACCGATACGGGGCACGGCATCCAGGCATTCGCGCGACGCCAGGTCGGCCGGCTTGTCGGCGCCGGCATGTTCGCGTTCACCGCTTTCGGCGTCGCCAGCCTGGCCACCTGGAATGTCGCCGACCCGAGCTTCTCGCACGCCACAGCCAACACCGTCACCAATGCCATGGGCTATGCGGGTGCTGTCTTCTCCGACATCGCCATGCAGTTCTTCGGCCTTGCCGCCGTGGCGGCGCTGGTTCCGGCCGTGATCTGGGGATATCTCCTGTTTTCGGCGCGTGGCGTCGACAGGCTGCCCAGGCGCGGTCTGTTCTGGTTCGGCTTTGCCCTGCTGGCCGCTGCGATCGCCGGCTGCGTGGTGCCGCCCAAGACCTGGCCGCTGCCGACCGGGCTCGGCGGCGTGTTCGGCGACATGGTGCTGAAGATTCCGGGCGTCGTCATCGGTGGCTATCCGACCGGGCTGGTGGCCAGCGTGCTCGCCATTCTGATGGCCGGTCCGGCGCTATGGCTGTTCGCCTACGGTTCGGCGCTGATCGCACGCAAGAACGGTTTCGCCGTCATGGAGGAACCGGCCGCCGCCGATCCGCGTGAGGATGAGCTGCTGTTCGACAATGACGAGGATGAAGGCGACGAAGGCATACTGGCGCTCGGCGCAATGACCCATTGGTGGCTTTCGTTCCGCGCCTGGATGCACCGCCGCGCCGTGCGCCGCAGGCAGCGGCGGGACGAATTCGAGCCGGGAATGGAGCCGCGCGCCAGCGCCTGGCGGCGTGCCGCCGAACGGGTCGAATCGGCCGAGTTCGCCGAGCAGCGGATGAGCCCGGATGGCCGTGCCCGCGTCGAACCGGAATTCTTCGCCGCCATGGTCAACGACCGCAGCGTTTCCGTCGATCCGGACGATGACGTCTTCGACGATCGCTTCGACACCGGCGATGACGATGTCGATTTCGACGATGAACCCCTCGTCCAGCGTCGCGCGGCTTCCACCGCAAAGGTCCAGCCGTTCCGCTCGGATGCCGCCACGCGCGTTGAAGCGCCGGCGCCGCGCCCGGCTCCGGGTGCGCGCGTCCAGCGCGAGGCGCAGGCCTCGTTGATCGGCTCGGAAAAATTCGAGATGCCGTCGCTGCATTTCCTGTCCGAACCGAAGAACGTCGCGCGCGACCCGAGCCTCTCGAAAGACGCGCTGGAACAGAACGCCCGCCTGCTCGAAGGCGTGCTGGAGGATTTCGGCGTCAAGGGCGAGATCATCCATGTCCGCCCCGGCCCCGTCGTCACGCTCTATGAGCTGGAGCCTGCGCCAGGCATCAAATCATCGCGCGTCATCGGCCTCTCCGACGACATCGCCCGCTCGATGAGCGCCATCGCCTGCCGCGTCGCCGTGGTGCCGGGCCGCAACGCCATCGGCATCGAATTGCCGAACGCCAAGCGCGAGACGGTGTATCTCAGGGAAATCATGGCCAGCCGCGATTTCGAGACCACCAAGGCCAAGCTGGCGCTGGCGCTGGGCAAGACCATCAACGGCGAGGCGGTCATCGTCGATATCGCCAAGATGCCGCACGTCTTGGTCGCCGGCACCACCGGCTCGGGCAAGTCGGTCGCCATCAACACCATGATCCTGTCGCTGCTCTACCGGCTGACGCCGCAGGAATGCCGGCTGATCATGATCGATCCCAAGATGCTGGAGCTCTCGGTCTATGACGGCATCCCGCACCTTTTGACGCCTGTCGTCACCGACCCGAAGAAGGCGGTGGTTGCGCTGAAATGGACCGTGCGGGAGATGGAAGACCGCTACCGCAAGATGTCGAAGGTCGGCGTGCGCAATATCGACGGTTTCAACGCACGCGTCCAACAGGCGGAGAAGAAGGGCGAAAAGATCTCGCGCACGGTGCAGACCGGCTTCGACCGCCAGACCGGCGAGGCGATCTACGAGACCGAGAATCTCGACCTCGAGCCGATGCCCTACATCGTCGTCATCATCGACGAAATGGCCGATCTGATGATGGTTGCCGGCAAGGACATCGAGGGTGCCGTCCAGCGCCTGGCGCAGATGGCGCGCGCCGCCGGCATCCATGTCATCATGGCGACGCAACGTCCGTCTGTCGACGTGATCACCGGTACCATCAAGGCCAACTTCCCCACCCGCATCTCCTTCCAGGTGACGTCGAAGATCGACAGCCGCACCATCTTGGGCGAGCAAGGCGCCGAGCAGTTGCTCGGCATGGGCGACATGCTCTACATGGCCGGCGGCGGCCGCATCCAGCGCGTGCACGGCCCGTTCGTCTCCGACGACGAGGTCGAGAAGATCGTCGCGCATCTGAAGCTGCAGGGCGTGCCGGAATATCTCGACGCCATCACCGAGGACGATGATGAGGACGAGGACGAGCCCTCCGGCAAGGGCGGCTCGGGCGGCGGCGGCGGCAATTTCGAGGATTCCGACGATCCTTACGACCAGGCGGTGTCCGTCGTGCTGCGCGACGGCAAGGCCTCGACCAGCTACATCCAGCGGCGTCTGGGCATCGGCTACAACCGCGCCGCTTCGATCATCGAGAAGATGGAAAAAGAAGGCATTGTCGGCCCCGCCAATCATGCCGGAAAACGCGAGATCCTGGTGCCGACCGAAGAGGACAAATTCTGATCGCGACAAATACCGGCGGCAACTTTGAACCTTCTGGCGCGTTCAAGCGGTTAAGCAGTGTTCGCGCCGTCAAACTTCAGCCCAACTGGGGGTTCAGGACAACAACAAATCAGGACTCAAGATGAGAGTGACCGACATGAAAAACGATCTTTCCGCGCTCGGCGATCTTGCCCCGACGCGCCGCCAGTTGCTTGGCCTCGGCCTGGTGCTCGCGGGCGCTGCCGCCCTCAACGTGGTGCCCGGATTCGAGTTGCTGGCGTCCGCGCAGGCGGCCGTGCCGGCAGCCGCGCAGAAGATCGCCGATCATTTTTCCTCGGTTAAGTCGATGAGCGGCGAATTCGTGCAGTTCGGCCCCAAGGGCGAACAGACCGGCGGCAAGTTCTTCCTGGAAAGACCGGGCAAGATCCGCTTCAATTATGACGGATCCTCGAATTTCCGAGTGATTTCGGACGGCAAGTCGGTGGTCATCCTCAACAAGAAACTGAACACGTCCGATCTCTATCCCTTGTCGAAGACGCCGCTGAAACTGCTGCTCGACGACCGGATCGATCTCTCCGGAAACCGCGTCAAGAGCGTCAAGGAAGAGGACGACCTCACCACCATCCAGCTCTCGGACAAGTCGGTGTTCGGCAATGCGCGGATCACCATGATGTTCGATCCGAAGACCTATGATCTGCGCCAGTGGACGATCACCGATGCGCAGGGCAAGGACACCACGGTGATGATCTTCAACACCAAGGAAGGCGTCAGCTTCGCTCCCGACACGTTTGCCATCGACTATACGGCCAATCGCGAGCTGAATACGAAAACCAGATAGCTTTCCTCGCGCTGGCGAAGCCTTTCGTGCAGTTTCGGCGGCGCGGCGCCGACCTCCGCAACTGCTGCAATGCTTGTCTTTATGGCGCGGGGCTGGCAGTAGTTCGGCGATCTTTCGCCGGACCCGCCAAATGCCCTTTTCCATCGCCACCTGGAACATAAATTCCGTTCGCCTGCGCATGCCGATCATCGAGCGCCTGCTCGATGAATACGCACCCGATGTGCTTTGCCTGCAGGAAACAAAAGTTCCCGACGAGCTGTTCCCCGAAAAGGCCTTCCGCAGGCTCGGCTACGGGCACATCGCCTTTCACGGTCAGAAGGGCTATCACGGCGTGGCGACGGTCGCGCGCCGGCCGATCGCGGTGGTCGAGAAGCGCCGCTTCTGCGACATCGACGACAGCCGGCATTTGTCGGTGACCGTGCGGGCCGGCGGCAAGACGATCCTGCTGCACAATTTCTACGTTCCGGCGGGCGGTGACGAACCGGACCCGGAAGTCAACCGCAAATTCAGGCACAAGCTCGATTTCGTCGCCGAGATGAACGCAATCCGCGCCGAACACAGCGAAGTGTCCGCCTCGGTCCTGGTCGGCGACCTCAACATCGCGCCGCTCGAACACGATGTCTGGTCGCATAAGCAACTGCTCAACGTGGTCAGCCATACACCGGTCGAGACGGAGAGTTTCGAGGCCATGCGGCTGGCCGGCGACTGGGTCGACCTGATGCGGCTCAACGTGCCATCAGAACAGAAGCTCTACACCTGGTGGAGCTACCGCGCGCAGGACTGGGAGGCATCCAACCGCGGCCGGCGGCTTGACCATGTCTGGTCGTCACCGAACCTGGTGCCTGATTTCACCGGCTACGAAATCCTGCGGGCGGCGCGTGGCTGGGAACGTCCCTCGGACCATGTTCCGGTCATCGCGCGGTTCAACCTGGACTGATCAGCCGGGCCGGCGCTTTTCCCACTCCGGCGACAATTGCGTCAAGCCGCTCGGTCGCCATGATGAAGGGCAGGTCATTTTCGGTGGCGCGAACCAGCCGGAACTCCACCTGTCTCTCCCGTTCACTCGGAAAAGCGCGGCGCCAGCTTCTCGATGCGGTGGATCATTGCCTGAAAGTCTTCCAGGATGCGCTGGTGGAGCTGTGCCGCCAAATCCGGATATTCCTCCAGGATGCGGCGGAACATCTTTCGGCTGAGCCGGATCACCTCCGAATCGACCGCGGCCGATGCACTGGTCAGCCGGTTGGTGTCGGCGATCAGCGCCAGTTCGCTCAGCATGGTGCCGGGGCCGGCCGTGCCGATAGGGATGCGTTCGCCTGTCTGCTCGCGGTAGAGCACGATCTCTCCGCTGACCACGATATAGGCCGAATCAGCCATATCGTCCTCGCGATAGAGCTTGTGGTCTGCCTGCAGCAGCATGGTCTCGGCGCCGAAGGCGAGCAGGCGCAATTGTTCCTGCGTGAAGCCCTCGAAAAGCCTCACGGCTGACAGGATGCGGATGTCGTCATCCAGCGCCATCTAGCTGTGTCCCCGAACGGTCAGTCCAATCCCTCCTCTGCGGTGCGATCCAGAATCCCGCTCCAACAGGATCGCACCCAAAAGCAGCCCCGCCCAGACCGCTTATTGGATAATAAAATGTTTAAGGAACCAGCTTGTAGCCACCGCTTTCTGTCACAAGAATTTCCGCATTGGAAGGATCGCGCTCGATCTTCTGGCGCAGGCGATACACATGGGTTTCCAGCGTGTGCGTGGTAACGCCGGAATTGTAGCCCCACACCTCCTCGAGCAGCACGTCGCGCGTCACCACCTTCTGGTCGGCGCGGTAGAGATATTTGATGATCGAGGCCTCCTTCTCCGTCAGCCGCACCTTTGCGCCGCGCGGGTCGATCAGCAGCTTCTGGCTTGGCTTGAAGGTGTAGGGGCCGACCGAGAAGGTGGCGTCCTCGCTTTGCTCGTGCTGGCGCAGCTGCGCGCGGATGCGCGCCAAAAACACCGCGAAGCGGAACGGCTTCGTCACGTAGTCGTTGGCGCCGGCTTCGAGGCCAAGGATCGTGTCCGAATCGGTGTCGTGGCCGGTCAGCATGATGATGGGCGCCTTGTAGCCGCCCTTGCGCAGGATCTTCACCGCTTCGCGGCCGTCCATGTCGGGCAGGCCGACATCCATGATCAGCAGGTCGATGAGGCCGCCACGCGCCGCGGCGACGCCTTTTGCCGCAGTGGACTCCTGCAGCACGTCGAATTCCTCATAAAGGGACAATTGCTCGACCAACGTGCCGCGCAGGTCGTCATCGTCGTCGACGATCAGGATGGTTCGTGAAGTCATGGATCAATCCGTTGTTTTGAAAAGAAAATTCAGTTGACCGCTGCCTGTTTATGCGGAAGCTGACCGGCACAACAGCCGATCACAGTGATTTGTTCCGTGGCACGATCATACAAGAAAAAACACGATCGCAATGCAGCCGGCGCAATTTTGCGAAAAGGACTGCGGGTGCTGACCGTGCGGGCAAGGCCCGGCCGTCCCAGCCAGGGGCTGCTGCAGGCGGGCAGAACGGTGTTTGCCTGCGCGCTGGGGCGTGGCGGCATCTCGGCGGGCAAGCGCGAAGGCGACGGCGCCACGCCGCTTGGCCAAATGCGGATCCTGTCGGGTTATTTCCGTGGAGACCACTTCTCCAGCGGCCGCATCACCCGGCTGGCGATGACGCCGATCGGGCCTGATCTCGGCTGGTGCGAAGTGCCCGACGACCGAAACTATAACAGGCCGGTCAAGATCCCCTACGGCGCCAGCCACGAACGCATGCGGCGCGACGACAGGCTCTATGATGCCTGCCTTGTGCTCGACTGGAATATAACGCCGCGCCGCCGCGGACGCGGCAGCGCCATCTTCTTCCACCTGGCGCGCCCGGGCTTCACGCCCACGCAAGGCTGCGTCGCGGTGACCGCACGCACGATGGCGCGCCTTTTGCCGCTGCTGTCGGACCGGACGGTGGTGAGGGTGGTAAGGTAGGGAATGGTGTAGGGAATAGGCAGTAGGCAGTAGGGTTCTCTTTCTATTGCCTACTCCTAATTCCTATTCCCTTTTCCTTACCTGCCAGCCGATGTCGAGCAGGCCCAGCCGGCCGAGTTCGCGGTCCATGGCGCGGGAGACGTCTTTGCGCGTGGCGCCAACATCGCGCAACTGGCGATCCGACAGGTCCTCGATGTCGTCCTGCGGCAGGCTTGCCGCGACCTTGGCCTGGCGGAGCCAGTCGAACGCGGCGGTCAGCCAGTTCAGCCGGCTCGCGGGAGCTCTCAAAGCTATGTGAGACATGATACGGTTCCTTCCATCCGGACATAAAATCCGGTTTGATATTGGTTCGATGGTCGCATCATGCCCGATTGAAAGATTGGAGAGAAACGAGTAGTTCTTTCCGGATTATCAAGTTTTCTTTGAGGATCAGGACGCCATGACCGCGTCTGTTCTGGGGCCACGCTGATGGCCCGCCTGGTGCCGGGAACCCGGGCGCTGAGGACGCTGGAGGCAGCGGCCCGGCATCTCAATTTCACCCGGGCCGCCGACGAACTCGGCCTGACACCAGCCGCCGTCAGCCACCAGATCAAGGAGATCGAAGACCAGCTCGGCATCGTCCTGTTCACGCGCTCCAGCCGCAGCATCCGGCTGACGGAGGCCGGAACGGTGCTGTTCGAGGCCTCTGCCGATGCGCTCGACCTGCTTGGCAAGGCCGTCTCGCGGGCACAGAAGATGACGCGCGGCACGACGCTGCTGAAAGTGACGCTCGACGCCCAATTCGCGACGAAATGGCTGATGCGGCGGGTCGAGGATTTTCGAAAAAAACATGAAGGCATCGAACTCAGGTTCGACATCGCCTACGGATTGCGGGATTTCGACCTTGACGATGTCGATGTCGGCATCCGCTTCGGCGCCGGCAGATATCCGGGACTTTGCGCGCATCGGCTGTTCGACAACGTCATCATCCCGGTATGCAGCCCGAGCCTGCTGGCGTCAGGTCCGCCGCTGCGCGAACCGCGCGATCTCTTCCATCACACGCTTGCCCATATCGAATGGGCGCGTCAGGGCGTGACCTGGCCGAACTGGCGCATGTGGATGGCGGCAGCCGGCGTCGACGATTTCGACGACAGCCGCACCATCGTTTTCGGCACCTCGGCCGACGCGGTCCAGGCGGCGATGGAGGGCAGCGCCGTGGCGCTCGCCGATTTCGCCATGGTGGCCAACGACCTTTCCGAAGGCAGGTTGGTGCGGCCTTTCGAACTCGGCATCAAGGTCGCGCCGGAATTCGCCTATTTCCTGGTCTATCCCAAGGAACTGGTGAACGATCCGCGCATCGTTGCCTTTCGCACGTGGATTCTGGAGGAAATGGCAAAATCCCAAACCGCGGACCGGGTGTAGCGGAGGCCTTCAACTCGCTGCGGCGCCGAACCAGCCGACCACGGCGCCGACGATCAACAGCACGCCAAGCCAGTGGCCGCCGTCGATGATGGTCAGGTCCCAGCCGAAATTCTCGTAGCGATGATTGACCGACAGCGTGGTTGCGACGAAGCCGAGCCAAAGCACGAAACCGAAGACCAGTCCCGCCAGCAATGTCGGCTCGCCGCCAGTCACCGCGCCGACGACCAGGGCCATCACAAGCGCCATGACCAACTCGGCGATGAAAGAGATGAGAAACGGCAGCAACGATTTCTTCATGGTCGCCGGATCGAGTTTTGCAGCCTTCAGCCATGGCTTACTCAAACCGGTGTACCAGCCGGCGCCGAACAGCCACGCCAGGATTGCGGCGACGATCACCGCCAGCCAGTTAACCGCTGAAAAATCCATGATATCCCCCTCTGATACGGAGCTCATGGAAACGCCTGTTCAGTGGCGGCGTCAAGCCGGGCGCGCGGTGCTCCACCGCCAGACGGTGGTGCGTTTGATCTCGGCATCCTCGAGCGCCCGCGTCACCGGCACCTGGTAGACGCCAAGCGGTTCCAACCCCGACCGCGGCAGATAGGAGCGGCCGGGATCGCCGATCAGGATATCGGCGCCGCGCCGCTTCAGAGCCGCGAACCAGGGCGTCAGCCGGTCTGCGAACGGCTTGTCGTAGAAGACATCGCCGGCAAGAACCACGTCCCAGTCCGCATCCGTTCCGACGCAGTCATTCTGGACGAATTCGACCGCGACGCCATTGGCTTGCGCATTGAGGCGGACCGCCGTGGCGCAGAACGGGTCGATGTCGGCGGCGGTCACCCCTGCCGCGCCGGCTTTGGCTGCGGCGATGGCGACGAGACCGGAGCCGGAGGCGAAGTCGAGCACGCGCTTGCCCCGCACCATGGCCGGATTGTCGATGATATGGCGGGCAAGCCCCTGGCCGCCGGCCCAGGCAAAGGCCCAGAAAGGCGGCGGCAGCCCGATCTCGACCAGCTCGTCCTCCGTCCGCTGCCACAGATCATGCGCCTCGTCGGCAAGATACAGCGCAATCTCGGGCACATGCGGCGGCGCCATCAGCGCCGTATTGTCGAGGATGAAGCGTTCGGCGCTATGGCTCGTGAGAACCGTCACGGAGCCGGCGTCAGGCCACCCATGCGGCAGACTTCCTTCCATTCGGCCGGCGTCACCGGCTGCACGGAAAGCCGTCCGAGCCGCACCAGCGCCATGTCGGCGAGCTTGGGATTGGCCTTGACCTGCTCCAGCGTCGGCGGGTTCGGCACATCCTTGAAGGCGCGGATGTCGACGCATTCCCAGCGCGGATCGTCCGATGTGGTGTCGGGATGAGCCAGTGCGCACACTTCGGCGATGCCGACCACGTTCAGCCCCTCGTTGGAGTGGTAGAAGAAGCCGAGATCACCGATCTGCATGGCCTTCATGTTGTTGCGCGCCGCATAGTTGCGCACGCCGTCCCATTGCGTGCCTGCCTTGCCCTTGGCCTTCAACGCCTCGAACGAGAAGACCGAGGGTTCGGATTTGAACAGCCAGTAGTTCATTCGTATTGCTCCTCCAGCCCTGTACCGATTAATTAGCCGCCGGCTTGTTGAAGGTCCAGTTCCACTGGCGGACCTCGACGCTTTCGAACAGTCCCGCCTTGGCATAGGGATCGGCTGCCGACAGCGCCTGCGCGCCTGCCATGTCAGGCGCTTCGACGACGACGAGGCTGCCGTTGGACTTGCCGTCGGCGTCGAGGAACGGACCGGCGAAGGCCAGCTTCTTGTCGCTGTTCAGCCCTTCGA
Source organism: Mesorhizobium sp. B2-3-6 (assembly GCF_006442305.1). Lineage (NCBI taxonomy): Bacteria > Pseudomonadati > Pseudomonadota > Alphaproteobacteria > Hyphomicrobiales > Phyllobacteriaceae > Mesorhizobium > Mesorhizobium sp. B2-3-6. The sequence continues at coordinate 202,519 of NZ_VFVW01000010.1, read as the reverse complement.
GAAAAGCGAGGTGCTCCGGCCGCGTATCGATGCGCACTTGCATGCTTCCGGGCTTGTCCTTGCAAATCAACGCGAACAACATGTCTCTGTCTCCTGATGCTGGAATCAATCGTCGGTTTCGGTCTTCAGCGGCCGGGTCATCAAGGCCGCCACAGCCTGCCGGATGGTGATGGTGCCGTCCAGTATGGCGGCGACTGCGGCGATGATAGGCGCGTCGATGCCGCGCTCGGTGGCGATGCGGGCGGCGATCGCCGCCGTCGGCACGCCTTCCGCCAGCGGCAGCCCGCCAAGCGGCTTGCCCTGGCCGAGCGCCAGTCCGTAGGCGAAGTTGCGCGATTGCGTGGACGAGCAGGTGAGCAGCAGGTCGCCAAGGCCGGAAAGCCCCATCAACGTCTCGGGTCTGGCGCCGAAGGCGGCACCGATGCGGCGCAGTTCGACGAAGCCGCGCGTCACCATGGCGGCCTGGGCACTGGCGCCAAGCCCGGCGCCAGTGACGGCACCCGCGGCGATGGCGAAGACGTTCTTCAAGGCGCCGCCGATCTCGACGCCGATCAAATCATCATTCGAATAGCAGCGCAGATTTTCCGCCGAGAAGCGCGCGGCAAGCTTGGCCGCCAGCGCCTCGTCCCGGGCGGCAACCACCACCGCCGTCGGCAAGCCCCGGGCAACGTCCGTGGCGAAGCTCGGACCGGACAGGGCGGCGACCGGATTCCCAGGCAGGATTTCCCCGACGATCGCCGACAGCAAGGCGCCGGTATCGCGCTCGATGCCCTTGGCGCATAGCACCAGCGGGACACCGGCCGGCATATGGCCGTTGGCGTGAGCAAGCATCGCCCGCAACGATTGCGCCGGCGTCACCGCCAGCACGCAATCGGCACCGTCGAGCGCGGCTTGGATGTTGCTCGTCGCCACGATGCCGGCCTGGAGCGCGATGCCAGGCAGATAGCGTCGATTTTCGCCGTGATCGATCGCGGCGACGGTCTCCGGGTCGCGCGCATAAAGGCGGACGAAATGGCCGGCGCGCAGCATAGCCAGCGCCAGAGCGGTACCCCAGGCCCCGCCACCGAGCACGGCAACGCGCCAGCCGGTTGGCGCGGTCTCGATGCCGCTCCTGCCCTCCTTGCTCCTGCCCTCCGTGTTCATGCCTTGGCCCCGCGCCGGCCCGAGCCGATCATCGGCGCGGAGATGCTGTCCAGCGGCCAGCGCGAGCGCGGCACGAAATCGAAGCCGTTTTCTTGCGCCAGGCCTTCGCGCATCCGCTCGATGCCGGCCCAGGCGATCATTGCCGCATTGTCGGTGCAAAGTTTCAGCGGTGGCGCGACGAAGGCGAAGCGCGCCTCGGCGCACAGCCGTTCCAGCGTCGCCTTGATCGTATGGTTGGCGGCGACGCCGCCGGCGACGACCAGCGCCGGCGCGGCCGTGTCGGGGAATTCCCGGCGGAACCGGGCGAGCGCGCGCGAGACACGGTCGCCCAGCGCGTCGGCCACCGCCGCCTGGAAGGACGCGCAGATGTCGGCGACGTCCCGGTCGCTCAAGGGCTCGATAGCGCTCGCCGCCTGGCGCACGGCGGTCTTCAGGCCGGAGAACGAAAAATCGGGCTGCGCCGATCCCTTCATCGGACGCGGGAAGGCAAAACGACCCGCATCGCCCGATGCCGCCGCCTTCTCGACATTGGGACCGCCGGGATAGGGCAGGCCAAGCATCTTGGCCGTCTTGTCGAATGCTTCGCCGAGCGCGTCGTCGATGGTCGTCGCCCAGCGCTGGTAGTCGCCGACACCGCGCACGGCCAGGATCTGTGTGTGGCCGCCGGAGACCAGCAGCAGGAGATAGGGAAAGTCGAGCCCATCGGTCAGCCGCGCCGTCAAGGCATGGCCTTCGAGATGGTTGACGGCGATCAGCGGCTTGCCGGTTGCGGCCGCGATCGCCTTGGCCGTCATCAGCCCGACGATGAGGCCCCCGACGAGGCCCGGACCTGCGGTCGCGGCGATGGCGTCGATGTCGGCCAGCGCCACGCCCGAATCGGCAAGGGCTGCCTCGACAATGCCGTCCAGCGCCTCGACATGGGCGCGCGCGGCGATCTCCGGCACAACCCCGCCGAAGGCGGCATGCTCCTCGATCTGCGACAGCACGATATTGGACAGGATTTTGGGCGCGGCATCGCCCTCCAACGCCACGACGCTGGCGGCGGTCTCGTCACAACTCGTTTCAATGCCCAGAACGCGGATCAAATTGGTCGCTGTCCCCAAGGATTGTGTATCGGGGCATTCCCCGGTAGGAGACGCCCGGAAAAGGCGACTTCGCTTGCCGGGGGGTTATCACGGACCGCGCGCCATGCAAACAATCTTGAAGATCGGAACACGCGGCAGCCCGCTGGCGCTGGCGCAGGCGCAGGAAACCCAGGCGCGGCTTATGGCGGCGCATGGTTTGCCGCAAGAAGCGTTCGAAATCGTCGTCATCTCGACCAGCGGCGACCGCATCCAGGACCGGCCGCTGTCGGAAGCTGGCGGCAAGGGCCTGTTCACCAAGGAGATCGAGGAGGCGCTGCTCGCCCGCGCGATCGACATTGCCGTGCATTCCTCGAAGGACATGCCGACGCAGTTGCCCGACGGCCTGGAGCTCTCAGCCTTTTTGCCGCGTGAGGACGCACGCGACGCCTTTGTCGGCAGGGCGGCTAAGACGATTGCAGACCTGCCGCGTGGCGCCAAAGTCGGCTCGTCGTCGCTCAGGCGGCAGGCGCTGATCCGCCGCATGCGGCCGGATCTCGACGTGGTGATGTTTCGTGGCAATGTGCAGACGCGGCTGCGCAAGCTCGATGAAGGCGTCGCCGCCGGCACCATCCTCGCCCATGCCGGGCTGAAGCGGCTCGGGCTCGGCCACGTGGTCACCGATCTGATCCCGCTCGACATCTTTCCGCCGGCGCCGGGCCAAGGCGCGATCGGCATCGAAACCCGCATAGGCGATGGCGACGTCGAACAGATGCTGGCGGCCATCCACGACCTGCCGACCGGACAGGCGCTGGCTTGCGAGCGCGCTTTCCTGGCGGCCCTCGACGGCTCTTGCCGCACGCCGATTGCCGGTCATGCCGTGATAGACGGCGCGGACCTTTCTTTCGCGGGATTGATCATCTCGCCTGATGGCACGCAGTCGCACATGGTCGAGATGAAAGGCCCGGCGCTGGATGCCGCCCGCATCGGTGAAGAGGCGGCAAGGACGGTGCGGGCCAGGGCCGGCGAGACATTCTTCGACGGCTGGGCCTGATGGTGCAGCGCGTTCTGGTGACGCGGCCTGAACCGAGCGCCTCCCGCACCGCGCGACTGCTCAAGGACATGGGGTTTCTACCGGTGCTTTTGCCGCTGACCGAGACGGTGACCTTGCCGATCGATGCGGACCTCGTCATCGGCAATGCCGTGGCCGTTGCGGTGACCAGCGCCAATGGCGTGCGCTTTGCGCCTAAGGAGGTCGTCGCCCGGCTTTCGGACTTGCCTTGCCATGCCGTCGGCAAGAGGACCGCGCAAGCCGCGCGTGAAGCAGGATTTTTGTCCGTCAGCGAAGGTCCCGGCAATGCCGAAGGTCTTGCCGGCAGTCTTGCCGGCGAATTCCAGGGCAAGACCATTGTCTATCTCTGCGGACGCGTGCGCTTCCCGGCATTCGAGCAGCGGCTGCAAGCTGCCGACGTCGGGGTCCGCCCCGTCGAGACATACGACACGCTCGCCGTGACCTATTCGGACGAGGCCGTGCTTGCCCGTCTGTCGGGGCAAACCGCGGATGCGGTGCTGCTCTATTCCGCCAGGGCGGCTACCGCGCTGCAGGCCCTGGTCAGGCGGCCTGCGCTGCATGAAGCCTTTGACAAGACGCGGGTTTTTGCCCTGTCGCATCGCATCGCCGCCGTCCTTGGCGACGTCGCTGGCGACCGTATCCACATAGCCGCGCGGCCCGACGAGGGTGCGCTGCTTTCGCTTTTGCGGCCCGGGTCCTGAGCCGCGTCATCACACCGCCCCTTTTCACCGCTTGGTGATGTGCTAGACCCTCTTTGAACCATCCCCAAGCGAATTTGCGGAGCCCAAGCATGGTGAAGACGCCGAAGATGCGACATTCGAAAAGCCGCCGCGAGCCGGTGACCATCGAACTTGAGCCCGGCGCCGTTTCCCGCATCGCCGACGAGAATGCCGCCAGGGCCGGGGCGCAAACCGATGAGGCCAAGGCGGAGGAAGCCGCGAACGCCTCGCAGCCGGAGGCGCCCGAAGAGCCTGTGCACGCCGACCAGACCGATCTAGAACCCTGGGAGCACGCCGAGGCGACAGCGCCCCGATCGGAACGATCCGCGGAAAGCGCCGCCAAGGCGGACGAACCGGCGGCAGCCTACCCCGGTTCCCCGGAGGACGCCGCTGGCAAGGCCGGCGCCTTCGACTACAGTTTCGAGGACGCTTCGGCGAAGCGCGCCGAACCTGAACCGGCCGGGCGGGTGACCGGCGCCTCGGCGGCGAACGGGAAAACCGCATCCGCACCGCCACCGCCGAAGCGGGTCAACGGCATCGCGGCCGGCATCATCGGCGGTGTCATCGCACTGGTCGGCGCCGGCGGATTGCAGTTCGCCGGCCTGCTCGGCGCGCCGGGGTCCGCTCCCAGCGTCTCGCTCGAAGGCGTCAACGGCGAAATCGGCGCGCTCAGAACCGAGATCGCGGATCTGAGGCAAGCCGGCGACGGCGGTGCGTCGGCCAAGGTCGACGGGTTGTCCGCGGCGTTGGATCAGGTCAGGACGGATGTCGCAGCGCTCAAATCGGCGGTCGAGCAAGGCGGAGCGGGCGACAATGCCGGGCTGGCCGCGCTTGGCGACAAGGTCAGGCAGATCGAGACGGCGGTTGCGGCGCTAGGCAAGGCCGGCAACCCGGCTCCAGTCGATCTCGGCCCGCTCAATGAAAGGCTGGCTGGCCTCGATGCGCTGGTCAAATCGGCCGGCGAGGCGGCGGCGAAGCAGGACGGCCGGCTCACCGCGCTGGAGCAGTCGGTGGCGCAGCTTTCCGGCAAGGTCGAGGCGCAGGCCGGACAGCCGAAGGTCGCGCTCGCCATCGCCGCTTCGGCACTGAAGGCGGCGCTCGACCGTGGCGCGCCGTTCGGTGCCGAACTCGAGACCTTCGCCGCGATCGCGCCGGACGCGCCGCAGCTTGCGGCTCTGCGCGCCTACGCGCAAAAGGGCGTCCAGACCCGCACCGAGATCGCATCGCAGATGGATGCCGCCGCCAACGCCATGGTCGCGGCGGCCACGCCGGTCGACGAAAATGCCGGGCTGCTGCAGAACCTTCTGTCGAGCGCCGAATCGCTGGTCAAGGTCCGGCCGATCGGCGCTGTCCAGGGCGCCGGCGCGCCGGAAACCATTGCGCGCATGGAGGTGGCGGTCAATCAGGGCGACTATGCCAAGGCGCTCACAGAATATGAGACGCTGCCCGCGCCTGCAAAGGCGGCCGGCGCCGATTTTGCCGGCAAGCTGAAGGCACGCATCGAGGTCGAGACGCTGATCGATGCGCTGATATCAGGCGCGATGAAGGCGTGAGGAACTGGCGATGATCCGAATCCTGCTCTTCCTCGCCGTCGTCTTCGCGCTGGGCCTAGGCTTTGCCTGGCTGGCGGACCGGCCGGGCGACATGGTCATCACCTTCAACGGCTACCAGTATCAGGTCAGCCTGATGGTGGCGGCGGTGGCGGTGGTCGCCGTCGTCGCGGCGGTGATGATCCTGTGGTGGCTGATCAAGTCGGTCTGGAACAGCCCCTACACCATTTCGCGCTATTTCCGGGTGCGGCGCCGCGACCGCGGCTATCAGGCGCTGTCGACCGGCATGATCGCCGCCGGCGCCGGCGACGGCGCGCTGGCCCGCAAGAAGACCAAGGAAGCGGCCAAGCTGATCCGCTCCGACCAGGAGCCATTGATCCATCTGCTCGAGGCCCAGGCTTCGCTGCTCGAAGGCGACCACGAAGGCGCGCGCCAGAAATTCGAGAGCATGCTCGACGATCCCGAAATGCGGCTGCTCGGCCTGCGCGGGCTTTATCTCGAAGCCGAGCGCCTGGGGGACCGCAATGCCGCCAGGCACTATGCTGGGCGCGCCGCCGGCATGGCGCCGCAACTGGCCTGGGCGGCCGAATCGACGCTTGAAGAGCTGACCGGGCGCGGCGACTGGGACGGCGCGCTGAAGCTGGTCGAGGCGCAGAAGGCGACCCGCCAGATCGAACGTGACGCCGCCAACCGCCGACGCGCAGTTCTGTTGACCGCCAAGGCGCAGTCACTCGCCGACAGCGATCCCGCAGCTGCCCGCACGGCGGCGATAGAGGCCAATCGGCTGCAGCCGGAGTTCGCGCCGGCCGCGGTCGCGGCTGCGACGCTGCTGTTTCGCCAGAACGACGTGCGCAAGGGCTCGAAGATCCTCGAGACAGCCTGGAGGGCCGAACCGCATCCGGAGATAGCGGAGCTCTATACCCATGCCAGGCCGGGTGACGCCGTGCTCGATCGCCTCAACCGGGCGAGGAAATTGCAGGAGATGAAGAAGAACCACGCCGAATCCTCGATGACGGTGGCGCGCGCCGCGCTCGATGCACAGGATTTTGCGACTGCCCGCCGCGAAGCCGAGGCGGCGATCCGGATGGACCGCCGCGAGGGCGCCTATCTGCTTTTGGCCGACATCGAAGAAGCCGAGACGGGCGACCAAGGCAAGGTGCGACAGCTCTTGTCCAAGGCGGTGCGGGCGCCGCGCGACCCGGCCTGGGTCGCCGACGGCGTCGTCTCGGAGCGCTGGGGGCCGGTATCGCCGGTCACCGGCCGGCTTGACGCCTTCGAGTGGCGCGCCCCGATGGAGCGTCTCGGCCAGCTGATCGACAGCCGTGACGATGCGCCGGACGCCCCGGCGGTGGCGATCGAGGCGCCGGGCAGGCCGGCGCAGGAAGAGTCGGTCGAGGTGATCGATCACGCTGGCCCGGGCGGCGAGACGGCCGGCAAGCAGGCCGAGAACGATCAGGACCACGTCAGGCCGGTGACGGCGCAGGCTTTCGCCGCGGTGCCCGCCGATGCCGAGGCCGTCGAACCGGCGCAGGAACTGGCACGCCTGCCGGACGATCCCGGCGTCGATCCGGACGATGCGGCGGAAAAGTCGCCGCGCCGGTTCCGGTTGTTTTGAGTTGGCTGGGTGGCCCGGCCGTTTGGGAATGGATCGATGTTCGAACGCGTTTTGTCGTTTCTGAGGGATTTGCCGACCGGCACCGGCGCCCGCGCCAGCGCCGATGATCCGCGCGTGGCAGCCTCGGCGCTGCTCTACCACGTGATGAGCGCCGACGGCGTGCGCCAGGACGTCGAGTGGGAACGGTTCAAGGCAGTGCTGGCGCAGGCCTATTCGGTCAGCGGCAACGAGCTCGACGCGCTGGCCGCCGCCGGCGAGCGCGCCGACAACGAGGCGATCGACCTCTATGCCTTCACCAGCGTGCTGAAGCGCCACCTCGATGCCGAAGGCCGCAAGGCTTTCATCGGCCTGATGTGGGAGATCGTCTATGCCGATGGCGAGCTGCACGAGTTGGAAGACAACACGGTCTGGCGCGTTGCCGAGCTGATCGGCGTCGAACGCCAGGATCGCATCGAGGCGCGCCGCAAGGCGGCGGCCGCGGCGCCGGGGGCCCGTGGAACGTCGAGCGACGAATAGGATCCATCCGCCGATGCCGTCGATGCCGCCGCGTTCGAAGCCGAGAATCCTGATCGTGCTGCATCAGGAGAATTCGAGCCCCGGGCGCGTCGGCCACATGCTTCTCGAAGAGGGCTTCGATCTCGACATCCGCCGCCCGCCGCTTGGCGATCCCTTGCCAGAGACGCTCGACGGCCATGCCGGGGCCGTGGTGTTCGGCGGGCCGATGAGCGCCAATGACGAGGACGAGTTCGTCCGCCGCGAGACCGAGTGGCTTGAGGTTCCGCTGCGCGAGAACCGGCCGCTGCTGGGCATCTGCCTTGGCGCGCAGATGCTGGTCAACCATTTGGGCGGCAAGGTCGAGGGGCATGGCGAAGGGCTTGTCGAGATCGGCTGGTATCCGTTGAAGGCGACGGAAGCGGGCCAGAAACTGATGCGCTGGCCGGAAATGGTCTATCAGTTCCACCGCGAAGGTTTTTCGCTGCCGAGCGACGCGACCTTGCTGGCGACCGCCGAGACCTATCCCAACCAGGCTTTCCGCTACCGCGACAATGCCTGGGGCATCCAGTTCCACGGCGAATTGACCAGGCTGATGATGCAGCGCTGGGTGGTGCGCGGCGCGCACCGCTTCGAATTGCCGGGCGCCCAGCCCGGCCGCGACCATCTCGGCGGCAGGCTGATCTGGGACATGCACCTCAAGCGCTGGCTGGACGAGTTCCTGGTGCTGATTTTCGGCGGCCGACGGCGCGGTCGCGGCACAACCATCCCCTGATGGCGGGTCGTTTAACGCCTGCTAGTTCGAAAACGTCACGCTCACGCCGCGCTGACGAAAATAAGCCTGCATCAATTTGCGGCCCGAGCGGTTGTTCTGCGCCAGTTTGGTGGGATCGAACACCGCCTGCTTCATCCCCTCTCGTGCCAGCGCTGCCTTAAGCGTCGCGATATGGGCATCGAGATCGGCATTGTCGGCCCGCAGCGACACATAGATACTCTCGGTTGCCTCAGCCACGGTCGGTTCGCTCACAGGTATCGTCCTTTGGTTGGTCGGGCGGCGGCTTAGCACAGATTCGCAGCCCGCCGATACCGGTGGACCTGAATTCGATGCCCCGTCAGTTTCGTCCATTGAGGTGCCGCACCCTTCGGAGCGCCGGGAACAGGTAGGCCCACAGGCCGGCAACGGCGATGGCGCCGACGCCGCCGATGACGACGGCCGGCACCGTGCCGATCAGCGCCGCCATGGTGCCGGCGCGGAATTCGCCGAGCTCGTTGGAGGCGCCGACGAAGACCTGATTGACGGCGTTGACGCGGCCGCGGACATGATCGGGGGTCCAGAGCTGGATCAAGGTTTCCCTGATGTAGACGCTGAACATGTCGGTGGCGCCGAGGAAGGCCAATGCCAGGATCGACAGCCAGGCGATGGTCGACAGGCCGAACAGCACCGTAAAGGCGCCGAACGCGGCCACGAAGCCGAGCATGATCAGGCCCGCGTGGTTGCGGATAGGATGACCAGCGAGCCAGATGGCGACACAGATGGCACCCACCCCTGGCGCCGAGCGCAGCAAACCAAGTCCCCAGGGACCGAGTTGCAATATGTCGCGGGCATAGATCGGCAGCAGCGCCGAGGCGCCGGACAGGAGCACGGCGAAGAGATCGAGCGAGATGGCGCCAAGCACGATCTTCTCGCCCCAGATGTAACCGAAGCCGGCGAACAGGGTCTGCATGGTCGGCTTGTCGGTCTCGCTGCGCTGTGCCGGCCTCGGTATGGTGAAGATCAGCAGCCCGGCGACGAGCATCAGCGCCGTGGCCGTGCCATAGGCCACCTCGGCCGATACGCCGTAGAGAAGGCCGCCGGCGACCGGCCCGACGATGGTCGCCGTCTGCCAGGCCGACGAGTTCCAGGCAATGGCGTTGGCGAAATCCCGGGGCGGCACCAGATTGGCGAACAGCGACGACGAGGCCGGTCCGAAGAAGGCGCGGGCGATGCCGAACATGGCGAGCACGATGAAGATTGGCAGCGGGCCACTGATGCCGCGCAGGGTCAGGATGAGCAGCGCGAGCGCGCAGATCGCCTCGAGTAGCACCGCCAGCGCCATGATCAGCCGGCGGCCGAAACGGTCGGCAACGACCCCGGTGACCAGCACCAGGAGTAGCGAAGGCAGGAACTGGACGATGCCGACAAGACCGAGATCGAGCGGGTCACGGGTCAGGTCGTACATCTGCCAGCCGACCGCGACGGAAACGATCATGGTGGCGAATGTGGTGAGGAAGCGCGCCGCCCAATAGCTCAGGAAGGAGCGATGGCGGAACGCGGCATAGCGCTGGTCCGGTGATATCTGTTCGGCGGTCATGGAACGAGGCCCCGTTAGAAGGATGGAGGCCGGCGGGGCACTTCCACGATGGACGCTGGTCCGGCCGGGGAACCCTTTAGCCCAGTTCGACGTATGACGCGCGCAAAAAACAGGTTCTGGATCAAGGATTTTCTGACGTGTTCCATCGAACGCACACGAAACTCACCCGCCAAGACCCGGCGGGACAGGAAAGCCTATCGGGTGTCTCGAAGACCGCATGTCTCCCCCATCGTGCACGCGATAACCTTGAAAGCCGATCCGTGAGCAGCATTCTTTTGGCCTGCCCACTGGCCTGGCCGAAACCTACCAATACATTGGGGTTCTGGCGATAATGTCGAGCGTAACTTCACCCTTATATATCGTCGTCCCTTGTGAATTGAAATAATAGACCATTTTTATGCTGGAATAGTCGAAAAGCGTAGGCGTAACACAGCAATCTTTTTGCTGGAGCCTTTCTATCAATTGTATTTAAGTACTTGCTAAATCATGCAGGGTGCTTACTGGGTTGTTAAGCATTCTCAAAACAGGACTCATCTGGCAATTTTCCCTTGCTAGCCGGCGACATCGGCTACAACCTATGGATACATCAACCGCGCCGGCGGATCGTTGGCATGCTTGGGCGGATGGGCGCTAGGCATGGAGAGGGAAATGGACATTCGCCAAGGCGGCTCCCGCTGGGAGCGTTCCCCTCGACTTGAGGAATTGCGACAGCCGGCAGCAAAGTCGTCGAATGCCTGGACCACAGCCCGGGCGTTTCGTGATCCGCGAAGCTTTTGTCCTCTTCGGATCGTCCCCCGATCGACGGATGAATCGCTGCCGCCGGGGAGCGAGAAGAATAAACCGTGAAACATATAGTCTATTCGGTCATCGCCAGTGTTTTACTGGCGGTCGCCGGCTGCACCACCGACGATCAGACAATCGACACCAGGCCGCAATACGACAAGCAAGGCAATCCCAATTTCGATACGCGAGGCAGATACATTGGCTGCCATGGGATCGGATGCAAAGTCGATGACCCTGGCGATGGGGATCAAAGCATCGACGACAGGCCGCAATACGACAGGCAAGGCAATCCAAACTTCGATACGCAGGGCAACTATCAGGGATGCAATGGCATTGGCTGCCAGGTCGATGCGCCTGACGATGACAATTCATCGGGTGACGACGATTCCGACTGACAGCCACACTCCGCAAAGGAAGAGGAAAACCACCTATGTCTGAATTCGGCGACTTGGTTCGACGGCACGCCAAAATCGTCATGATCGGGCTGGCGGGGTTGATACCGACATCTGCTTTCGCGAACGATGCCTGCGACGGCGTCAAGGTCGAAGTGACGAAGGCGCGCAAACAGGAATATGCACCGCTCGTCGCCTCGGCGATGGACAATAAGTTCAAGCCCGCCCGCGCCAAGTTCATCACCATCTTGGAAAGCGGCAACTGGAGCGCCGCGTATGTCTCCACGCCTGTGAGCGATGACGGCGTGATGTTCTTCCAGACCGTCGACGGAAAGAAGCAGTTTCGTGACGTATGGGGCGGCTATGCCGATCCATCGGAAAAGCCTGGACTGGTATCCTGGGCGAAGAAGCTTGGAGCACCGGAAAAGCTGGCCAGGTGCTTCGCCGAAACCGTTACGGAATGACGATGCCGCTCACCTGCAAAGAGGACGAGAACCGATGAAAACCGCAATTCTGACCACCGCCGTGGTTCTGGCCGTGCCGGCTTTCGCTTTTGCCAAGGACAAGTGCGCCGACGCCAAGGATCAGGCCACCATGAACCAGTGCGCCGATGCTTCGTTCAGGAAATCCGACAAGAAGCTCAACGAACTTTACAAGCAGATCGAAACCCGCCTGAAGGACGACGCGGATACCAAGAAGCTTCTTGTCCAAGCGCAGCAGGATTGGATCAAGTTCCGCGACGCCGAGTGCAATTTCCAGACCGCGGGAGCGGCCCGAGGCAGCGTGGTCCCCATGCTCCTCTCGATGTGCATGGATGGCCTGACGCAATCCCGGGTCAAGGATTTCGACGGTTACCTGAACTGCAAGGAAGGCGATCTGAGCTGTTCCGTTCCGGCAGCGAACTGAGCTTTCCTGCCTGCCTGCAGGCGGGGTGGAAAGTCATTCCTCAGCGCGGCGGAGATGGCGTCGAGCCCCCCTGCAATTGCGCGCTCGCCGTGGAAGAGCGCAAGATCGGGCAGCGACAGGCCGAGGTCGAATAGCTTCTGGTCGGCGATCGAATTTCGGAGAGATTGTAACGGATGCGGTCGTAGCCGTATTCCTCCGGCGCCTCTTTCTCGATCACCAGCCTGGTGTAGTTCATGGCTTCCCCAAGGCCTGTCTGGCACATCCAAGCCACAAAAGCATGAAGCCTGCCAAGACGGACCGCCGGCAGGCCTCAATCAAACCATTGGCTCAGCGCCGGAATGCGCGCTCAGGCCGAGACCTTGGCTTTCCTGCCCCTGGCCGGCGCTTTCGGGGCGACGGCCTTGCGGCCGAGACCGATCGACTTCGCCAGTTCCGAACGCGAGGCCGCGTAATTGGGAGCGACCATCGGATAGTCCGACGGCAAGCCCCATTTGGCGCGGTAGGCGTCCGGCGTCAGGCCGAAATGCACGCCCAGATGACGCTTCAGCGATTTGAACTTCTTGCCATCCTCCAGGCAGATGATGAAATCCGGCGTCACCGACTTCTTGGGATTGACCGCCGGCACGAGCGGCGCCGCCACGGGTACGGCCGGCTGGCCGAGCCCGCTGATCGAAGCGCTGACGCTGGCGATGAGGTCGGCCAGGCCGGAGGCGGGCAGGCGGTTCTTCTCGACGTAAGCCGACACGATATGGGCGGTCAGCTCGAGAAGGTCGATATCCTTGCGAGCGTCGTTGCTGTCGTCGGTCAATCTATTTTCCTCCGTCTATGGCGTATGGGGCCCGAAATCGGCACAGTTTCGGATGGGATGATGCGCAAAGTTAAAGTGCGGCGGCGTCTTTGCACGTCCCTCGCGGTTCGTCGCGATGTAGTGCGCCGGAATTCCTAGTCGGCAAATCTGCGCAATGCAACGACTTGGCCCCGCGTCACACATTATTTTGAATAACTATACTGAACTGTAATATTATCAGACGATCAGGGCCTTGTCTCGCCACAGACGAAATCCGCCTTCGAAGGCGCGTGTGTTGTCGCCGCGCCTGCTGTCGGCGGGCAAATCGTCGAGCTTGTCGACATTGCCGCCGCCGATGACGACATAATCGGGCTGCATGGCGGCGCGCAGCCGGTCGACGACGTCGAAGACGGATTTGCGCCACTTCTTCTTGCCGCGTTTTACCAGGCCGCGCTCACCGACATAGTCCTCGAAGCTCTTGCCCTTCTTGTAGGGAAGATGGGCGAGTTCCATCGGTTGGGCGACGTTGTCGACGATCATCGCCGCACCCAGGCCGGTTCCCAGCCCCAGGAACAGCATGCGGCCGCCTTCATAGCTGCCGATGGCCTGCATCAGCGCGTCGTTGACCACCTTGACCGGCTTGCCGAACTGCGCGGCGAAGTCGAAGCCGGCCCAGCCCTTGCCGAGATTGGCGGGATCGAGCAAGGGCCTGTTGTGATGCACCGGGCCGGGATAGCCCATCGAGACGACGTCGTAGGACAGCCCGTCGGCCAGCGCCGTCACGGCATCGATCATCTGCTGGGGCATCAGATCCGGCCCGGAATCGGCGCGGCGCTCAGCACCGCCTGAGCTGGTGAGTATCTTGACGTGCGAGCCGCCGATGTCGATCGACAGCACGATCGGATCGCCGCTCGCCGCTTTCGGCCTTGCCGCCCTGGCCATGCTGCCCTCTCCCAGCCTATTTCGATGGATTGATCCAGCCGTTCGGCGGCCCGAAGCCGTTCATTGCGGCTGCCGGCCCCCAGGTCTTCGGTTCATAAAGATGTGGCGGCGTGGTGTCGCCGAGCACCGGCCCGACGATGCGCCAGGCGAGTTCGCTGGCGTCCTGGCGGGTAAAAAGCTGGCCATTGCCGTTCATGGCATCGCCGATCAGCCGTTCATAGGGCGGCATATCGCCCTTGCTGTCGTCGAGCGCCGTCAGTTCGACCTGTTCGCCGACCATGTCGTCGCCCGCTGCCTTGCGCTGGGCGCCGATCGAGATCGCCACCTGCGGGTCGATGCGGAAGCGCACATAGTTGGCGTCGTTCGGCTTGATCGGGTCGAAGACATCGAGCGGCGGCCGCTTCAGCCGCACGATCACCTCCGTGGCATGCACCGGCATGTTCTTGCCGGCGCGAATGAAGAACGGCACGTCGCGCCAGCGCCAGGTGTCGACGAGGAAGCGCACCGCCGCGAAGGTTTCGACCGGCGAGTTGGGCGCCACGCCGGGCTCGGCGAGATAGCCGTCGAATTGGCCACGCACGATATCGTCCTTGGTCAAGGTGCGGATCGCGCGCAGCACCTGCACCTTCTCGTCGATCAGGTCGTCGGCGGAACGGCCGACCGGCGGTTCCATCGCCAGCAGCAGGAGGATGTTGAGAAGATGGTTCTCGATCACGTCCCTGACGCAGCCGACCTCGTCATAGAACCGGCCGCGCCCATCGATGCCGAAATCCTCGGCCATGGTGATCTGCACGCTCTCGACGAAATTGCGGTTCCAGATCGGTTCCAGGAAGGAATTGGCAAAGCGGAAATAGAGCAGGTTCTGGATCGCCTCCTTGCCGAGATAGTGATCGATACGGAAGATCGACTGTTCGTCGAACACCAGATGCAGCACCCGGTTCAGCCAGCGCGCCGATTGCAGGTCATGGCCGAAGGGCTTTTCCACCATCAGCCGCGCGCCGCGCGCCGTGCCCGATTGCTCCAGGCCCTGGACCACCGTCTCGAACATGGTCGGCGGCACCGCCATGTAGTGCAGCGGCCGCTGGGCGGTGCCCAGCGCGCTCTTCAGTTTCTCGAACGTGGCCGGGTCGCGATAGTCGCCGCTGACATAGCGCAGCAGCGAAGCGAGCTTGGCGAACACCTTCTCGTCGATCTTGCCGAGCGTATTGACGATGCCGTCGCGCGCGCGGTCCTGCAATTTCCTCAAATCCCAGGCGTCGAAGGCGACGCCGATCACCGGTTCGGTAAGCGTTCCCTTGGCGACCATGGCATAGAGGGAAGGAAATATCTTCTTGTGGGCGAGGTCGCCGGTCGCCCCGAAGAGCACCAGCGTATCGGACCGTTCCGGGCTCATGAGCGCGTCTCCCCTGCCGCCGTCACTTGCCGGCCTTCGGTTTTTCGACATGGCCGCCGAATGCATAGCGCATGGCCGACAAGAGCTTGTCGGCGAATTCGGATTCGCTTTGCGAGGAGAAGCGGTCGAAGAGGGCCGAGGACAGCACCGGCGCCGGCACGCCGGTGTCGATGGCCGCTTTCAGGGTCCAGCGGCCTTCGCCGGAATCGGACACCCGGCCGCCAAACTGGGTCAGGCCGGGATCGCTCTTCAACGCGCCGGCGGTGAGATCAAGCAGCCACGAGCCGATGACGCTGCCATGCCGCCAGACCTCGGCCACTTCGGCAAGGTCGATGTCAAACTGGTAGTATTCGGGGTTCTGCAACGGGCTGGTCTCGGCATCGGCCTCGCGCTTGACCTTGCCGGCATTGCCGGCCTTGAGAATATTCATGCCTTCGGCATAGGCGGCCATGACGCCGTACTCGATGCCGTTATGGACCATCTTGACGAAGTGGCCGGCGCCGCTCGGGCCACAATGCAGATAGCCGAAGGGCGCCGTGCCGGCCGTCTTGTCGGGAGCGGGCGCACCGGCATCCGCGCCGGGCGCCAGCGTGGCGAAGACCGAATCGAGATGCCGGACCGCGTCATCGGGCCCGCCGATCATCAGGCAGTAGCCGCGATCCAGGCCCCAGACGCCGCCGCTGGTGCCGACATCGACATAGTTGAGGCCCTTGGCGGCGAGCTTGGCGGCCCGGTCGACGTCGTCGTGATAGTAGGAATTGCCGCCGTCGATGATGATGTCGCCGGGTTCCATCAGCGCCGCCACCTGATCGACGATCTTGCCGGTGATGGCCGCAGGCAGCATCAGCCACACGCAGCGCGGCTTGGCGAGCTTGCCGACGAATTCCGCCATCGATGCAGCCCCCGAGGCGCCGTCGCCGACCAGGGCCGCGACGCTTGCCGGGTTGATGTCGTAGACGACGCATTCGTGGCCGTCACGCATCAGGCGCCGGACCATGTTGGCGCCCATTCGGCCCAGTCCCATCATTCCGATCTGCATGGTCTCATCCTTGTGTCTTGAAGAGGATCTGCCGGGAAGGATCTACAGTCTGTCCTGTTCACCAATGATGACGGAGAAGTCGACATTCTCCCAATCGCCGCTGCCGGGCCAGAAAAAAGTGAAGATCAGCGTGCTCCCCTCGGGCAGGCCGGCGACCGGCAGATCAGCAACATGGACGCCGAAGGCATTCTCGCTGGTCGCGCTGTCATGCACGGTCGCCCAATTGTCGACGCTCCAATGAACGGTTGCCTTCGCCAAAAGCTCGACGCGCATTGTCTTGCCGGCCGGCATGGAACGGATCTTGTTGTTGAAGCGCCATGTCCGGAACGGCGAGACGGTCCTATTGTCGATATAGCGTTCGACGCCTTGCGGCGGCATGTCGAACACCGCGCCGTCGCGCAGCGAGCGCAGCAGCTTGATATGTTCGGAATGCGCCCAGACCAGCGGCATGGCGCTGCCCGAGGGCTTGCCATGCAGCAGTTCGCGCTCGGGGAGGTCGGCGCCGTCCCAGATCTGCTCCGGCAACAGGCCGCCCGGTCCGGACGAGCCCTCCATCGCCGCCAGCAGCGAGGTCGCCTTGTCCTTGCGTCCGGCCGCCAGCTCGTAATGGGCCCGTTCGCCGGCGAGCAACGGCCAGGGGCGGCCCTGGCCGGTGCCGTCGAATGGCGCGCCGTCCTCGTGCTCGCCATAGCCGTCGCCGGTGTAGCGATACCAGAGCGGCCCCTGCGGCAGTTGCCGGCGCAGCTGCGCGTCGATGACCTTGACCGTGTCGACGATGCGCGGATCGTCGGCTGCCCTGAGGCCAAAGCGCACCAGGGCAAATGCGTCCGGGCTGACGATTTCCTGCGCCGGCCGGTCGGCATCGCCAGGCGGGCGGTTTTTGATCGGCACATAGCCGTCCTTCGGCGAACCGGCCTCGGCGCTGTCGGGCGGTGCGATGCGGACATAGTAACCCGCGACGCCGGTCGCCTCGCAGCCTGCCGTGCCGGTGACATAGGTCCAGCGCTCGACCTGGTCGTTCCAGCCGTCGGCGGTCTCGCGCAGATAGCTTGCTGCGTCCTGCTTGCCGCAGGCCTCCAGCATATCCGCGGCGGCAAGCAGCGCCGCGATCTCAACGGCGAGCGTGAACGGGCTGTAACCGGAATCCTCCTCCCAACGGTCCTCGCCGGTGACGGGTCCATTGCGCACGACATAGGCTGCGGCGCGCTCGATCATTGGCAGGAAGGCCAAAAGCCTGGCGCGCGGCAAATGGCCCTGGCGCCGCAGCGCATCCACCAGCAGCAGAGGAAAGGCGCATTCGTCCATCTGGATGCCCGGCCAATAAGCTGTCCCATCGAGCCAGGCGTTCTGCGGCCAGTGGCCATCCGGCTGCTGGATGGAGCAGAGATAGTCGAGGGTTTGCAGGGCCGAAGCGGCATCGCCGGCGGCGAGAAAGCCGCCCGCCGTCTCGACCAGATCGCGCGGCCAGACCAGATGGTAACCGCCGAGATCGTCGTCGCCCTTGTCGAAGCCCCATGGGATAGACAGGCTGGCGACCGCCGCGCCCGGCATGAGCGATGACCGGTGCGTCGCCAGGACGGCGGTGGAGATCCTGTAGCTGTTCACTCCGGACGCGCCACGGCGGTCCAGCCGCAGCAGGCCAGCCTGCCATTCGCGCCATTGTTCGGCGTAGGACGTCGCCGCCGCCGCGAAACCCTGCCTGAGGCTGGCGAAGGCATTTCGAGCGGCCTCTTCGGACGTCGCCCCGAAGCCCAGCGCCAGTACCGTTTTGGTGCTGTTGGCGGAAAACCCGATTTCGCCGGTCAGCGCTACATTGCCGTCCTCGGCTTGCTGAAAGGCTGGATCGAGCCGACCGGTGTTGCGCAGTTGCTGCCAGCCGTCGGAGACGCCGACATAGCCGGCCGAGCCGTTCCGCCAGGGCAGCGATGAGGCCAGCGCAAGGCAAGTGCCGCGGCCCGAGGCGAACAGCACAGGCTCTCCCTCATGGTCGCCGACCCAGGCGGTGTTGCCCATGCCGGCATTGACCAGATGCGGCGCCAGCAAGGCGTGGACGCGGTAGTCGCCCGGCGCGCCCTTGAGCGGCGTGAAGGTGATCTCCTGCAGCAAGGTGGGTCGTGCAGGGTCGGCCAGGATACGCTTCTCGATCCGGTAGGCGCCGTCATCAGCGGTGTTGACCAGCCTGTAGGCTGGCACGCCTTCTTCGAACGGTTCGATGCCATGCGAGGCATCACGTTTTTCTTCCGAGAAATATCCGTTCGGGCCGGTGACAATCAGGCCGAGGTCGCGGGTGCAGGCACTGTCGACACCGGGATAGTAGATCTCGTTCAGGATGCCATGGCTGAGCGTGAACCAGACGCGGCTCGACGGCGAAAGCGCCGCGCCGACGCCGCTTTTGGCGCTTGACGTCCAGCGCGCCGGAATTCCCGGAGCCCCCGGGGGAACGATCGGCGTCACTGCCATACGTCTGCGGCCTCCTGCCCGCATGCCTAGCCCATCCACCGAAGCCTTTTCAATCGTCGCACCGCAATGTGATCAGCGGCATCTTATGGATTGCAGTTGACAGCTCGCCGGCCTTCTGCACTTTTGTCTGACAATAGATAAAAAACAGGTACGCAAGCGCGATAGTCACCAGCAGCCATCAAGACCAGCAACTCGGGAGGAGTATGACATGAAGAAACTGTTCGTCCTGGGCACCCTTGCAGCGGTGCTCGCAGCCGGTACGGCGTTTGCCGACACCAGCGGCAAGAAGATCGCTTTCTCCAATAATTACGCCGGCAATTCGTGGCGGCAGGCGATGCTCGACAGCTACAACGCCGTCACCAAGAAGGCGGTGGCCGACAAGGTGGTCGGGGCCGCCGATGTCTTCACGACGGCCGACAAGGAAGTGCCGACCCAGGCAGCCCAGGTGCAAAACCTGATTCTACAGGGCTATGACGCCATCGTCATCAACGCCGCCTCGCCCGACGCGCTGAACGGTGCCATCAAGCAGGCCTGCGACGCCGGCATCGTGGTCGTTTCCTTCGACGGCATCGTCACCGAACCCTGCGCCTACCGCGTCGTCGTCGACTATAAGGACATGGGCAAGCAGGAAGTCGAGCATATGGCCAAGTTCCAGCCCAAGGGCGGCAACCTGCTCGAGATCCGTGGCCTCGCCGGCACCTCGATCGACGACGCCATCCATGCCGGCATCCTCGAAGGCGTGGCCGCCCATCCCGAGTTCAAGATCGTCGGCTCGGTGACCGGCGACTGGGACCAGACGACGGCGCAGAAGGCGGTGGCGACCATCCTGCCCTCGCTGCCCGAAATCGTCGGCATCGTCGACCAGGGCGGTGACGGCTATGGCGCCGCGCAAGCCTTCGCCGCCGCCGGCAAGCCGCGCCCGACCATCATCATGGGCAACCGCCAGGACGAGCTGAAATGGTGGAAGGAACAGAAGGAAAAGGACGGCTACCAGACCTGGTCGGCCTCGATCGCGCCCGGTGTCTCGACGCTCGCCTTCTGGGTGGCGCAGCAAGTGCTCGATGGCCGCAAGGACATTCCGCACGACCTGCTGGTGCCGTATCTCGCCTTCACTCAGGACGATTTCGAGGCCGCTCTGCCGAAGATCAAGGAGGGCGGTGTCGCCACGCACGAATACACACAGGAAGATGCCATCGCGGCCATCAAAGCCAATATCAAGTGAATGTCGCACACGCGTTGCCGTGCACATCGCCGACCGGATATCGTTGAGCATGCCTGAAGGGAACGCGGACATCATCAGACTGAGCGGCGCCGAAAAACACTTCGGCGCCGTTCGCGCGCTTGGCGGCGTCGACTTCACTGTCGGGCCCGGCGAGTGCGTCGGCCTCGTCGGCCACAACGGCGCCGGCAAATCGACGCTCATGCACATGGTGGCGGGCACGCTGACACCCGACAGCGGAACGATCGGCGTGCATGGTGAGGCCGAGGAGAACTACTCGGTGTCGCGGGCACAGCAGCTCGGCATACGCTGCGTGTTCCAGGAATTGTCGCTGTGCCCCAATCTCAGCGTCGCCGAGAACACGCGCATCAACCACGCCTCGCTCACCGGCTTCGGCTGGCGGCGCAAGGCGGCCGAGCTGATCACGGCCAAGCTGGACGAAATCTTTCCCGACCATGGCATTTCGGCGGCCGACATCGCCGGTGACCTTTCAATCGGACGGCGACAGATGGTGGAGGTGGCGCGCGCGTTCACGCTGACCCGCGAGCCGCTCCACCTGGTCATCCTCGACGAGCCGACGTCCTCGCTCGACGCGCACACGGCGGGGCAGTTGCTTGCCTTCGTGCGCCGCTTCGTCGCGTCGGGTGGGAGCTGCATTCTCATCTCCCACGTGCTGGGCGAAGTGCTGCAGAACGCCGATCGCATCGTCGTGATGCGCGACGGCAAGGTTGTCGGCGCCGACGCGGCGAACGCTTTCGACCGCGATAGGCTGGTCGCCACCATGGGCGGCGCCGAAGGACATCGGAGGACCGCCACCGAAATCCGGAAAGCCGAGGCCGGCCCGTTGCGCGTGCGCGCCCGGCCGGCGCGGCAGCAGGACGGCAAGGAGCTGGTGGCCCGCGCCGGCGAGATCATCGGACTTGCCGGCCTGGCCGGCCATGGCCAGACCGACCTGCTGCTGGCGATCTTCGCCGCGGCATCGCGCGCCAAGGCCGGCGTCGAGGTCACCGCACCGGTGGCGCTTGTGGCCGGCGACCGCCAGGCGGACGGCATCTTTCCGCAGTGGTCGATCGCTGAAAATATCGGCATCCGCTCGCTGGCTCGGCTGCGCAACGGGCTGCTGATCTCGCCGCGGCGAGAGGCCGAACTGGCCGGGTTCTGGCAAAAGAAGATCGGCATCCGCACGCCGGATATGAACAACAACATCTTTTCGCTGTCGGGCGGCAACCAGCAGAAGGCTTTGTTCGCCCGGGCTCTCGGCTCCGACGCCGGGATCGTGCTGATGGACGACCCGATGCGCGGCGTCGACATCGGCACCAAGCTCGAGGTTTACGATCTCGTGCGCGAGGAGGCCGGCAAGGGCCGCACCTTCCTCTGGTACACCACAGAAACGGAAGAACTCGACAATTGCGACCATGTCTATGTCTTCAAGAACGGCCGCATCGTCGCCAATCTGACGCGCGACGAGCTGACGGAAGAAAAGATCATCCAGTCCTCCTTCGGCGACGCGGCCTGAGATGACGGCCGTCTCTGTTCAAAACGGTTCGAAGACCTTTGGGAGCGGGGCGGCACGCGCCCGCCTACTGCGTGGGCTGCTGCCGGCGCTGTCGCTGGTGCTGGTGCTGCTCGCCATCGCCTGGCTCAATCCGCGCGCCATCAGCTATTTCGGCTTCGGCCTGATGCTCAACCTGGCGATCCCGATCGCGCTGGCGACGATCGCGCAGATGTTCGTCATATCGGGCAACGAGCTCGACCTGTCGATCGGCACCTTTGTCGGTTTCGTCGGTTGCGTCACCGCGACGTGGTTGAAGGACGCACCGCTCATCGGCGTCCTCATCCTGCTCGGATCGATCGGCGTCTATGCGCTGCTCGGCGCGCTGATCCACCTGCGCAATTTGCCATCGATCGTGGTGACGCTGGGCATGAGTTTCGTCTGGCAGGGGCTGGCCATCCTGGTGCTGCCCAAGCCGGGCGGCAAGGCGCCGGACTGGCTGCTGGCGATCATGGCGTTCAAGCCGCCCTTTGTGCCCTTCCCCATCATCGCGGCGCTGCTGATTGGCCTCATCGTCCATTTCGGCCTGATGCGCACCTCCTATGGCGTGATCCTGCGCGGCTCGGGCGGCAACCCGGCTGCGCTCAAACGTGCCGGCTGGTCGCTGCTCAAGACCAAGGTCGTGTTGTTCGCGCTGACGGGTCTGTTCGGCGTGCTGTCCGGCATGGCGCTGATCGGCATCACCACTTCGGCCGATGCCAATATCGGCAATGGCTACACGCTGCTTTCGATCGCCGGCGTCATCCTCGGCGGCGGCGAATTCGTCGGCGGCCGCGTGTCGCCGATCGGCGCGGTAATCGGCGCGCTGACGCTGGCGCTGGCGGCATCGCCGCTGCTTACCTTCATGCACATCCCGCCCGACTGGCAGGTGGCGGCCAACGGCGCCATCCTGATCATCGTGCTGGCGGCGCGGGTGCTGATCAGCCGTAAGGAGAGGTAAGCGATGGCGCTGGTTAGATCGCTGGTTGTCAAACCCTGGATCTGGTCGTTCGTCGGCGCGCTTGTGGTGTGGCTGGCGACCATCGCTTTCACCGGCGGCTATGGCGCCGGCGGCATGGTCACCGCCGCGCTGTCGCTGGCCGTGTTCACCGTCATCGTCGGCGTCGGCCAGATGTTCGTCATCACGCTTGGGCCGGGCAATGTCGACCTGTCGCTGCCGGCCAATATCGGGCTCGCCAGCGCGGTGGCCATGAAGGTGATGGGCGGCAGCGATGCCATGATCGTGGTCGGGCTGCTGGCCGCGCTTGCCTGTGGTGCCGCGATCGGTGCCGTCAACTATCTGCTGATCTGGGCGCTGCGAATACCGCCGATCATCGCCACTTTGTCGGCGAGCTTCATCATCCAGTCGGTCGACATCAGCTATGGGCGCGGATTGCAGATCAAGCCGCCGCCGGGCTTTGCCGATTTCGCCAACCGGCAGGTTCTCGGCATTCCGGTGCTGGCGGTTCTCACCGTGCTGTTTACCATCGGTGCGGCCATCGCCTTGCAGCGCATGATCTATGGCCGCTCGGTGCTGGCGATAGGCCAGAACATCCGCGCCGCCTGGCTCGCCGGCGTCAATGTCGGCCGCGTCCGTTTCCTCACCTACACGCTGTCGGGCGCGCTCGGCGGCATCGACGGCGCGCTGCTCGCCGGTTATTTCCGCGGCGCCAATGTCGATATCGGCAACGAGTATTTGCTGGCTTCGATCGCCGTGGTGGTCATCGGCGGCACCTCGGTGGCCGGCGGCAAGGCCAATGTCCCCGGCGTCTGGGGCGCAGCACTGTTCCTGGTGCTGCTTTTGACCATGCTCAACACATTCGGCGTCAGCGCCGGCGTGCGCCTGCTCTTGACCGGGCTGATCATCGTCGGCGTCATCACGGCGGCCGGCGGGGAGAAGGCGGTGCGGTGATATTCGCCTCACTTCAACCGCAACTCGCCAGCGTGCCGCCCTACAGCCTGTCCTGACAAGTCTTGTGCCAGTGCGACACGCGGTTCCCATTCGCGGCGCAGCCTAGTAAACCTCCGGATCGCAGCCGGTGTCGGGAGGGTCAACTTGTCCAATTTTGTCAGCGTCGCCAGGGACAGCGACGTCGCCATCGTCACCATCGACAACCCGCCGGTCAACGCGCTGAGCTTTCATGTCCGCGAACCACTGATGCACGCGCTGGCTGCCTTGCGTGACGACGCATCGGTCGGAGCCATCGTCGTCGCATGCGCGGGCCGGACCTTCGTCGCCGGCGCCGACATCACCGAATTCGGCAAGCCCGTGCAGCAGCCCGAGCTGCGTGCCATCATTGGGACGCTGGAAACCATCGCCAAACCTACGGTCGCCGCCATCCACGGCACCGCGCTGGGCGGCGGGCTGGAGCTGGCGCTCGGCTGTCACTTCCGCGTTGCCGATGCCGACGCCAGGCTCGGCCTGCCCGAGGTGAAGCTTGGACTGCTGCCGGGCGGCGGCGGCACGGTGCGGCTGCCGCGCCTCGTCGGCGCGATCAAAGCGCTCAGGATGATCGTTTCCGGTGCGCTGGTCGGTGCTGATGAGGCGCATGAAGCCGGACTGGTCGATGCTGTGTTCGAGAGTAACGTGATCACGCATGCCGTGAACTTCGCCAGGGAGATCGCTCGCAAGGGCGGGCCGTTCACGCCGGTGCGCGATCGCGATGACGAGATCAAGAAAACCGAGCTGGCCGCTTTCGATGCCGAGGCGGCGGATCTCGCCAGGAAGGCGCGCGGCCTCGACGCACCGATCGCTTGCGCGCAAGCGGTGCGCAACACCGTCACGATGTCGTTCGAGGAAGCTCTGGCTGCCGAACGCGCGCTGTTCATGAAGCTGGTTGCCGGCGATCAGTCGCGGGCGCAGCGGCATCTGTTCTTCGCCGAGCGTGAAGCCGCAAAGATCCCGGGCAAGGACCTTGTCCGGTGCAGGATCGCCCGCGTCGGCGTCATCGGCGCCGGCACGATGGGCGGCGGCATCGCCATGGCCTTCGCCAATGGCGGTTTTCCAGTCACCTTATTGGAGACCAGCGAGGAAGCCTTGCAGCGCGGGCTCGGCATGATCGACAAGAATTATGCCGTCTCCGTTTCGCGCGGCTCCTTGACCGAAGATGCCAGGCGCCAACGCCTCGCTCAATTCAAGGGCTCTACCGACTATTCCGACCTCGCCGATTGTGACCTGATCATCGAGGCGGTGTTCGAGGACATGGCGGTCAAGAAGGAGGTGTTCGGCAAGCTCGACGCCGCGGCCAAGCCGGGCGCCATCCTTGCCACCAACACCTCTTATCTCGATATCGACGAAATCGCCGCCTCGATCTCGCGCCCGCAGGACGTGCTCGGCCTGCACTTCTTCTCGCCGGCCAATGTCATGAAGCTGCTGGAAATCGTGCGGGCCGACAAGACCGCGCCGGACGCGCTGGCGACAGTTGTCGACATGGCGCGCAAGATCGGCAAGGTGGCCGTCGTCGTCGGCGTCTGCCATGGGTTCGTCGGCAACCGCATGCTGGCCGCGCGCGGCTCCGAATCGGAAGCCTTGCTGCTGGAAGGCGCGACGCCCAGCCAGATCGATAACGCC
The DNA here is from genome assembly GCF_006442305.1 of Mesorhizobium sp. B2-3-6. NCBI lineage: Bacteria > Pseudomonadati > Pseudomonadota > Alphaproteobacteria > Hyphomicrobiales > Phyllobacteriaceae > Mesorhizobium > Mesorhizobium sp. B2-3-6. Next base: position 177,493 of record NZ_VFVW01000010.1, on the reverse strand, counting down.
TTCACCGATTTCGGCTGGCCGATGGGGCCGTTCCAGATGGGCGATCTCGCCGGCCTCGACATTGGCTGGCGCAACCGCAAGGCGCGAGGCCAGACGGCCGTGATCGCCGACATGTTGTGCGAACAGGGGCGTTTCGGCCAGAAAACCGGCCGTGGGTTCTATCTCTACGAGAACGGGTCACGTATGCCGGTCCCGGACCCGCAGGTCGAGACGTTGATCCGCGATAAGGCAGCCGAGAAGGGCATCGCGCCGCGCGAAATCAGCGCGGAAGAAATCATCGAGCGCACGCACTATCCACTGATCAACGAAGGGGCGAAAATCCTCGAAGAAGAGATAGCCGCCCGCGCCTCCGACATCGATGTCATCTGGGTCAACGGCTATGGCTTTCCCATCGGCAAGGGCGGTCCGATGTTCTGGGCCGGTCTGGAAGGCGCAACCAGGATCGTCGAGCGGTTGGAATATTGGCATCAGCGGACAGGCAAGGATGTTTTCAAGCCGGCGCGGCTGCTGAAACGGATGGCCGAGACCGGCTCCTGGGAGGCTGGCGCAAGACCCTGATAGAAAGGTGGTCGAAGGCCGTTGGACTTATCTTATCCGCGCGTCGATGATTTCGACGAAGCGAGCGAAGAGACCGGCCTGCGACTTGATCTTGAGCTTGCGATAGATGTTGCGGCGATGGACCTTCACCGTCCCCGGCACGATGCGCATGGCCCGGGCGATTGATTCGGTGGAATGCCCTTGCAGCACCAGATCGACGACATGCTTTTCGCGCGGCGTCAGGGACAGGCTCTTCCAGATATGGGCGCGATCGAACTCGTTGACCGCCGCCAATGCATCGTCTTGCCCGGCCTCGGCCGGCTCGTCGGCGGGAAGGGCGGGCCAGCGCAATCGGGCGAAGGCGACCACCGCCGGCGCCATGTCGCGCAGCAGTCTGGCGTCGGCGGTCCCGAACGGACCTGAAGCGCGCAACCGCATCAGCGACAGCACCAGCGCATCCTTGCCCGGCAGCGGTACGAAGAAGCCGACCTCCTCGGCCAGCCTGGTCTGGCTGTAGTAGGAGCGAAAATATTCGCTGGCGTAGAAGCGGTCGGGCGCCAGCTCGCGCATGCGCCAGAACCCTTCCTTGCGTTCGACCGCCGCGTGATGGAACGGGTCGAGCAGGTATGGGCCTTCCTGATAGAGCGCGACGAAGACATGGCTCTCGGCCGACGAGAAGGTCTCGAACAGCAACGGCGGACGGGCAGCGCCGCGGTAGCCGAAGATCACGCAATGATCGAAGTCGACGTGCTGCCGCAGCCAAGCGACCATCGCCCTGCCGAAGACGTCGCCGCTCGTCTCCCGCGTCGCCGCGACCAGCGCGGCGAGCTGGCTGTAGTCGTCGCTGCGGGACATCCAATACCCCCTTAAACAAGAAAATAGGTCAGATATACCACCTGCGAGGTATATACTAGTTGCCATTGGCTCTGGTAGCGTCCCGAAATCGCATCGTCCTGTCGCTGGAGCCCGCAGCCTTGACCGCAGTGCCCGACATCGAGTTTCGCGGCGTCACCAAGCGCTATGGCGCGGTGACCGCGGTCAGCGGCATCGATCTGGCCGTGCCGCCCTCCGCCTTCGTCGCCCTGCTCGGACCATCCGGCTGCGGCAAGACGACCTGCCTGCGCATGATCGGCGGCTTCGAACAGCCGAGCGAGGGCAAGGTGCTCATCCGCGGCCAGGACATGGCCGACACGCCGCCCTACAGGCGGCCTGTCAACATGGTGTTCCAGCAATATGCACTGTTCCCGCATCTGGACGTGAACGACAATGTCGCCTACGGGTTGCGCCAGGCACGACCGCGGCTGTCGTCGCGCGAGATCGGCCTGCGGGCAGGCAAAGCGCTGGAAATGGTGCGACTCGCCGGTTATGGCGGCCGCAAGGTCCACGAACTGTCCGGCGGCCAGCAGCAGCGTGTCGCTCTCGCCCGCGCGCTGGTCAACAAACCGGCGGTGCTGCTGCTCGACGAGCCGCTGGCGGCGCTCGACAAGAAGCTGCGCACCGACATGCAGATCGAATTGCAGAACCTGCAACGCGAGATCGGCATCACCTTCGTGCTGGTGACCCACGACCAGGAGGAAGCGCTGTCGATGAGCGATTTCGTCTGCGTCATGAATGGCGGCCGCATCGTTCAGCTTGGGCAGCCGAGCGAGATTTATGACGAACCGGCCGACCTGTTCGTCGCCGATTTCGTCGGCAAGACCAATCTCTTGAGCGGCGCCGTCGCAGGGCATTCGGGCGATCTGGTGGATGTGAAGCTGGCCGATGGCACCGTCATCGCGGCGCGCAAGCGGGTGGATTTGCGGCAGGGCGAAACCGTTTCGGTCAGCCTGCGTCCTGAATCGCTCAGTCTCGGTGGCCCGACTAGCGGCCCGCTCAAGGGCATCGTCCGCAACCGGATCTTTCTGGGCTCCACGGCGGAATACGCAGTCGAGGTCCAGGGCATCGGAACGCTGCTGGCCAAGGCCGACCACATGATCGGCCAGGGCAATCTCTTTAAGCCGGGTGAACCCGTCGCCATCGGCTTTGCCGCCGGAACGCCGTTGGCGTTCGCGGATCCAAAGAACAACGGGACCAACCAGAGGGTAGAAAAACATGTCGAAATCATATCGTGACGGACTGCCGATAAGCCCCGAGAATTTCGTCGACCAGCTAATGCGCCTCAAGCGCGGCTCGATCGGCCGCCGCGACTTCCTTGGCCTCACCGGCCTCGGCATCGCGACGGCGGTGATGGCGCGCGAGATCGGCATCATGCCGACGCCGGCCTTTGCCGCCGAGAACCTCGGCGACCGCATGTCGATTGCCACCTGGCCCAACTATCACGACCCGCAGACCTTCGAGAATTTCAAGAAGGACACAGGCGTGGCCGTCGAGGTCAACGTGTTCGGCTCGAATGAGGAGATGCTGGCCAAATTGCAGGCCGGGGCGTCGGGCTGGAGCCTGTTCGTGCCGACCAATTACACCATCTCGACCTACAAGAAGCTCGGCATCATCGAGCCGTTGGACATGGCTAAGCTGCCGAATTTCGACGGCACGCAGGAAGACCCGCGCTTCACCTCGGAAGGCACGATCGACGGCACGATCTACGCCGTGCCGAAGAATTGGGGCACGACAGGATTTGCCGTCAACACCAAGAAGCTGACCAAGCCGATGACGAGCTGGAAGGAATTCTGGGACACCGCCATGACCGAGGGCGACGGCCGCACTATGGTGCACGACTATCAGCTGACCACCATCGGCAATGCGCTGAAATATTACGGCTACTCCTTCAACTCGCTGAAGCAGGACGAACTCGCCAAGGCCGAGGAATTGCTGCTCAAGGTCAAGCCGCATCTGTTCGCGGTGTCTTCCGACTACCAGCCGGGCATGCGCGCGGGCGATGCCTGGATGACGATGTGCTGGACCAATGACGGTGCGCAGCTCCATCGCGACATTCCGGAGATCGCCTATGTGCTGGGCAAGGAAGGCGGCGAGATCTGGACCGACTTCTACGCCATCCCGAAGGACGCGCCGAACAAGCCGGCCGGCTACGCCCTGCTCAACTATTTGATGAACCCGCAGGTCGCGGTCAAGGAACACCTCGCCAACGGCGCGCCCTCGACCGACGCGCGCGTCAACAAGCTGCTGCCGAAGGAAGTGCTGGACAATCCGATCCTCTATCCGGCGGCCGACCTGTTGACGCCGCTGGAATTCGGCGCTGCTGCAACGCTGACCGATCCGGGCCGCGCCGAGCTGATGGCGCGCTTCAAGTCGGCTTGAGCCAGGCGGGCAACAAATCCCATTCGAGACAACTTGACCGGCGGGCCCAGACCCGCCGGCACCGGGGCAATCCTTCGATGCGCGGCATTCGCAAAAATCTGCTGACGGCCATGCTGCTCGGGCCGGCGGCCGCCTGGCTCGTCGTGTTCCTGGTGCTGCCGTTCATGGCCATCGCCGTCTTCAGCGTCGGCGAGCGGGCGCCGGAGGGCGGCTATCAGGCGGCCTTCACCCTGGCGCAATATGCCAATCTTCCGGCGCGGGCGACCGCGTTCTGGAACACGATGGTGCTGGCTCCGGTGGGCGCGCTCGCCTGTCTGCTCGTGGCCTATCCCGTCGCCTATTACCTCGCCCTGCGGGCGCCGCAGCGCTGGCGGTTGATCCTGCTCGCGCTGGTCGTCATACCGTTCTGGACCAGCCTTTTGATGCGTACCTATGCCTGGATGTACATTTTGGGTGGACGCGGCATCCCGGCGCTGCTCGCGCTTGCCGGCATCGAGGACGTCAGGCTGATCAACACGCCGGGCGCCGTCCTGCTCGGCATCGTCTATGGCTATCTGCCGCTGATGATCCTGCCGATCTATGTCAGCCTCGAGCGGCTCGATCGCCGTCTGCTGGAGGCCTCCGCCGATCTCGGCGCGACGCCGCTCTCCACTTTCTTGGGCGTGACCTTGAAACTGTCGCTGCCCGGCGTGATGACCGGCTTCTCGCTGGTGATGATCCTGCTGCTCGGCGAATACCTGATTCCGACGCTGCTTGGCGGCGGCAAGGTGTTCTTCATCGGCAATGCGCTGGTCGACCTGTTCCTGCAGTCGCGCAACTGGCCGTTCGGATCGGCCATCGCGATCACGCTGGTGCTGGTCTCGGTCGTGGTGCTGATTGCCGCCAACCGCATCTCGACCCGCGTCTCGGGCGCCCGCCGGGTGGATCTGATCTGATGCGCGCCTTCGTCATTGCCGTCTTCGTCTTCCTCTACCTGCCGATCGCACTGGTCGTGCTGTTCTCCTTCAACGCCGGTCACCACGCCAGCGAGTTCACCGGTTTTTCGGTGCAATGGTACGGCAAGGCGCTGGCGAACCCATTCCTGGTCGAGGCGCTGAAGAACAGCCTGTTCATCGCCACCACCAGCGCCTTGCTGGCGGCGGTGTTCGGCACCGCGGCCGCGCTCGGCCTGGCACGCGTCGGGGTGCGGACCCGCGCCGTCTTCGACGCCTTGCTTGGAGCCGCAATCGTCGTTCCCGGCGTCGTCATCGGCATTTCGACACTGGTCGCACTCGTCCAGCTGTTCGCCGTCGTCAATCCGTTCCTCGCCTCGATCTGGCCGGACGATCAGCCGCCGCGCCTGTCGCTCGGCTATGGTTCGATCATCGCCGCGCACGGCCTGTTTTCGATGGCGCTGGTGACGATGATCGTCGGCACGCGGCTGGGCAGCCTTGATCGCAACTTGGTCGAGGCATCCAGCGATCTCTACGCCACGCCGCTGACGACGTTCCGTTCCATCGTCCTGCCGCAGATCTTGCCGGCGGTGGTCGCCGGCTTCCTGCTCGCCTTCACCTTCTCCTTCGACGATTTCATCGTCGCCTTCTTCGTCGCCGGCGCGCAGACGACGCTGCCGATCTATGTCTTTGCGTCGATCCGGCGCGGGGTGACGCCGGAGATCAATGCCATCGCGACGATCGTGCTCGTCGCCTCCGTCCTGCTCGTGGTGCTTGCCCAATGGCAGCTGCGCCAGCGCAAGCCGTCAAACTAAAGGTCGCATCATGATCCTCGAAGACCGCATCGCCGTGGTGACAGGCGCCGGTTCCGGCATCGGGCGCGCCGGCGCCATGATCATGGCCAGGGAAGGCGCGGTGGTCGTCATCGCGGACAGGGATCGGACCAGCGGCGAGGCGACGGCTTCGGATATACGCGCCGCGGGCGGCCGGGCGGAGGCGGTCGCCACCGACGTCTCGGACGACAATGCGGTCGAGCAGCTCCTTGCCGGCACGCTCAACCGGCATGGGCGCATCGACATCCTGCACAATCATGCCGGCATCCAGGTCGGCGGCACGCTGACCGAGGTCGAGGTCGGCGGCATGGATGCCTCCTGGCGGGTCAATGTGCGGGCGCAGTTCCTGGCGGCAAGGATCGTCATGCCATCGATGGTCGCGCAGGGCGGCGGCGTCATCCTTAATACGGCTTCGAATTCAGGCGTGTTCTACGACCGCGAGATGATCGCCTATGCGACCTCGAAACATGCCGTGGTGGCGATGACCAGGCAGATGTCGCTCGACTATGCCCGCCACAATGTGCGCGTCAACGCGCTCTGCCCCGGCTGGGTCGACACGCCGTTCAATGGACCGTTCATCGCCCAGATGGGCGGACGCGAGGCAATCGAAGCCTATGTCCGCACCAAGATCCCGATGGGCCGCTGGGCCAGCGCCGAGGAGATCGCCGAGGCGATCCTCTTCCTCGTGTCCGATCGGTCATCCTTCATGACCGGCCAGGCGTTGGTGATCGACGGTGGCGAAAGCATCGGCTGAATCAGCCGTCTGGGCCTTCGGCCGATTGGTGAAAAGCGCCGTCGCCTGCGCGTTCTGGGCCAGAGCCGCGGCGCCGGCCGGCAGCGCCGAAATCAACTCTGACCGACAGTTCGGACCATGGTCCGACCGGCATGGGACTTCAGTACCACAGCCGTTCAAAAACGTCGATTTCTGTTGGATATCAATCAGTTGCCGTACCGACAGGTTGCCCCTTCTCTCTTATTGAGACAGTCTTTGTCTAAAGTTTACTGCGCATAATTAGCGGCTTCTCATACGAACTTACCATAGCAGCGGGCGCAGAGCGGCGTTTCCCCAGGAGACTGACATGACAAACCGGAAAACTGTGTTGGCGGCGCTAGCCGCACTGGCGCTTCTGGCGTCTCCGGCACTGGCCGGCAATGGACACGGCGGAGGCCATGGTGGTGGTCACAGCGGCGGCAATGGCAATGGTGGCGCCCACGGCAACAGCGGCGCTACGCACGGTAAGTCCTCGTCGGCCCGCGGGCAGGTAGCCAAGGCGACAAGGGACGCAACGATCACGGTCGATACGAAGACAAAGGTTTCGTCCCTGCCCAAGGAAAAGAACCTCCACGCCAAGCTCGGCCGGCTGAACTCGCTCCAGCGCAACGTCAACGCCTATATGAATTCCAAGAGCAGGAAATTCGCTGCGCTTCAGGCTTTCGTGACGCAGTCGGCAAAAGCCAAGGTCGCACAAACCCAGCTGGACGTCCTGAATTCACAGCTGGACGCGCTGACGTCGCTGACGCCGGACCAGATCGCCGCCATGACCCCCGAGGAGCAGGCGGCCCTGCCTGGACAGATATCGGCTCTGCAGGACCAGATCGACGCCCAGCAGGAAGTGGTCGACGCGGCGGCGGTCGGCACCGACCCGGCCGCACTCGACGCGGCGTTGACCGATATGGCCAACAAGCCCGTCGACGCCGAGGTCACCGCTTGGGCCCAAGGCGTCCTTGCCGGCAAGATCGACGAGACGGCCGCTGCCATGCAACCGACGCCGTAGCATCGCCAGCGACAACGGGGCAGCCGGCCTCACACGTGTTTGCGGCCAATCGCTTCGTGGCCGATGCGTTGTCCGATCACCTTAAGCTGCGGCGGCTGTCGGCATCTATACCGGTGGCCGCCAATGTCTTTCGGCTGCGGCAATCGCTGCGCGAACGTCTGAAAGCACTCGACCAGCTCGAAAGCCGGCAGTATTAGGTTACTGCCGATCTGCTTCGCGTCCATCTGCGGCTCTCGCAAACTGCGACCGCAAGCGGCCGGCCGCGGCGCTCCCGCGCCGTTCGGCATGATCAGCCGGCCGGAATGAAGAGGAAATAATTGACGCGTAAAGTCAGCCCGACCATCGCGCTGTTCCCCGAAGCAGGCTTCGGCGCGGCGCTGAATTGCGTCGGCATCGCGCGGGCCGTGCGGGGCCCCGCCTTCATCTTCCATGCCGGCCTTTCCGGCGTCTTTGCCGACAAGCTGCCGGCGCGCTTCATCGTCAATGTCGGCGGCCTGCGCGACGCTTACCGAGCGGTGCCCGACAATGTCTATCTCGGCGCCTGGTTTCCGCAGTCCTCGGCGGTGGCGAAGTTGGATTTGTTCATCCACCACGGCGGCAACACCGGCTTTTGCGAGGCGTTGCGCTTCTGTGTGGCGTCGCTGATCATGCCCTATTGCCGGGACGGCCACGACAATGCACCTCGCGCCGAAGAGACCGGCACCGGCGATCATATCGGCCGTGACGGCTGGACCGAAGGAGGATTGGAGAGAGCCATTCCCGGCCTGCTGGCCGACCACGCCATGCGCGCCCGCCTCAAGGGAAATGCAGCCAGATGGCGCTGACACCCAGAACGTGGCCGCGCAAGCCATACTCTCTCTGATACGGACTTGAACGAAATGCTTGAGAAGAACACGAATACCGCGCCCTTCAGCGATCCCAAGGCATGGTTGGCGCAGCACGGCATCAACGAGGTCGAATGCCTGGTGCCCGACATGAACGGCGTGCTGCGCGGCAAGGCGCTGCCGACGGCAAAATTCCTCACGGCGCTGGAAGACCGCGCGCTTTATCTGCCGAGCAGCGCCTTCCTGGTCAGCATAGACGGGCGCTATTCCGGTTCCATCGACGAGGGTTTTGCGTATTCGGACCCCGACATGCGCATGGTGCCCGATGTCTCGACGCTTTGCCTGGCGCCGGGCGCCGGCGCTGGCAAGGCCTACGTCTTCGCCGACGCCTTCCACATGGACGGCCGGCCATGGATGGCCTCGCCGCGCCATGTTCTGCGCGCCGTGCTCGATCTCTACCGGCAGCGCGGCTGGCGGGCGGTAGTGGCGCCGGAGCTCGAATTCTACCTGACCGCGCCCAATCCCGATCCCGACAAGCCGCTGACCGCGCCGACCGGCGGCAATGGCCGCGCCGAGGCCGTGCAGCATCCCTATGACATGGCGGCGCTCGAGGAATATGAACCGGTGGTCCGGCGCGTCTATGACTATGCGGAGGCGGCCGGACTGCCGCTCGATACGCTGATTCATGAATCGGGACCGGGGCAGTTGGAGATCAACTTCCTGCATGGCGACGCGCTGCCGCTGGCCGACAAGGTGCTGCTGTTCAAACGGCTGACGCGCCAGGCCGCCCAGCAAGACGGCATGTATGCGACCTTCATGGCCAAGCCGATCGCCGCACAGGCCGGCAGCTCGATGCATCTGCACATGTCAGTCATCGACGAGGCCGGCAACACGTTGTTTGCCGGCAGCGATGATGCCGATACCGCGATGTTCGGTTATTTCATCGGCGGCCTGCAAAAATACATTCCCGAAATCATGCCGCTGTTCGCGCCCAACGTGAATTCGTTCCGGCGCGTTAGACCGAACCACAGTGCGCCGGCCAACATCGAATGGTCGCATGACAACCGCTCCTGCGGCCTGCGCGTGCCGGCCGGCGGGCGCGCCGCGCGGCGGGTGGAGAACCGGCTGCCGGGTGCCGATTGCAATCCGTATCTGGCGATCGCCGGCTCGCTTCTGGCGGGCTATCTGGGCGTCGAACAGAAGCTGGCGCGCTCGGCGGAAGCATCCGGAAATGCCTACAAGATCAAGAGCACGCTGCCGAAAACGATGGAGGAGGCGCTGGATCGTTTCGAGGCCTGTGAACCGGTGCGCAAACTGCTCGGCGAGGACTTCTTCCAGACCTATTTGCGCGTGAAAAGCGTCGAGCTCGACCTGTTCCAGAGCGTGGTGACGAGCTGGGAACGCGACCACCTGCTCTTGAAGGTGTGATCATGGCATCTTCAACGGGTTTCAATTCCGGTCTCGACATCGGCAAGTCCTACTATGTCGCCACCGCCAATCCGGCGCCGGACCATCCGGCACTTATCGGCGATGTCGAGGCCGACCTGGTGGTCGTCGGCGGCGGCTGCACCGGTCTGTCGGCCGCTCTTCACGCCGCCGAACGCGGCTTGAAGGTGGTGCTGCTGGAAGGCGGCAAGATTGGCTGGGGCGCTTCGGGCCGCAATGGCGGCCAGATGATCCCCGGCCTGCGCAAGGGCGCCAAGGGCCTGGTCAAGCTTTATGGGCCTGAACGGGCAAAGGCGCTGTTCGATCTCGCCTTCGAGGCGCGCAGCCTGGTGCTCGACATTATCGAGCGCCATACGATCGACTGCGATCTCAGGCTGACCGGCCATCTGGTCGGCGCGGTCAACGGCTCCGATCTCAGGGATTTGGAGGAAGAGGCGAAATGCCTCGAGAGCGTGATGAAATTCCGCGACCTCGAGATCCTGTCGGCGGCGCAGGCCCGGGCCAAGGTCGACACGCCCTATCACGGCGCGATGTACGAGCCGCTCGGCGGCCACATGCATCCCTTGAATTACACGCTCGGGCTTGCCCGCGCTGCAAGCGCGGCCGGCGTCGTCATCCACGAGAATTCGGTGGCCGTGCGGCTTGAGCGCGAGCCTTCGATCCGGGTCTCGACGTCAAAAGGATCGGTGCGCGCAAAGCATGTCGTGCTGGCTGGCGACGCGCTGCTCAATGGGCTGGAGCCGCGCGTCAACAGCCGCATCATGCCGGTCGGCAACTACATCGTCGCCACCGAGCCGCTGGAGGGCTCCCGCAACGTCATTCCTGCCAATGTCGCGGTGTCGGACACGCGCTTCGTCGTCAACTATTACCGCATGTCGGCCGACGGTCGCCTGCTGTTCGGCGGCGGCGAGCGCTACACGCCGTCGCCGCCGGCCGATATTGCCGGTTTCGTGCGGCCGCACATGGAAGGCACCTTCCCGCAGCTCAAGGGCTGCCGGATCGACCATGCCTGGGGTGGGCTGGTGTCGGTGACGACGTCGCGACTGCCGCATGTCGGGCACTATGGCGAGGTCTATTACGCGCACGGCTATTCCGGCAAGGGCGTCATCCTGTCGACCCTGTCGGGCAAGCTGCTCGCCGAAGCCATCACCGGCGACGCCTCGCGGCTGGACCTGTTCTCGACGCTGACCCCGATGCCCTTCCCCGGAGGCACGGCGCTGCGCGGGCCGCTCTATGTGCTGGGAATGCTGTGGTATGCGATGAGGGATCGGATGAAGCATTGAGCTCGCGGCCAACCGGCTGATCGTGGCGCTGCATCCAAGCGTGATTCGCCAGCAGGGCAGGAGAGCTGTGGCTGGGTGGTTAAGTTCGCGCAGGCGCTTGACGAAATGCCGGCGCCAAGCGAACCGAGCTACGACATTGCGCGACCTGCACGCGTCGCACCAAGGCGGCGCATGAGGGAAACGGGAGAGCTGACTGACATGGCCGAAGCCTATATCTGCGACTATATCCGCACGCCGATCGGCCGCTTTGGCGGCTCGCTGTCCTCGGTACGCGCCGACGACCTCGGCGCCATTCCGCTGAAGGCACTGATCGAGCGCAATGCCGGCGTCGACTGGCAGGCGGTCGACGACGTTGTCTACGGTTGCGCCAACCAGGCCGGCGAGGACAACCGCAACGTGGCGCGCATGGCGCTGCTGCTGGCCGGCCTGCCGAAGGAAATCCCCGGCTCGACCGTCAACCGCCTGTGCGGCTCGGGCATGGATGCGCTGACCATCGCCGCCCGTGCAATCAAGGCCGGCGAGGCCGAGCTGATGATCGCGGGCGGCGTCGAATCGATGAGCCGGGCGCCCTTCGTCATGCCCAAGGCCGAGACGGCGTTTTCACGCAATGCCGAGATCTACGACACCACGATCGGCTGGCGCTTCGTCAACCCGCTGATGAAGAGTCAGTATGGCGTCGATTCCATGCCGGAGACGGGCGAAAATGTCGCCGAGGATTTTTCGGTTTCCCGCGCGGACCAGGACGCTTTCGCGGTGCGCAGCCAGGACAAGGCCGTCGCCGCGCAGTCCAATGGCCGGCTGGCCAAGGAAATAACCGCGGTGACCATTCCGCAGCGCAAGGGCGATCCGGTTGTCGTCTCGAAGGACGAGCACCCCCGCGCTGGCACCACGATAGAGGCCTTGGCCAAGCTGCCGACGCCGTTCCGGCAAGGCGGCACGGTGACCGCCGGCAATGCCTCGGGCGTCAATGACGGGGCGGCGGCGCTGATCGTCGCTTCGGAAGCGGCGGCCAGGAAATACGGCCTGACGCCGATCGCCCGCATCCTCGGCGGGGCCGCCGTCGGCGTCGCGCCGCGCATCATGGGCATCGGCCCGGCGCCGGCGACGCAAAAACTGTGCGCACGGCTTGGCCTGACGCCAAAACAGTTCGATGTCATCGAGCTCAACGAAGCCTTCGCCTCGCAAGGCATCGCAGTGCTGCGCCAGCTCGGCATCGCGGTGGATGCGCCGCACGTCAACCCGAATGGCGGCGCCATAGCGCTCGGCCACCCCTTGGGCATGTCGGGCGCGCGCATCTCCGGCACGGCGGCGCTGGAGCTGCGCGAACGCGGCGGCCGCTATGCGCTGGCGACCATGTGCATCGGCGTCGGCCAAGGCATCGCCATCGTGCTCGAACGGGTCTGAACAACCGCTCTCCCGGCTAGTCCAGGAGAGTGGATATGATCGATCTGCCAAATTTGACCATGTGGACAAAAGTCCGGACCCGTTCCATAGTTCCTCGTCTGATTTTTAGAACGGCCGGCTCGACACGGCTGTCGAACAGAGGGGACTGCAATGGAAAACCGGAAGAACAAATCTCATTCAACGCGCGAAGGCCTTTCGCGGCGCAACGTGCTGGAGCTGGGCGCGCTTGGCCTGGCCGCCGCGATGCTGCCGGGCGGCGCCTTCGCCAAGGACAAGAAGCTGAAAGTAGCGGCGATCTTCGCCACGCCCATCGAGGAGCCGTGGGACAATCAGATCCATGTCGCTTTGCAGAAGGCCGAGAAGGAACTCGGCATCGAGTATAAATGGTCGGAGAAGGTGCAGACCGCCGACTTCAGCCGCGTCATGCGCGAATATGCACAGGGCGGCTATGAACTGGTGCTGGGCGATGCCTTCGCCGCCGAGCGTGAATCGCGCCGTACCGCCAAGCAGTTCCCGAAGACTGCTTTTCTGTTCGGCTCCGGCGCCGGGCCGGCGGAGCCCAATTTCGGCGTCTTCGACAATTGGATCCACGAGCCCGCCTATCTCTCCGGCATGATCGCCGGCAAGATGTCGAAGTCGGGCACGGTCGGCGCCGTCGCGGCGATGGGCATTCCGGAAGTGAACCGGCTGGTCAACGCCTTCTTCGCCGGCGCCAAGGAGGTCAATCCGAACATCAAGAAGAAGGTCGCCTTCATCGGTTCCTTCTTTGATCCTCCCAAGGCCAAGGAGGCGGCCGTCGCTCAGATCGACGCCGGCGTCGACGTCATCTATGCCGAGCGCTTCGGTGTCATCGAAGCGGCGGTGGAGAAAAAGATCTACGCCATCTCCAATATGTCCGACCAGTCGAGCCTTGGCCCCGACACCGTCATTACCGGCCCGGTCTGGGATATGTATCCCACCGTCGAACAAGCCATAAAACTGGTCAAGGCCGGCGTCTTCACGGCGCAGGACTATGGCGATTTCTCGCGCATGGCCAAGGGCGGTTCTCACCTGGCGCCCTACCATAAGTTCGACAAGACGCTGCCGGCCGAGGTCAAGGACATGGTCGAGAAGAAGAAGGCCGAAATCCTTGAAGGCAATTTCCGCGTCGACGTGGACGAGAACACACCGGTTTCGGATTGAGTTTCTCACCCTCCCGCTTGTAGGGAGGGTCGATCCGCGAAGCGGAGCGGGGTGGGGTCTTCGGCGCCGCACCCCCGTCTTACGATCTTCGCTTCGCTGCGATCGCAAACCAACCCTCCCCACAAGGGGGAGGGTGAAGCAGAGCCATCTCCGCAGGAGCGCCCTTGCCCGCCCCACTCATCGAAATGCACGGCATCACCAAGAGTTTCGGCGCCGTCAAGGCGAACGAAGCCGTCGACCTCAGCGTGGCGCCCGGCGAGATCCTCGGCTTGCTGGGCGAGAACGGCGCCGGCAAGACGACGCTGATGAACGTGCTGTTCGGCGCCTATGCGCCCGACGCCGGCGAGATCCTCATCCAGGGCCGGAAGGTGCGGATCACCAGTTCGGCCGATGCGCTGGCCGCGGGCATCGGCATGGTGCACCAGCATTTTCACCTGGCGCCACGGCTTACGGTGCTGGAAAACCTGCTTATCGGCATACCAGGCAAATCCGGGCGGATCGACCGCGCCGGCGGACTGGCGCGGTTGGCTGAAATCAGCCGCCAGCACGGGCTGACGCTCGATCCCAGCCTGCCGGTCTCGGCGCTGTCTGTCGGCGAGCAGCAACGTCTCGAGATCGTCAAGGCGCTGTTTCGCGGCGCAAAACTGCTGATCCTTGACGAGCCGACCGCGGTGCTGGCGCCGAGCGAAGTCGACGGGCTGTTTTCGGCCTTGCGGTCGATGGCGGCGCAGGGCCTGGGCATCATCTTCATCTCGCACAAGCTCAACGAGGTGCGCGCGCTCACCCATCGCTGCACGGTGCTGCGGCATGGCCGCGTCGCCGGCCGCGTCGACGATCCGGCCAACACCACGTCGGCGGAAATGGCGCGACTGATGTGCGGCCACGAGATCGTGCCGCCGGCCAAGGGGCCGTCGACGCCGGGGGCAGCGGTGCTCACTCTCGACGGCATTTCCACCTCGAGCCATTCGGGCACGCCGCTGCGCGATGTGTCGCTTTCCGTGCGCGCCGGCGAGATCCTCGGCATTGCCGGTGTCTCCGGCAATGGCCAGCGGGCACTGGCGGAGGTGATCTCGGGCGTGCGAGCCCCGGATGCCGGCCTGATGACGATTGCGGGACAGAAAGTGTCTCGCTTCTCGCCGCGCGAGGTGCAGGCGCTGGGCCTTGGCCGCATCCCGGAAGACCGCATGACGACGGGACTGGTCACCAATTTGCCGCTCGCCGATTCCATGGTGCTGCCGCGCATCGGCACCGCCGCTTTCAGCAGCAAGGGCCTGCTCAAGCCGGATGCGATCCGCGCCTTCGCCGAGGCGCAGATCAAGGCCTATGATATCAGATGCCCCGGGCCGATGACGCGCGCCGGCGCCCTGTCCGGCGGCAATCTGCAGAAGGCGCTTTTGGCGCGCGAGCTCGCCTTCGATCCGAAGGTGCTTATCGTCTCGCAGCCGACGCGCGGCCTCGACATCGGAGCCGCCCGCTTCATCCATGAAAAATTCCTCCACATGCGCGCCAAGGGCTGCGGCATCATCGTCATCGGCGAGGATCTGGAAGAGTTGCTCGTGCTCTGCGACCGCATCGCGGTGATGTATGAGGGCCGCATCGCCGGCACGCTTCCCAGCGCCGAGGCGACGATCGCACGGCTGGGGCTGCTGATGACCGGGGCGGAGGGCCATAGCTGATGTTCCGCCTCGAAGTCCGCAGCTCGACGCCAGCCTGGTTCAACCTCGCATTGCCGCTGCTGGCGATCGGTGCCGCGCTGGTGCTGTGCAGCGGCCTGATCGCGCTGGCCGGCGCCGGCGTGCTCGAATCCTACGGCGTTATGTTCACGGCTTCGCTCGGCGACAGCTATGCGATCACCGAAACGCTGGTGCGCGCCGCGCCCATGATCTTCACCGGGCTGGCGGTGGCTGTCGCCTTCCGCGCCAAATTCTGGAACATCGGCGCCGAAGGGCAACTGCTTGCCGGCGCGGTGGCGAGCTGCTTCGTCGGCGCGATTCCGATGCCGGGACCGCTCGCCATGCTTTTGATGGCAGTGGCAGGCGCCGCGGCCGGTGCAGCCGTCGCGCTCGTGCCGGCAACGCTGCGGGTGAAATTCAAGGTCGACGACGTCGTCAGTTCGCTGCTGCTCAATTCGGTCATCTATTACGCGCTGATGGCGCTGATCGAAGGGCCATGGAAGGATAGTTTCAGTGGCTATCCGATCTCGCCTCCGATTGAGGATTCGGCCAATTTTCCGGTGCTGATCGAGGGCACGCGGCTGCATCTCGGCGTCATCGTGGCGCTTATCGCGGCACCGCTGATCTGGTTCCTGATCGTGCGCACCACGCTCGGCTTCCGGATCCGGGTCACCGGCGAAAATCCGGAAGCGGCCAGATATGGCGGCATCAATGTCCAGCGGGTGCTGCTCTCGACGGCGTTGCTGTCCGGTGCGCTAGCCGGGCTCGCCGGCGTCGGCGAGGTTGGCGGCGTGCATTTTCAGGTGATGAGCGACATCTCGCCGGGCTACGGTTATTCCGGCATCGTCGTTGCAATGCTGGCGCGGCTCAACCCGCTCGGCGTGGTGCCGGCGGCAATCTTCCTGGCTGCCGTGATGACCGGCGCCGAGGCGATGTCGCGCGCGACCGGCGTGCCGGCCTTCCTCAGCGATGTCATCCAGGGCACGGCACTGCTTGCCATGCTGGTGGCGCTGCTGTTCACCGCCTATCGCATCCGCCGCGTCGGAGCCGCCCAATGAGCGCGGTGTTCGAACAGATCTTCCAGGTCGGCTTCTTGGCCGCCATCATCCGCATCGCCACGCCCTTGGCTTTCGCCACGCTTGGCGAAATGTTCTCCGAGCGCGCCGGCGTGCTCAATCTCGGCATCGAAGGCATCATGCTGTTGTCGGCAATGGCCGGCTTCACCGCCGCCAGCCTCAGCGGCAACCTGTGGCTGGGCGTCCTGGCGGCGGTGCTGACCGGCATGCTGATGGGGGCGCTGCATGCGCTGTTCACGGTGGCGCTGGGCTTAAGCCAGCATGTCTGCGGCATCGGCGTGACGCTGCTTGCGTCGGGTCTGGCCTATTTCCTCTACCGGCTGATCTTCGGCCAGCAATCGGTGCCGCCGAGCATCAAGGGTTTTCAGACGCTGCCGATCCCGGTCCTCTCCGAGATTCCCGTGCTTGGGCCGGCGGTGTTCAACCAGTTCGCGCTGGTCTACATGGCGATCCTGGCCATCCCGATCGCCGCCTTCGTGCTCTACCGCACGCCATGGGGGCTGTCGGTGCGCATGGTCGGCGAAAACCCGCGCGCCGCCGACTCCGCCGGCGTCAGCGTCATTGTCACCCGCTTCCAGGCGGTCATTCTCGGCGGGGCGCTGATGGGGCTGGCCGGCGCCTTTCTGTCGATGGCGCAGTTCAACGCCTTCACCTTCGGCGTCGTCTCGGGGCGCGGCTGGGTGGCGATCGCCCTGGTCGTGTTCGGCCGCTGGGACCCGTGGCGCTCGGCGGGCGCCGCGCTGCTATTCGCCTTTGTCGATGCCTTGCAGTTGCGCATGCAGGCGAGTGGTCTCGGGCATATTCCCTACGAGGCGTTCCTGATGCTGCCTTTCATCTTCACCATCGTCGCCATGGCGGTGATGTCGCGCAACGCGGTGGCGCCGTCGGCGCTGCTGAAGCCGTTTCGACGGGAAGAACGATAGACGAGTAGGGCTTGGGACGAAGACCCTGGACCTTTGGGACACCTCACATCGCGGTAAAACCATTGTCGACGAACAGATGGGCCCCGTTGACGAAGCTCGATTCGTCGCTGGCGAGGTACAGCGCCGCCTTTGCCACCTCTTCCGGTTCGCCGATCCGCCCCTGCTGCGCAGCCAGCGCCGCGTCGGAGACATCGACGCCGAGCTTGCCCAGATCGGCGACCTCGCGCAGCCCATGCGGTGTGCGGATGAAGCCGGGGCAGACGGCGTTGCAGCGGATGTTGCGGTCGCGGAATTCCACGGCGATGGCGCGCGCGAACATGTGACAGGCGCCCTTGGTGGTGTCATAGAGCACTTCGTTCGGCGTCGCCGCCACCGCCGAGATCGACGAGGTGCAGACGATCGAGCCGCCGCCGGCCGCGATCATGCCGGGCAGCACGGCGCGGGTCATCAGGAACATCGAGCGCACGTTGACGGCATGCAGCCAGTCCCATTCCTGCACGCTGGTCTCCAGGAACGGCTTTATCACGATGGTGCCGGCATGATTGAACAGGACGGTAACCGCGCCGAACTTCTCGGCCGCGCCCTTCACGGCCGCCTCGACCTGCGCCTCGTCGGAAACGTCGGCGACAAAATGCTCCGCGATTTGGCCGCGCGCCCGGATCGCCGCGGCGGTGGCTGCCGCCGCTTCGCCATTGCGGTCGATGATCGCCACCTTTGCGCCTTCCGCCGCGAACAGTTCCGAGGCCGCCCCGCCCATTCCCGTCGCGCCGCCCGAAACGATGGCGACCTTGCCGGCCAGTCTTGCTCCCATTTCCTTGCTCCTCCCAAATGTCCTTTGGACGATCTCGCATTGTCGCTCTGCCGCGATGCTATCCTGCCCGCGCGGGGCGGCCAATGCACGAATGGATCGGCAAGTGAAGTGCCGTCGAGCGCCGGAAGTGAAACCGACGCTGCCATGTCCGTCGATCACGCCGATGCCGCTCTGCAGCAACTCAGCGCCAGTTCTCACGGCGCTGTTAGAAAAAAATTCTGCGCATGGCCGAAAAATAGCAATCGACAAAGTCTACAACTTTTATAGATTAACCGGCGAGACGGAGGTCGACATGTCCTATATGCAGAACACCGAGACCCGCAGCAGCGGCCAGAGGCTGGCCAATGCCCAGAGCTTCCGCCCGGCCTATGCCGGTGCTTTCGCCTATGTCGTCTTTGCCCTTGCGTTCGTGTTCACCGGGGCTGTTGTTCTGGGCCTCATTCCCTGAGCCGTGGTCCGGCCAGACTGACGACCCACCGCCTTCAGGCAATCGGAGTTGAATGAACAGGATCGCGGTGCGCTTTCGCGTGCGCCATTGATTCGTATTTGACCGCATCCGTGATTCCAGAGATGGAGGAGATGGCAATGCCGATCGAATTCACGCATGTGCCCGGCAAGACCCATCCTGCCGATAGCGCAGTTTCCTTTTTCTACGACTTTGCCGAGACGGCGACCAGGCTGGCGCTGATCGAGGATGGCGGTTTCCGCAACCTCGTCGTCGACGATCCGGCCGGCCTGCTGACCAATATGGATCTTGCCGCCCAGGTGCTGGACCGCAGCTCGTCGCTGGAAGTGGTCCTCACCCATTGGGCCGGCGTGGTCGAACCGACCGTGGCGGCGCGGCAACTTGCCTCGATCGACGCCCGCAGCGGCGGCCGCCTGGCGCTCAGGATGATCAGCGAGCCGTTAAGCGACGACGATGCCGAAGCGCGTCCGGTCGGACACGGTGTCCTCTGGCAGCGCATCGACGAATATCTGGTTCTGTTGAAGCGGCTATGGTCGAACGAGCAGCCTTTCGACCATGAAGGCGCGTTCTACAGCATCAAGGGCGGCTATGTTCCGCGCAAGGGGCCTCATGGTGCCGACCTCGTCATCCGCATGGGCGGGCAGTCCGGCACGGCACTGAAAGTGGCCGGCCGGCATGCCGACGTCTTCGAACTGGCGCCCGGTTCGATCGACGATGTCAGGCAGTTGATGGAGCGTGTGCGCAGCGCCGCCGCCGAACATGGCCGGGCCGCCAGACTACGCTTCGCCCTTCCGGTCCGCATCCACCGGGGAATTTCCTCGGCAGGGCACAAGGCGGTCGATGTCTCCGGTCCGCCGGCCCAGGCCGCCCTGTCGCTGCTTGCTTACGCGGCTCTCGGCATCGATGAATTCATGATCGTCGGTGTCGACACGCCGCGCGAGATCGCGACAGTCGGCCGCGAGACGATCGCGCTGCTGCGCAATTCGCTGGCGCGGCGTGAAAGCGGCGAGTTCCAGCATGGGGCTTTCGCGCAGCGCACGGGACTGGAAACACGGGCAACGGGCTGAACTGCGAAAACGAAATTTTTATTTCGGAGTGATCGGTCCCATCACTTGTCGCCCACGGACGAGGTGCTGTCCGTTCGAGTCGATGATCTGCGCGCCTTGCTGCTTTGCGCTACGCTATCAATCCTGATCCTTTAGCGCCTTGCTACCCAGCCGTGACAGGCCTTCAATGACTGCACCAGAATCCGCCAGCACGCCGAAGACGCCGTCTTCGACCGTCACCATGTGAAGGGCCGCCTCATGTGCCCGTCCGTCGCCGCTGGCGCAGGCGTCGGAGATCGTCAGGCACTGGAAGTTGCGGTCGCAGGCTTCGCGCAGCGTCGTGTGCACGCAGACATCCGTCGTGCATCCGCAAAACAGAAGATGCGTGATGCCTCGCGCGCGCAGCACGAGCTCGAAATCCGTATAGGTGAAGGCGCCGTTGCAGGTCTTGTCGACGATGATGTCCTGCGGCGCGACGTCGATCTCCGGAGCGATCTGAAAACCCGGACCCGAACGAAGCAGGATCTCGGTGCCGTCGAGGCCGGCCCGCCTGCGGCGCCATTTCTCGTAAGGCGTCATGTCGGCCATGTCGGCCCGGTAGCCCTGCCTTGTATGGACGATGCTGACGCCCGCCTCGCGGGCAGCGGCGATCAGCCGGCTCACCGCGGGCAGGATCGCTCTCAACGGCGAGGGATCATATCCCTTCCTGGCGAAGTAACCCGTCGTCGACAGGAAATCCTGCTGCAGGTCGATCACGACCAGCGCGGTGTTCTCGGCCACCAGCCTGCCGTCATAGGGAAAGTCGAAGGGTGTCGCCTTGATCATGCGCGGTTTCCTGTTTCAGCGAAGACCTTAGAGCGGTTCATCGCTTCACGGAAACGCTTCCTTGCCTGAAATTCGAAGCGGCATCAGGCGTCACGATGTTTGTTGATGCAAAAACCCAACTTCATTGTTGACTATTAAAGTCATGTTTCATAGTCAACCGGGCACGGTTGCCGAAAACCGGATTGATGACATGCCCGCAGCCGTACTGGAGACGGACCTTGACCGGAACTGACACCCAGACTGCTTTCCACATCGACGCGGTGCGCTTTGCCGTGGGCGAGCGGACGCTGCTCGGTCCGGTTTCGCTCGAATTGCAGTGCGCGCGCGTCTACGGGCTGATCGGCCACAACGGGTCCGGCAAGTCGACGCTGGTCAAGCTTTTGGCGCGCCAGCAGCCGGCAAGCTCTGGCGCCATCACCTTCGCCAGGCGGCCTTTGGCCCAGTGGGGTGCGCGCGAACTGGCGCGGGCGCTTGCCTATCTGCCGCAGACGACGCCGGCGGCGACCAGCTTGACCGTGCGCGAGTTGGCGGCGCTCGGACGTTATCCGTGGCATGGCGCGCTCGGCCGCTTCGGCCAGGACGACAGACGGCATGTCGAGGAAGCGCTGGCCCTGACCGACATGGCCGGCTTTGCCGACCGGCTGGTCGACGAGCTGTCGGGCGGCGAGCGCCAGCGCGCCTGGCTCGCCATGCTGGTGGCGCAGAATGCCGGCGTCATGCTGCTCGATGAGCCTATCTCGGCACTCGACATCTCCCATCAGGTCGAGGTGCTGGGGTTGGTCAGGGATCTCAGCCGCAAGCGCGATCTTTGCGTCGTCGTGGTGCTGCACGATCCCAACATGGCGGCGCGCTATTGCGACGAGCTGATTGCCCTGAAGGACGGCAGGCTGCTGACGCGCGGCACGCCCGGCGAAATCATGCAAGGCGATGTGCTCAAGGGCATTTTCGGAGTGGAGATGGGCGTGTTCGCGCACCCCGTCACAGGCCAGCCCGTCGGCTACGTCCAGTGACGCTTCAGCGCCACGGCGGGGAAGACTGGCGGCTGTGAGAACGAGGAAGAAGACGATGTCGAGAACCGGTTTTCTCGCAGCGCTGTTTGCATCCGCCATGCTGGCGGCCGCCAGCGCGCCGGCGCAGGAGCAGCCGGCAAGCGGCACGCCCGCCACCATTACGGCGCCAGCACCATCGCCGGCCGCGCCCGCCGCTCCCGTGGGAGCCCTAGCGCCTGCACAGCCGCAAGCCGGGGCCGGTACCGCGGCCGAGCCCTCGCCGGCGCTGAGCTTGCCGCACGATTTGTCGCCATGGGGCATGTTCATGGCTGCCGACATCATCGTCAAGGCGGTGATGATCGGGCTGGCCTTCGCCTCGCTCGTCACCTGGACGATATGGCTGGCCAAGTCGCTGGAAGTGCTTGCTGGCAAGCTTGGCGCTCGTCGCGCCGCGCGGGCCATCGGCAATGCCGCGACGCTGAAGCAGGCGAGCCGCGCGCTCGACCGCAACGGCGGCACCGGCGCCCTGCTGGTGCGGGCGGCGGAGGAAGAAGCGGCACTTTCGGCCGGCGCGCTCGACCATGCCGGCGGCGACGGGCTGAAGGAACGGGTCGCCTCGCGCCTGACACGCATCGAGGCGGCGGCGGCGCGACGCATGTCGCGCGGCACCGGCCTGCTGGCGACGATCGGCTCGACCGCGCCTTTCGTCGGTCTGTTCGGCACGGTATGGGGCATCATGAACGCCTTCATCGGCATTTCGCAGGCGCAGACCACCAATCTGGCGGTGGTGGCGCCGGGCATTGCCGAAGCCCTTCTCGCCACCGCAATGGGGCTCGTCGCCGCGATACCGGCCGTCGTCATCTACAACGTCTTTGCGCGCTCGATAGCCGGCTACCGGCAGATCCTCGCCGACGCCTCGGCTGGCGTCGAGCGGCTGGTCAGCCGCGACCTCGATTTCCGCACGGTGGCGCCGGCAACGGCGCTGGCGGCGCAGTAGCGGGGCAAGACCATGGGCAGCCGCATCCGTCAGACCATGGACGACGATCTCGAGGAAAGCCACGAGATCAATGTCACGCCCTTCATCGACGTCATCCTGGTGCTGCTGATCATCTTCATGGTCGCAGCGCCCTTGGCGACGGTGGATGTCAATGTCGACCTGCCGGGCTCGACCGCGACGCCGGCGCCGCGGCCGGAGACGCCGCTGTTCCTGACGTTGAAGGATGACCTCTCGCTAGCGATCGGCAACGACACCGTGCCGCGCCAGGTTTTCGCCGCCACGCTTGACGGCAGGACCAAAGGCGACAAGCAGGCGCGCATCTTCCTTCGCGCCGACAAGGCGGTTGCCTATGGCGACCTGATGGAGGCGATGAACCTGCTGCGCGGCGCCGGCTACCTGAAGATCGCCCTGGTCGGCCTGGAGGCTGCGCACGCCGGCGATGCTCCCGCAGTGGCGCCAAGCGGAGCCGCTGGTCCATGACCGGGCAAGCGGCCGCCTTGCCAACGGTGGAGCTGTCGCGCCTCGGCTGGCGCGACCTCGGCCTGTGGGCGGTTGCGGCCACGCTGGTGCTTGGGGCGCATGTTGCGGTCGCCTATGCGGTGCAGAGCTTCAGCCCGGTCGACCCGGCGGATGGCGGGCCGCCACCGGCGCTGGCGGTCGAGATGGCGCCGATGGTGGTGACGCCGGCCGTGCCCGAGCAGGCCGCCGCTGTGCCCGACCAGGCCGAGCCGGTCGAGGAGACCGAAAAGGCGCCCGAAGCCGAGCCCGAGAAAATGGTCGAGCAAGCGGAGCCCGTTGCCGAGCCGGATGCAACGCCGCCTGACACGACCGAACCGACTGGAACGACGCGGGCTGAGCCGGCCGACCAACCCCCGCTTGAAGAGATCGTCCCTGACATGGTCGAGACGGTCGCGCCTGACGTCGTGGTGCCGCTGCCGCAGCCGAAGCCGGTCGAGACGCCCAGGGAAAAGAAACCCGTCCAGGCCAAGGTGAAAAAGCCCGTCGAGAAGCCCAAGCCGAAGAAGGAGAAGACGGTACCGCCGAAGACGGTAGCCGCCGCGAGCGCGGAGGCAAAGCCCGCCGCCAGGACAGCCGCGCCGAAATCGGCGTCCGGGGCGGCCGGCGTCAGCCCGGCCAAGTGGGAATCGCGGCTGCTGTCATGGATCAAGCGGCATACGCGCTATCCGAGCGCGGCGAAATCGCGACGCTCGCAAGGCAATGCGAACGTCACCTTCACGGTGGACGCCTCAGGCCGGGTGACGTCGGCGCGCATCGTCCGCTCCTCGGGCGATCCCGACCTCGACCGCGCCGCGCTCGCCGTGCTGCAGGGCGCCACCGTGCCGCCACCGCCGCCGGAGCTGGGTTCGCGCGTCAGCCGCACGGCACCATTCGTATTCAGCCTTCGGAACTGATGCATGCCGCCCAAAACTGAACCCGGTTCGGGAGAAACGACGTCCACGGATCAAAGCAAGGTCGAACGGTCGGCCTACCGATAGCTCATCGACTGACACAGAGCCTCGACCTGCTCGAGGTAGAAGCGGCATCTCATGCGCAGGATCCTGAGGTTCGGATCGCCGGTGCCGTTGATCTCGATGGTCTGCATCATGAAGTCGAAATGGGCATGGAAGGCATCCACCGCGCCCCAGAGACTGTCGGCGTGCCAGGTGTCGGCTATCGCCGTGGAAACCAGTTGGCGCGCTTGCAGGCGCGCCGCATCCGGCGATGCCGGCCGGCTGGCGATCAGGGCATGGAGGCGGCTGAAGACATTTTCACCGACATCGGCGCTTTTGATGGCTGCGATCATGTTCATTTGTGGGTTCCCCTCAGGTCGTCGTGCATAAAGGCCGGTTCGGCGGGCTGCGGGCGATCATTGCAGGGATCGCAGCGGCATCGGCCGGCCGGCCTTGGATGATGTTGCCTCTGCGCCCGCGTGCTCCAACCAATCGGCCATCTCGATGCGGTCAAGCCGACAGCGGCCTTCCTCAAGGACGGCAGCAGGCCTTGCCGCGCACGTCCCCGGGGCACGCCACAGAGATGATGGCTGCATCTGGCTATGCCCTCCTCGGCTGGACGCGATTGTCTTTCGCCTGCGTCCTGGGGTGCGTCGAATTGCCGCTGAGCTGCGGATGCCTGGCCGGCCGGGCGCCGCGAAGGACGTCGAAGGCCTCGGCATAAGCCATGCCCAGCAGATAGGAGATCATGGGGAAACGGCTTGCTTCGGCCATCTGCACCAGCTCATTGGCCATCGACGCGATATATTGGAGACTGTCGATCTCGGACTGGCGTAGGGATTGGTTGGCCACTTGCTGCTCCTGTGATGTGGTGGAATTCAGGGGACCCCTCACCGGGCACTCTGAACATAATCAATCGGCTAATTGATCGACCCCGCTGCCGGGCGCGGATTGGTTTCCGGGATAGACAGTGTCAAGGCGTAGATGGGCGCGTCGGTGAGCCGGTCGAGGCCGAGCAGGCGCTTGATCGCCGAGTGGCTGAGCGCCGCGGTCGGGCAGGCCGAGAGGCCGTGCCTGGTCGCTGCAAGCATCATGTTCTGGCCGATATGGCCAGCTTCGATCAGCACGACACGATAAGCGTTGGCGTCCTCATACTTCCACATGGTGCGGTCGAGCCTTGCGCAGAGCAGGACCAGGCAGGGCATGGGGTCCGCCCATTCCTGTCCGCCGACCAGCTCGGAGATTTTCGGCAGGTGGTTCGCCGAAATCCTTTCAAGATCGTGTCCGACAGCCGAGTAGTGATAGACGCCGGGCTCCAGCCCTTCCACTGCCGGCGCGACCACATAGGCTTCGTAGGGGTTTCTCGCGCCGCCGGAAGGGGTCATGCCCAGCGGCAGGGCGCCAACGCAGTTGCTGGTCTCGCCGGTGATACCCATGCCCGCGAACAGGCAGTCGGAAAGCTGTTTCGCGGTGACGGTGGGCGCCGCCGCCGTCCGGTTCGTGCGACGCTGGGCCATCAGGGCAAGGAGTTCATTGTCGTCCAGCGCGTCCGGCAGCCGGATGGCCGCCGCGGAATTCCTGAGCACGAGGTCGGGCTGCACGGTGTGACCGGCGCGTTCGATCTGCCGCGCCTCCGCCTGTTCGATGGTCATGAACTCGCTGTCCTGGACGCAGAAATGCATCAGCGCGGTCGGAATGCCCCAGTTCCATTGTCCCGAGAATTGGCTCTCCTGTTCGGCCAGTTGCGACCCGGCGGTCACCAGTGCGGAAAAATCGAGCAATTGGGGTATGACGGCATCCAGCTCTGATCGCGACCATCCGTGGTCCCGCGCGATCTCCGCGGCGGATGCCCATTTGTCCCAGGATGCGAGAAGACCGATCACCTCGGAACTGCATTCGAAGACGCTTCTGGTCAGGAAATTGCACGCCGTGACCTTGTTGGCGCCGGGGTAGAAGACAAGCGTTTTTGCGGAGCGCATTTTCATGATGCCGAAAGCCGAATGCAGAAATGTCATTGCGAAGGCGAGGCGCCGACGAACAACCGTCGCCGGCGCCTCGGGCAGCTCAGCGCTTGTTGTAGTGCATGCCCTGCGAAAAGAAGACGGTCTGGGTGCCTGCGGCAATCGTCAGCTTCGGAGCAGTGTTCACTTTCTTCGCCATTTTCATCCCTTCCTGACCCCCAAATGGGATCTGTTGAAAAGATCCCCAAAAACGGGATCCACGGGCGGAAGGTAAGATCGAAAGAGTTAATGGTTTGTTAAAATGGTAGTAAAACTGCATTAATCTAAATTATCTTTCTTAACCCTAAAGTACAAAAAATCGATTTTACTCACATACGGAGTAGATGACTGCCGGCATACGCTATTTCCGGATAGAGTTATTCTTATTTAGCGTAAAAAGGGAAGATTCTGACGCGATCAGTCCAGCCCGTCCCGAGCGAGGCTGACCACGAGGTGGTCGAGGCTCGGGTCGTCGAGCTTGACGACGTGCGCCATGCGGATCGCCTGCCGCGGGCCGATGGATACGTCCTGCCGCATGATGACCGACACGAAGGCCGGCCCGGCTTCCGTCAGAAGCATGGCCTTGCCAATCAGTACCGGTTCCGAGATGGGAGCCCACTGCACCGAGATCAGCGATGGTTCACCGGTCTGGCGGCGATTGACGCCGCTGAAGTAGATCCAGTTCAGGCGCGAGATCGCCACGCCGTAATGATTGCCGCGCGCCCGCGCCCATGTCGTTCCCCGGCGCTCCGACCATCCGGTAACCCTTCGGAACGTCACCAGCTCGGCGTCGCGCCGCACGAAGGTCACCGACCGCATCAACAGGTCGGGG
The DNA here is from genome assembly GCF_006442305.1 of Mesorhizobium sp. B2-3-6. Lineage (NCBI taxonomy): Bacteria > Pseudomonadati > Pseudomonadota > Alphaproteobacteria > Hyphomicrobiales > Phyllobacteriaceae > Mesorhizobium > Mesorhizobium sp. B2-3-6. The sequence continues at coordinate 150,933 of NZ_VFVW01000010.1, read as the reverse complement.
CGGGCCGGGATCGAAAAATAGGTGAAGTAGGTGCCGCCCGCGATCGACGGGGCGGGCGGCCGGATCATTTGGTTGAACAGGCTTTCGGAAATCGGTGGCAGGCCGCGAACCGCAGGCTTCGGCGCGCCCGGTTCCCGGTACAATTCGGCTTCGTCGATGCGGAAATAGTCGCAGATCAGCTTGGCTGTCGCTTTGTTCGGAACAGTCTGTCCCTGAAGGTAGCGTTCGAACTGCGTGCGATTGATGCCCAGTTCCCGGCATACCGCGCTTACCGAGGCATGCTCCTTACAGAGCCGTCTGAGATTTGCAGCGAGATACTCGCGAATTGACACGTTTTGCTTCCGCGGGCGGGTTCTTCATATCGACTTCCAAATCCGTATAGCGCCGTCAGCCGCCCCCACCGAAACGCCTTGCTACAACACACAGAAAAAACTGATTTGGTAATGTCACTCTAATGGGGTGGATTCCAAAAAAAATAGCGCGATTCCATAGCGATCACCGCCATAAGTCCAATTGACAGGCGTTTGCCCCGGAAGGCTCTCGCAATCCTTCATGATGGACGGAAAAGGGCGTCAGTGTCGTGACATTTCGCACCGTAGCCACCGACGTGGCTTCGGCTGTTGCAATGCAGCGAAGAGAAGAAAACGACTATCCCGCTGGTGGAGCTGAGGGGGATCGAACCCCTGACCTCGTCATTGCGAACGACGCGCTCTCCCAGCTGAGCTACAGCCCCGTCCAGCGGATGGCGCATTTATCGGGCACGGCAGTTTTCTGTCAAGGCGACGTTTTGCCGAAATCCTGGCGGCCGAAGCCTGCCCTTGCCGGTTTCGCGCGCAATGGCTACATGTCGGCAACAATTGGAGACCGGCATGCTCGCCCTCATTCAAACAATCGTCATGGCGCTCGACCTCTATTGGTGGGTCATCATCATCTCGGCGATCTTTTCCTGGCTCTATGCCTTCAACGTCGTCAACTCGCGCAACCAGTTTGTCGGCAGCATCGGCAACATGCTCTACCGGCTGACCGAACCGGCGCTCAGGCCGATCCGACGTTTCATGCCGGACCTTGGCGGTATCGACATCTCGCCGATCATCCTGCTGCTGATCCTGTTCTTCCTCAGGCAGTTCCTGCTCACCACCGTGGCACCGCTGGTGCTGTGAACCCGATGCTCGCATGAGTGCCCCGTTCCGCATCCGCGAGAACGGCATCGAATTGTTCGTCCGGCTGACACCGAAGTCTTCCATGGACAGGTTCGAAGGCATAGAGAGATCGGCTGATGGGCGAAGCCATTTGAAGGCACGGGTCCGCGCCGTACCCGAAAACGGCGCCGCCAATCAAGCGCTGGAGAAGCTGGCCGCCAAGACTCTTGGAGTGCCGGCCTCGGCCGTTTCGGTTGTCGCCGGCGGCACGGCACGGCTCAAGACGCTGCGCGTGACGGGTGAACCCCAGGTGCTGATGCAGCGCATCGAGGCGCTCAGTGCTTCGGCCTGAAGTTCAATCGCCCAGCGGCAAACGCGGATCGTCGACCTTCAGCGTGTTCACGCTCTGCTTGATGCGGCGCAAATTCTCCAGCACCTTCGGGCCGCGCGTCTCGGCCACCGACGTGACGATCATGTCGACGATCGCCAGCAGCGCATAGCGCGACGATGTCGGCTTGTAGATGTTGCCGTCCTCGAGCGGCTGCAAATGGATGACGGTGTCGGCGGCCCTGGCCAATGCCGAGTCCGGCGCGGTGACGGCGACCGTTGTGGCGCCATATTGCTGCGCGACCTGCACCGCCTCGATGACCGACCGTGCATAGCCGGAAACCGAGAAGGCGACCAGCGTGGTGTCGGGCGTGGCCACGGCGGCGTACATGCGCTGCAATTGCCCGTCGATCTGCGCCAGCACCGGCAGGCCCAGCCTGAACAGCCGGTTCTGCATTTCGGTCGCCATCATCGAGGAAATGCCGCCGGAGCCGACGCACAGCACGTTGCCTGACGTGGCAATGCGCGCGGCGACATCGACCAGCGTCGTCATGTCGAGGTTTTCGCTGGCGCGCTGGATGGCCGATATCGCCGCCTCGGTGATGGCCGATGCGATGCGCTGCTCGCGGGCGTCGCGGCTCAGCGGCTCGGGCGACAGATACTGGCCGCCGATGGCGATCGCCTGCGCCAAGTAGAACTTGAAGTCGCGCAGGCCTTCGCAGCCGAGATTGCGGCAGAAGCGGGTCACCGTCGGCTCGCTGACACCGACGCGCGCGGCGATCTCCGAGATCGCCGCCTTGGAGGCGAAATCGAGATCGGACAGGACCAGGCCCGCCAACCGGCGATCCGACTTGGTGCCGTCCTGCGACATCAGCTGCAACCGGGTGATGATGTCGGCCGGTGTCTTCATGCCGGTGTCTTCACGCTTGTGCTTTCATAGAGGCAGGCCCGTCGCCTTCTCGAAAAGATGGATGTTGCGCGGCTCGACCGAGACCGGCAGGCGGTCGCCGGGCTTCACCTGCATCCGGTCTCGGAAGACGACGCGCACCGTATCGTTGCCGATAGCGCCGTAGACATGGGTTTCGGAGCCCGTCGGCTCGACGACGTCCACTTTGATGGTCATCGCGTCGGCCGCTTCGCCGATGACAAAATGTTCGGGCCGGATGCCGGCCTCCACCGCACCGCCTGTCGGCACCTCTTTGCCGCCAAGCGCAAGCCTTCCGCCGCCGGTCGATTCGAACCAGCTGTTCGTGGCCGTCGTCTTGAGGGACCCGGAAACGAAACTCATCGAGGGCGAGCCGAGAAAGCCGGCGACGAACTTGTTGGCCGGCCGGTCATAGAGCTCCAGCGGCGGCCCGACCTGCTGGATCCGGCCGCGATCCATCACCACGATGCGGTCGGCCATGGTCATGGCCTCGATCTGATCGTGGGTGACGTAGACGACCGTCGATTTCAGTCTCTGGTGCAGCGCCTTGATCTCGGTGCGCATCTGCACCCGCAATTGCGCGTCGAGGTTGGATAGCGGTTCGTCGAACAGGAAGACCGAGGGCTCGCGCACGATGGCGCGGCCCATGGCGACGCGCTGGCGCTGACCGCCCGACAATTGCCGGGGGTAACGGTCGAGATAGGAGAACAGATTGAGGACGCCGGATGCCTTCTTGACCTTGTCCTCGACCGCGGCGCGGTTCTCGCCGCGGATTTTCGGCCCAAAGCCGATATTGTCGGAGGCCTTGAGGTGCGGAAACAGCGCATACGACTGGAAGACCATGGCGATGTTGCGCTGCTGTGGCGGCAGGTCGTTGGCGCGCACGCCGCCAATGACGAGATCGCCCGAGCTTATCGTTTCCAGTCCGGCCAGCATGCGCAGCAAGGTCGACTTGCCGCACCCGGACGGGCCGACCAGCACGACGAATTCGCCGCTCTCGATGTCGAGGTCGATGTTCTCGAGGATGCTGTGCTGGCCGAAAGATTTCGAAAGGTCGCGGAACTGGACGTCGGTCATGGTCACGCTCCCAATATGTCGTCGATGAACGGCAGGCAGCCGGCGGTCAGGCCGGCATCCACCGGCATCACCACGCCCGTTACGCCGGACGCCCGGTCGGAGGCAAGAAACGCCACGGCTTCCGCCACCTCCGAGGCATTGACGATGCGGCCGAGCGGATAGAGCCGCTGGAGCTTGCCGAGAATATCCGGGTTCTTGGCCAGGCGATGGTCCCAGGCGGCGGTACGGATCGATCCCGGACAGACGACATTGGCGCGAACGCCGCTGCGGCCGAGCTCGACGGCGATCGCCTTGGCATAGGCGTTGATACCGGCCTTGGCGGCGGCATAGGCGGGGTTGCCGAAATGGGCGATGGCGTTGACGGAAGAAATGAAGACGACGCTGCCAGAACCGCGCGCCGCCATCGCCTTGACCAGCGGGTCGGCAAAAGTCATCACGCCGGTCAGGTTGAGGTCGACTTCCTGCCCTATCCTGTCGGTCGTCAATGCGCCGAGCGTCTCCGCGCGCGTCCAGCCGGCATTGTTGATCAGGATGTCGGGCACGCCGTCCTTGTCGAGCACGGCCGCGATGGCTGCCTCGACTGAAACCCGGTCGAGAAGGTTGAAGACATGGCGCGAGGCGAGGTGCGGGCTTGCCAGCGCCTCCTCCGATTGATCGCAGCCGACCACCCGCGCGCCTCTTCCGGCCAGCAACGCGACGATCGCTGTGCCAAGGCCGCCGCCGGCGCCCGTGACAACGACAGTGCGGCCTTCGAACTCGGCTTTCGAAACCACGGCGCTTGCTCCTCCGGCAGTTCGAGCGATTCCAGGAAAGTGTATACGATTTTCGGTCCGGAATTGCGTCAAAACAAAGAGTTAGAGTGGTTCTCCGTTTCCGTGAAACGGTGAACTGCTCTAGGCAGATGTCGGCAGGCTAGTGAATGGAATGTAATTAAGCAACACGATAATCTGCTTGCGTGCTGCCAATTCCCCGATAATGTAGGAAAGTCACATAATCCTGCGTCAACATCGGCGTGAGGAGCGCAAAAAGCGCTGAACAAAATGGGAGAGATCGGATGAGCATTGCGAAATGGACTGTCGGCTTGATGGCCGGAATGAGCATGCTGACCTTCGCGGCACAGGCGCAAGCCGGCGAGGTGCGCGTCACCGTCGCCGAATACAGCGCCAAGACCGGCCCCTACTTCGAGGAGGTCAAGAAGGAGTTCGAGGCAAAGAACCCCGGCATCACGGTCAAGTTCGAAGTGGTGCCGTGGGATGTGCTCTTGCAGAAGCTGACCACCGACATCACCGCCGGCACCAATGCGGATCTCTCGATCATCGGCACGCGCTGGCTGATCGATTTCGTGCAGCAGGACGTCGCCGAGCCGCTCGACAGCTACATCACGCCAGACTTCAAGGGCCGCTTCATCGACACGTTCTTGTCGCCCTCGATCATGGACGGCAAGACCTACGGCCTGCCGATCGCCGCTTCGGCGCGCGCCATGTATTACAACAAGGAGCTGTTCGAGAAGGCAGGCATCGCCAAGCCGCCGGCCAATTGGACCGAGCTGCAGGAGGACGCCCGCAAGATCAAGGCGCTGGGGTCCGGCACATTCGGCTTCGGCCTGCAGGGCAAGGAGATCGAGACCGACGTTTATTATTATTATGCGATGTGGTCATACGGCACCGAGATCCTCAACAAGGACGGCACATCGGGCTTGAGCACGCCTGGCGCGCTCGAAGCCGCCAAGCTCTACAAGTCAATGATCGACGAGGGCCTGACGGAGCCTGGCGTCACCTCCAACAACCGTGAGGACGTCCAGAACCTGTTCAAGCAGGGCAAGGTCGGCATGATGATCACCGCACCCTTCCTGTCCAACCAGATCAAGGAAGAGGCGCCGAGCCTGAAATACGGCGTGGCGGCTATACCCGCCGGCCCGACGGGCGCGCGCGGCACCTATGGCGTCACCGATTCCATCATCATGTTCAAGAACTCCAAGAACAAGGACGAGGCCTGGAAACTGCTCGACTTCCTGTTCACCACGGAGCAGCGCGCCAAGTTCACGCAAGGCGAAGGCTTCCTGCCGGTGAACAAGGAAGAGGCCAAGATGGACTATTACGTCAACAATGCCGACCTCGCCGCCTTCACCGCGCTGTTGCCCGACGCCCGCTTCGCGCCGGTCATCCCGGGCTGGGAAGAGATCGCCCAGATCACCTCGGACGCGATCCAGAAGATATATCTCGGCGGCGACCCGGAGGCAGGTTTGAAGGATGCTGCGGCGAAGGCCAACGCCGTGCTGAAGAAATAGGGCGTATCTCCCTGCGCCCGTGGCGCGCCCCACTCAGGCGGGGCGCGCCACATCTTTGGTCTCCCGATCCGAAATCCGCATAAGCAGAACCTTCCGATCCCGTGCGCCGAGGTTGCAGGCCAGCCGATGCAAAATCGCTTCTTGCCCTATCTGCTGACCTTGCCCAGCCTGTTCCTGGCGGCAATCGTGATCTTCTGGCCGGTCTGGGACCTGATCCAGATCGCCACGCATGACGTCAACCGTTTCGGCCAGCTGCGCGAATTCAGCGGCCTTGCCAATTTCGCCGCCCTCACCGCCGATCCCGATTTCGTCGCCGCACTGTGGCGCACGGGGATATGGACCGTGCTGGTGGTTGGCGGCGCGCTGCTTCTGTCGATCCCGGTCGCGATCATCCTCAACACCGATTTTTACGGCCGCGGCCTTGCCCGCGTCATCATCATGCTGCCCTGGGCGGTCTCGCTGACCATGACGGCGGTGGTCTGGCGCTGGGCGCTGAGCGGCGAAAGCGGCATGCTGAATTCGGCGCTGCTCGGCCTCGGCCTGATCGATCACAATGTCCAATGGCTGGCCAGCGCCGAGACGGCGTTCCCGATGCAGGTGCTGATCGGCATATTGGTGACGGTGCCGTTCACCACGACGATCTTCCTTGGCGGCCTGTCTTCGATTCCGGACGATCTCTACGAGGCCGCTGCGCTCGAAGGAGCGACGCCGGCACAGCAGTTCCGCGAAATCACCTTTCCGCTCCTGAAACCGTTCATCAACATCGCCATCGTGCTCAACACCATCTACGTCTTCAATTCCTTCCCGATCATCTGGGTAATGACGCAGGGCGGGCCGGCCAACTCGACCGACATCCTGGTCACCCACCTCTACAAGCTTGCCTTCCGCATCGGCAAACTGGGGGAGGCTTCCGCCGTGTCGCTGGTGATGTTCGCCATATTGCTGGTCTTCACCATGATCTATGTGCGCCTCGCCATGCGGGAGCAGCACGCATGAGGAGCAAGCTGAAGCGTACCGTCATCGCCTGGCTGCTGCTGGCGCCTTTGATCGTGGTGACGGTCTTCCCCTTCGCGGTGATGTTCCTGACCGCGGTCAAGCCGCGGCAGGAGGTGCTGTCGCCGACATGGTGGCCGAGCGAATTCCGCTGGTCGAATTTTGCCGACATGTGGGTGGCGACCGGCTTCGGCCGGGCGCTCGCCAATTCGCTCTATGTCTCGGTGATCGCCACCGTCGGCGCCATCCTGATCTCCGTGCCGGCGGCCTATGCCATGTCGCGCTTTCGTTTTGCCGGCTATGGCGCCTTCCGCCAGTTCCTGCTGATCTCGCAGATGATCTCGCCGATCGTGCTGGTGCTGGGCCTGTTCCGGTTGATGGCCGCCTGGGGGCTGGTCGAATCGACGACCGCGCTCGGCTTCATCTACATGGCCTTCAACGTCGCCTTCACCGTGTGGATGCTGCAGAGCTATTTCGACACCATCCCGCGCGATCTCGAGGAGGCGGCCTGGATGGAAGGCGCCGGCCGCTGGCTGACGCTGCGCAAAGTGTTCCTGCCGCTCTGCCTGCCGGCCATTGCCGTCACCGCCATCTTCACCTTCATCAACGCCTGGAACGAATTCGTCGTGGCGCTCACCATGCTGCGCAGCCAGGAGAGCTACACGCTGCCGATCCAGGTGTTCTCGCTGGTCGCCGGGCGCTACACCATCGAATGGCATCACGTCATGGCCGCCACGCTGCTGGCGACGTTGCCAGTGGCGATCCTGTTCATCTGGCTGCAGCGGTACCTCGTGCGGGGGCTGGCGCTCGGGGCCGTCAAATAGCAATTCCATTGAAAAAGTGTGTGGCGGTTTTCCGTCCGGAATTGCGAGAGCGAAGAGTAACCTGTCCACGGAGCTTTCATGCGCATCTTCACCGCCTCGCTGGCGACGGAAACCAACACCTTCTCGCCGGTGCCGACCGACAGGGCATCGTTCGAGATGGCCTTCTATGCCGGGCCGGGCAAGCATCCGGAGACGCCGACGCTGTGCTCCTCGCCGATCGTCGTGCTGCGCCGGCGCGCGGCCGCAGAGGGATTGACCGTCATCGAGGGCACCGCCACCTGGGCCGAGCCCGGCGGGCTGGTGCAGCGGCAGACCTACGAGGCGCTGCGCGACGAGATTCTGGGCCAGCTCCGAGCAGCGCTGCCGGTCGAGGCCGTCATTCTCGGCCTGCATGGCGCCATGGTGGCGCAGGGCTATGACGACTGCGAGGGCGACCTGCTCGAACGGGTGCGCGAGATCGTCGGGCCTGGCGTGGTGATCGCTTGCGAGTTCGATCCGCACAGTCATCTCACGCCCAAGCGCGTGGCGGCATCTGATATCATGGCCTATTTCCTCGAATTCCCGCACACCGACTTCTACGAGCGCGGCGAGCATGTCGTCGAGCTCGGCCTTGCCGCGGCGCGTGGCGAGATCAAGCCCGTCATCTCGACCTTCGACTGCCGCATGATCCAGGTGCTGCCGACCAGCCGCGAACCGATGCGCTCCTTCGTCGACCGTATCAAGGCGCTGCACGGCAGGGACGGCGTGCTGTCGGTCTCGGTCATCCATGGCTTCATGGCGGCGGATGTGCCCGAAATGGGCACGCGTATCCTCGTCGTCACCGACAATGACAAGGCCAAGGGCGACGCGCTGGCCGAAACGCTGGGACGCGAGCTCTACGCGATGCGCGAAAAGACGGCGATGACGATGCTGAGCGCCGGCGATGGCATCGATCGGGCGCTGGTGGTGCACGCTGAAAAGCGCGGCAGGCCGGTGGTCATCGCCGACATCTGGGACAATCCGGGCGGCGGCGTGCCGGGTGACGGCACCATCGTGCTGCGGGAGCTTTTGGCCCGCGGCATCGACAATGTCGGCGTGGCGACGATCTGGGATCCGGTCGCCGTGACCTTCTGCCGGGCCGCGGGCGAGGGCGCCGTCATCGACCTGCGTTTCGGCGGCAAGGCCGGGCCCCAGGCCGGCGAGCCGATCGACGCCCGTGTCACAGTGCTGAAAGTTCTCGCCGAAGGTTGGCAGAGCTTCGGGCCGAGCCGGGTGACGCTCGGGCCCGCCGCGTTGATCCGCATCGAGGGCACCGAGGTCGACATCATCCTCAACACCAACCGTACGCAGACCTTCGAGCCGGACATTTTTTCCAACATCGGCGTCGATCCGCTGGCCAAGGACATGCTGCTGATCAAATCGACCAACCATTTCTACGCCGGCTTCGAACCGATCGCCGCCGAGATCATCTATCTCTCGGCGCCGAGCGCGTATCCCAGCAATCCGGCGGTGACGGATTACAGGAAACTGAAGCGGGCGATCTGGCCAAGGGTGGCGGATCCGTGGAAGGACAAGGCTCCCCCTTCTTCCCTTGTGGGAGAAGGTGTCGCCGAAGGCGACGGATGAGGGGCGTTCCAGGGAACACCCACGCCTCACTCCGCTGGAACACCCCTCAACCGTCTCGGCGCTGCGCGCCGATCCACCTTCTCCCACAACAAGGGGAGAAGGGAAGGCTCGCCCTACACCAGCCCCCGCTTCACCATCATGGCTTCCGGCGACGGCATCTTGCCGCGAAACGCGGTGTAGAGTTCTTCCGGATCCTTCGAGCCGCCGGCGGCATAGATGTTCTTTCTCAGCCGCTCGGCCAGCGCGGGATTGAAGGGGTCGCCCGTCTCCTCGAAAGCGGCGAAGGCGTCGGCGTCGAGTACTTCCGACCACATGTAGGAATAGTAGCCGGCCGAATAGCCCTCGCCGGCAAAGACATGGCCGAAATGCGGCGTGCGGTGGCGCATCGCGATGGTGTCGGGCATGTCGAGTTTTTCGAGCGTTTCGGCCTCGAAACGAAGTGGCTCCTCAGGCGCGTGGGGCCTTGCATGGAAGGCCATGTCGATCAGCGCCGAGGCGGTGAATTCCACCGTGGCAAAGCCAGCCCCGAAGGTGCGCGCCGCCAGCATCTTGTCGAGCAGCGCCTTCGGCATCGGCAGGCCGGTCTTGACATGCAAAGCGTGCTTTTCCAGCACCGCCGGCACGGTCAGCCAGTGTTCGTAGAGCTGCGAGGGCAGTTCGACGAAATCGCGGCTGACGGAAGTGCCCGACACCGAAGGCCAGGTGACGTCGGTCAGCATGCCGTGCAGGGCATGGCCGAATTCATGGAACAAGGTCTTCGCCTCGTCCACCGACAGCAGCGCCGGCTCGCCCAGGGGCGGCTTGGCGAAATTCATGATGTTGTAGATGATCGGGCTCGCGCCGGGGCCCAGGCGGTAGCCTGATTTCAGTGCGCTCATCCAGGCCCCGGAGCGTTTCGACGGCCGCGCGAAATAGTCGGCCAGGAACAGGCCGCGCTCGCTGCCATCGGCATTCTTCACCACGAACACACGCGCGTCCGGATGCCAGGCGGCAATGCCTTTCCTCTCTTCGAAGGTGATGCCGAACAGTCTTGTCGCGACGTCGAAACAGGCATCGATGATCCGGTCGAGCTGGAGATAGGGCTTCAATTCCGCCTCGTCGAAGGCGAATTTCTCCGCGCGCAGCTTCTCCTGGTAGAAACGCCAATCCCAGGCGGCGAATTTTTCGTTGCTGCCGGCTTCCGCCGCCAGCCGTTCCAGCTCCTTTTGGTCGGCGGCGGCCTTTTCCAGCGCCTTTTCCCATACGGGATCGAGCAGGTCGTGCACCGCCTTGGGCGTCTTGGCCATGGTGTCGTCGAGCTTCAGCGCCGCGAAGGAGCCGTAGCCGAGCAGCTTCGCCTTCTCGGCGCGCAGCTTCAGCATGTCGCGCACGACGGCTGTATTGTCCGTCGCGCCGCCATTCTGGCCGCGCATGGTGAAGGCGCGAAAGGCGATCTCGCGCAAGTCGCGGCGCTCCGAGAAGGTCGAGAACGGCTCGTAGATCGAGCGCGACAAAGTGACGGCGTAGCGGCCTTTCTGGCCGCGCGTCTCGGCGGCTTCGGCCATCGAGCTCTTCACGAAATCCGGCAGGCCGGCCAGGTCGGCCTCGTCCAGGAACAGCGCCCAGTCGCGTTCGTCGGCAAGCACGTTCTGGCCGAAGCTGGTGCCGAGCGACGACAGCTCCTCATTGATCCCTGCCAGCCGCTTCTTGCCATCCGCATCGAGTTTCGCGCCCGAGCGGACAAAACCCTTCCAGGTCTTTTCCAGCACCCGCAACGTCTCGGCATCGAGCTTGAGCGTCTCGCGGCGCCGGTAAAGGTCGTCGATGCGGGCAAAGAGCCTTTCATTCATCGAGATCGCCGAGAAATGCCTCGACATCCTTGGCGAGATGTCGCGCTCCAGCGCCTGGATGTCCTCGTTGGTGTGGGCCCCGGCACGGCACCAGAAGATCGACGAGACATGGTCGAGCGCTTCGCCGGCGAGCTCCAGGGCTTGAAGCGTGTTCTCGATGGTCGGCGTATCCTCGTTCGCGGCAATGGCCTCGATCTCGGCCTCATGCGCCTTCAGCGCCGCGTCGAAGACGGGTGCGAACTCGTCGTCGCCAAATCGGGCGAAATCGGGCAGGCCGAGTGGCCCTTGCCACGTGGTCAGCGGATGGGCGGCGAGGTCGACGGCTTTCGTGGCGGGCATGGATTGTCTTTCGGGCTGGCAGGTCGGGAGGGGCTGAAATCACCGATGTAGGGCGCTCGTCCGGCGCGCGCAACAGCGCTGCCGGTCAGTAGGCTTCGCAGCTTTCCGCAAGCGCTTTCTGCGTGCTGGCCGTGATGCGGTCGCCCGCTATGGCGAAGGTCTCATGCATCAGCATGTCGTTGTCGGGGAAGTCGTAGCAGGCGATCACCGTGGTGACGCCGCCTTCGTTCTTCTCGATCCGGTGTCGGATCGCGGCACCAGCAACCGCACCTTTCCATTCGTCGAGAGAGGCGATGAACTCCTGCTTTCCCTGCACGATGCCGAGGTCGTCGAGTTCGATGCGCACATTGTCGGCGAGCAGGTCGGAAAGTTCGGTGCGGTCGGCGACCAGCAGGGCCGAATACCAGCGGCTGATGATGGCGCCGTCATCGGCGCGGGCGGCCATGATCGCCATCAGCAGTGCGGCGGCGGTGAACATGACCGGCCGGATGTTCATTGCCTGGCGTGCCGTTTCGGTCACTCCAGCACCGGGCGCTCGAAATCGCCGGTTTCCTTGTTCATCACCCAGAGCTCGCCGGTCGAAATGTCGAACCAGGCACCGTGCAGCGACAGCCGCCCCTTGCCCTCAAGGATCGAGACGCAGGGAAAGGTCCTGAGATTGGCGAGGGAATAGCGGATCGAGATGCGCTCCAGCGCCGTCTGGCGCTCCGTCGCAGTCATGAAGGTGCTGGCCGACACGGTCTCGGCGGCCGGCGCGATCAGGCTCATCCATTTGCCGATGAAATCGCCCGGCGACAGTGGCGCGGAATTGGCGTCGAGCGCGGCACGGATACCGCCGCAGCGGCCATGGCCCATGACAACGATGTTCTTGACCTTGAGGCTCTGCACCGCGAATTCGAGCGCGGCCGAGGTCGAGTGGAACTCGCCGTCCGGCTCGTAAGGCGGCACCAGATTGCCGACATTGCGCAGCACGAAGAGTTCGCCGGGCCCTGCGTCGAAGATCGCCTCGGGAGCCGAGCGGGAATCGCAGCACGCGACGATCATGGTTTCCGGCGCTTGCCCCTCCCGGGCGAGCTCGCGATAGCGGCCGCTCTCGGTGAGATAGCGACCGTTCATGAAATTGCGGTAGCCGGCAAGAAGGTGGTCGGGAAGGTGAGGCATGGGCGGCTTTCCGGGTTGGAGGCGGCAGCTCGTTGCGGTCGAGAAAACGCTCTAGCGGTAAAAGCCCGTCGCGAGCAATGCAGAATTGTGGGGTTGGTGAGAAATGCCCTGCGTCAGGCGCAAAGCTGGGCAATGTTGTCACGCCCAGATGGCGACCGGTATGCCAAAGCCGTCGGTAAGTGGCGGGTCGGGAAACGGCCGTGCCGTGCAGGCGGCGATGCGGCCGGCGATCAGCATCATCGCCGCCGCATCGAGGAAATCGTCATCGGCCGCACCGCGCGGCGGCGCCTGATCGAGGAAGTCTATGGCATAGCCGTGCCGGCTAAGCAGCGCCTTGCGTTCCGCCATGCCGGCCGGATTGATGCTGCCCTTGACCTTCTTCGGCAGCAGCATGGCCTGCCCGCCGTTGAGCCGACAGAAAGCCACTTCCGGATGCGATTCGAAGACGCGGCCACGCAGTTCGGGCCGCGAGATCAGCAACGTATCGATCTCGCGTATTTTGCCAAAGATGCCGAATGCCTGGATCGAAACGCCGCGCGGCGGATCGGATGTCGTCCTGGCCACGTCGCTCGCCCGGCGGTGCGCGGCGTACCAGGCTTCGATCGAAGTGAACTCGGCGGTATCGGCGTAGAGTGCCGCACGAGACGGGATCGAGAAGACGCCGGATTGGCGCGGCCCGAGCAGCCGCCTGACCTGCGCCTCCGGCCCGCGCCCGCCCTTGCTCGAAAATTCAGGCAGGCCGATCGGCATGTCGACGGCGACGATCGCGTCGTCGGGAACCGCCGACAGCAGCGCGGCGAAGCTGGCGAAGACCTCGACCGAAGGCGCCGCGTTCGGAGCGCTCCGAACGGCGACCCAGCCGGCCTTGCAGCCGTCCGCGCCGACCAGCACCCGTGCCGATGTCACGCGCGGCGGTCCCGCCCCGGATGCGTGAGATGGCGAAGCTGCACCATCGCCATCGGGTGCGACAGGCTCTGCGCATCGGTTTCGAGCTGCAATTCGTCGCCGCCGCGTTTGGCCGTGCGCGCCAGGATCTCGTAGACCGCCGCCGTCGTCGATTGCAGCGCCTTGATCGCCGGCTGGCCGGAGAGGATGCGCGCCAGGTAGACCGCCGCTGTCAGGTCGCCCAAACCGTTCGGCGGCTTGTCGATGACGCGGTGCTCGGCGAGCAGCGCCTGGCTGCCGTCGAGCAGAAGATTCCCGGTGCCGCCTGAAATCATCGATGGCGCCGAGGTGACCAGCATGGTCGACGGCCCGGCATGGAGCGCCGCCGCCATCACCGACTTCAGGTCGGGCAACGGCACGCCGGCCATCCATTCCAGCTCATAGCGGTTAGGGGTGGCAATGTCGGCGATCGGCATCAGCCGGTCGCGCATGGCGATCGCCGTCGGCTCCGGCACATAGAGCCCGCCCGAATCGCCCATTACCGGATCGCAGATATAGACGGCGTCGGGCGTCCTCGCCTTGACCGCGGCGACCAGCGAGGCGACGGCTTCGGCCTGGCCGGCCTCGCCGAGATAGCCCGACAGCACCGCCCCGACCTCGCCCAGCCACGGCGCGCGCTCCAGATCGGCCATCAATGCCTTGAACTGATCGAGCGGCGGCACGATGCGGGTCGCGCGCCCATGGCCGGGATGCCAGGGCAGGATGATTGTCGGCACCGCCCATACCGGGAAACCCAGCGATTCCAGCGCAAAGACGGCGGCGCGATTGCCGACCGAGCCGCGTGCGACATGGCTGGAAATGACGATGACCGCGCGCGGCGCGTCGGCTTGCTCGGTGCTCATTGGAATCCTAACTGCCCCGGGTGAGGAAAAGCACGAGCCAGACCATCAGGCCCAGCGCCAGCAGCAGCCCAATTATCCGGCCAATGCGCGTGCCCCAGACTTCGATCGGATCCGCGCGGTCGGCATCGGCCGCCGCGACGTGGTCGCGAACGGCCTTCGCGGTCCGCGCCGCGAGCGAAGTGGCGGCCGGATCGGTTTCGCGCGCGACGCGCTCGAGGATGCGGCGCGATTCGGTGTCGCTGTCCTGGCGCTGCACCATGATGCTGTCCTGTTTCGTGGCGACCTTACCGCGTTCGCTCCGTCAATTACAGCGCCTTGCGACCGACCGTAACCCCATCGGTAACCGTCTGCGCCGAGGTCGTTTTCTTGCGCGCCGATTGTGGTAATGCTTCGCATGCAACTTCTACCGAGGGGACCGATCATGTTTGCCCAGCGCCTTGCTTTCCCGACATTCCGCACGCTGCCCGCCTTGCTGGTGATGGCCGTCATGCTGCCGCTGCTTGCCGGCTGCGGCTACAACACCATCCCGACGGCGGAGGAGAACGCCAAGGCGGCGTGGAGTGAGGTGCTGAACCAGTATCAACGCCGCGCCGACCTCATCCCCAACCTGGTCGAGACGGTCAAGGGCTACGCCTCGCACGAAAAGGACACGCTTGACGCGGTGGTCGAGGCGCGCGCCAAGGCGACGCAGGTCACGGTAACGCCAGAAACGTTGAAGGATCCCGAAGCCCTCAAGAGGTTCCAGGATGCCCAGGCAGGGCTGACCAGCGCGCTGTCGCGGCTGCTTGCTGTGTCGGAGGCATACCCGGACCTGAAGGCCAACCAGAACTTCCTGGCGCTGCAGGCGCAGCTCGAAGGTACCGAGAACCGCATCGCGGTGGCGCGGCGTGACTACATCCAGGCGGTCAGGGACTACAATCTGACGCTGCGGACCTTCCCCTCGGTGCTGTGGGCGACGTTCTGGTTCCGCGGCAACGCGCCCTTCGCCAATTTCACGGTCGAGGAGGACAAATTGCAGACGCCGAAGGTCGATTTCGGCACGAAACAGGGCGGATGATTGCCGGATTCCGACGTGGTGATCCTGCTCGCCAATGAGGGACGACGCGCCATGTATCGCGTCGCTGTCCTGCTCCTCGTTCTCGTGGTGCCATTTGCGGCCCTCGCCGCCGAGCTCCCGGCGCTGACCGGCCGTGTCGTCGACAATGCAGGCATCATCGATGCGGCGACCAGGGCGGCACTGACGCAGAAGCTTGCCGATTTCGAGACGAAGGGCTCCGATCAGATCGTCGTCGCCACCATTCCCAGTCTCGGCGGCGAGGAGATCGAGCCCTATGCCAACCGGCTGTACCGGTTCTGGAAACTCGGCCAGGCGAAGGAGAACAACGGCGTGCTGCTTCTGGTCGCGCCGAACGACCGCAAGATGCGCATCGAGGTCGGCTACGGGCTGGAAGGCACGCTGACCGACCTGCACACCAAGCTGATCATCGAAAACGACATGGTGCCGGCCTTCCGTGCCGGCGATTTCTCCGGCGGCATCACCAAGGCCGTCGACGACATGATCATGGTGCTCAACGGCAATCCCGAGGAGCTGGAAGCACGCGGCAAGCGCAACCAGCAGGCGCCGTTCAATTCCGACGATTTGTTCTTCGCCATCTTCATCGGCATCTGGGCGCTCATCTTCTTCGGCAGCATAGCGGCCTCGGTGTTGCCGCCGATCTTCGGCCAGAAGATCGGTCCCGGCCGTTACCGCTGGCTCGGCATGACGTTCGAGCCGAGCCGGCGATCGTCGGGTGGCGGCTGGTCGTCAGGTGGCGGCGGCTGGTCGGGCGGCGGCGGCTGGTCCTCGGGCGGTAGCGGCGGTGGTTTCTCCGGCGGTGGGGGCTCTTCCGGCGGCGGCGGCTCTTCGGGAAGCTGGTGAGAGGGATCATGGCGATACGACCGATCAGCCCGCAGGACCATGAGCGCATCGCCGGGGCGATCCGCGCCGCCGAATCAAGGACCGACGGCGAAATCTACTGCGTGGTGGCGCATGCCAGCGGCAACTACTTCTTTCCGGCTGCCTTCGTGGCGGCTCTCGCCACGCTGCTGGTCAGCCTCGCCGTCGCCTATGGGCTCGAGGCCTGGTGGCTAACCATCCGTCTGCCGCACTTCGTCATTGCCCAGCTTCTGGCGCTGGCCTGCTTTCTTTTGCTGTTATGGGCCTTTCCGGGGCTGCGCATCCATATGGTGCCGAGACGGCTGCGCTATCAGACCGCGCATGACAACGCACTGAAGCAGTTCCTGGCCCGCAACGTCCACCGCACCACCGCGCGTACCGGCGTGCTGGTGTTCGTGTCGGTCACCGAGCGCTACGCCGAGGTGGTCGCCGATTCAGGCATCGACGCCAAGGTCGGCCAGCATGTCTGGGACGATGTGGTGCGCGAGCTTACCGCACATGCCGGCGACGACCGGCTTGCCGACGGCTTCGTCAAGGCGATCCAATCGGTTGGAGCGGTGCTCGCCGAGCACTTCCCGGTGACGTCGGGCGACACCAACGAACTCGACGATCATCTGGTCGAGATTTGAGCTCCACCGACAGCCTCGAACGCGCATCGCGCAGGCGATGACGGCCTGTGAGAAAGCGTCCTCCGGACTGCCCGGACTCTTGCATTCGAGCGATGCGGGTTTATGGTTAACAAATCATGAATACGCTGAGCATCGATATCCGCAAAGCCGAATCGCGCGACGCCGCGGCGATCGCCGACGTGCATTTGCAGGCTTGGCGCGGCGCCTATAGCGGCATCATCCCGCACCGCACCCTGACATCGATGATCAACCGTCGCGGCGCCGACTGGTGGGCCAATGCCATCCGCCGCGCCGCTACCGTCCTGGTGATCGAGATCGGCGGCACGGTTGCCGGCTACGCCACGATCGGCAAGAACCGGGCCCGCGAACTCAAGCAGCAGGGCGAGATCTATGAATTGTACCTGCGGCCGGAATATCAGGGCATCGGGCTCGGCAGCCGGCTTTTCAAGGCGGCACGGGCGCGGCTTGCCGACCACGGATTGAAGGGCACGGTGGTGTGGGCGCTGGAAGACAATCAGAACGCGCTCGCCTTCTATTCCGGCGCCGGCGGCCGCGATATCGCCGAAGGCGTCGAGATATTCGAGCAGAAGGCGCTGAAGAAGGTTGCTTTCGTCTGGGAATGACCGGCGAGGAACGATCGCGTAAGCGGCGCGAAGCGCAACCTACGCAATCACGACACTGAAACATCTTCTGCTAATGATTGAACGCATTGAATGCCATTGCGTCTTGCTGGGCGTTCTTGAGCACCATTCGCCGCATTGCACCATTTTGCGCCGCCCGCTATCGGTCTGCCAATCGAGAGAGGGATAAGTCATGCGTATTGAAGCCATCGCCACCGGAAAGAATCCGCCCGAGGACGTCAACGTCATCATCGAGGTGCCGATCGGCGGCGAGCCGATCAAATACGAGATGGACAAGGAGGCCGGCACGCTGTTCGTCGACCGTTTCCTGCACACCTCGATGCGCTATCCCGGCAATTACGGCTTCGTTCCGCACACGCTGTCTGGCGACGGCGATCCGATCGACGTGCTGGTCTGCAACACGCGCGCGCTGGTGCCCGGCTGCGTCATCAATGTGCGGCCGATCGGCGTGCTGATCATGGAAGACAATGCCGGCCAGGACGAGAAGGTCATCGCCGTGCCGTCGCCGAAGCTGACGTTGCGTTACGAGAACGTCACCGAATACACGCAGCTGCCCGAGATCACCCGCGATCAGGTGCAGCACTTCTTCGAGCACTACAAGGATCTCGAACCCGGCAAATGGGTCAAGATCGAGGGCTGGCACGATTCCAAATACGCCAAGAAGATGATCGTCGACGCGATCGAGCGGGCCAAGGCAAGCAAGTAGGCCGGCCAGTCGCCTCAGTTCGGCGCGGCCAGCGCCTTCTCGATCTGCGGCAACAGCAGCGTCCGAGCCGTCTCGGCCGTCAGCGGGCCGACATGCTTGTAGGCTATTTTGCCGTCCTTGCCGATGACGAAGGTTTCCGGCACGCCATAGACGCCCCAGTCGATCGCCGTGCGGCCGGCCTCGTCGACGCCGATCGCCTGGAACGGATTGCCGAGATCGCCGAGGAATCGGCGGGCGTTTTCCGGCCGGTCCTTGTAGTTCAGCGCCGCCATGGTGAAGCGCCTGTCCTGCGCCAGCCCCAAAAGCACCGGGTGCTCTTCGCGGCAAGGCGCGCACCATGAGGCGAAGACGTTGACCAGCGTCACCTTGCCGGCAAACGATT
Source organism: Mesorhizobium sp. B2-3-6 (assembly GCF_006442305.1). Classification (NCBI taxonomy): domain Bacteria; kingdom Pseudomonadati; phylum Pseudomonadota; class Alphaproteobacteria; order Hyphomicrobiales; family Phyllobacteriaceae; genus Mesorhizobium; species Mesorhizobium sp. B2-3-6. The sequence goes on along the minus strand of NZ_VFVW01000010.1, from coordinate 132,346 downwards.
TCGAATCGAGTCCCGGCAGGTTCGTGCCGTCCAGCGGGGGCAGGTTGGTCGGCGGCGCCGGCAGGCCGATCAGCGCCGACGGCACCTCCGAAGTGTCGCGCCCCGACAGGAGCTGCGCCAGGAACAGCCCCGCCAGCCCGAGGAAGACCAGCAGCGGCAACAGCACGAACAGGCGGCGCCGGGCCGGCGCCGGCGTTGGCATATCCGTGCTCATGACACGCGCTCCCCGCCCTTGTCGGAGCGTCGGCGCACGCCCGCCGCCTCGAGTTCGGCCAGTTCGCGCTTGCGGGCCCGTTGATCGAGCAGGATCCAGCCGATCAGCCCGGCCAGCGCAATCGCCGTGACGGCATAGGCGGCGGTGACGTAGAGCGCATGCGGGCTCATGCCGGCTGCCTCGTCGGCATGCCGCCCGCCAATTCGATCCTTCCGCCGTGCTCGATCATGCCTTCCCTTAGCCCCGCGCCGGTGACCGCGCAATTGGCCGCCGCGCCGCAGCCCTTGCCGGTCATGGCCGCCTCAATCCGTGCCATGGCGCAGCGCCAGCGCCGCCGCCAGCGGTCCGAGCACGGCAAGAAACAACGTCAGCGCGGCAAGAATGAGGAAAGGTTGCAGGAACGGATCGGGATTGGCCGTCGCGCCATAACTCGCCGAAACCCCGAAGATCAGCACCGGGATGGTCAGCGGCAGCACCAGCACCGAAATCAGGAGCCCGCCGCGCGGCAGCGCCACCGCCACCGCCGCGCCGACGGCGCCGATGAAGGTGATCGCCGGCGTGCCGACCAGCAGCGTAAGCGCCGTGGCGCCGATGGCGATCGGCTCCATGTTCATGAACAGGCCGAGCAGCGGCGCGGCGACCACCAGCGGCAGCACGCTGCCCGCCCAATGCGCCAGGCATTTGGTGAGCACCGTCAGCGCCAGCATGTGGCGGTCGTTGCCAAGCACCAGGAGATCGAGCGAGCCGTCCTCGCGGTCGGCCTGGAACAACCGGTCGAGGCCGAGCAGGCAAGAGAGCAGTGCTCCGATCCACAGGATCGCCGGGCCGATGCGGGCAAGCAGTCTCAGGTCCGGCCCGACGCCGAAGGGAATGGTGGCGATCACGGCGAGGAAGAAGATCACGCCCGTCAGCGCCCCGCCGCCGGCCCGAATCGAAAGGCGGATATCGCGGAGGAGGAGGGCTAGCATGATATGAGATACTCGCGCTTGAGCGCCCCCCTCTGTCCTGCCGGACATCTCCCCCTCGAGGGGGGAGATTGGCAGCTTCGGTGGCTCGCCAATCTTTCAACCGTTGTAATTGGCGAAAGCCAAGCTGGCAGCCGATCTCCCCCCTCGAGGGGGAGATGTCCGGCAGGACAGAGGGGGGCGCCGTAGAGTGCCGTCATCAAAAGGCCTGCCCCATCCTCAACGCCTGCGCCCCCTCGATCCCGAGCGGCAGATGCGTTGCCGCGACGACAATCCCACCATCCGCACAATGCCCCCTCATCAATCCCGCGAATCGCGCCTCCGAATCCCTGTCCAGCCCGGCGGTCGGCTCGTCGAGCAGCCAGATCGGCCGATGGCTGACCAGCAGTTTCGCGATCGCCGCGCGTCGTCTTTGCCCGGTCGAGAGATAGCCGAACGGCAGATGGCCGATGCCGCCCAGTCCGACGGTCTCCAGCGCCTCCTGGACGCCGACGGATCCACCGCCGTTGAAGTCGCGCCAGAAGCGCAGGTTTTCCGTCACGCTGAGCGCCGTTTTCATTGCGTTCTGATGGCCGAGATAGTGGCAGGCCGAAGCGATCGACGGAAATTCATCCCCGCCGCCCTCGATCAGCAAATTGCCTTCAGCCTTCGGCAGCAGTCCGGCGACGATCCTGAGCAAGGTCGATTTGCCTGATCCGTTCGGCCCGGTGACGACCAGCGCCTGGCCTTGATCGAGCTCAAAGCCAATGCCCAAAAACACCGTCTCGCCGCCGCGTTCGCCGCCCAGATTTTCGGCGATAAGCCGCATCCCTCGCCCGCCCTGAAACAATCCGCCTCGGCCCCTGCCGCATCGCACAAATTTGCTTTTTAACTGTCTAGAACTATTCCAGAAAATTCTCTATATGCGGTGCATCCGTGCCAGCGGTCGGCGCGGGAACAGAACTAGCGCCGAACCAGCGCACGCGCCGCCTTGAACGGCTCGGGTTGCTTGGGAGCGGACAGCGGAAATGGCCGTACCCGCACCTTTGCGCGTGATTGCATGCCATCGGCGTCCGTTCCCTTTCAGGCTGAACAGACAAGGACGGATCGCACGTGTCAAAATCCCTCGACAGTTTCAATTGCCGCCGCACGCTGAAAGCGGGCGACGCCGAATATACCTATTTCGACCTCGTCGAGGCCGAGAAGAACGGCCTCATCGGCATCGCCCAATTGCCTTATTCGATGAAGGTTCTGCTGGAGAACCTTCTGCGCAACGAGGACGGCCGCTCCGTCACCAAGGACTCGATCAAGGCCGTCGCCGGCTGGCTGACCGACAAGGGGACGGCCGGCGTCGAGATTGCCTATCGCCCTGCCCGCGTCCTGATGCAGGATTTCACCGGCGTTCCGGCGGTGGTCGACCTGGCGGCGATGCGCGACGCCATGGCCTCGCTCGGCGGCGACCCGCAAAAGATCAACCCGCTGGTGCCGGTCGACCTCGTCATCGACCATTCCGTCATTGTCGACGAGTTCGGCTCGCCGATGGCCTTCGCGCGCAATGTCGAGCTCGAATATGAGCGCAACGAGGAACGCTACAAGTTCCTGAAATGGGGCCAGCAGGCGTTCCGCAATTTCCGCGTCGTGCCACCCGGTACCGGCATCTGCCATCAGGTCAACCTCGAATATCTCGGCCAGGTGGTGTGGACCAACACCGAGGACGGCGAAACATCAGCCTATCCCGACACCTGCGTCGGTACCGATTCGCACACCACCATGATCAACGGCCTCGGCGTACTCGGCTGGGGCGTCGGCGGCATCGAAGCCGAGGCGGCCATGCTCGGCCAGCCCGTCTCCATGCTTTTGCCCGAGGTCATCGGCTTCCGCCTCACCGGCAAGCTGAAGGAGGGCGTCACCGCCACCGACCTCGTGCTCACCGTCACCCAGATGCTGCGCAAGAAGGGCGTCGTCGGCAAGTTCGTCGAATTCTTCGGCCCCGGTCTCTCCAACATGACGCTGGCCGACCGCGCCACCATCGGCAATATGGCGCCTGAATATGGCGCCACCTGCGGCTTCTTCCCGGTCGATAGCGAGACCATCCGCTATCTCACAATGTCGGGCCGCGAGGAAAGCCGCATCGCGCTGGTCGAAGCCTACTCCAAGGCGCAAGGCATGTGGCGTGACGCAGGCTCCGCCGACCCGGTCTTCACCGACTTGCTGGAGCTCGATCTCGGCGACGTCGTGCCGTCGATGGCCGGCCCGAAGCGCCCAGAGGGCCGCGTCGCGCTGGAAGGCATCCCGGCCGGCTTCGTCAAGGCTATGGACACCGAATACAAGAAGGCGGCTGAAATCTCGAAGCGCTACGCCGTCGAAGGCACCGGCCATGATCTCGGCCATGGCGACGTCGTCATCGCCGCCATCACCTCCTGCACCAACACCTCGAACCCGAGCGTGCTGATCGGCGCCGGCCTGCTCGCCCGCAACGCCAATCGCCTCGGCCTCAAGCAGAAGCCCTGGGTGAAGACCTCGTTGGCGCCAGGCAGCCAGGTGGTCGCCGAATATCTCGAGAAATCCGGCCTGCAGAAGGAGCTCGACCAGATCGGCTTCAACCTGGTCGGCTTCGGCTGCACCACCTGCATCGGCAATTCCGGCCCGCTGCCGGCGCCGATCTCCAAGACCATCAACGATAAGGGTTTGATTGCCGCCGCCGTGCTTTCCGGCAACCGCAACTTCGAGGGCCGTGTCTCGCCCGACGTGCAGGCCAACTATCTCGCCTCGCCGCCGCTGGTCGTGGCGCACGCGCTGGCCGGCACGGTGACGAAAGACTTGACCACCGAACCGCTCGGCGAGGACAGGAACGGCAAGCCGGTCTACCTCAAGGATATCTGGCCGAGCTCGGCGGAAATCCAGGAATTCATCGAGAAGAACGTGACGCGCGAGCTGTTCGCCCGCAAATATGCCGACGTCTTCAAGGGCGATGAGAACTGGCAGAACGTCAAGGCGCCGGAAGGCCAGACCTATGCCTGGGACGACAATTCCACCTATGTGCAGAACCCGCCCTATTTCGCCGGCATGACCACGGGCTTCGGCAAGATCGGCGACATCAAGGGCGCCCGCGTGCTGGGCTTGTTCGGCGACAAGATCACCACCGACCACATTTCGCCAGCGGGCTCGATCAAGGCCGCCTCGCCGGCCGGCAAATACCTTACCGAGCATGGCGTCGGCGTTGCCGACTTCAACCAGTACGGCACGCGCCGCGGCAACCATGAGGTGATGATGCGCGGCACCTTCGCCAACATCCGCATCCGCAACCACATGCTGGGCGAGAACGGCAGGGAAGGCGGCTACACCATCCATTACCCGTCGAAGGAAGAGGAATCGATCTACGACGCGGCGATGCAATACAAGAAGGAAGGCGTGCCGCTGGTCATCTTCGCCGGCGTCGAATACGGCAACGGCTCGTCGCGCGACTGGGCGGCCAAGGGAACGAATCTCCTTGGTGTCCGCGCGGTCATCGCCCAGTCCTTCGAGCGCATCCACCGCTCCAACCTGGTCGGCATGGGCGTCATCCCCTTCGTCTTCGAGGAAGGCACCTCATGGGCTTCGCTCAACCTGAAAGGGGATGAGCTGGTCGAGATGGACGGCCTGGACGCCCTCAAGCCGCGCCAGAAGATGGAAGCCAGGATCACCTATGGCGACGGCACGGTGAAGAAGGTGCCGATCATTTGCCGCATCGATACGCTTGACGAACTCGACTACTTCAAGAACGGCGGCATTTTGCAGTACGTGTTGCGCGATCTTGCCGCGTAGCGGCAAGGGAGTAGGGCTTAGGCAGTAGGAAATAGGACCTACTGCCTACTGCCTCGCTGTGGCGCGCCGTAGCGCGCCGCGGCGGCCAGCAGCACAGCCAGCATCAGCCCGTTGAGCAGGTGCCAGAGGAAGTGCGTGCCGAGCGGGAAGCTGGTGCAGACCAGCGGATCGATCATGCGGCAGATGACCGACAGCACGAAGATCGCCGATCCGGCCAGATTATACCAGCCGGCGCGATTCCCGCTGGCCGTCACCCAGACACCGAAGAAGGCGAGCGCCAGGAACGGCGGCAGGTAGCCTGTGGTGCCGTTCGACGCCTGGCGCAGCCAATCCGGCACGGCCAGAGTTATCGCTCCGACAACGGCATAGAAAACGACGAAGATCGCGATCGCCTTGCCCCATTCCAGGCGCAGGAAGCGGCGCAGGTTGAACAGCGTGTAGGCCAGCGTGAAGCCGGCGATCGGCACCACGTCGGCCCAGACCGTTCCCTTGGTGGCGAAGATGTGAAAGATCGTCGAGCCGACGCCGATCGCCACCACCCACCAGGCCAGGACCTCGGCGAAAATGCCGGTCCTGCATCGCCGCACTTCGCGGACGCCCCATAGTCCCGCGGCAATGAAAGCCAGGTTGGTCAAAGCATTCACCGGCTCGGCCCAAAGTTCAGGACCCGTTCGCTCGCAATAGAGATCGACTGGAGCCAGGAAACTTTGCCACATGATGATGATCCCGCCCCCGAATCGAACCGCCGGTTGAAATGCAGTGGGCTTCTCCTATTGCCGCCCTACCCAGGCTTGCAATGGCAAAATTTCACCGCAACGTGACTTCCCGTTGACTTCCGGTTCTGCCACATATTTCAGCCAATCAAAACAAAGCCGGCATCACCGGCGGGAATTGGAATGGTCATGGCCTCGCGTAGATCATTGTGGCTGGCAGCGTTCGCGCTGGCCTTCTCGGCGTTTGCCGGTGCCGGGCACGCCGGCGAGTCCGGCAGGCTCCCGGCCGACAAGCCCCAGGGCGACAGGCCCGTGGGCGTGGTCGAGCTGTTCACCAGCCAAGGCTGCAGTTCCTGTCCGCCTGCCGACGCCTTCTTCTCCGAACTTGCCGCCAGGCAGGATCTTGTCGCGCTCTCCTATCACGTCGGCTACTGGGATTATCTCGGCTGGCGGGACACGCTGAGCAGCAAGGAAAACACCGAGCGGCAATATGAGTATATGCGGGCCTTCGGCAACCGCTCAGTCTATACGCCGCAGGCGGTCATCAACGGCCGGGTCCATGTCAACGGCGCCAATCGCGGCGAGGTCGATGGCCAACTCGCCCGCATGGCAAGGATCGGCGAAGACATGCGGGTCGCCATCAAGATCAGCCGGACCAGCGACCGCGTCATGATCGATACCGGCGATGGCGGGACCGGTCCCAGCGATGCCCATGTCGTCATCGTCTATTTCGAGCCGCCGCAGACGGTCACGATCGGCCAGGGCGAGAACACGGGCCGCAAGATGACCTATTGGAACGCGGTGACCGGCATCCAGACAGCGGGCATCTGGCACGGCAAGGCGCAGCGCTACGAATTGCCGATGAGTGAGATTTCCAAGAAGGGCGGCTGCGCCGTGCTTTTGCAGTCCGTCGGCAAGGACGGCCTGCCAGGGCCCATCCTGGGCGCCGCCTTCATTCACCGCCCCGGTTCCGATGCGCCGTTCGATCGAAGGCTCTGAAGCGCGCCGCCGAAAACGGAAATGATGCGACGCGCTGTCGGTCTCCATTCATGCCTGTCGACCAAACGGAATCGTCGACCGTGAACTATCCGCAAGCCGTTGATCTGGCCTGTTGATTGAGGCGGATAGCGGCTTTGGAATTGCAGGTTTAGCGGTTTGTGGGGGCTGTTTTCCTGCAATTCGGTTTTACGATTCCCTTGTGCCGCGGAGCGTGATTCACTCGGTTCGGCGGCGGCGAATCGAGGGGACGGCGAGTGTCCAGGCCACGCGAGAAGCGCGAGACGGGAGAGCAGGACCTGTTCCGCTCCAGGCTCGATCAGATTATCAACATGAAGCACGAGCTGGTGCGGCTGGCGCAGGCGATCGACTGGCCGATGCTGGAGGAGCGTTTTGGCGCCGTCTATTCGGACGGCCCTGGCATGCCGCCACTGCCGACCCGGCTGATGGCGGGGCTGGCGATCCTCAAGCACACCTTCAACCTGTCAGACGAGGTGCTGTGCGAGCGTTGGGTGGAGAACCCCTACTTCCAGTATCTCACCGGCGAGACGTTCTTTTGCCATACGCTGCCATTCGACCGCTCGTCGATGACGCGCTGGCGCAGCCGCATGGGCGAAGAGCGGATCATGGCGCTGTTGCAGGAAAGCCTCAGCCTTGCGGTCAAGACCGGGGCGATGACGCCGGCCGACACGCGCCAGGTCATCGTCGACACCACCGTGCAGCCGAAGAACGTGATGTTCCCGACCGACGCCAAGCTCATCCACCGGGCGCGCGAGCGGCTGGTGCGGCTGGCCAAGAGGAAGGGGCTCAATTTGCGCCAGAGCTATGTGCGGGTCGGCAAGCTGGCGCTGATCAAGCACCAGCGCTATGCCCACGCCAAGCAGTTCAAGCGGGCCAACAAGGCGCTGCGCAAGCTCAAGACCTATCTCGGCCGGACCATTCGCGACATCGGTCGCCAGATTGCCGGCGATGCGGGGCTGGACGCGCTGTTCAAATGGCCGCTCTACCAGGCCGCCACCGTTCTCGAGCAACGTCAGCGCCAGCGCGGCCGCAAGATCTACAGCCTGCACGCGCACGAGGTGGAATGCATCGGCAAGGGCAAGGCGCACATGCCCTACGAGTTCGGGGGGAAGGTGTCGGTGGCCACCACGCTGAAGCGCTCCAAGGGTGGCCAGTTCGCCTTGCATGCAAAAGCACTGCCCGGCAATCCCTATGACGGCCACACGCTGGCAAGCGTCATCCCCGACATGGAAAAGACCATCGGCAACGAGATCGGCCGCATCCTCGCCGACGCCGGCTATCGCGGCCACAACGCACCCCACAGCCACAAGTTCAGGGTCTTCACCGCCGGCCAGAAGCGCCGCGTCACCTCGGCCATCAAGCGCCAGATGCGACGGCGCTCGGCGGTCGAGCCCGTCATCGGCCACATCAAGGGCGAACACAGAATGGGCCGAAACTACCTCGCCGGCCAGCAGGGCGACGCCGTCAACGCCATCCTGGCCGCCGCCGGCTACAACTTCTCCCTCCTGCTCAGATGGTTCAGGCAGCTTTTGTGGCTTCTCATCGCAGCCCTCCAAAGTCTGCCAAACGAGATCGAAGCCTGACCAATCTCATTGTTCACGGTCGACGGAATCGCGTTTGAGTGACCTGCCTCAATGGCCGGTCAGGCGATCAGCGAAAGCGGCGAGGCGCGACGTCCGCCCCAGGCCGTTTGCCTCCCGCCGGTCGGCGATGCGGTAGAGCTGGTACATGGCGTGGACGCCGAGCCAGCGCAGCGGCTCCGGCTCCCATTTCTTCACCGTGCGGTTGACCCAGGGCAACCGGGTCAGCTCCGTGTCGTGTCCGAGCACCAGGTCGCGCAAGGTGCGGCCGGACAGGTTCGAACTGGAAACGCCGAGCCCGACATAGCCGCCGGCCCAGCCCATGCCGCTTTCGCGATCGAAGCCGCACGTCGTGCACCAGTCGCGCGGCACGCCGAGCGTGCCGCACCAGGCATGGTCGAGCCGCACGCCTTTGGTCTGCGGCAGCAGCCTGGTCAGGATCTCGTGCAGCTGGTCGATGGTCGCCTGTTGTGTCTTGCCGCGCGTGTCGGTGCGCGATCCGAAGCGGTAGGGCACGCCCCGGCCGCCCATGGCGATCCGGCCTTCCCGCGTGCGCTGCGCATAGCAGTAGGTATGCGCGGCATCGCCCAGCACCTCGTAGCCGCTCCAGCCGATTTCGTCCCAGAGCTTCTGCGGCAGCTTCTCGGTCACCACGATGGCGCTGTTCAGCGGCAGCCAGAGACGCTCGTAGCCGGCAATGCCGGCGGTGAAGCCCTCGGTGGCGCGCACGATCTTTTCGGCGCGCACGACGCCGCGGTCGGTGGTGACCTTGCCCTTCTCGAGCGCCAGCACCTGCGTCTGTTCGTAGATGGCGACGCCGAGCCGCGCGACCGCCGCCGCCAGACCCTGCACCAGCTTGGCCGGCTGCACGCGCGCGACGTCGCGCACGACGAAGGCGCCCAATACATTGTCGATGGCGATGCGCTCGCGCGCTTCCTGCGCACCGAGGAAGGCCAACCGCTCCGGCGGCATTTCCCAGTGCCGGGCCTCTTCGTACTCGGCTTTGGCGCGCTCAAGCTGCGCGGCGTTGGTGGCGACGGTGATGTTGTCGACGCGGCGGATGTCGGCGTCGATCCCTTCGGCAGCGGCAATCGCGATCACCTCGTCGACCGTGCCGGACATGGCGCGCTGCATGTCGATCACCGCCCCGCGCGAGGAGGTTTTTGCATATTTCTCGCGCGACCAGCTGAAGCCGCCGGACAGCCATCCGCCATTGCGGCCCGAGGCACCGAAGCCGGCGAACTCCTTTTCGACGATGGCGATGCGCAGCGCGGGCTCTGCCTTCTTCAGATAGTAGGCCGTCCAAAGTCCGGTATAGCCGGCGCCGACGATGCAGACATCGGCCTCGATGTCGCCGGGCAAGGGTGGGCGGCTGGCCGGCGGGCCACCTATGTCGGCATACCAGAACGACACGTCGCCATTGCGCTGGGCTTGCATCTTGTGATCCGTTCTCCGTGCGATTCCAGGAAAGTGTGGAGCGGTTTCAGGTAAGCGTCAGGTCGGCCTTGTCGTCATCGGCGAGCAGCTTCACGTCGCCGCCGGCGAAGAGCACGTCGACCTCGTCTCCAATGGCAAAAGTGTCCGCCTCGAGCGTCGAGCGCACGATGGCTTTCGAGCCGTCGGCGAGCTCCACCTCGTATTTGGAGCCGGAGCCGAGATAGATGGCCTCGCCGATACGCCCGGCGAGCCGGTTGCGGCCATCCCCGCCGCCGCCGCGACGAGCAAGCGCCAGCTTTTCGGGACGCAGCAGCATCACCGGCTTGCCGCCATTGGCGAGACGCTTGGCGGTCGCCACTCTCTGGCCTGATATCTCGATCGCCGTCTCGTTGCCGGAAGTGGCGGCGGGGCCGCGCAGCACGGTAGAATCGCCAATGAACTTGCCGACGAAAAGCGTCGCCGGCTCGTCGTAGAGTTCGCGGCCGGTGCCGATCTGCTCGATGCCGCCGCGGTTGAACACGGCGATGCGGTCGGAGAGCACCAACGCCTCCTCCTGGTCGTGCGTCACATAGACGAAGGTGGTGCCGAGTTCGCGGTGGATGCGCTTGATCTCGAGCTGCAGCCATTCGCGCAGTTTCTTGTCCAGCGCGCCGAGCGGCTCGTCCATCAGCAGCAGCGGCGGATCGAAGACGATGGCGCGGGCCAGCGCCACGCGCTGCTGCTGGCCGCCCGAAAGCTCGCTTGGAAAGCGATGGCCGAAATCGGCCATCTTGACCATGTCGAGCGCGTGGCGGACGCGGCGTTCGCGTTCTGCCCCGGTGACGCCGCGCAGCTTCAGCGGATAGGCGACATTGCGGCCGACCGTCATGTGCGGGAACAGTGCATAATGCTGGAAGACCACGCCGATGTTGCGCTTGTGCGCCGGCACGCCGACCACGCTCTTTTCCCCGACCAGCAGCTTGCCGCTGGTCAGGTCGGTAAAGCCGGCGATCACGTTCAGCGTCGTCGTCTTGCCTGAGCCGCTCGGGCCGAGCAGCGTCATGAATTCACCCGGCTCGATTCGCAGCGACACGCCGTCGAGCGCCTTGAAGGAACCATAGGCCTTGCTTACCGACTCCAGGTCGATCGCCGCACCGCGACTTTCCGCTTTCTGATTCATAAGCCTCCCTTCCGCTCACGGCCAAGAAGCAGCATGCCGCCGCCGATCAGCAGTGTCGTTGCGCATAAGAGGATCGTGCCGACGGCCGCGACCGTCGGGTCGGCGTCGCGCGTGATGGAAGCGAAGATCTGCACCGGCAACGTCTTGAGATAGGGATTGGTGATGAACAGCGACACCACGATCTCGTCGAAGGAGGTGGCGAAGGCGAACAGCAGGCCTGACAGTACCCCGGGGGCGATCAGCGGCAGCGTCACCGTGCGGAACGTGGTGAGCGAACCTGCGCCCAGGCTCGCCGCGGCTGTCTCCAGCCGCTTGTCGAACACTTCGAGATTGGCCGAAACGGCGATCAACACGAAAGGCAGCGCAAGGATGGTGTGGGCCAGAACGAAGCCGAGCAGCGTGCCGACAAGCCGCGTGTCGAGATAGACGGCGTAGATGCCGATGGCCAGGACCACGCCCGGCACCACCATCGGCGTCAGCATCAGCATGCGCAGGAGATTTGCCGGCCGCGCCTGCATGCGGTCGAGGCCGAAGGCGGCAAGGGTGCCGAGCACGGTTGCCAGAACCGCAACGATCGATGCGACCTTCAGCGAATTGAGGAAGCTGGTCGACCAATCCGGATTGGTGACGAAATTTTCGTACCATTGCCAGGAGAAGCCCTGGGGTGGAAATGCCAGCGATTTATTCTCGTTGAATGACATCGGCACCACGACGAGCGTCGGTGCCACCAGCCATATGGCTACCAGCAGGCAGACAAGACCCAGCATGACGCGGGTAAGCGGCTTCATCTCCATCAGGGCCGCCCCGCTTGCCGATGGCTGGACCGCATCACGGGCGCGGCAAGCGCCAGCAGCACGAAGGTCGTGACGAGCAGCACCACGCCCATGGCCCCGCCCCTGCCCCATTGCAGGAGGCTGAGCACCTGTGTCTGCACCAGCGTCGACAGCATCGTCGAGCGCGGTCCGCCGAGCAGGGCCGGCGTGATGTAGAAGCCGAGCGCCAGGATGAAGACGATGATCGCACCGGCATAGACGCCAGGCAGCGACAGCGGCAGATACACCGTGAGGAACGCGCGCGAGGGTCTCGCCCCGAGGCTCCGCGCGGCTTGCATCAGCCTGAGATCGATGCCTTTCATGACCGAATAGAGCGGCAGGATCATGAAAGGCAAAAGCACCTGCGCCATGCCGATGACCACGCCCGTCTGGGTGCGGATCAGCCTGATGCCGCCGAACCCGAGCGCCCGCAGGATCGAGTTGATGACCCCCGAATCCTGCAGCAGTATCACCCAGGACAAAGTGCGTACCACGCCGCTCACCCAAAACGGGATCAGCACACATAGCAGCAGCACCAAGCGCACGCGTGGTCGGACCGCGGTCATCAGATAGGCATAGGGATAGGCGCAAACCACGCAGACCAGCGTGACCCATGCTGAAATGAGGAAGGTCCGCCGGAGCACGGCTAGGTTGATGGGCGCGCCGAAGAACCAGATATAGTTCTGTAGGCCCCACTGCGGCTCCGACAGGCTGCGCACGACGATGGTGAGCAGCGGATAGCCAATCACCGCGAAGAGCAGGACCAGCGCCGGCAGCGCGAGCGCGAACGGCCGCCATGCCCGGCGCCTTTCGGCGGCCGGAATGGTTGGCTGGGACGCGCTCACGGCTTTTGGTCTCCCTCAGCCGGTCAGTTGCCGGACATCAGCGCGGACCACTTCTCCTGCGCCACCGCGAAGTTCGGGACCCAGAACTTGAAGTTCTGCTTGTAGCCCTGCTTCTGGCGTTCGGGCGTGTTGGTCAGGAAAGCGGAGACGGAAGCGTCGACCTTGGGCTGCGCTTCACTGTTGATCGGCGTGTAAGACGTTTGCTCCGTCAACACCTCCTGCGCGTGCTTGCCAAGATAGGCGTTGAGCAGCGCGTAGGATGCCTCCGTGTCCTTGGCGCCGACGGGGATCGTCATCTGATCCATCACCACCAGCCAGTCCTGCCAGGCCGGTGCGTATTTGGCGCCGTTCTTGACGGCGGTCATGGCGCGGCCTGTCCACATCATCAGCATGTCGGCCTCGCCGGATTCGGCGAGTTGCTGCGATTCTGCACCCGTCTTCCAGAAGATGGTATCCGGGCCGAGCTTGCGAACCACATCGATGGCCTTGTCGATATCGGCCACCGTCATCGCCTTGGGGTCCCCGCCGGCAACCTTGAACGCCTGTTCCAGCAAGCCACCGGTCGGGCTGCCGGAGCCGTCGATTCCGCGCACGCCGGGGAATTTCTGCGTGTCGAAGAAGTCGGCCCAGCTCTTGGGCGGATTGTCCTTGTACTTTTCGGTGTTGTACATCAGCACGACGCCGTAGTTCATCGCCGGCACCGAGCACTCGCCGACCTGGCCCTCGGGAATTTTCGAGACGTCGAGTTTGGTGAAGTCCAGCTTCTGGAACAGTTTGCCGCAATAGACATAAGGCGGCAGATCGTCGGTATCGACAACGTCCCATGTCACATTGCCGGACTCGACCTGCGCCTGCAGCTTGGCGATCTCGGTCGGGCCGTCATTGAGCAGCTTGACGCCCGACTTGTCCACGAACTCCTTGAGCGCCGCCGCCTGGCCGTCCTGGTAGATGCCGCCATAGGACACGAAGGTTAGCGTCTTGCCCTTCAGCGAGCCTTCGGCCGCCTCTCCGGCAACCGGCTTCGATTGCGCGAGCGCGGCCGTCGCCGCCAGAAGCACGCCCAGGCACGCCGCATGTGCAAATTTCACTCTCATGTTCAACTCTCCCATTCCAGAGCTCGCATTTGTTCTCATTCACCCGGATGCGAGCGGTTTCCGGGCCTGTACTGATCGAGTTCCAGCGCGCCGGCGGTCGGCGGCGCGATGATCCAGAGCACCTCCGCCGGCGTGTCGCCGACATTGACCGTGCGGTGCGGCACCGAAGTCGCGTATTCAACACTGTCGCCTTCGCGCATCAGATGGCGCTCGTCGGCAAGCGTCAGTTCGACGGTTCCCTTGAGCACCATGAACATCTCATGCTCGCCGCCATGCACATAGGCGTCGTCGCCGGTCGAGCCGCCGACCTCGAAATGCCCCGCATAAACCTCGAACTGATGGATCGGCCGCCGCGACAAAAGCATCTTGCGGCCTCGCACGCCGACGGGAACGACAGGCCGTTCCTCGCGCCTCAGCACCTTGTGCAACGGACGGCTGCTGCCCTCGAACAGGTCGTTGATGCCGAGATCGAGAGCGGCGGCGATCCTGAGCAGCGTGCCTGTGTTGGCGCCGCACAGATTGCGCTCGAGCTGGCTGATGAAGCTCGCCGTCGTGCCGGTCATGTCGGCCAACCGGCGCAGCGAGACGCGCCTTGCCATGCGCAGCGCCTTGATGCGGGGACCGACGCCGCCGGCCTCAGGGGTGGCCGCGACCGTACCATTCACCTCTTTCGCCGTGGAGTCCGATATGCGTGGCATTGCCGCTCCCGTTTCACTTAACACCTTATTAAGTGGTGATGGCGTTGGCAAGCGCGGACGGCATGCCAAGATTTCGGCGCCCATCGATCCTGCCGGTCGCACCGGATCGGGCTGAAAACCGTCCATACGGCGGGAAATCCGCATTAGCGGCGATCCAGGCATGAAAAAACCGACGTCAGCTTGCTTCTGACGTCGGTCATTTAGGTTTTGGGATCGTCGCACCCGGTCTTTCCGAGGAAAAACCGAGGTTGGTTCGATCCGACGCAGACCCGTGGGCGGGGGGCTTGGGGTTTACGAGCCGGTGCCGGACCGAACCGTCTCAGGCAACGCCGGTAAATTCGTCGGACATTGGGGCATGAGCGCGGATAAAAAATGGCGAGAATGTGGCGGAGCATCACCAATTCCAACATGTCGTTTGCAAACGTGACTGGACGCGACGGAAATGGCGCGGGTCCGCACCGCTTCGCCGGCACTTGCAATTCGATGGCGAAAGCGCCAACTTTGGTTGGCAAAGATTCATTTTTGAAGGATCGAGGCATGACCGATCACGGCGGCGGGACGGAGGATGGCGACGCATCCGCGATACTGATCCCGCTCCACGAGGCACGCCGTGCGCGCCTCGACCAGCCGGTGCGCTTCGAGCGGCGCGAACTGGACCAGATCCTGAAACTCTACGGGCGCATGGTTGCCGCCAATGAATGGCGCGACTACGCTATCGATCATCTCACCGACAGGGCCGTGTTTTCAGTGTTCCGCCGGGCCAGCGAGGTGCCGCTGTTCCAGATCGTCAAGGACCCGAAACTGGCACGCAAACAAGGCGCCTTCGCCGTCATCGCCGCGGGCGGCCGTATCCTCAAGCGCGGGCAGGAGCTTGGCCGTGTGCTCGGCGTCTTCGACAGCAAGCTGAAGCTGGTCGAGGCCTGAACCGCGGCGCAATTGCTCGGTTGACCTCAGTCTTGGCGCTCATCTAAGCCCTTATTTTTCTTGGTGGAATTTCCGTTCCGGCAATGATTCCGGATCTGGCGGAGCGGATGCACCGCCGTTCAGCGCCAGTTGCATGAACACCGTGTCCAGCCAGCGTCCGTGCTTGTAGCCGGAGCCTTCGAGGCGGCCGGAATGACGAAAGCCGAGCTTTTCGTGCAGCTTGACGGAAGCGCTGTCGGGATGGCCATCGCCGATCACCGCGACGATCTGGCGAAAGCCCGCAGCCTCGGCGGCCGCGATCAGGCTTTGCATCAGTTTGAGGCCGACACCCTGGCCCTTGGCATCAGGCGCGACATAGACGGAGTCCTCGACGACAAAGCGATAGGCCGGGCGCGGCCGGAAGGGACCGGCATAGGCATAGCCGAGCACGGCGCCATCCTTTTCCGCCACAAGGTAAGGGAAGCCGCCGGCCTGGAGCGTGTCGAATCGCATGCCCATTTCGGCGCGGCCTGGCGGCTCCAGCTCGTAGCTCGCCGTGCCGCGGGTCACAGCGTCGGCATAGATTTGCGTAATGGCGTCGAGGTCGGCCGCGCGCGCGGCCCGTATAACGATAGTGCTCATTCTTTATGCAGGCCTCTTGTCTGCCTGCAATAACAGCAAAGGTCGGCGCAAAAGAAAAGGGCGGCCGTTGGGCCGCCCCTTCCAAACCCGATGGTCCAGTCAGACCATGACGCGGACCAGCCCTCAGCGGCGGTCGCCCATGAACTGGAGCAGGAACATGAACAGGTTGATGAAGTCGAGATAGAGCGTCAGCGCGCCCATGATGGCCTTGCGGCCAGCGACGTCGGAGGCGTCGCCCTCGAAATACATCTCCTTGATCTTCTGCGTGTCGTAGGCGGTGAGGCCGGCGAAGACCAGCACGCCGATCGCCGAGACGGCGAAGGATAGCGCCGACGACTGCAGGAAGATGTTGATCACCATCGCGATGATGATGCCGAACACGCCCATGATCAGGAACGAGCCCATCGCCGTCAGGTCGCGCTTGGTCGTGTAACCGAACAGCGACAGCGCGCCGAAGGCCGCGGCGGTGGCGAAGAAGGTCTGCGAGATGCTGGCGGTGGTGTAGACCAGGAAGATCGACGACAGCGACAGGCCGACCAGGCCCGCATAGACCCAGAACGTCGTCTGCGCCGCCGACACGCTCATCGACTGGACGCGGAACGACAGGAACAGAACGGCGGCCAGCGGGGCCAGCATCACCAGCCAGCGCAGCGGCGAGCCGAAGATCGCGTAGCCGAACGAGGTCAGCATCTCACCGCTCGGCAGCGTCGCGACAGCCGAGGCCGGATCGGTGGTTGTGGCCAGCATGATCGTGCCGACGGCGGCAAGACCAGTGATGAGGAGACCAAGCCCCATCAAATTGTAGACCTTGATCATATAGGCGCGCAGGCCCTGATCGATGTCGACGGCGGCGCCGGGCACGGCGCGCGTCTGATAGTTGCGAATGGGTTCAGCCATTGTGGTCCTCTATTGCTTCTGCCCCGTCCGGTGTCGGGTCCACCCGGACCCAGGCGCCGCTGGCGGGACTCCAGCATGCCTGCGGCGAAATATGATGGTTATTCGCGTCAAGAACAAGACCGTAACCGGGTGTAATGCTTCGTGAGGCACGCATGGCGCGGTTTTCCAGCCCTTTGGCCGCGAAACATTACGTCGATTTAACCAAATGCCGGCCGTCGGCGGGGTGGAACCGATGCGGACTCAGAGGTTTCGCAGCACGGGCGCTGCCTTGTGGCCGAGCACCCGCCAGGTGCCGGCGAGACCGATGCCGACGGTGATGACCAGCGCAAAGAGAATGGTCGCCACCGCCACTTCCGGCATGAAATGCGACGGCAATGTCATGATGCGGGCGACGACGAACCATGCGGCGGCACTGCCGGCGGCGAGCGCGAAGACCGCCGTGGCGAGGCCGATCAGCATGTATTCGAGCGAGAAGGCCGATATCAGCGTCAGCCGCGTCGCACCGAGCGTCTTCAGCACCACCGCGTCATGGATGCGCGCCCGGTTGCCGGCGGCGAGCGCGCCGGCCAGCACAAGCACCGACGCGATCAGTGCCACGCCGGCCGCCGCCCTGATCGCCGCGCCGAGCTGTCCGACCAGACGGTTGACGATGTCGAGCGCGTCCTTGACGCGGACCGTAGTGACTGCCGGGAAGGCGCGGGTGACGGCATTGAGGATGCGGGCGTCATCAGCCGCGGTGGCGCTCTTTTCGGTCAGCGTCGCCACCCAGCCATGCGGCGCGCCGGCAAATGTGTTGGGCGAGAACACCATGACGAAGTTGATGCCCATCGTCTCCCATTCGACCTGGCGGAAATTGGCGATCCTGGCCGTGACATTGCGGCCGAGCACGTTGACGGTGACGGTATCGCCGAGCTTCAGCCCGATTTCCTTGCCTTCCTTGTCGGAAAACGAGACGAGCGGCTCGCCGGTATAATCGGCCGGCCACCAGCTGCCCTCGGTCAGCGTCGCGTTGTCCGGCTGCTTGGCCTCATAAGTCAGGCCGCGGTCGCCGCGCAGCACCCAGGCGCCCTCCGCCGGCACCTTGACCTTGTCGACGGCGACGCCGTTGAGCGCCATCACCCGGCCGCGCAGCATCGGCACCTTGGCCAGCGTCCCCTGCGGGGCCTCCTTGCTGATCAGACTGGAGAAGCCGTCGACATCGCTGCTCTGGATATCGACGAAGAAGAAGTTCGGCGCCCGCTCCGGCAGGCTGCCGGAGATCTGCCGCCGCAGATTGCCGTCGATCAGCGCCAGCGTCACCAGCAGCGTCAGGCCAAGCCCCAGCGACAGCACCACCGACGGCGTCAGCGCGCCTGGCCGATGGATGTTGCCGACGGCGAGCCTGAGCGCCACGAAGCGCACGCGCGGGCTCTTCCTTGCCGCCCATTGCACCAGCGCGCCGACCAGACGCAGCACCAGAAAGGCGAAGATGGTGGCTCCGACGAAAATCGAAGCGATGCGCTGGTCGCCCGAAAACAGGATGGCGAGCGCTGCAAGAAGCACTGCGATGCCGAGCGCCGAAACGACATAGACAGGGCGTGGAAAACCGCGGCCCTCCAGTCCCATCTCGCGGAACAGCGCGGTCGCCGGCACATCGCGGGCGCGACCGAGCGGCAGCAGCGCGAAGGCCAGCGTCACCAGCAGCCCGAACAGCGCTGCCATGCCGAGAGCGCCGGGATAAAAGCCGCCTTGCGCCGGCACCGGAACGACCGACTGAAGCGCGGCGCTCGCGGCAAAGGGCATCAGTGCGCCGAGCACCAGACCTGCGGCGATGCCGAGGGCCGCGATCATCAGGATCTGCACGAGGTAAACGGCAAAGACGAAGCCGCCCGATGCGCCCAGGCTCTTGAAGGTGGCGATGACGCCGCGCTTGCCGTCGAGATAGGCGCGCACCGCGTTGGCGACGCCGACGCCGCCGACCACCAGCGCCGTCAGCCCGACCAGGGTCAGGAATTGCGAAAAGCGTTCGATGTTGGAAGAGAGCGCCGGGGCCGCATTGCTGCGCGTGCGGATCGACCAGCCGGACTCTGGGAAATCCTTGGCAGCCTTGTCCTGGATGGCCTTGAGCCGCGCCTCGTCGGCGTCGGCGGCCAGCCGGATCTTGTAGGAATTCTCGACGAGGCTGCCCGGCTGAACCAGCCCTGTCGCGACCAGGCCCTCGGTCGAGATCATCAGGCGCGGCGCGAAACCGAAACCTTCGGACACGGCATCGGGCTCGGTGACCAGCCTGGCGCGCAGTTCGAAGGTGGCGGTTCCGAGCTTCAGCCGATCGCCGAGCTTCACATGCAGCCGCTCGAACAGCAGGTCGGGCGCGGCCGCGCCGAAAACACCGAACTGTTCGCCAAACAGTTCCTGCTTCGTCAGCGCCGGCTCGGTTTCCAGGGCACCGTAAAGCGGATAGGCCTCGTCGACGGCCTTGGCCTCGACCAGCGCCTGATCGGAGCCGTCGGCAAGCCGCGCCATCGAACGCATGCTGACGGTTCTCGACACCGTGCCCAGCCCATCGAGGAAGCCGCGTTCGGCTTCGCTTGCGTCGCGCTGGTTAAGCTGGAAGCGCAGATCGCCGCCAAGCAGCGTCTGGCCCTGGTTGGCGACGCCGGCACTGATCGAACGGGCCACGGAATTCACGCCGCCGATCGCCGCGACGCCGAGCGCGATGCAGGCAAGGAAGATCAGAAAACCGGACAGGCCGCCGCGCATCTCGCGCAAGGAGAAGCGGACGGCGAGCTTCAACGTCCGCGCCGGTGACATCAGGCGATGGCCTTGGTCGGCGCCGGTGCCTCGATCCTGCCGGAGCGCATGGAGACCTGGCGCGAACAGCGCGCCGCGAGCGCCGGATCATGCGTGACCAGCACCAGCGTCATGCCGCGCTCGGCCGCCTTGGCGAACAAAAGGTCGGCGACCTGCCTACCGGTCGCCTGGTCGAGATTGCCGGTCGGCTCGTCGGCGATGAGGATGCGCGGCGATGGCGCAAGCGCCCGGGCGATCGCGACGCGCTGCTGCTCGCCGCCCGAAAGTTCGCCGGGATAGTGCGTCACGCGGTCGCTCAGACCGACGGCCGCCAGCTCGCGTTCCGCCACCGAGAACGGATCGGCATGACCGGCCAGCTCCAGCGGCACGGCGACATTTTCGAGCGCCGTCATATTGGGGATGAGATGGAAGGACTGGAACACGATGCCGATGTTTCGCCCCCGAAACGATGCGATCTGATCCTCGCTCTTGCCGTTGAGCAGCTCGCCGGCGATTCGTACCGTGCCCGAATCGACCCTTTCCAGACCTGCGAGAACCATGAGCAGCGTCGACTTGCCCGACCCCGACGGTCCAACGATGCCGGTCGCCTCGCCGCGCGCCACATCGAGGCTGACGCCCTTCAGCACATGGACGGACGAGGCGCCTTCGCCCAATGTCAGCGATACGTCTTTCAGCTCGATGACGGCTTCTGTCAAAATGAAAGCGTCCTATATGGAGATGAGGGCTCCGCCTGCGGGCCGTCGCCGGAAGAATTCTCTGTCATATGGGACCTGCCGCATGTCTTTCCAACGCAGAATTGCCGCAGGCCTGATCGTTTTCCTCGCCATTTGCGGCGCCATCTCGTCGGCACGCGCCGAGCCTTTCAAGATCGTCGGTTTCGGTGACAGCCTGATGGCCGGCTACGGCCTCGGACCCGACGAGGGTTTTACCGACAGGCTGCAGGCGGCGCTGCGCGCCAGGGGCAGGGATGTAACCGTCGCCAATGCCGGCGTTTCCGGCGACACCTCCAGCGGCGGGCTGGCGCGGCTCGACTGGTCGGTGCCGGACGGCACGCAGCTTGTCATCCTCGAACTCGGCGCCAACGACATGCTGCGCGGCGTTTCGCCCGACATCACCCGCAAGAACCTGGATACGATGCTGGCCAAGTTGAAAGAGCGCAAGATCTCCGTTCTGCTGGCCGGCATGCGCGCAGCGCCCAATCTCGGCGCCGACTATCAGAACGCCTTCGACGCCATCTTCCCGGAACTGGCTGCAAAATACGGCGTTACCTTGTACCCGTTCTTTCTCGACGGCGTAGCCGGCCAGTCCGCCCTGCAGCTTGAGGATGGCTTGCATCCGAACGCCAAGGGGGTCGCCCAGATGGTCGAGCGCATCCTGCCTGCGGTCGAGAAGGCCATCGCGGCGGCGCCGGGAGGATCGTAAGACGGGATAGGCCCTTTCCGTTGGGGAAATCTTTTTGACGAGACCTGTGACCAACAAACCTCTTGCCCCGCTTGATTATCGATGATTCGCTGGGGGCACAGTTCGATTCGAGGAAGGGAGGCTCTTCATGCCGCGTCTTTTCACCGCCCTCGAAATTCCGCGTGACGCCGCCCTTTCGCTGTCCCTGCTCAGGGGCGGCCTGCCCGGGGCCCGCTGGATCGACGTCGAGAACTATCATCTGACGCTGCGCTTCATCGGCGATGTCGAAGGCCATGTCGCCGACGAGATCGCCAACGCGCTCGACCGCGTCCACCGCCCCTCCTTCCCGCTGACGCTGGCGGGCGTCGGCGCTTTCGGCCAGAGGAAACCCCATGCCGTATGGGCCGGGGTCTCTGCCTCGCCGGATCTCTCGGCGCTTCAGGCTGAAATCGAGCGCATCTGCCAGCGGCTCGGCATTCCGGCCGATCCGCGCAAGTTCATGCCGCATGTCACACTGGCCCGCCTGCGCAATTCGAGCCCGCTGGACGTCGCCCAATATCTTTCGGCGCGCGGCAATTTTTCGACATTGCCGTTCCGCATCAGCCGGTTCGTCTTGATGTCGTCGCGCGATTCGGTCGGCGGCGGCCCCTACATCGTCGAGGAAGCCTGGCCGCTGTCGGGCGCCGATACGCGCGCGGCAAGCCGCGTCGCCAGCGCCTCCGACGCTTCGCGGATCATGCGGTAGACCTCGGCGAAGGCTTCCTCGCCGTCGTGATAGGGATCCGGCACGTCGCGCGCCTTTCCCTGCGCAAATTCCAGGAACAGGTGGATGCGGTCGCGCACGCCGGCGGGCGCCAGCGTCTTCAGGTCGGCGACGTTCGACCTGTCCATGCCGAAGATCAGGTCGAAACGCGAGAAATCCTCGGGCGCGATCTTGCGTGCCCGCAGTTCCGATATGTCGATGCCGTGGCGCGACGCGATGGCGATCGAACGCCGATCAGGGGCGGAGCCCGCCTCCCAGTCGCTGGTTGCGGCCGAATCGAGCACTATGTCCCGGCCCAGTCCACGTTCCGTCAGCACGGAACGAAGCACGCCTTCCGCCAGCGGCGAGCGGCAGATGTTGCCCAGGCAGACGAACAGAATGGATTTTATGGGCTTCGTGCTCATCGATCCGGCGCTATGGTGAAAGTCATCTTCGAAATAGCACAGGAACCGGACATGACGAGAGAGAAACTTGGCAAGGAAGCCATCGTCGCGGCGCTGACAGACCTCGAAGGCTGGTCGCTGGCTGCGGATGGCGCTTCCATCAAACGGACGTTCACCTTCAGGAATTTCTCCGAAGCCTTCGCCTTCATGACCCGCGTCGCGCTTGCGGCCGAGAAGATGGACCATCATCCCGACTGGTCGAATGTCTACAAAACCGTCGACGTGACGCTGAACACGCACGATGCCGGCGGAGTCACGGCGCTTGACATCGAGTTGGCGAAGAAAATGGACCGCTTTGTTGGCTAGGGTAATTCATAGGTGCGGCAACCCCGGCTTCGTCAGCCACGGGAGCGAAGCGGACGCGCAGACCCGAGGATCCATGCCGCGACGTTGACCAAGGGGTGCAGTCGAGCAGAATTCAGCACCGCTGCGTCGCTCTTGAGTCGCGGCATGGATTCTAGGGTCTGCGCCGCGTCGCTTCGCTCCTTGCTTCGCCCTAGAATGACGACGGGAGGTGCGTTTGCCGCCGAACTCCAAGGGAGGACGACTGCCAGCGGAGTGTCCGCCAGGCCGGCATCACCTGATCCGCAGGACAGCACGCTAAAGACTGATTCCGATTTTCAGGCCAGCGATCTCCCAAGCTCTTGCAGCAAGCGTCGGGTTTCACCACATTTTGCCCCGCGGCCATGCGCAGGCAAGCGCATGAGCCCGCAAGGAGAAATTGATGGCGCAAAAATCCGGTTTTGATTTCTTCGGCTTTGGCGACAGGCTGGGCGGTGAGAGCGAGGTGCGCGAGAAATTCTGGCGCACGGCCAAGAAGGCCGCGCGGCAGATCCCGTTCATGGAAGATGTCGTCGCGGCCTATTACTGCGCCATGGACAAGAACACGCCGCTGCGCGCAAAAGGCATCCTGGTGGCGGCACTCGGCTATTTCGTCCTGCCGGTGGATATGGTCCCCGATTTCGTCCTCGGCCTCGGCTTCACCGACGATATCGCCGTGCTCACCGCCGCAATCACCGCCGTCAGCGCCCATATCACGCCGGCGCACCGGCAGGCCGCCAAGGACGCCATATCGGACAAGGGCTGAGCCCTGGAACCGGCCTTCGCGCGCGCTGGACACCAGCGTTCAGAGGGCTTGTGGAAAAGTCAAACTCTTGCCGCTTTCATGCCCTCCAAGTCGCCGAAGGGACATCGCGCCAGCCGCTTGAAAGGCGGCGGCGCGAAGACGGCGGCGGTTTCCTGGGGTGAGCGTCCTTTTCTCAGAGGTAATTCACCGTTTGGTAACCCAGATTAAATCAAAATGAAGCGACGGCAGGACGCCACGCGGCCCGCCTCCGCACCATTTGGAATACGGGAAAAACGATGCGCGGATTGATTGCTACAGTTTCGAGCCTGGTCCTGGTGGCCTTCGCAGCGCCGGCGATGGCGCAGCAGGCGACCAAGATCGGCCAGCACAATGCCTGGGGCACCTACAGCTACCAGGCATCGGGCGGCAAGGTCTGCTATGTCCTCACCGTGCCGACCGACAAGCAGCCGCCGACGCTCGACCATGGCGACATGTTCTTCTTCGTCAGCCAGCGGCCCGGCCAGCAGGTGTCCTACGAGCCGCAATTCATCGCCGGCTACACCTTCCAGGAAAACTCCAAGGCCACCGTCACCATCGACAAGAAGACGTTTTCGATGTTCACGCGCGGCAAGTCGGCCTGGGTCGAGAACGCCGCCGAGGAGCCGGTGCTGATCGCCGCCATGAAATCCGGCACCGACATGAAGGTGCAGGCCAAGTCCGGCCGCGGCAACACCACCTCCTACGTCTTCTCGCTGAAAGGCATCTCGGCGGCGCTGTCGTCGATCGCCAACTGCAAATAGTCGAAATTTCGCTTTGAACAGAGAGGCCGGACCGCTGGGTCCGGCCTTTGTTTTTCACGCAGGACCCGGTTCCGGCGCCGCCTCCGCCGCCCTGCGCCTGCGGATGGCTTCCGCGATGAAGACGCGCGACAGCGCATGATAGAGCGGCTCGCGCGAGATCATGCGCGCCGTGCCGTAGCCCAGCATCGAGGCCAGCATCAGCGCGATGACATTGTCGTGATTGCCGGTCATCTCCAGGATGATGACGAAGGCCGTCATCGGCGCCTGCACGACGCCGGCGAAATAACCGGCCATGCCGAGCAACGCGGCCGCACCCGTGCTGGCGCCGAAGACGAGGCCGAGCGAGCTGCCGATGCCGGCGCCGACCGAAAGCGAAGGCGCAAAGATGCCGCCCGGAATGCCTGAGACCATTGACAGCAGCCCGGCAAGGAACTTCTCGGCGAAGAAGAACCAGGGCAGCGGCGTGCCTTCAACGGCGCCGCGCGCCTGCGCGTAGCCGGTGCCGAAGGTCAGGCCGCCCGAGGCGATGCCGATCGCCGCCACGCCGAGCCCGCAGATGGCGGCGACCAGCAGGACGCGCCGCAAGGGCTGCCCCGTGTTCCAGCGCCGGATCCGGCGCGTCGCCTTCAGCGCCAGGAGCGAGAACAGCGCGCCGAAGCCGCCGCCGATAACGCCGCAGGCAATGACAAGCGGCCACTCGGCGGCAAACGAGATTGTCTCCTTCGAGACGCCGAAATAGGTGTAGTTGCCAAGCAGGCCGAGCGAGGCGATGCCGGCCAGGATCACCGCCGTCAGCACCAGTCCATTGGTCCGCGCTTCGTAGGTGCGGCCCATTTCCTCGATGGCGAAGACGATGCCGGCCAGCGGCGTGTTGAAGGCGGCTGCGATGCCTGCGGCGGAGCCGGCCAGGATCAGGCCGCGCGCCTGCGCCATGCCGCCCCAGCGTGCCGCCTGCAGCATCAGCGACGCGCCGACCTGCACGGTCGGTCCCTCGCGGCCGATCGAAGCGCCGCAGAACAGGCCGACCAGGGTGAGCGCGATCTTGCCCGCCACCAGCTTCAGCGACAGGATGTGGCCACGGTCGTCGTCGTCGCGCAGATGCCGCGCCGCGATCGCCTGCGGAATGCCGCTGCCTTGCGAGCCCGGGAAGAAGGCTTGCGCCAGCCAGGCACACAGCACGAAGCCGAGCGGCGTGATCGCCAAAGGTAGGTAGAAGCGCCAGCCGCCGTCATCGCCGGTCATGGCATGGAACAGCACCTGCGCCTTGTCGGCGAGCACCGCGAACAGCACGCTGATCACGCCGATGCAGATCGCGCCGGCCCAGAACACCAGCCGCGGCTGCCACACCCGGCGAGAGCCCCACATCGCGCGCGAACGCCGCAGCAAGGGGTATTTTCGCACTGTACCGGCCATGTCTGTCCTCTCGACGGAGCCCCAGCCCTAACACAGGCATGGCCTCGATCAAGCGTTCGCATCAAACGTGAAATGGAAGACGGACGTGGAGCAAAAGTCCATGGCTGCGGTTTGGCACCATGAACAAGGAAGTTATGCCGGTTCGGCGCAATGATCGTCGTTTCCGCATTGATCATGAGACACCCTCAACACCGACAGGTGGATATCTCGACCTGCGTGTGCTGGAGTGGTCTGCGGGAACAAGGCTCGAATGGGCTCCCGCCGACCTTCGAGCCGGCGGGAATATCGATCGACGGCAGGCCTCACATGGCCATTTTTTCGCATTCCGCCTGAGCCTTCTTGGTCGACGTGTCGATCATGAAGGCTTTGCCCTTGGCGTCGGTCATCATCATCATGCAGTGCTTGATCGGCTTTGCCATCTTCATCATCTCGGCACTCATTTTCGCGTCCGGCGTCATGGTGCCCATATGCCCGTCCGGCATGATTGCCGTGACTTGCCCTGCCTTCATCATTGTCATTGTGCCCATCGCGTCTTCGGCAAATGCCTGCGAGGCGGAAAGGCCGACGAAACTGGCAATGACGGCGAGCTTGATAGAGTTCATCGTGCATACTCCCATTTGTCGGGGCATGGTTGCCCCATTCAGGGTTCGAACGCGCGGTGAGAACCGTTACTTCAACACGATCAAGTGATCCGTTTTCGGGCGAAAAGCAGGGACCGCAGGTCTGACCGGCCGGCGCATCTGTCAATCGGTCGGCGCACGGATCGCCTCGCCATCGCATGACTCCGCCGCCAAGCTGTGCTATGGGCCGCGCTTCATATCGGGCCGATGGATGAAATCGGCCGCAAACCGCTTATATCAGTGCAACCATGACCCTTTCATTCGACCTCACCGCCGAAGGCGCCCGCGACGCGTTGCGCGCCCGCGCGATACAGCCGGAAAAGCCGTCGCTGATCGGCCTGACGCGCGCCGAACTGGGCGAGGCGCTCGTCGCGTCCGGCATCGTGCCGGAGCGCCAGGCAAAAATGCGTGCACAGCAGCTCTGGCACTGGATGTATGTGCGCGGCGTCTCCGATTTCGCCGGCATGTTCAACATTTCCAAGGATCTGCGCGCCGAACTCGACAGGCATTTCACCGTGGCGCGGCCCGAGATCGTCGAGGAGCAGGTCTCCGCCGACGGCACGCGCAAATGGCTGTTCCGCTTCCCGCCGCGCGGCGCCGGTCGCCCGGTCGAGATCGAGACTGTCTACATCCCCGAGGAAGGCCGCGGCACGCTCTGCATCTCCTCGCAGGTCGGCTGCACGCTGACCTGCTCCTTCTGCCACACGGGCACGCAGAAGCTGGTGCGCAACCTGACTGCCGAGGAAATCCTCGCCCAGTTGCTCACCGCGCGCGACCGGCTCGGCGATTTCCCCGACCGCGACACGCCCGACGGCGCCATCGTGCCGGCCGAGGGCCGCAAAGTGTCCAACATCGTCATGATGGGTATGGGCGAGCCGCTCTACAATTTCGAGGCGGTCAAGAAGGCGCTGCTGATTGCTTCCGACGGCGACGGCCTTTCGCTGTCGAAGCGCCGCATTACCCTGTCGACCTCAGGCGTGGTGCCGGAGATTTTCCGCACCGGCGAGGAGATCGGCGTCATGCTCGCCATCTCGCTGCACGCCACCAATGACGATCTGCGCGACCTTCTGGTGCCGATCAACAAGAAATATCCGCTCAAGGAGCTGATCGCCGCCTGCCGCGCCTATCCCGGCCTGTCGAACGCCAGGCGCATCACCTTCGAATATGTGATGCTGAAGGACGTCAACGATTCCCTCGACGACGCCAAGGCGCTGGTCAAGCTGCTCAGGGGCATTCCGGCCAAGATCAACCTGATCCCGTTCAACCCCTGGCCCGGCACCAACTACCAGTGCTCGGACTGGGAGACGATCGAGAAATTCGCCGACTACATAAATAACGCCGGCTATGCCTCGCCGATCCGCACGCCGCGCGGCCGCGACATCCTCGCCGCCTGCGGCCAGCTCAAATCGGAATCGGAGCGCATGCGCAAAGTCGACCGGCTGGCGCTGGAAGCCATGATGATCGCGGGGCACGGCGAGGCGTGAGGCGTCTCGTCGCCGGGCTCAAGCGCTTCGTCTTCATAGCAGTCGGCTATATCGCCGCCGTGCTGACCTCGATCCTGGTGCCTGTGCTGCTGATCGCTCTTCTGGAAGGGCTCGAATATGGCAACTGGTCCATCGTTTTCGCATTCGACTGGCTGGTTTCCTTCCCGCTCGCGGTAGCGACGGTGGCGGTCTGCGCGCTGTTGATCGTCGGCCCCGCGATCTTCATGGCCGAACGCTTGTCGCTTCGGGGCTGGTTCTACTTCGCGGCCACGGGCGCGATCACGTCCATCGCATTCGGGGTTCTTGTCCCGGGCTCGGCCGGAGGGTTTGTTTTCAACCCGGGCTTTCTCGGGTTCCTGGCCACCGCCGGCATTGCCGCCGGTTCGGTCTACTGGTTTCTGGCCGGGCGCAAGTCCGGCCATCCCTTACGCCGGGATTCGCAATGACCCGTCTCGTCGCCTATATCGTGCGCCTTGCCGTCATCCTGTTCGGCTATGCCGTCGCCGCGCTGGCGGCCAGCGCGTTCCTCAATGTCCTGTTCCTGGCCTCCCTCGGCTACACGCCGGCGCATGCGGAGCCGGCGGCGACCGCCTCGCTCTATTTCTCGATCCCCTTCGTCGCGCTGTTTGCCGCCTATTTCGCCTTCATGCCGGCGGCCCTCGTGATTCTGATCGCCGAGATTCTCGGCCGGCGCGATTGGCTGTTCTATGCGCTGGCCGGTGCGATCGTCGCCGCCGTCTTCGTCGGCTTCGCCGACCAGATGGGCGACACGCCATTCGCCGTCACCGAGCCGCGCGCCATGGCCGCCGTCATCGGCGGCGGCATGGTCGGCGGCATCTTCTATTGGCTCAGCGCCGGGCGCTGGGCCGGAACCTGGTGGAAAGCCGAACCCTGACCTCGAACCGAGCGCCCACGTAAGCAGGGAGCTTTGCTGACCTCCGGTTCGGAAGAGATCAGCAGCGAACAGCAAAATCCTACTTCGCCTGGGCAGTCAGGATTTTGAGCGCGAACGCGGAAAACACGCCGGCGAAGAGATAGTCGACCACCCGCGTCACGCGCGGGCTGGCCTTCATCGCCGCCGAGAATTTCTCCGCCGCCAGCACCATCGGGGTTGTCACCGGGGTCGAGAGCACGACGAACATGGCGCCGAGGAAGAACAGCTTTCCCGGCGCGTGCGGATCATGCGCGGAGACGAATTGCGGCAGGAAGGTCATGAAGAACAGGATGATCTTCGGGTTGAGCAGGTTGACGCCCAGCCCCACCATCCAGCTCCGGAACAGCGAGATTTGCGGGCCCGTCTTCTTCTCCGGCGAGAAGGCCGAACCCTTGGTGATCGCCTGCCAGGCCAGGAAGACGAGATAGCCGGCGCCGAAGATCTTCAGCACGAAGAAGGCCATCGGCGAGGCGACGATCAGCGCCGAGACACCGACCACCACCAAGGTGGTGTGGATCAGCGTGCCGCACAGCGCCCCCGCCATCGAGGCGAAGCCGGCGGCGCGGCCCTGGCTCAGTGTGCGCGAGACGAACAGCGTCATGTCCGGTCCGGGCGTGATCGCCAGGATGAACGTGGCGATGGCGAACTGGATCAGCGTTGCGGTGTCGGGAATGAAGGACATGGTAGGCCCGTTGACTTTCGATACGCAGCTATAATGAACGGGGCCTGCCGTTGCCAGCGGCTGTGCGACGGAAAGGATGATCCAGCTGTCCCGTATGCCTGTTTCTCCGCGCCTTGCCCCGTTCATCCCTTGCGGTGACCGGAAACGGCGTGATACCTCGCCGGCCGAGAACTCTTGTCGCGGAAACAGCAAATGTCGAAAACAAAAGACGTCAAGAAGGTCGTGCTCGCCTATTCCGGCGGCCTCGACACATCAATCATCCTGAAATGGCTGCAGACCGAGCTCGGCGCCGAGGTCGTCACCTTCACCGCCGACCTCGGCCAAGGCGGCGAATTGGAGCCGGCGCGCCGCAAGGCCGAGATGATGGGCATCAAGGACATCCGCATCGTCGACGTGCGCGAGGAATTCGTTGCCGACTTCGTCTTCCCGATGTTCCGCGCCAACGCCGTCTACGAAGGGACCTATCTGCTCGGCACCTCGATCGCCCGGCCGCTGATCTCGAAACACCTCGTCGAGATCGCAAAGGAGACCGGCGCCGACGCGATCGCCCACGGCGCCACCGGCAAGGGCAATGACCAGGTGCGCTTCGAGCTTTCGGCCTATGCGCTCAATCCCGATATCAAGGTCATCGCGCCCTGGCGCGACTGGTCGTTCAAGTCGCGCACCGACCTCATCAACTTCGCCGAGCAGCACCAGATTCCGGTGCCGAAGGACAAGAAGGGTGACGCGCCGTTCTCGGTCGACGCCAATCTCCTGCATTCCTCTTCCGAGGGCAAGGTGCTTGAGGACCCGTGGAGCGAGCCGCCGGAATTCGTCCATCAGCGCACCGTCTCGCCCATGGACGCGCCGGACAAGGTCACCGAGATCGAGATCGAGTTCCTGAAGGGCGATCCGGTCGCGCTCGACGGCAAGAAGCTGTCGCCGGCAACCATGCTCGCCGCCCTCAACGATCTCGGCCGCGACAACGGCATCGGCCGGCTCGACCTCGTCGAGAACCGCTTCGTCGGCATGAAGTCGCGCGGCGTCTACGAGACCCCCGGCGGCACCATCCTTATCGCTGCCCACCGAGCCATCGAATCGATCACGCTCGACAGGGGAGCTGCCCACCTCAAGGACGAGTTCATGCCGCGCTACGCCGAACTCATCTACAACGGCTTCTGGTTCGCGCCCGAGCGGCTGATGCTGCAGGCGATGATCGACAAGAGCCAGGAGGATGTCGAAGGCACGGTGCGTCTGAAGCTCTACAAGGGCAATGTCATCGTTACCGGCCGCAAGTCGAAGAAGACGCTCTATTCCGACGCGCTGGTGACCTTCGAGGACGACCGCGGCGCCTACGACCAGAAAGACGCCGCAGGCTTCATCCGCCTCAATGCGCTGAGGCTGCGCACCTTAGCGGCGCGCAATCGCGGAAGTTGATGTCAGTATGTTTCGCCTCAAGACAAAACCCGGCGTCTCTATTGGAGCCGATTGTCGATGCCGGCGCCGCCCCTCATCGGCCTGCTGGCACCTTCTCCCCGTATAGTGACGGGAAGAAAGGGACTGGCCGCAGCCCGAGCGCCTTTCTTGCAACGATTGCAATTGGCAACGACTGTAATTGGCGAAACCGTCGATGACAGCGCCCTCTCCCCGTCGCTATACGGGGAGAGGATGCCGGCAGGCAGGTGAGGGGCGGCGCTAACATCCGGTAAGAGTGCCCGCCATCGCGGCCGGGCTTTCTGCTGAACAGCGATTTCTAACGATCACTCGCCATCGATTGCGGTGGCGATACGGGCGATGGCCTGTTGATAGACACTCGCCGAGTTCCAGCCGGCAATTGCACCCATATTCGCCTGAGCGCTCGCGCCGGCCTGCCAGCCATGCGCCTTGAGGAAGTTGGCCGTGGAAGCCAGCGCGGTGCTCTTGTCGCGCAGGTTTCCGCTGCCCACTCCATATTTCAGGACATTTCCGGGCAGGAACTGCGTATGGCCGATCTCGCCATGCATGGCCCCGACCGACGAGGCGGTCAACGTTCCGCGATCGACCAGCTTCAGGGCCGCAATGGCATGCGGCTGAAAATAGTCCGGACGGCGGCAGTCATAGGCAAGCGTCAAAATGGCGGACACCGTGTTCTGGTTGCCCATAGAGGCGCCGAAGCCCGTCTCCATGCCCCAGATGGCAAGCAGCACGCCCGGCGAGACGCCGTAGGTCCTTTCGATCTTGTCGAACAGCGCCGCATTCGATTTCTTCAGCGCCCGGCCCCTGGAAATGATCGCCGCCCCGCCGCGGCGCTTCATGAAGGCTTCCACGGAGCCGCTGAAAGCCTTGTGGATGGCGCGGTCCGCGGAAATGGTCCTGGTCGCGTAGGTCGCGCCGGCCAGGGCGGCCAGCCCCCTCGAACCCACGCCCTCGGCCCTGGCCTCCGCTGCGAAGTCCTGCTTCCAGGCATCGAAGCCGGCTCCGGTCTTGCCACAGCTGGCCGCCGCCTGCGCGCCCGTCGCCAGCGCAAGCATCGCCACCACAGTGGCCGCTGCAAACATCTTACCCTTGGCAAGAAATGCCATGTTGTTCTCTCCTGGTTGCCTGAATCACGTCCCGGCCGGAATTTGCCAGTGAAACGCGCACTTGTCACTGTCGCGCGCGCAAGCTGGCCAATGGAAGGGAATTTGCCTACGATCAAGCAAATATTGTGGCAAGAACCACCCATGGCCTGACGATCCTTGCGCCATGTTGCTCAATGACGTCACAGTGGGGAACGACGTCTGTCGGCCGGCGTTTTGCACGACGCGCCTTCCCCTGTTCCCTGGTCCGAGACCGAGATGAAACTCTTCGACTGTCCTCATTGCGGCCATCGTCTCTATTTCGAGAACGCCCGGTGCCTGAACTGCTCCAGTGCCGTGCTCTATGATCCGCAGCGCGCCTGCTTTGCCCTGTCCGGTGCCGACAGCGGCTCCCCATGCGCCAACGCCGACGAATGCGCCTGCAACTGGATGGCCGAGCCGGGACAGCCCTTCTGCCGCGCCTGCGCGCTCAACCAGCTGATCCCGGACCTCTCCGTCGACGGCAACCGCCGCCGCTGGATACGGGTCGAGGCCGCGAAGAAGCGCGCGGTCTATTCGCTGCTGGCTTTCGGACTGCCGGTGACGCCCAAGCAGAACCCCGCCGACGAGGCCGGCCTTGCCTTCGACTTCCTTGCCGATCCGATCGGCGGCGGCCCGGGCGGCGAGCGCATCCTGACCGGCCACGACAATGGCCTGATCACCCTCAACGTCGCCGAAGCCGACTCCGCCGAGCGCGAAAGGCGGCGCGTTGAGATGGGCGAGAACTATCGCACCTTGCTCGGCCATTTCCGCCACGAGCTCGGCCACTACTACTGGGACCGGCTGATCCGCGACGATCCGCAAAGGCTTGACGCCTTCCGCGCGCTGTTCGGCGACGAGCGCACCGGCTACGAGCAGGCATTGAAGAACCACCATGCCAATGGTGCCCCACCCGACTGGCAGCAACGCCACATCTCGCCCTATGCCACCTCTCATCCCTGGGAGGACTGGGCCGAAAGCTGGGCCCACCACCTGCATATCACCGACACGCTGGAAATGGTCCATGCGCTGAACTTCCCGCTCGGCCGGCTGGAGACGGTGGAGGCCAACGAATTGCCCCAGGGCGATACCGGGGGCATGCTACAACCAGCGCCGTCCGAACCGACACCCGCTCCCGAACCGTTCGAAAAGATCCTGTCGCGCTGGCTGGTGCTGTCGGAAGCCTCCAATTCCATCAATCGCTGCATGGGTCTGCCCGACCTCTACCCTTTCGTCATCTCGGATGTCGCGGCGCGCAAACTGGCCTTCGTTCACGACCTCTTGACCCGCCTGCCGCAAGAAACGGGAACAAATCGTGAGTTGGCTTCAACATTTTAGCGGGAACGCATGCGCCGCTCTCCCGTTTTCGCTGCCGAGGGACCATGAAACGGAGAGAAACCATGAAATCCGTATTGTTTCCCGCGGTCGCCGGAATGCTCACGCTCTTCTCGGGCGCCGCCATGGCCGACACCCCCGTCTCCGCAATCACCGATCTCAACGTCCGCGCTGGCCCAGGCCCGCAATATCCTGTCATCGGCGTGCTCGCCGCCGGCCAGTCGGCGACGCTCAATGGCTGTATCGAAAACAGCAAATGGTGCACCATCGCCGAAGCCGGTGGCCAGGGCTGGGTCTATTCGGACTATGTGACGGCTGATTTCGGCGGCAACCGGGTCGTGTTGACGCGACGCCCGCTCGGCTCCAGCGTCGCCGTCGTGTCGCCGCCCGAGGGCTATTCCACCGACTACACCGGCTCGATCATCGCCGGCGAGCCGGTCGAGGACGCCATCCCGCAGCCTCCCGCCGAAGTCAGGACCTATGTCGACACGCATCGCGTCGACCCTGTCTATCTTGAGGGCGAGGTGGTCACCGGGGCCGTTTTGCCCGAGAGTGTCGAACTGCGCGAGATCCCCGATTACGATTACCGCTACGTCTATGTGAACGGCCAGCCGGCGCTGATCGACCCGCAGACGCGGCGCATCGTGTATGTGGTGCGTTGAGGCGGATAGGACACGGGGGTAATCATCGGAGCATGCCTTTCGCCTGCCGGCAGGCAGGCGAGGGCGGCGCACATGCGCCGAAGGCTGGCGGGGCGTACCGAACAGGAATGATTGCGCAGAACCGCCCGATCCCATAGATCATGCGACGCGAAGCACCAGCTTGCGAGAGAGCGTGATATCGGACCCTGCCGTCTTCGAGCACTATCGAAACACAGCCAACGAAAAGACGACTCTGCCGCGCCTGCTTCTCGGGACCGGGATCGTCGTCCTGTTCTGGGCCGCGTCGACGGCGGTCGTGCTGCTGGGCGGCACCTATGCCTTTTTCGCCTGGCGGACAGCGCAAGGCGCGGCTGCGCCCGCCGGCGGCATGCAGGGTTTCCTTGCGTCGCCAATCGGCATTCTCACCGCGCTCGCGTCTTTCGCCGGCATCTGGATCGGCTTGTGGATCGCCATGCGCTGGGTGCATGGCGAGAAGCTGTCGGCGCTCCTCGGCAACAGCCGTCGCATTTCGCGCTCGGGTTTCGTCAAGGGACTGGTCGCGGTGTTGGTCACTTCGCTCGTGTCCGAGGTCCTGCTCTACCTGATGCAGCCCGAGATCGCGCGCGGCTCGATCGCCCTGTCGTCCTGGCTGCTGTTCCTGATCCCGATCCTCGCGCTCACTTTTCTGCAGACATCATCGGAAGAGGTACTGTTCCGAGGCTACCTGCTGCGCGGTCTTGCCTACCGGTTCAGGAGCCCGTTCGTCTGGGCACTGCTGCCGGGCCTGCTGTTCACCTCACTGCACTGGAGCGCGAGCGCCTCGGCCGCCATCAATGCCTGCGTGCTGGTCTCGATCGCCGCTTTTGCACTGCTTCTGACGCTTGTCGTCTATGCCACCGGC
Source organism: Mesorhizobium sp. B2-3-6 (assembly GCF_006442305.1). Taxonomy (NCBI): domain Bacteria; kingdom Pseudomonadati; phylum Pseudomonadota; class Alphaproteobacteria; order Hyphomicrobiales; family Phyllobacteriaceae; genus Mesorhizobium; species Mesorhizobium sp. B2-3-6. The sequence goes on along the minus strand of NZ_VFVW01000010.1, from coordinate 97,759 downwards.
AACCTCGGCGCGGCCCTTGGCGCCCATCTCGGCAACAATCTGACCGGCTTCCTGCTGATCTCGCATCAGGAGAGCTACAATTCCTTCGCCCTGTTTACCGCCAGACCACTCGAAGGGCCGGGCTGGGCGACGTCGGATGCGGTCCTCATCGCCACGATCGGCATCGCCTGCAGCCTGCTGACGATACTGCTGCTTTTGCATCCGCGCTCGCCGCTGAGCGTCTCGGCCGAACCTGCAGACGCAACGAAGGCGACTTGATTGCTGCGCAGGGAGACCGGCGGAACGGTCCTTGTCTTGACTCCGCGGCCGTTTTCCTGTCTACAGCCCCGAATTCCGCGACGAGTATCCCTCCGAGCAAGCCGACCAGGACGCCGAAGCCTCTTTGAGGCCAAGTGCTGTAAACAGATCCTGGAGGCCAACACCCGGCAGCGCTGTGCGCCCCCGGGTGCTTTTTGGTTTTGGCTTTTGCTTGCCACGAGACTTGGACACTTGGCGCGAACGCATTACCTCTCGGGCACCATCCGGTTGCCAGGGAAAAGGAAACAGAATGTTTGAATCACTTCAGGAGCGCCTTGGCTCCATCCTGAACGGCCTGACAGGCCGCGGCGCGCTGTCGGAGGCGGATGTCTCGGCGGCGCTCCGCGAGGTGCGCCGTGCGCTGCTCGAGGCCGACGTGGCGCTGGAAGTGGTGCGCTCCTTCACCGACAAGGTGCGCGAGAAGGCGGTCGGCGCGGCGGTGCTGAAGTCGATCAAGCCCGGCCAGATGGTCGTCAAGATCGTGCATGACGAGCTGGTCGACATGCTCGGCGCCGAAGGCGTCGCCGTCGACCTCAACGCACCGGCGCCTGTCGTCGTCATGATGGTCGGCCTGCAGGGTTCCGGCAAGACGACGACCTCGGCCAAGATCGCCAAGCGGCTCACCGAGCGTCAGAATAAGAAGGTCCTGATGGCCTCGCTCGACACGCGGCGCCCCGCCGCGCAGGAGCAGTTGCGCCAGCTCGGTGAGCAGGTCAAGGTGGCGACGCTGCCTGTCGTGGCCGGCCAGAACCCGGTCGATATCGCCAAACGCGCCGTGCAAGCGGCCAGGCTCGGCGGTCACGACGTGGTCATCCTCGACACTGCCGGCCGCACCCATATCGACGAGCCGCTGATGGTCGAGATGGCCGACATCAAGAAGGTGTCGGGCCCGCACGAGATCCTGCTGGTCGCCGACTCCTTGACCGGCCAGGACGCCGTCAACCTCGCCAAGAGCTTCGACGAGCGCGTCGGCATCACCGGGCTGGTACTGACCCGCATGGACGGCGACGGCCGTGGCGGCGCCGCGCTCTCGATGCGCGCCGTCACCGGCAAGCCGATCAAGCTGATCGGCACCGGCGAGAAGATGGACGGGCTGGAGGAATTTCATCCCAAGCGCATCGCCGACCGCATTCTCGGCATGGGCGACATCGTTTCGCTTGTCGAAAAAGCCGCCGAGAACATCGATGCCGAGCAGGCGGCGGCGATGGCCAAAAAGATGCAGTCGGGCAAGTTCGACCTGAACGATCTCGCCCAGCAGCTTCAGCAGATGTCGAAAATGGGCGGCATGGGCGGCATCATGGGCATGATGCCCGGCATGGGCAAGATGAAGGACCAGATGGCCGCCGCCGGTCTCGACGACAAGATGTTCGGCCGCCAACTCGCCATCATCTCCTCGATGACCAAGGCCGAGCGCGCCAACCCCGACATTCTCAAGCACTCGCGCAAGAAGCGCATCGCCGCCGGCTCCGGCACCGACGCGGCCGAGATCAACAAGCTCTTGAAGATGCATCGCGGCATGGCCGACATGATGAAGGCGATGGGCGGCAAGGGCAAAGGCGGCGGCCTGATGCGCGGCATGATGGGCGGGCTCGCCTCCAAGATGGGCCTCGGCGGCATGATGCCCGGTGGCATGGGCGGCATGCCTGACCTCTCCAAGATGGATCCCAAGCAGCTCGAAGCCTTGCAGAAGCAGGCGCAGGCCGCCGGCATGAAGGGCCTGCCCAGCGGCCTTACCGGCGGCGGTGGCCTGCCCGGCTTGCCCGGCGGCATGAAGCTTCCCGGACTTCCCGGTCTCGGCGGCGGTGGCCTGCCTGGCCTCGGCAAGAAGAAGTGAGGACGCGATGAACGAGGAAAAGGACATGGCGGACGCCCGCACCATCCTGGCCGGCTACCGTGCTTCGATCGACAACATCGATGCCGCCCTCATCCACATGCTGGCCGAGCGCTTCCGCTGCACCAAGGCGGTCGGCCTGCTCAAGGCCGAGCATGGCTTGCCGCCGGCCGATCCGGCGCGCGAGCAGCAGCAGATCGCCCGTCTTCGCCAGCTCGCGGACGATGCGCATCTCGACCCGGATTTCGCGGAGAAATTCCTCAACTTCGTCGTCCGCGAAGTGATCCGCCACCACGAACAGATCGCCGCTGCCAACGGCGTGACGAAAACCGGCTGAAGACAAAGGTTTAGCCGCAACCCCACCAACGAAATCAGAGCTTTTAGGAGATAAGAAATGGCACTGAAGATCAGACTGGCCCGCGCTGGCTCGAAGAAGCGTCCCTACTACCACGTCGTCGTCGCCGACGCGCGCTCGCCGCGCGACGGCCGTTTCATCGAGTCGCTCGGCTCGTGGAACCCGCTGCTGCCGAAGGACGGCGAGCGCGTCAAGGTTGACGCCGAGCGCGTCAAGCACTGGCTGTCGCACGGCGCCCAGCCGACCGACCGCGTGCTGCGCTTCCTCGATGAGGCCGGCCTCGCCAAGCGCGACGCCCGTTCCAATCCGAAAAAGGCCGAGCCCGGCAAGAAGGCACAGGAGCGCGCCGCGCTTCTGAAGAAGGCGCAGGACGACGCCGCTGCCGCCGTCGCGGCGGCTGCGGCCGCGCCGGCCGAGGCGGAGCCTGCCACGGCCGAGTAATCGATCACCGATCGTCTTTTTCGAACGGCGGGCCCTTAGCCCGCCGTTTTCTATTTCGAATTCATTGGGCGGATGCTGCCGCTCAATAGCCGCTCGGGCAGCGATCGACATAGACGTGGCCGCGGCTGTCGCGATAACGGCAGCGGCCCGGTTCGCTGGCCCGCCCGATCAGCGCGCCGGCTACGGCACCGACCGCGCCGCCGACCACGGCGCCCTGGACGGGATCGCCCGCCACCGCCGCGCCGACCGCTGCTCCGCCCAGGCCGCCGACGGCCGCGCCTTTTTCCGTCTGCGAACAGGCGCCAAGCGCTGCCGTCAGCACCAGAATGGTCATGATTTTCTTCATTGTCGTTCCTCTCTCACGGGGATCGCCGTCCTCGCCGCCATGTTCCTAACTCCCAGGCGGCCGATTTGATCCCTAGACATTGAAGGCCGGTGCTTCGCCGCGCCTGCCAAGGCCATGCCGATCTCCGACAAGCATTTGAAATCGTTGATATTCTGACGCCACAGCGCAGTTCTCTCGCCGGGTTGTCCGTGCAGCGCGCCGGCGTGGCTATCGGCGCGCTTCGGTCGCGTATATGAAGAGCCGGCGGGCGTGGCCCCTCAGACCAAGAGCAGGCAATATGGCCGGAGAGACAGATCTGAAGACATTGCTGGCGTCGATGACGCCGCAATTGATTGCCGGCATCCATGTCTTCGCCACGCTGCCGGCGGGTGTATCGGTTCCGGAAGGACTCGAAGCGGTCATGCTGTTTCGCGAACGCGAAGGCACGACATTGATTCTGCTCGAAGACGAGGCGCAGGCAGCCGGACTGGAAGCCGTTTTCCGCTGCCGCATGATAACGCTGAACATCCATTCGTCGCTGGAAGCCGTCGGCTTCCTCGCCGCCATCACCGCACGCCTCGCCGCCGCCGGCATGGGCGTCAATCCCGTCTCCGCCTTCTATCATGACCATCTGTTCGTGCCGGTCGACCGGGCCGAGGAAGCGATGAGGTTGCTGCGGGAACTGGCGGCGGAAAATCGGACATAGGCCAGCGCCCCCTCATCCGCCTGCCGGCACCTTCTCCCCGTATAAGGACGGGGGGAAGGTGAGCTAACGGCCGAAGGCCGAGCCCGCGACTGCGGGCCGCCGGTCGTCCGGCGCCCTCGCGGAGGGCCAGCCCCGGCAGCGGCGGTGCGGCCCGCGAGCGAAAGCCAAACAGCCGTCAGGCCGCCTTCTTCTTCGGCTGGATCAGGCCGCGCTCGACCAGCAGCTCGGCGATCTGCACCGCGTTGAGGGCGGCGCCCTTGCGCAGATTGTCGGAAACGATCCACATCGACAGGCCGTTGTCGATGGTCGAATCCTCGCGGATGCGCGAGATGAAGGTGGCGTCCTCGCCGGCCGATTCCAGCGGCGTGATGTAGCCGCCGTCCTCGCGCTTGTCCAAGACCTGACAGCCCGGCGCCTCACGCAGGATGTCACGCGCCTCGTCGGCGGTGATCGGCTTTTCGAACTCGATGTTGACCGCTTCCGAATGGCCGATGAACACCGGCACGCGCACGCAGGTCGCCGTCAGCTTGATCTTGGGATCGAGCATCTTCTTGGTCTCGGCGACCATCTTCCACTCTTCCTTGGTGAAGCCGTCATCGAGGAAAACGTCGATATGCGGGATCACGTTGAAGGCGATACGCTTGGTGAACTTCTTGACGTCGACCTGGTCGGCGACGAACACGGCGCGGGTCTGCGTGAACAGCTCGTCCATGCCTTCCTTGCCCGCGCCCGACACCGACTGGTAGGTGGCCACGACGATGCGCTTGATGGTGGCCGCGTCATGCAGCGGCTTCAGCGCCACGACGAGCTGCGCCGTCGAGCAGTTCGGGTTGGCGATGATGTTCTTGCGGGTGAACAGCGAGATCGCATCCGGGTTCACTTCCGGGACGATCAGCGGCACGTCGGCGTCGTAGCGGAAGGCCGAGGAATTGTCGATGACGACGCAGCCCTGCTTGCCGATCTTGGGTGACCATTCCTTCGAGACATTGCCGCCGGCCGACATGATGCAGATGTCGGTGTCGGAAAAGTCGTAGGTGTCGAGTGCGCGGACCTTCAGCGTGCGGTCGCCGAACGACACTTCCGTGCCCTGGCTGCGGCGCGAGGCAAGCGCCACCACTTCGCTGACCGGAAAACCGCGCTCTTCCAGTATGTTGAGCATTTCGCGGCCCACATTGCCCGTGGCGCCAACTACCGCAACCTTGAAACTCATAAAGATCTCCTATCCCTCTCCGCTTGGTTGTTGGAGAAAACCCGCCGGCCAGGTGCGGGTTCCGTCCCCCGGGCCGAACCCGGGAGAGGGTGGTCAGGCCAAGGGAATCACACCGTTTTGGTGGTGGTTTTGGCCGTTACTTTGCTGGAACGGGGGGACGCGCCGAAACGCCCGGCGCAATGATGCTCATCGCGGCTGGGGGCATCGAATGCAAGAAGAGCCATCAAAAGGCCGCGCATCGAAAAACGATCCCGTTCGAAGCGGGCTTTTACGCGGTTTGCGGCAGGAGTCAATCAGTGGTGTTTCTTCCTTCCCTCCTTGCGGGAGAAGGGAAGGCGGTGCCGCCTGCCCTGTACAAGAGCGGCGCCAGCAAGTACGAACGGGCGAGATCGTCTGGCTGGCGCTGCGCCAGCCCTGTATGTGCTCCATGATGAGCGCAAGCCCTGAATTCCGAAAGAGCGAGATGTCCAACTTCGAAGCACTTGTTCCTGCGCTGGCAAAGGCGCTGGAAAAACGCGGCTATGCCGAACTGACGCCGGTGCAGAAGGCGGTCCTGGAGCTTGGCCAGGCCGACGCGCTGGTGTCGGCGCAGACCGGTTCCGGCAAGACGGTGGCCTTCGGCCTTGCCATGGCGCCGACGCTCCTCGGCGGCGCCGACCGCTTTGCCCATGCCGCGGCCCCGCTGGCGCTGGCGGTGGCGCCGACGCGCGAGCTGGCGCTGCAGGTGACGCGCGAACTGGAATGGCTCTACGAGCTGACCGGCGCCACGGTCGCCTCCTGCGTCGGCGGCATGGACATGCGCACCGAACGGCGCGCGCTGGAGCGCGGCGCCCATATCGTCGTCGGCACGCCCGGGCGGCTGCGCGACCACATCACGCGAAACTCGCTCGACATGTCGGCGCTGAAGGCGGTGGTGCTGGACGAAGCCGACGAGATGCTCGATCTCGGTTTTCGCGAGGACCTGGAATTCATCCTCGACGCCGCCCCCGCCGAGCGCCGCACGCTGATGTTTTCGGCCACCGTGCCGCGCTCCATCGCAACCCTCGCCCAGGGCTATCAACGTGACGCCGTGCGCATCTCGGCCGCCGGCGAGGAGAAGCAGCATCTCGACATCGAATACCGGGCGCTCAGCGTCGCCCAGGCCGATCGCGAGAACGCCATCATCAATGTGCTGCGTTTCTACGAGGCGAAAAACGCGCTGGTGTTCTGCAACACCCGTGCCGCCGTCAACCATCTCACCGCACGCTTCAACAACCGCAATTTTTCAGTCGTCGCGCTCTCGGGCGAGCTCAGCCAGAACGAACGCAGCCACGCGCTGCAGGCGATGCGCGATGGCCGCGCCAAGGTCTGCATCGCCACCGACGTCGCGGCGCGCGGCATCGACCTGCCCAATCTGGAGCTGGTCATCCATGCCGACCTGCCGACCAACCCGGAAACGCTGCTGCACCGAAGCGGCCGCACCGGACGCGCGGGTCGCAAGGGCGTCAGCGCGCTGATCGTGCCCAACAGCGCCCGCAGGCGAACCGAACGCCTGCTGGCGAGCGCAAAGCTGACCGCGACATGGGCAAGTCCGCCATCCGCCGACGACGTGATCCGCCGCGACGACGAGCGCATCCTTGCCGATCCCGCCTTCGATGAACCGGTGAAGGACGACGAACGCGGCTTCATCGACGCGCTTCTCGCCAAGCACGGCGCCGAGCAGGTGACGGCCGCCTTCGTGCGGCTGTGCCGCTCGAGCCGCTCGGCGCCAGAGGATCTGATGGACGTCGCGCCGTTCACGCCGTCGCGTGAAAGACCGGCGGGCGAAAACTTCGCGCGCCGCGACGAGGCGCCCAGCCGCCGCGACGATTTCGGCGCCAGCGTCTGGTTTTCGCTGTCGGTCGGGCGCCGGCAGAATGCCGAGCCACGCTGGCTGATTCCGATGCTGTGCCGCACCGGCAGCATCACCAAGCGCGAGATCGGCGCCATCAAGATGCAGCCGGAAGAGACCTTCGTGCAGATCGCCGCCGACTGGGCCGACCGTTTCCTTGCCGCCGTTGGTCCCGACCGCAAATTGCAGGGTAACATCGTGGTGAAACGGCTGGACGGCATGCCGGACCTGTCGCGCGCCGGCTACCAGCCGCCAGGTCCGGACAAGAAACCGCATCGCGGCAAGGCGCCGTTCGACCCGAACGCGCCGAAGCGCAAATTCGAGAAGCGCGCGCCGGCTGGCGACCAGCGCCCCGCCGCATCTGACGCGAAGCCCTGGGCGAAAAAGCCGGGCAAGCCGAAATTCGACAACGCCGGACCGCCGAAACCCAAGAAGGCGAAGAAGCGGCCGAGCTGAGATCTCCCGGCCATGTCGTCACGATGGCTGCCGCGCCAGCCGTCGCATTTTCATGCTGCCCCTTGCGATCCGCCGGAACTTTGAACAGTCTGGTCGGGCGTTCGGGGGATCGGGGCATGCGCGGCGAAGTTCTTCACTATGACGAGACCCAGGGCTTCGGCTTCATCACCGGGGCGGATGGTGAGCGCTATACTTTCGCGCGTGAGGATCTGCGCCGCGAAATCGCAATTGCCCGAGGCACGGCCGTTGAATTCCAGCCCGGCGGCGGCCAGGCGCGCGACATCTTCCCGGCCGGCGCCCAATCCGCGCCTCCAACCGGCGTGGCCGCCGGCGCCCATGCGCGAACCGGTGCGTCCGTCTCTTCCGCTGCTCAAATCGCACAGCCGCGGCATTTTGGCCGCGCCGCCAGCACCGGGCCGGCCGAGCCCGGCCTGTGGGGTTATTTCTGGCGCGGCATCACCGAGAATTATTTCAACTTCACCGGCCGCGCCCGCCGCAAGGAATACTGGGCCTATTGCCTGTTCTGGTTCGTCGCGCTGCTGGCAGTGACCGGCATCGGCATTTTCGCCGATGCCGCGATGGGCAATCTCGACGACGCTGAAATGCCGGCGGTGACGATTGGCCTGTTCGGCCTTTTCCTACTTGCGACCTTTCTGCCTGGCCTCGGCATGACCGTGCGTCGCTTGCACGATATCGGCCTGACCGGCTGGCTTTTCCTGGTGATCCTGATCCCCACCATCGGCAGCCTGATCATCCTGGTCTTCGCGCTCATCCCGACCCAGGCCCGGGAGAACCAGTGGGGACCGGTGCCGGCGGGCGCCAGAACGTAGCTCTGCGTGCGTATTGCAATTATATGCAACCTTGAGTAGCGTATCGCGACGCAATGTGAAATGGGGCAGAGCATGCGCGGGACGGTGTTCCACTATGACGAAGGCCAGGACTACGGTTACATCAACGGAACCGACGGCAAACGCTACATCTTTTCCCGTATCGATTTCAGCCTGGAACTGCCCCTCGACAAGGGTACCCTTGTCGAGTTCCAGCCGGGCGACGGCACGGCGCACAATATTGTCGCCACGGCCTCGGCCGCATCGTCGTCAACCACCAATCAGCCACGGCAGACCAGCCGTTCTGCCCGAAGCCGGCCCGCCTACTCCACAGGGTTGTGGGCTTATTTCTGGCGCGCGGTGATCGCGGATTATGGCAATTTCACCGGACGCTCCCGCCGCAAGGAATTCTGGGCCTTCTGGCTATTCTACACCCTCGGGGTGCTCGCGCTTTTCGGCTTCGGGATACTTGTTGAACTGGCGATCAACGGCTTCGAAACCAACGCGGACAGGACGCCGATGGGGTTCATAGGGTTCATACCCCTACTGGTGTTCCTTTCGGGATTGATCCTGCCTTGCATTGCGCTCCTCGTACGGCGTGCGCATGACGCCGGCCTGAGCGGCTGGTTTGCCCTGCTTTGCTTCATCCCGCTCATTGGCGGCATCGCCGTGCTAGTCTTCGGGCTTATGCCGCCTCAGCTGGGCGAAAATCCTTGGGGACCGGTGCCGGCGGGCGTCAGGGTCTGACCGCCCCCAGCGCCTCGCCCGAAAGCCTGAGAAAGATCTTCTGACCGTGGCGTTCGCCAAGCCGGTCGTAGAAGCGCAGCGCGCCTTCGTTCCAGTCCTCGGTGGTCAGGTCGATGCGGCCGATGCCGTTGCGTCGGCAATGGTCGGCGAGAAAGCCGACCAGCGCCCGGCCGACCCCAGCGTTGCGAGCCTTGTCGCGCACGAACAGATCCTTGAGGAACAATAGCCGCTCGAGGTCGATGCCGGGATGCGCGATCGCTACCGACGCCAGGCCGCTGATCTCGGCCCCGATGAAGGCCAGCGCGAAATGCGGATAGGCCGGGCTTTCCTCATCCAGCCATTTGCGTGCCGCCGACAAGGCGCGCTCGTGGTCGAGCGGCGGCTGCCGGTAGTGCACCGCCATGTCGCACAGCATTGTGGCGAGCGCCGTCGCGTCGCCGGTCGTCGCCCAGCGGACGTCGACCGTCATGGGCTCAGCCCAGGAACTTGGCGATGATCGCGTCGCCCATCTCGACCGTGCCGACCTCGGTCATGCCAGCCGAGAGGATGTCCTTGGTGCGCAGCCCGTCGTCCAGCACGGCAGCGATTGCCGCTTCGAGCTTGTCGGCTTCATCGACCATGGCGAAGGAATAGCGCAGGCACATGGCGAAGGAAGCGATCATGGCGATCGGGTTGGCGATGCCCTTGCCGGCGATATCGGGCGCCGAACCGTGCACCGGCTCGTAAAGCGCCTTGCGCTTCTTGGTCTTGGCATCAGGCGCGCCGAGCGAGGCGGAAGGCAGCATGCCGATCGAGCCGGTCAGCATGGCGGCGATATCGGACAGCATGTCGCCGAACAGGTTATCGGTGACGATGACGTCGAACTGCTTGGGCCAGCGCACCAGTTGCATGCCGCCGGCATCGGCCAGCATGTGGTCGAGCTTGACGTCGGAATATCGGGCCTTGTGGGTCTGGGTGACGACCTCGTTCCACAACACGCCGGACTTCATGACGTTGCGCTTTTCCATCGAGGTGACATGGTTCTTGCGCGTGCGCGCCAATTCGAAGGCGACGCCCGAAATGCGCTCGATCTCGAATGTGTCGTAGACCTGGGTGTCGATGCCGCGCTTCTGGCCGTTGCCGAGATCGATGATCTGCTTGGGCTCGCCGAAATAGACGCCGCCGGTCAGTTCGCGCACGATCAATATGTCGAGGCCTTCGACCACCTTTTGCTTCAGCGAGGAGGACGCCGCCAGCGCCGGATAGCAGATCGCGGGCCTGAGATTGGCAAACAGCTCCATGTCCTTGCGCAGGCGCAGCAGGCCGGCCTCGGGGCGAACCTCGTAAGGCACGGCATCCCATTTCGGCCCGCCGACGGCGCCGAACAGCACGGCTTCGGCGGCAACAGCCTTTTCCATGTCGGCATCGGAAATCGCGGCACCGTGTGCATCGTAGGCGCAGCCGCCGACCAGCCCCTCGTCGGTGGCGAAGCCGCTGCCGAGCTTCTCGTTCATGGCCGCTATCAGCTTCTTGACCTCGGCCATGGCCTCGGGGCCGATGCCGTCGCCGGGGAGCAGGAAAAGATGCTTCGTTGCCATGAAAACCGTCCCAGAAAGATTTGAACCGGCGCTTTGCTAAACGCCAAGCGGTTGCGACGCAAGGAGGAACAATTGGCGAAGGCGGCTAAGCGCGTAATCTCCCCCCTTGAGGGGGAGATGGCCGCCAGGCCAGAGGGGGGCGCTGTCCCGCCAGCATGTCCAGGTCAGCAGTCGCCTCGGCGCTTTGCAGATATTCACCGATGCGAGAGAATGTTGACCAGCCGGCCGAAAGGATCGCGCACATAGAAGCGCCGCACGCCCCAAGGCTCGTCGGCCGGTCCGTATTCGATGGCGAAGCCGGCTGCCTTCATGGCGTCGAGTGCGGCATCAACGTCGTCGACCTCGATCGACAGGTCCGGCACCGGCGTGCCCGACCCGCCTTGCGCCATGAAGCTGACCTGTACCTGCATCCTTTCCTCGGACCCGTAGGTGACGATCCAGCCTTGATCCATGAGCATATCGAGGCCGAGCAGGTCGTGGTAGAAGCGCCTCGCCGATGCCGCATCCTTTGTTTCGATATTGGCTACGATGCGCCGCACCTTCATGGCATTGGCCTCCTCAGTCTGTGCGCCGCAGCGCCGTCACCTCGATTTCGATCTTCATCTCCGGCCTGTTGAGCTGGCACACGATCATCGTTGCCGCCGGCCTGATCTCGCCGAACGCTTCGCCGAGAATGGGGAACACCACGTCGACGAAGGCCTGGTCGGTGATATAGTAATGCGCGCGCACCACATCCTCCATGTCGAAGCCACCGTCCAGCAAGGCTTTGGCGATGGTTGCCAGGCAATTGCGCGTCTGCGCCTCGACCGTTTCCGGCATCGTCATCGAGGCATAGTCATAGCCGGTCGTTCCGGACACGAAACACCAGTCGCCCTGCACCACGGCGCGCGAATAGCCGGCGGTCTTCTCGAAGGGCGAACCGGTGGAGATCAGCTTTCGCATGGCATCCTCGCAAAGGGGTGTTCGCAACCACTTTGCGGGCAAAGGCCTCGCACGGCCATAGGCCAGACGGAGCTGGCCGTTGTCCCGATGACCTTGAGCGTCCGCTGGGCCTCAGCTCGCCAGCCGGCTGACCATCTCGTGCTGGGCGTAGGCGCGGCCGAAGCGGTTGGCGAGGAAGGCGTCGAGCGCGATGTCCTCCTGCTTGACGAAGCCGGTCGCCGGCAAGGTACCGTCGGCCAGCATGTCGAGCACGGCGCAGATTCCGGATGCCGTGGTGATCTGGATGGCGCTGCGCACCGTCTGGCCGACCCGCTTCGAATAGATCTTGTTGGCGTAGGTCTCCTGCAGCAGGCGGCCGTTCTTGCGCCCCGAGACGGTGACGAAGACGATGACCACGTCCTGCAGCGTCGCTGGCAGCGCGCTTTCGAAAATGTCCTTCAACACCTCGCGGCGGTGACGCAGGCCGAGGTCGTTGAGTAGCGCCTTCATGATGGCGGCGTGGCCGGGATAGCGGATAGTGCGATAGTTGAGCGTGCGCACCTTGCCCTTCAGCGTCTCGGCCAAAGTGCCGAGCCCGCCCGAGGTGTTGAAGGCCTCGTAGGTTACCCCGTCGAGCGAGAATTCCTCGCGCTCCTCCAGCGGCGGCACCTCGACCAGCTCGCCCTCGACGATCGCCTCGCAGGGCTCGCAATATTCGTTGATGACGCCGTCGGTGCTCCAGGTCAGATTGTAGTTCAGCGCGTTCGAGGGATATTGCGGCAGCGCGCCGACCCGCATGCGCACGCTTTCCAGCGTGTCGAAACGGCTGGCGAGATCGTTGGCGACGATCGAGATGAAGCCCGGCGCCAGCCCGCATTGCGGGATGAAGGCGCTGTTGGCCGAACGCGCCAGTTCCTTCACGCGCCGGGTCGAGACGACGTCCTCGGTGAGGTCGAGATAATGCACGTCGGCGCTTGCGGCGGCTTCGGCGATGCGCGTGGTCAGATGGAAGGGGGCGGCGCTGAGCACCGCGAACTTGCCGGCGAGCGCAGCTTCCAGCCTGCCTGCGGCCGCGATGTCGAGTTCCAGCGTCTCGACCCCGTCAGGCAGTTCGGCCGCGGCAAGCTGCGCGGCCGAGCGGTCGACGAGAGTGACGTGATAGTCCCCGGTTGAAAACAGCATCTCGGCAATGGTCGAGCCGATCTTGCCGGCGCCGACGACAACAATTTTCTTCATGACCCGGTTCCCTCGCCCGACAGTTGATTTGTCCCGCTACAATCGCGGCTTGCCGGACGAAAGGAAGCGTGGAATTGTACGAAATGAAGTACCCTTTTTGTCGATATGCCGACCAGGTTCGTTGAAATGCTCAGTGATGCCGACCAGGCCCTGCTTGCCCTGTTGCGCGAGAACGCCCGCGCCTCGACCGCCGCTCTGGCGCGCCGGCTCGGCGTGTCGCGCACCACGGTGCAGAGCCGCATCGAACGGCTGGAGCAGCGCGGCATCATCGCCGGCTACGGCGTCAAGCTTGCGCCCGATTATGAACAGGGACTGGTGCGGGCGCATGTGCTGCTCACCGTGACGCCCAAGCTCGCCGACAAGGTGGTGCGCAGCCTGCGCGCCCTGGCGCCGGTCAGGACGCTGCATTCGGTGAGCGGCAATTTCGACATGATCGTCATCGCCGACGCGCCGTCGATCAAGGACCTGGACACGCTGCTCGACCAGATCGGCGCCCTCGAAGGCGTCGAACGGACATCGTCGTCGATCATCCTGTCGACGCGGATCGATCGGTGATCACCGGTGAAAAACCGGGCCGCAGGCGGCCCGGTCGTGCCGCCTTTACTTGGCAGGCTGGATGTTCGAGACCAGCGATTTGCCGGATTTCGTCGAATAGGTGACGATCACCTTCTTGCCGGGCTTCAGCGTCTCGACCTCTATGCCCTCCGGCAGGTTCAGCGTCTTGCCGTCGGCCAGCGTGATGGCGTCGCCCTTTGCATCGACATTGACGATGGTGCTGGTAACCGTCCTTGCAAGGGCTGCCGTCGAGGATGCGGCCGCCAGCACTGTCGCGGCGGCGATGACGAATTTCCTCATGGTCTTTTCTCCTAACGCTTGTTGTGGTGCCGAAGTGGTTCGGCATCGAGGGGTCGGAACGATTACAGTTGCCGCCCCGCTTCCCCCGGATCGAGAGAAGATCGGTCGATCCTAGCGAGGCGAGTTGTCGGGCAGCTGGCCGGCGCCTTACGGATCCGTAAGACCGGGATGACGGACAGAGGATCCAGGTCTATCGCCGGCTAACCCGACGCCAGCGGGAAACTCACCATCACGGCGAGACCCGGCCGGCAGTCCTCAAGCGTGATCGATGCGCCGTGCAGGTCGGCGATGGCCCTAACGAGGCTGAGGCCGAGGCCGCTGCCTGGCGTCGAGCGGCTGTGGTCCAGCCGGTAGAGCCGCTGGAACACTTTTTCACGCTCGTACGCCGGGATGCCAGGACCGTTGTCGGCGACTCTGGCCAGGATATGCTCGTCCCGGCGTTCGGCCGACAATTTGATCGCGGTGCCGGGCGGGCAATGGCGCAGCGCATTCTCGACCAGGTTGGCGAACATCTGCATCAGCAGCTCGCGATCGCCATGGATCCGGTCCGTCGTCCCGTCCAGCCGCTGCGACGACAGCGACTTGCAGTCGTCCTCTGCCACCTCGGTGTAGATCTCGGCGATGGTTTGCAGAATCTCGCCGAGATCGACATCGGTAAAGCGCGCCTTGCGCGCGCCAGCCTCGATCTGTGCAATTCTAAGCAGCGCGTCAAAGGTCTCGTTGATCTGGTGACCCTCCGCGCGCGCGTCGGCCAGGTCGCCGGAGACATCCTGATCCTGCGCCGCCTTGTCGGCCGCGCCCTCCAGAATCATCTGCAGCCGATTGAGCGGCGTCTTCAGATCGTGCGCAATGTCGGCGCTGACCTGCTTCATGCCTTCGACCAGCGCCGACAGACGATCAAGAGCCGCATTGACCTGATTGGACACGACGTCGATGTCGTCGCCATTGCCGGTCAGTGGAATGCGGGTATCCAGCCGGCCATGCGAGACATCCACCATAGTGGCGGCAATGCCGTCGAGCCGGCGCTGAACGCGCGAGGCGAGCAAGGCGCCGCCGGCCACCGCCAGCCCGGCGATGATCAGCGTCGCCCAGCCGAAGCTCATCAGTATGATAGTTTCCAGTTCCTCCGTCTCGGACAGGCTGAAGGCGATCGTCAGATTGTTGCCGCCAATCGAGCCGGAATAGGCACGGTATTGGGCACCGGCCGGCACACCGGGCATTTTTGCGTCGAGCATCGAGAACCCGTCGGGAACTCCAGCCGCGGTGAAGTTGCCGGCCAGACGGTTGCCGGCCGCGTCGGTCAGCGAAAAGAGCTGTTCCTTCTTGGAGCTGAGCTGCGAATGACTCTCGACCGTGGCGATCAGGTCCTCGAGGTCGCTCTCGGTATACGTTGCGGCGACGACCGAGTAGGTTTCCCTGATGGTTTCGTCGAGCCGTCCCGCAAGATCGGCGCTCATCATCCGGTAGACGATGGCGCCGGACAGCACGAAAGCCAGCATGAACAGGAAGGCGAACGTCAAGGCGAGCCGGAACGGCGTGCTGCGCGGCAGCCGGGACCATGTTGCGGTCATGGTGAAAGCGGTGCGTGCAGGCTGTAGCCGGTATTGCGGACCGTATGGATGAGCTGGGTTTCGAAAGGCCTGTCGATCTTGGCCCGCAAGCGGCTGATATGGGTCTCGACGACGCTGGTCCTGGGATCGAAATGGAAATCCCAGACGCGCTCCAGGAGCATGGTGCGGGTGATCACCCGGCCCTCGCCGCGCATCAGCACCTCCAACAGGCTGAACTCACGCGGTTGCAGGTCGATCGGCTGGCCCTGCCTGGCAACGCGGCGCATGATCAGGTCCATTTCGAGGTCGGCTACCCGCAGAACGGTCTTCTGCTCCAGTGCGGCCGGCCTGCGGCCGAGCGCATTGATGCGGGCAAGCAATTCGGAAAAGGCGAAAGGCTTGACCAGATAGTCGTCGCCGCCAGCCTCGAGGCCCTCGACACGGTCGTCGATGCCGCCGACGGACGTGAGAAAGATCGCCGGCGTGCGCACGCCCGCCGCACGGACCGCCTTAACCATCGACAGGCCGTCGAGGCCTGGGATCATCCGGTCGGCCACGATCACGTCATAGCCGCCGCTGGTCGCGGCGAAGAGCGCGTCGTGCCCGTTGCGCAATAGGTCGCAGACATGGCCGGCCTCGGTCAGGCCCCTGACGATGTAGTCAGCCGTCCTGTGGTCATCCTCAACAAGAAGAAGTCGCATCGCTGTTCCGGTTGATTGCCGATGTTGGGAACAGGCTAGCACCGGCGTGGGTCCGTTCCTAGGATGGCACGTGGCCGGTAAGCTCGGCTGCGCTTGTCCGGCGTCAGTCCGATTCCAGCAAGATCTCGTCGGCATCGTCTGCGGTCTTCTTCAGCGTCATGTAGAGAACCAGGGCAATGATGCAGCCGAGGAAGATCAGGCTGGTGAAGGTGGTGCCGAAACCGAGGCCGCCATATTCGACTGGCTGCGACAGCAGATCGCCGAAGGAGGCGCCAAGTGGCCGCGTCAGGATATAGGCGAGCCAGAAGGCGAGAATGCCGTCCAGATGAAGCAGGTAATAGGCACCCGCGATGACCGCGATTACGCCGCCGAACAGCAGGCCGGTCGTCAGGTAGCCCATGTCGAAGCTCTCGGCGACGAGATCGCCGGCGGCGGTGCCGAGCGAGAAGGTGAACAGGATCGCCAGCCAGTAGAAGATCTCGCGCCGGGTGGTGAAGATGGTGTGGATCGACAGCGTCCGCTCGCTTGCATACCAAACAGCGAATGTGGCGGCGAGCATGACGGTGAAGGCGATCGTGGTCGTTTCGAGACGCACGCCGAAATTGTCGACCAGATTGTCTGATATCAGCGTGCCGACGACGCTGATCAGCACCACCGCCAGCCAGTAAGCCCAGGGCACGTAGCGTTTCTGGGCGAACTGGAGGGCAAGGGCAACGACTAGGACGCCGGTCATGATCAACGACGTGGCGGTCAGCCCAAGGCCAAGGTTGACGGCGAGATAGTCAGCCGCCGTCTCGCCCATGGTCACCGCCATCAGCTTGATCAGCCAGAAATCGGCGGTGACGTCCGGGACCCTGTTGTGGGTCGATCCGGCGGGCTTTTGCGCGTTGGAAGTGAGCATGGCGGATGTCCTGCGGTTTGTGATTCGCGGACTTACTTGCCTATGACCTTCATGGCCTGGGCGAAGAAGTCGTCGGCGCGCTTATCATCGTCGGCATTGCAGCGTTCGATGCCCTGGCTCTCTAGTTCCGAGACCTTCGCCGTGTCGGAGGCGCCGAGCTTAACCGTAGCCTCCGCCGCGCGAAGAGCCTTCAGTGTGTCCTCGCAAGGTGCGGTGGCGGCGAAAACGGGCGAGATCGAAGCCGAGACAGCGAGGCTGCCCACCGCAATGGCAAGTGCAAATCTTCTCATGAAACCAGTCCCTGTCCGATGCCGGTGGTCCGGCGGCCATAGTTGATGTCGGCCCATGGCGGACCGGCATCGCAATGATATGGAAGCGACTTCACTCCAGCCTGTCCGCCGGCATACAAATTCGTAAGGTTGGACCTGGTTGGCGCAAAAAGGCTTTACGAACGTCGTGCGCTGCTTTGATAGAAAGCGATTGCCTTGTATCCGCCATCAATGGCGTGCCCGAGTGCACGCTGGCCTCGCCAGCGCCCCAGGAAAACACGAATGACCTACGCTTCCCTCAAGCCGGTCTCAGAGGCCTTCGTCCAGCGCAAACGGCTGATTTTCGTGCGAGTGGCGGCGGTGCTCGCGGTCCTGCTTCTGTTCCTCACCAAGCCTGGGCTCAACGAGGGCTCGCAAGGCCACGAGACGCTCGAATTCCTCGGCTTCTGTCTGGTGCTCGCCTGCGTCGCCGGCCGGCTCTGGAGCATCCTCTATGTCGGCGGCAAGAAAAACGAGGAACTGGTCTCGATCGGACCGTTCTCGATAAGTCAGAACCCACTCTATTTCTTCTCGACGGTGGGCGCTGTCGGTATCGGACTGCTCTACGGCTCGGTTCTGGCGGCCGTGGCGCTGGGCGCTGCCAGCTTCCTCATCTTCCGCGTCACGGCGCGCAAGGAAGCCGAATACCTCCTGGGCAAATTCGGCCCGGCCTATCTCGCCTACACCAAGGCCACGCCGCGCTTCTGGCCGAACCCGCTGCTTTACCGCGACAATGACGAGTTGCAATTCTCGACGCGCGCGCTGAAGCGCACCTTCTATGACGGGCTCTATTTCCTGGCCATTTTCCCGGCCATCGAGCTGATCGAATATCTCCGGGAGAGCGGGCTGCTGTTCCCGCCCTTCGTGACGCTCTACTGATCGTCGGATCGGTTGCAAAAACCGACCCGCCCTCGACAACAGGCGCTATCAGCCTCCCAGCGGATAGGGCATGTAGCCGACGAAGCCCGCGATCTTCCAGCTGCCGCCGACCTTCCTGCAGAAATACAGCGTCTGCCATTTCAGCCGATCGACATCGCCATCCGCCTTGGCGACGGTGCCGTCGAATTTCTTGTGCAGCACGGCGCGGTCGCCGTCGACATCGATGTCGCGCAGGTTGGTGACGCGGAACAGCGCCTCGCGCAGCGGCTCCGCGAATTTGGTCGCCGCCGTTTCCTTGGCCTGGCGCAGCCACTCGTCGCGATAGATCTCCAGCCGCGGGAACTGCAGCCGCCAGGCGTCGGCGTTGGCAAGAAAATGCGCGTGCATGCCGAAGAAGCTTTCGGCGACAAAATCGTCCTCGACCATGGACCAGTCCTGACCGATGAAGGCATCGATGTCGCGCCGCACCAGCATCTCCCAGAGGGCGTGGCGGTCGGCATCACCTGATGGAAACGGGTTCTTGTCGAAGGTCATTCTCGGTTCTCCGCTCTGGAAATGCGCCCGTCCGTTTCAGGCCCGGCCGGCGAGCGCGCACGATGCAAGCGCTTCTGTAATAAAGCAACATGGATTTCCAGGAATGTTGCTTTCCAACAAGACCTCTATCGGGATCGCCTCGATCGGGGTAAATCTCGGCCGAAGCGGGCGCTCCCATCGCGTCCCGTCATATCATCAGAGGAGGTCCGCCCTTGCCCAAGCAATGTTTTGGAACGTCGCATGTCCCGCTGTCACCCGCGGTGCGGGCCGGCGACTTCGTCTATATCTCGGGCCAGGTGCCGGTCGGCGGCGACGGCATCGTGGTCAGGGGCGGCATATCCGAACAGACGGAGCAGGTGCTTTCCAACGTCAAGGCGGCGCTGGCGCAGGCCGGCTGCACCATGGACGATGTGGTCAAGACCACCGTCTGGCTGGAGGACGCGCGCGACTTCGGCGCCTTCAACACCGTCTATGCCAGGCATTTCCCGAAGAACCCGCCGGCCCGCACCACGGTCGAATCGCGGCTGATGATCGACATCAAGATCGAAGTGGAAGCCGTCGCTTACCGGCCGCTCTGACGGCCGTCGGCGAGGATGGGACGAAGCGGAGGCGCGCCCGATGCAATTTGATCTTCTGTTCAAGGGCGGGCGGCTGATCGATCCGGCGGCCGGGCTCGACGCGCCGCGCGATCTTGCCATCGCCAATGGCCGCGTCGCCGCCATCGACGCCGACATTCCCGCCGACCGCGCGGCCAGCGTTATCGATGCCCAGGGCTGCATCGTGGCGCCCGGCCTCGTCGACCTGCACAGCCACGTCTATTGGGGCGGCACCTCGCTCGGCGTCGATGCCGACCGGCTGGCGGCCAAGAGCGGCACCACCACCTTCATTGATGCCGGCAGTGCAGGCGCCGGCAATTTCCTCGGCTTCCGCCGCCATGTCATGGAGCGCTCGAAGGTGCGCATCCTGGCCTATGTCAACATCTCCTTCGCCGGCATTTTCGGCTTCTCGCAGACCGTCTCGGTCGGCGAGTGCAGCGATCTCAGGCTCTGCGAACCGCGCGAAGTGGTGGCGGCGGTGCGCGAGCACGCGGACGTCGTCGTCGGCGTCAAGGTCCGCTCCGGCAAGCATGCCGGCGGCACCAGCGGCATCGCGCCGGTCGATCTGGCGCTGGAGGCGGCCGACAAATCCGGTCTGCCGCTGATGGCGCACATAGACGAGCCCCCGCCCGGGCGCTCGGAAGTGCTGCCGCGCCTGCGCAGGGGCGACATTCTCACCCACTGCTTCCGGCCGTTTCCCAACGCGCCGGTCTTCGCCTCCGGCGCGGTGCGGCCCGACATGCGGCTGGCGCGCGAGCGCGGCGTCATCTTCGATCTCGGCCACGGCATGGGCTCGTTCGACTTCGAGGTCGCTCGCGCCATGCTGGCCGAAGGGCTGGCGCCCGACGTCATCTCGAGCGACGTGCATCTCTACTGCGTCGACGGTCCTGCCTTCGACATACTGGTGTGCATGTCGAAGCTGCTGGCGCTCGGCATGCCGCTGGACGAGGTGTTGCGCGCCGCCACCCAAGCGCCGGCGCAGGCGATCGCGCGGCCTGATCTGGGCACGCTCAAGGTCGGAACCGCCGGCGACGTCGCGCTGCTGCGGCAGCATTCCGGCCGCTTCACCTTTGTCGACGCGGTCGGCGCCTCGCTGGTCGCCGACCAGCGGCTGGTCTGCGAAGGCATCGCCATCGGCGGCGCCTGGTGGCCGAACGAGACGATGAACGATGTCGGCGACACCGAGCGTTTCGAGGCGCATGTGGGGCATACGCATGTCGAGGTCGCGGCCAGGCATTTTGGGCACCGGCATGATTGATTGATCTCGGTAGCACTGCGCCGCCTGTCTTGCCGCGGCTGCGAGTTTGGCGAATGGCTTCCCCCACTCCGTCGCTGCTCCGCAGCGCCACCTCTCCCCCTCCGGAGGGAGAGGAAGGGAGCCTCCCGGCATAAGCTCGCGCCCTTCCTCTCCCCGTCGATCGGGGGAGAGGTGTCGAGCGAAGCTCGACGGAGTGGGGGCGACCTTCCCTTGAAGCAACGCTTCCGCTTCACCGTCGCGCGTTGCTGACCGCCCCATAAACCGGCGTATCAATCCCCTCCATCCGCGCCTTGATCTGCAGCGCCACATATTTCGAATAGAAGCGCGAGAGCGCCAGATTGCCGCCGTGGAACCACAGCGCTTCCTGTGCCGTCGGTTTCCACATGTTGCGCAGTTCGCCCTGCCATGGCCCGGGGTCGCCCTTGACGCCGGAGCCGAGGCCCCAGCACGGGCCGACCCTGTCGGCGACCTCGCGCGAGACGATTTGCGCCACGGTTTCGTTCATCGACTGATAGCCGGTGCAGGCGATGATGGCGTCGGCTTCAAGCTCGCTGCCGTCCTCGAAGAGAATGCCTTTCGCGGTCAGCGACTTGATCGCCACGCCGCTGCGGATGCCGATCTTGCCGTCGATGATCAGGTCCGAGGCGCCGACATCGATGTAGTAGCCGGAGCCGGTGCGGTAGGCCTTCATCAGCAGGCCCGTCTCGTCGTCGCCGAAGTCGAGGGCGAACCCGGCGGCGCGAAGCCGCTCGTAAAAAGCCGCGTCGCGTGCGCGGATGACGTCGTAGAGCGCCCGCTGGCCCTTGGGCACCAGCGCGAAGGGCGTCGAGGCGACGATCATGTCGGCCTTTTCGGTGGTGATGCCGCGCGCCAGCGCGTTCTCCGAAAAGATCTCGAAACCGACTTCCATCAGCGTGTCCGATTTGACCACGGTCGTCGGCGAACGCTGGATCATGGTGACCTCGGCGCCGCTTTCCCAGAGATCGACGCAGACGTCATGCCCGGAGCTCGCCGCGCCGATGACCGCGGTCTTTTTGCCGCGGAGCTTCTCGCCGCTGGAATACTGGCTGGAATGCAGCAGCTCGCCCTTAAAGTCACCGGCGCCCGGCAGGTCGATCGGCCGCGCCGGACCGTAGGCGCCGGTGGCGAAGACGATGTGCTTGGGCTTCAGCGTGATGTGCTGGCCGACGCGGTCCACGACCACGGTCCAGACCTTCTCGGCCTCGTCATAGCTGGCGCTGACGCATCTGGTGGCGACCCAATAGTTGAGCTCCATGACGCGCGTGTACATTTCCAGCCAGTCGCCCATCTTGTCCTTGGGCGTGAAGACCGGCCAAT
The DNA here is from genome assembly GCF_006442305.1 of Mesorhizobium sp. B2-3-6. NCBI lineage: Bacteria > Pseudomonadati > Pseudomonadota > Alphaproteobacteria > Hyphomicrobiales > Phyllobacteriaceae > Mesorhizobium > Mesorhizobium sp. B2-3-6. The sequence continues at coordinate 76,040 of NZ_VFVW01000010.1, read as the reverse complement.
TGTCGGGAAACGGAATGTAAGGCAGATGGTCGTACCAGACCGGATCGTGCAGCACGAGCGTGCGGTAGCGCTTGCGCCAGGAATCGCCCGGCCGGGCATTCTTCTCGATGACGATCGAGGGCACGCCGAGCTGCCTGAGCCGCGCGCCCAGCATGATGCCGCCCTGGCCGCCGCCGATGACCAGGCAATAGGGCTGCTCGGAAGCGCCAAGCTCGCGGGTCTCGCGCGCGCGCGCCTCCGACCAGGTCTCGCGCTCCGGGTCGGCCTTGTGGCGCACGCCCAGCGGCCGCGTCGCGCCCTTGCGCTCCTCGAATCCTTTCAGGTCGGTCATTGCCGTGAACAATGTCCGGCAGCGGCCGTCGCGCAGGCGCATGATGCCCTGGCCCGAGGCCACGGCGGTCTCGAAGGTGAACCAGGCCTCGATTATCTCCTCGTCCGAGGTGGCTTCGCCGGTGAGCTGCCATCTTGCCGGCCGCGTCGCTGCCAGCGTCGCCTTCAGCATGTCGGCGATCGCCTCGCGCCCTTCCATCGTGGTGACGTTCCAGGTGAAGGTCAGGAGGTCACGCCAGTAGCAATCGTCGACGAACAGGTTGGCCGCGGCCGCTATGTCACCGGCTTCGAGCGCCTTGTCGAAAGCGCCGAGCCATGCGGCTGCCTGTTGCGATGGTGCTATTTCGAGCATTTGTTTCCCTCTTTTTCGCGTTGGCGCTGTCCGGTGTTCCCTTCTCCCCTTGTGGGAGAAGGTGGCCTCGCGGAGCGAGGTCGGATGAGGGGTGCTCCAGCTCGGGACGGCCGGCACTCCGTCACCCACCCCTCAACCGTCTCGGCGCTGCGCGCCGATCCACCTTCTCCCACAAGGGGAGAAGGGAAAAGCCTCCTAATCCCCGAGCGGCTCCATCTCCTTGCCGGTGCGGTGGATCTGGGCATTGTATTTGATGCGGCGGACCGTCTCGCGGGCCGAGCCGTCGAGCTTGTAGGCGGCAGCCACCGCCATGAGGTCGATCATGGCCAAAAAGGCGAAGCGCGATGCCGTCGGCTTCAGCGTATCGGGATATTCCGGCACCGCTACGGTCAGCCTGACGTCGCCGACGCGCGCGAGCTCGGTGTCGGGCGCCGTCACGCAGATGGCATTGGCGCGGTAGTGCTTGGCGAGTTCGACCGCCTCGATCACCTCGCGCGTGCGCCCCGTCGCCGAAATGGCGATCACCAGGTCGCCGGGCTTCAAGGTCGAGGCGGTCATGCGCATGAGATAAGGGTCGCATTGCGCGCTGATCGATATGCCGTAGCGAAACAGCCGGTACTGCGTTTCCTGCGCCAGCGCCGAGGAACTGCCGCCCAGTCCGAACACCGTAACCTGGCGCGCCTTGGCGATCAGCTCGGCGGCCTTCTGCAGCTGGACCGGATCGAGCTGCCGCTCGGCCTCCTGCAGCGCCCGCCGCGCTTCGCCGAACACCGCGTTCCAGAACGGCATGCCGGTGTCGTTCTCCCTGGCTGGCGAAGTGTCCAGATAGAGCGCGCCGACGACGAGGCTCTGCGCCAGCTTCAGCTTGAAATCACGCACGCCCTCGCAGCCGATGGCGCGGCAGAAGCGGGTCACCGTCGGTTCGCTGACGCCGGCACGCTGGGCAAGGGCGGCGTTGGAGGCATCGACCGCGTATTTGACGTCGTCGAGCACGACATCGGCGACGCGGCGCTCGGCCGGACGCAGCTCGGCATAGGTATCCTTGACCAGCGAGATGATGTCGGGAATGCGCCGCACAGGCTCACCCCCGTCCGCCTCGCCATCCGTCATCAGGTTTTCCCGGCTGTCAGCTTCGGTCATGAAGTGGCCTTCCCTGGTCCCTTGTCGACCTCTTACCATGCTTGCACGCTGTCGTTCCATGTGCACGGCCCCGCTGCAACTGCTGCGTGCCGTTACGGCATGCCACCCGGCTTTGCCCATCTGCAACGCCGCGTTGTTGTGCCACTTTTCCCGAGTATGTAGGAAAGCAACACGCATTTCAAGATAAAGAAAAGACAATGAAAGCAGGCATATAGGGGAATAGGCGGCTCTCAACGACGGAACGATCGCGCTCTTCGCTTGACACCAAAGTAGGATAGTTACACACTGACTTTGGCAGTCGATTGGACGCACTCTCCGAGGGGCGGATGAACGCGGGCGAAACAACAGCGCCGAAGCTTGGTGTGCAGGCAGCGACCAAGATCTATCACACCGCATCCGGCGACCTCCTGGCGCTGGACCGCTGCAGCCTCGACGTCCACGCCAATGAAATCGTTTCGATCGTCGGCCCGTCCGGCTGCGGCAAGACCACGCTTTTGTGGTCGATGTCGGGCTTGCACAGCCTGACCGGCGGCGAGATCCGGCTCGACGGCGTCAAGATCACCGGGCCGCATCCCGACATCGGCATCGTGTTCCAGGAAGCGAACCTGCTGCCCTGGCGTAACCTCGATGCCAACATCCGCTTTCCCTTCGAGATCAAGGGCGAGAAACCAGACCGCGCCTGGATCGCCCATCTGCTTCACCGCGTCGGGCTCGACGGTTTCGGCGGCAAGTTCCCGCGCGAGCTTTCGGGCGGCATGCAGCAGCGCGCCGCGATTGTGCGGGCGCTGGCGCCAAAACCCTCCGTGCTTTTGATGGACGAGCCGTTCGGCGCGCTCGACAGTTTTACCCGCGAGGAGATGAACCGTCTCGTCGAGGAGATCTGGCTCGACACCAAGACCACCATCGTCTTCATCACCCACAGCATCGAGGAAGCAATCTTTCTCTCCGACCGCGTGGTGGTGCTGAGCGCGCGGCCCGGCCGCGTCGCCAGGGAGTATCGCGTGCCGTTCGCGCGGCCGCGCTCGCTGGAGATCATGGCGACGAAAGAGGTTTTCGACCTCACCAACCGGATCAAGATGGACATCGTCGGCGAGCGCGCCAGGCCCAAGGCACCGGAACAGGAACGCGCCAGCGCCGAGATCGTGAGGATCAGGCCGTGAGCGACGCCATCCCGGAATTCTCCAAATCCAAATCGGGTGCCAAGTCCGGCGATGGGCAGGACGTCAGCCTGACCAATCTCTCGGCCTTCGCCAGCGGCCCCGGCATCAAGTCGGGCAAGGAGGTGGCGGCCATCATCGCTGTCGCCGTGATCATCATCGGCGGCATCGAACTGGCGCTGCGCCTGTTCCATGTGCCGCTCTACATCATGCCGCCGCCAAGCTCGATCGCCTACGCGCTGTTCGACGAGTTCCCGCTGATTGCGCCGCATCTCGGCTATACGCTGGTCGAGCTGGTTTCCGGCTTCGCCATCGGAGCCGTCGTCGGCCTGGTGCTGGCCGCCGTCATCACCCAGTTTCCCTTCGCCGAAAAGATCGTCGCGCCCTACATCCTGCTTCTCGTCACCACGCCGATGCTGGCGCTGGTGCCGCTTTTGATCCTTCGCTTCGGTTTCGGCTACACGCCGCGCATCATCGCGGTGGCGCTGGCTGCCGGGCCGATGGTGATGATAAACGCGGCCACCGGCTTTCGCCGCGTCGACAGCGCCAAGATCGCGCTGGCGCGCTCCTATGGCGCCAGCACCTTGCAGATATTCTGGAAGATCCGCGCGCCGATGGCGCTGCCGATGATCCTGGTCGGGCTGATGATCGGCGCCATCTTCGGCCTGCTGACCGCCGTCGGCGCGGAGATGGTCGGCGGCGGCTTCGGCCTCGGCAACCGGCTCACCACCTATTCGTCGATGATCCAGATGCCGCAATTCTTCGCCGTGGTGCTGATCCTGTCGACGCTCGGCATCCTGATCTACGTGCTGTTCTTCCTGATCGGCAAGAAATGGGCGAGCTGGGAGGCTTGAGCACGAGATCATGAACGCCCCGGAGCGGGCGAGGAGCGGGCGAAAGGCCATCGATCAACAAGAAGGTCAATCAACAAAAGGGGAATGCCATGACCGACCAGAACTCATTCCAGACGGCGACAAGAACGGGCATCAGCCGCCGCACCTTCCTGCAGGTGACGGCAGCCGGCGTCGTGACCGCCACCGCGCTCGGTGCATCGGGCTTGAAGGCCAGGGCGGCGGCCTATGAAAAATTCACCTGGATCTCGCCGCGCGGCACGCTCGAAGTGCTCGACGACTATCCTTATTGGGCAGCCAAGAAGGCAGGCTATTTCGACGGGCTCAGCACCGACATGCAGCCAGGCCCGTCGGACGGCACGGCGACGGTGAAGTTCGTCGATGTCGGCCAGGCCGATATGGGCTTTCCCTCGCCCGGCGTGTTCTCCTTCGCCATCCAGAACGGCATGAAGCTGAAGTCGGTGTTCCACATGGGCGCGCGCGACACGTTCTCCATCGCCTTCCGCAAGGGCGAGGGTACGAACGACTTGAAGAAGCTCGAAGGCAAGACCATCCTGCTCGGCTCCGCCGCCTGGCAGTCGATCACCGATCCGCTGCTCGCCGCGCAAGGCGTCGACATCAAGAAGGTCAAGTATGTCGAGGCCGGCTGGCCGACCTGGGGCACCGCGCTCGCCGGCGGCCAGGGCGACGCTGCCTTGTCGTGGGAGGGGCTGCGCGCCGAATGGATCGCCAAGGGCCTCGACTTCGAATACTGGCTCGGCGTGAAGAATTCCAAGCTGCCGGCCAACACCTTCGTCGTGCGCGCCGCCGATCTCGAAGATCCCGACAAGAAGGCGTTCCTGGAAAAATATCTGCGCGGCTGGGCGATGGGGCTGGAGTTCGGCTACCAGAACCCGCGCGCGGCGGTCGAAGCGGTGTTCGAGCAGTTCCCGACATTGGCCAAGAACCTCGGCCCCGAGCTCGGCACCACCTCGATCCTGCAGCAGATCAACGTCTTCCGCGGCGACATGGACAAGCGCGGCGGCTGGGGCTCGCACGACATGGCGAGCTGGCAAGGCTTCTTCGACGAGATCCACAAGATCGGCCAGATCACCAATCCGGTGAAGGCCGAGGATGTCTGCACCAACGAGCTGATTCCGGCCGCCAACGACTTCGACAAGGCCAAGGTCAAGGCCGATGCCGACGGCGTCAAGCTGACGGAGGGCTTTGCCGCGCTCGATGTCGAGAAGATCAAGGCGCATCTGTTCGATTCGGCGGTGAAGTAAGGGCTGCAAAAGAGGTCATGTCGTTCATTGCCCTGTCTTGGCTCCTTTCCTCTCCCTCCGGACAGGGGAGAGGAAAGGGCAGGCGGATGAGGGGCGGCGCCAACCTGAAGTGATTGTTCTGGATGCCCAGGCGCGGCAGCAGCTCGCCAGGTCCTATCAAAAATTGGGAGGCTGAATTGGCCGACAAAATAAAAGTGCTGGTTGTGGGTCTCGGCAATATGGGCGCCTCGCATGCCAGCGCCTATCACCGCTCGGACGGCTTCGAGATCGTCGGCATCATGAGCCGCTCGATCAAGAGCAACAAGAAGATTCCAGCCGAATTGTCCGGCTATCCGCTTTACGAGGATTTCGATCAGGCGCTCGCGGTGACCAGGCCGGACGCCGTGTCGATCAACAGCTGGCCCAACACCCATGCCGAATACGCGCTGAAGGCGATAGCGGCCAACTGCCACGTGTTCATGGAAAAGCCGCTCGCCACCAACATCGAGGATGCCGAAAAGGTCGTCGCGGCAGCGCGGGCGAAGAACCGCAAGCTGGTGCTTGGCTACATCCTGCGCGTCCACCCGTCCTGGATAAAATTCATCGAGGTCGGCAAGACGCTGGGCAAGCCGCTGGTGATGCGCCTCAACCTCAACCAGCAGAGCAGCGGCAGCGCCTGGCACTGGCACAAGAACCTGATCGATTCGCTGATCCCGATCGTTGATTGCGGCGTGCACTATGTCGACGTCATGTGCCAGCTCACGGGCGCCAGGCCGGTGCGCGTGCACGGCATCGGCGCGAAGCTCTGGGCGGAAGCCGACAAGCAGAATTACGGCCATCTCCACGTCACCTTCGATGACGGTTCGGTCGGCTGGTACGAGGCAGGCTGGGGGCCGATGATGAGCGAGACGGCCTATTTCGTGAAGGACGTGGTGGGGCCGAAGGGCGCGGTGTCGATCGTCGCCGGCCAGCAGGCGAGCAGCGCAGCGGAAGCGGCGGAGGTGTCGAACTCGGCCGACATCGACCGCCACACCAAGACCGACGCGCTGAAGATCCATTATGCGGCGGTCGACGCCGACAAGAACTTTGCGAAACCCGACGAGATCGTCAGCATGGAAGACGAGCCCGGCCACCAGGAGCTCTGCGACCGCGAGCAGGCCTTCTTCCTGCGCGCCATCCGCGAGGATCTCGATTTGACCGAGCAGATGGACGCCGCCGTCAACAGCCTGCGCATCGTGCTCGCCGCGGAACAGAGCATCGAATTGGGGCGCACCGTCGAGCTGGCGTGAGACAAGCGCGCTGCTGGGGGCAGCAGTTTCAGGTCGGTGCCCCTCACTCAGCCCTCTCCCGAGAAGAACGGGAGGCGGTCGCCAGCATCAGAGCGCTTTCCTTCTCCCCGTCATGACGGGGAGAAGGTGCCGGCAGGCGGATGAGGGGCGGCGCCAACGTCGGCCCGAAGCGATAGCTCGGGCGCGGCGCGAGGCAAAGACTGGGAGGAGAGACATGGTCACCGACAGCCTGCTGAAAACCTATGCGAACTCCGATGCGCTGGATCTTGCTGACTTGGTGCATCGGGGCGAGATTTCACCTGCGGAAATGGTCGAGGCGGCGATCACGCTGGTCGAGCAGCTCAACCCGGCGCTGAACGCGGTCATCCATCGCCTCTACGACATGGCGCGTGCCCAGGCGCAGACGGTCGACAGATCAGCACCTTTCGCCGGCGTGCCATTCCTGCTCAAGGAACTGGCCTCGTCCTGGACCGGCGCGCCGAACACCAACTCTTGCCTCTACCTGAAAGATGTCGTCGCCGATTTCGACACCGAAGTCGTGCGCCGCATGAAGGCGGCCGGGCTGGTGCTGGTCGGCAAGTCGAACGCGCCCGAAAACGGCTGGTCGATCACGACGGAACCGAAGCTCTACGGCACGACGAAGAACCCGTGGAAGGAAGGCATCACGCCAGGTGGCTCGAGCGGCGGCGCGGCGGCGGCCGTCGCTTCGCGCATGGTGCCGATCGCCGAGGCTAGCGACGGCGCCGGCTCGATCCGCATTCCGGCCTCCTGCTGCGGCATCGTCGGGCTGAAGCCGTCGCGCGGCCGCGTCAGCCTGGCACCGTTCGGCGACTATTGGTATGGCGGCGCCTACTTCCTGTGCTGCTCGCGCAGCGTGCGCGACACGGCGGCCTATCTCGACGCGGTGGCCGGCGCCTTGCCGGGCGACCCCTATACGCCGCCGGTCCCCGACGCCTCCTGGCTCAGCCTGTCGGCACAGGCGCCGAAGAAACTGCGCATCGGCTTCACCGTCACCCCGCCCAACGGCACGGCCATCGATGCGGAAGTGAAGGCCGCCGTGCTGGCCACCGTGGCGGCGCTGGAGCGGCTGGGACATGACGTCGAGGAACACGACATGCCGCTCGATGCCGATGCCATGTGGGCCACCTACACCAACATGACCTGCGTACAGACGGCGGCGACCTTCGACTATCATGAAACGGTGATCGGCCGGCCGGTGACGCCTGATGATGTCGAACCGGTGACCTGGGCGATCATCGAACGCGGCCGTGCGACCAGCGGCACCAGGCACATTTCCGATGTCGAGCAGCTCAGGCAGGTCGGCCGCGACATCGTCGGCGACCTTTCGCCCTACGATCTCTTCATCACCCCGACGCTGACGCAACTGCCGCGTCCGTTCGGCTATTACGACATGTCGGAGACCGACATCGACCGCTACAACGCCAAATGGACGGATGCGGCGTTCGCCTTCCCCTTCAACATCTCAGGCCAGCCGGCCATCTCGCTGCCGCTCGGCTGGTCGAAAGACGGCGTACCGATCGGGGTGCAGCTTGTCGGCCGCTATGGCGACGAGGCAGCGGTGCTGGCCGCGTCGGCGCAGCTCGAGCGGGAAATGCCGTGGAGGGACAGGCGGCCGCCGGTGAGCGGTTAATCGCTCGCGGCAGGGCACCCATCGCCGAGTTCTGTGGCGCCCCCCTCTGTCCTGCCGGTCATCTCCCCCTCAAGGGGGGAGATTGGAAGTTTCGGCGCCGGCTCATCTTGTTCTTGCAACGTTGAAAAATGGCGAAAGCGGGAGCGATAATCGATCTCCCCCCTTGAGGGGGAGATGCCCGGCAGGGCAGAGGGGGGCGCCGTAGGGCGCTGACAGTGACACCGTCACGATCCCGCCCTCGCTATCCTATCCTCTCCAATCGCCTCGGCAGCCGGTTCATCGCGGCTGGCCCATCCGGCGTGATCAGGAACTGGTCCTCCAGGTTGAAGCTGGCGAGGCCGTCGATGTAGAGCGGGATCTCGAAGGCCAGCACCATGCCGGCTTCGACCAGGACATCGCTGTCGGCCGCAATGAACGGCCATTGCTCCGAGAACACAGACTGCCCGACACCGTGGCCGAAATGCCCACGGCGGTAGGAGCGCAGGCCTTGCCGCGTCAGGCTGTCGGTGGCGGCGCGGTGCACATGGCCGAGCGAATTTCCCGGCACGAGTGCCGCCAGCCCGTCCTCGAAAGCGCGCTCGGCGATCGCGTGCAGTTCGACCTGGTCGGCGGAAGCGGGACCGAAAGTGAAGTTGCGCGACATGTCGGACGCATACCCGCCGACCGTGCAGACCATGTCGCATTTCAGCGGATCGCCGGGCATTGCCTTGGCATCGGCACCCTTGGCCCGGGCGCCGAGCGTCACATATTCCGCCGTCGCGACCGGATGGGAGAGGCCCACCGCCGCCGCGGCCACGCCTTGCCGGTAGAGCGCGATGAGATCGGCCTGGCGCATGCCGGCCATCGCATCGACCTGCAGCCGCTCCAGCCCTGCTTCAGACAGGATAATGCCTTGGCGCAGGAGCTCGATCTCGCGTTGCGACTTGATCGCCCGCAGCCGATCCAGCACCGGCGAGCCGTCGATCATCCGGCACTGCGGCAGCAGCGCCTGCATGGCGGAAAAATCGGCGGCTGGAACAAAGCCGAGATCGATGCCCAGCGTTGCGCGCTCCAGTCCGAATTCCGCAAGCAAGGCTTGCAGCTGGCGCACCGAGCCGGCGAGATCGAAGGTGGCGGGGCGCGCGAAATCCGGCGCGCGGCCAAGCGAGACAAGGCCAGCCTCGATACGCTCCGCCAACGGGCCGCGGGTTCCCGTCTCGACCGGCGCGAATTCGATCCAGATCGGGTGCGAACGCACAACCGCTTCGGGCGCGGCGATCCGCAACTGTCCCGCACTGAAATCCGCGACGACGACGCCGATCGGCAGGTCCTGCCGGGCCGGGATGACAACGAAGCCGGCGCCGGCACGCCGGAACAGCCCCGCCGGGCCGATCGACGCGCCGGTCGCATAGTGGAAGGCCTCGGGCGCTGAGAGCACCAGCGCCTGCAGGCCGGCGCGTTGCATCAGTTGCATCGCGCGCTGGCGGTCGACAAAGCCGGTCATGGTTCTCTCCGGATGGCTGAAGCGACATCGGAGCATTGCGGAAGCGGACAATCAAGCGGCACGATGCCGGTAGTCTCCGCCACAAGATGGAACCTGTCGTGGCCTGGAGCATTGCCCGGCGACGGCGGCGGGGGAGCGCGGCGAGCCCGCTACTTGATCGATTCCAGCTTGGCGATTGCCGCGGTGAAGCCGGCCAGCGAGACCGGGATGGTGACCGGCTTGCGGGTCACCGATTCCATGCCGATGTTGAGATTGGTTCCCGATTTCATCGCCTTGATCAGTTCCGCCGGCAGCGGCGTGGCGGCATAGGCGCCGTTCTGGTCGCTGGTCTGGATGGCGATGGTCGTCTTCTGGCCCTGATCGATCTGGTAGCTGGCGCCGGAGGGCAGGAACAGCCCGTGCGGCAGGGCGAGCAGCATGGCGAGGGAGCCGTTGCCGTTGTCGCGGCGCACGGTCACGGTCAGCACGCGCTGTCCGGTCTTGGCTTCGGTCAGGTTCTGCGACACCTGGCATTGAAGCTCGCTGTTGGCCGCGCCGCTTGAACAGTTCACCGCCCATGGATTGGCGTCGGCCGGCTTGGATTGAGCGGCCGGGGGCTGCGCCGGCTTGGCGTCCTCGGCAAGCGCCGGCCCGGTGACCGATGCGATCAGCCCCAGGGCGCCCAGTGCTGCGGCCAGATTTAACAGATTAGCACGCGCTAAAATGGCTGCCATGTTCTTCATGCCCCGCATTTTTCTCGAAACGGCAGGTATTTTCCCACCGGCGGCTTGATACAATACTCCTGACTGTTCCGGAAGCCGCGCACAGGCGAGGAGAGCTGGCAAAATTACTGTTGCGGTATTGCAACAAGTCAGAACTTTACGGCGCAACAACAGCAGTCGCGACGTTGGGGACTCGCTATACAATGGAATTCGCGCAAGGATTGGTGCGGGGGCGAGCAGTCCCCAAAGGGCGGCCAGGGATGGGAACTACCGAGACGTCTCGGCAGGTTGGGGAGATGGCGGCGCGCGGGGAGGATTTCCGCGTGCGCGTGGCCTATGGTCGCTCGCGTTTTGCAAGGCATCTCTGGAAGACGACGGCGCTTTCGACGCTGGCGGTGGCGCTGTCAGGCGTGGCCGCCTATGGCGACGACGCCCTCTGGCAGCCGCAGATACGCGCCATCATCGGCGCCGACAACAATGGCGGCAACGCCGCGCTCGAAGGCTTCATCCCGATCAAGCAGACGGCCGAATCGGTGCTGTTCCTGGATGTCAGGGCCAAGCACGATTTCAAGGACGCGTTCGGCCAGGATGTCGGCCTGGGCATTCGCCGCATCGTCAATCCGGACCTGATGCTCGGCGGCTACGCCTATCTCAACGTCGAGAACTACAACTCCAACCAGTTCACGTCAGCCACGCTCGGCGCCGAGGCCATCACCCCGCATTTCGACGCGCATGTGAACGTCTTCGTGCCGATCAAGGGCGACACGACGGACCATTCGGTCTCCTCGACCCTGTCGATGGTCTCGAACCAGTTGATCGAGCAGATTTCGGTGCTCGACCATCGCGACTACGCGGCCTGGGGCATCGAGGGCGAGATCGGCGCGCGGGTGCCGCTCAACCTTCCCGACAAGCATTCGCTGCGGCTCGACATAGGCGGTTACCACTTCGAGGATCCGCATGGCGACGACAGCGGCGTAACCGGGGTCAAGGCCGGCATCGAATATGAGATCGGCGATGTCTTCGGCACCGGAACGGCGCTGACCTTCACCGGCGAGGTGCGCAACGACAATCGCGACGACACCCAGTTCGCCGGCAGCGTGCGGCTGAGCATCCCGTTCAATCCCGGCCAAGGCGGCGCGGACAGCGGGCCGGAGCCGGTCTATCCGATCAGCGAAGGCCTGCGCAAGCGCGTCAACGAGCGGGTGCGCGGCGACATCGGCGTCAGGATCCAGAGCCAGGAACTGCCCGGCGGCTCGACGACGCGCGTCGCCATAAACGCCGCCACCAATGCCGCCTTCGGAAAGTTCTACTACGCCGATGGCGGCCTGGCCGGCGCCGGCACGCTGGCCGATCCGACGACGCTGGACGACGCTGTGGCCAAGGCAGGCGCCAGCGGTTTCGTGGTGGCGCTGGGCGGCAACGGCAACATCACCACCACTGGCACGACGCTCGCAGACGGCCAGACCGTCATCGGCGGCGGCCAAAGCGTCACCGCGAAGCTGTTCGGCGGCGGCACCGGCACCTTCAATCTGGGCGGCAGTAACGGCACCATCCAGGGCACCAGCGTGGCCAACAACGTGATCACGCTCGGCAACGGCGACACGCTGAACGGCATCACCATCACCGGCGGCGCCGACGGCATCTTCGGCAACAACATCACCGGCGCCACGCTGACCAATGTCACGGTGACAGGCGCCGGCGGCAACGGCGCCGCCTTCACCGGCAACTCGACCGGCATCACCGGTTCCAATTTCACCGCCACCGGCAACGGCCTTGACGGCCTGCACATCGAAGGCGACGGCACCTACAATTTCGCCGGCACGACGCTGCTCCAGGGCAATAGCGACGACGGGCTGGATGCCACCGGCCATGGCACCTATACATTCGCGACGCTTAGCGCGAAGGACAATGCCGACCGCGGCATAACCGTTCAGGGCACCTCGACATCAGGCAGCTTCGCCACCACCGGCGGCACCGTGTCGGGCAATGGCGGCGTCGGCGTCTTCATCGATCCGATCACGGCGCATGTGGTGCTGGATTCGATCGACCAGACCGGCGGTCCGTCGGGCGTCGTGCTCGATCACGTGGCGGGCAGCTTCGCCGTCACCGGCGCCACGACCATTTCGGACACCACCGGACCGGCGATCGCCATTTCCAACTCACCGGCGGCGATCCGCTTCGGCGATATCGACATCAGCGCTCCCGCCGGCGACGGCATCTCGTTTACCGGCGTCAACGCGGCGGTGGTGGCAGGCGACATCGTCATCTCGGGCCTCGGCGTCGGCACTGGCCTCGACTTCTCCGGCAGCCATACGAACTTCACCGCACAGTCGCTCAACATCGCCGGCACGGGTGCGGCCGGCTCGATCGGCATCGACCTCACCTCGCCGACCTCGGGCGGGGCAACGATCGTCATCACCGATGGCGGTGCGATAGCAGGCGTCGACACCGGCGTGCGCTTCGGCATTTCCGGCTCGCTGCTGAACTCGGCCAATGCCGAATTCTCCTTCGGCGGCGGTTCCATTGCCGGCAGCACCGCCTCGCTCGACGCGCGCGGCCTTAACCAGACGCTCGGCCACTACGCCTTCGGTTCGACCACCTTCAGCGGCCCGCAACTGTTCGACCAGCAGAATGTCATCTTCGTCGGCGCGGCGGCGACCGGCTCGGGCACCGGATCCTCGCTGCTCGACCTTGCCTCGATTGCCACCGCCGATGCCAACATCGACGGCACCGCGATCTTCGTGCTGGTCAACCGCGGCGCCATCGACGACACCGACGGGTTCTCGCTGAGCGCCGGACAGACGCTGGCTTCCTTCGGCAACGGCCGCACATTCTCGCTCGGCGGCATCCCGGTTAACGTAACGGGCGACAACATCGCGCACACCAGCGCCATCTCGGACGGCGCGGGCGCGGCGACGCTCACCAGTTCGGCCGGCGCGGACACTGTCACGCTGGCCAACAACAGCGCGCTGCTCGACTTCAACGTCTCGAACGCCAATCCGGGCGGCGGCAACGGCATCCACGGCAACAATGTCACCGGCGTGACGATAAGCGGCATGAATGTCAGCGGCGCCGGCCTGGACGGGCTGCTGTTCGAAGGCGCCAGCAATGTCGCGGCCAACAATGTGACCTCGACGAGCAACGCCAGCGAGGGCCTGCATATCGACGGCGACGGCAGTTATGCCTTCACCGGCACGACGACACTGTCGAACAATGCCGGCAATGGCCTGTTCGTCGGCGGCGACGGAACATATGCATTCCAGACGCTGAACGCCTCCGACAATTCCGGCTTCGGCGTCAACGTCCTCTCCACCACCGGCACGTTCAGCACCACCGACGGCACGATCTCCGGCAATGGCGCGGCCGGCGTCGCCTTGCTCGGCGCCAATCTCGACGTCACGCTGGCCAGCCTGACGCAGGACGGTGGCCTGTTCGGCGCGACGTTGGCAGGCGTATCGGGAAATTTCACCGTTTCCGGCGCAACGACGATCAGCAACACCGTCGTCGGCGGCCTCGGGATCTTCGACAGCACCGCCGATTTCACGTTCGGAGCCGTCGATATTTCGGACATCACCGCCCCCGGCGGCATCGGCATCGACGTCCAGAATTCCGGCGGCGCGGTCACCTTCGGCGGGCCGGTCATGCTGACCCATATCGGCAGCGAGGGCATCCTCGCCACCGACAACACCGGCACGCTCACCTTCAGTGGCCCGGTGAGCATGACCGGCCCCGGCGAGGGCGTCTGGCTGGAAAACAACACCGGCGCCGTTTCGTTCGGCGGCGCCGTCACCATCGACCAGCCGCTCGGAAGCGGCATCGACGTCGTCGGCAGCAACGGCGTCATCAGCTTCGACGACATCGACATCACCGGCCTGTGCAATTGCTCCACCGCGCTCGACCTCTCGGGCAGCACGTCGACCTTCACCGCCGCCACGCTCGACATCAGCGGCAGTTCTGGCGGCTCCTCGATCGGCGTCGACCTGTCCGGCACCAATGGCGGCTCGGTGACCATCGGCAGCGGCGTCATCACCGGTGTCGACACCGGCGTCCAGATGGGCACCAACGGCCTGGCCGGAACCACCGCCAGCACGGCGTTCTCGTTCGGTGCGGCCGGCGGCGCATCGATCACCGGCGTCATCGCCTCGCTCGACATGCGCGGCCTGCTGCCCGGCAGCGGCACCTATGCCTTCAACGGCACGCATCTGGTTGGACCGCAGCTGTTCGATGCAGCCAACGTCGTCTTCGTCGGTTCGAGCAGCACCGGAACGGGCGACGGCTCAAGCGTCGCCAACCTGATCGATGCCGCCGCGGCCGACGATCTGACCACCAATGCCAACACGACCTTCGTGCTGGTCAAGACCGCGGCCGTGCAGACCACCGACACCGATGCCAACGGCTTCACGCTGGCCAGCGGCCAGTCGCTGGTCTCCTTCGCCAACGGCGCCACCATCAGCCTGGGCGGCCCGCCGGCCAATGTCACCGGCACGGCGGTCGTCACCGGCGCGACACAGGCCGATCCGTTCGGCTTCGGTGGCGCGACGCTGAACAACGGCGGCGGCAACACCATCGACCTCGCCAGCGGCAACACCGTCTCCAACCTCAGCGTCAACAGCTCGTTCCTGGCGATCGACGGCACGGCGTCGATCAACGGCCTCACCAGCACTGGCGTGACGATCGTGGGCGGGACCATCGGGCTTTACCTCGGCAGCGCGTCGGGCGCGATCACTGTCAACGATCTGACCATCCAGGGGTCGGTGCCGACCGGCGTCGTGCTGGCCAACACATCCGCGACGGTCGACTTCACCGGCACCACGACGATCGCCGGCGGCAGCAATATCGCGCTGCTGGTCAATAATTTCGGCGGCACCGCCAATTTCGCCGATCTCGACATATCAGGCGGCAGCGGCCTCGGCATCGTGATCCTCAACGGCTCGAGCGGAAGCCTGACCTTCGGGGCGGCCAGCTCCATCGCCAATACCGGCGCCAGCGCGATCGTTATCGGCAGTTCGTCGGCCGACGTCACCTATGACGGCACGATTAGCCAGAGTAGCGCGGCAAAAGCCGTCAGGATCGACGGCACCACCGGCGGCCTGATCACATTCGGCGGCGCCATCACTTCGACCGGCACCGGCGGCCTCTTCGATATCGGGGAGATAACCGCTCCCACCGACACCGCGATCCGCTTCACGGGTCCGCTCACGGCGACCGGCGGCGGCGGCGCGTCGATCACCAGCCTTGGCGCCGACTCGACATTCGAGGTCAGCGGCACGCTGTCGATCACCGGCACGACCGGCGCCGCGCTGTCCATCTCGAATGCGGCCGGCAGCGCCACCTTCGGCACGACCAATGTGACGCTGGGCGCGACCAGCACTACCGGCATCGATTTCTCCGGCACCAACAACGACGTCAGCTTCGGCACGACCACCGTCAGCGGCCTCGGCGCGGGCGCCAGCCAGACCGCCATCGACTTCTCCGGCTCGGCCACGACCGCCGATTTCGGGCTGACGACGATCACCGGAAACGACGCCGCGAGCTCGCGCGGCATCGACCTGTCCTCGACCACGGGCAACCGCACCATCACCTTCCTGACCGGATCGTCGATCTCAGGCGCCGGCATCGGCGTCGATCTGTCGTCCGGCCAGACGGCGGCGACCAGCGCCAACGCCAGCTTCACCTTCGGCGACGGCGAATTCGCCGACGCCAACGGCCGCAATTCGACGATCACCGCGGCGGCGGGCAATTTCACCGTCAACACCGTCGGTCTCGCCGCGCTCGCCAATTATGATTTCGATGACGTGCTCTTCACCGGCAGCGCGAATCTGGCCAGCGCCGTCGGCGGGGTGTTCATGGTGTCGCAAAATGGCGGCGTCATCGCCGCCGGCTCATTTGGGCTCAGTACGTCAGTCAATACCATCTCGGTTGCCGATGCCGATCTGAAGACCGGCACCCAGACCTTCGCCTTCGTCGGCACGGTCGACCTCAGCGGCACGCCGTTCACGCTCGATTCCGGCCAGTCGATCACCGGCTTCGGCAACGGCAACGCCATCACCACGACCGGCACCATCCAGCCGGTGAACGTGCAGGGCAATCTCGGCGCCACCGGCGGCGACGTCACCGGCGACGAGGGCGTAGTCAAGAGCACGGGCAGCGATACCCTGCATCTGCTCGGCAGCAACCAAGTGCGCAACACCGCCTTCGACTTCACAGGCGGCAGCGGCTCGGTCTTCACCATCGACCAGAGCGCAAGCAGCTTCAATAATGCCGGCGGCATCGTCATCGAAGGCGTCACGGTCGGCAATGTCGGCGCCGGCCAGACGGCGTTCAAGGTCGCCGGCCTCGACAGCAATTTGTCGATCACCAACAACAACGTCAACGTCGCCGGCACGCTGCTCGACGTCGACGGCGGCGCCGGCAACATCACCGTGACGCGCGGCATCTTGCCCAACAGCGGGCCGGCCGGCACGCTGACCGGCGGCGGCATCTCGATCGCCAATCACGGCGGCGGTCTGATCAATTTCACCGACAAGGTGACTGTTGGCGGCAACGGCGTCTCGCTCACCAACAACGCCGGCACCGTCAACTTCACGGATGTGGACATTTCCACGAACGGCGCGACGGCGTTCAGCGCCAGCGGCGTCGGCACGGTCAATGTCCTGACGGGTACGGTCAATGCCACCAACGCGCAGGCGGTGGCCCTCGACGGCATCGCCGGCAATATCGATTTCGCCTCGACCAGCGCGTCGTTCGGTTCCGGCAGCGGCATCGACCTGCAGAACCTCAGCGGCACGTTCAATTTCGGCACCGGCACGCTGACCAACACCGGTTCGGGCACGGCCTTCAATGTCGGCTCGGGCACCAATGCGAGCGGCGGCAACGCGAACATATCCTACGCGGGCGCCATCGTCAGCAACGGCACCGGCGCGGCGGTCTCGATCCAGGAACTGACCGGCGGTTCTGTGACGCTGTCGGGCAACCTGACCGATGGCCTTGCGGGCGCCGGCGGCAATATCGTCGTTGCCGGCATCGACAACGGCACGGCGGCGACCGTGACCTTCTCGGGCGCGACCAAGCAGATCAGCTCGGGCGCGACGGACGGCGTCAGCCTGATCGGCAACCCGAACGCCACGATCGGCTTCGGCAATGGCGGCCTTGACATAACGACGACGGCAGGAGCGGGTTTTGGGGCGGGCTCCGGCGGCACGATCAGCATCTCCGGCACCGGCAACACCATCACGACAACGACTGGAACCGCGCTCGATCTCGACGGCGCAACGGTCGGCGCGGGCGGCGTTATTTTCGATTCCGTTTCGGTCAATGGCGCGGCGACCGGCGTTTCGCTCAACAATATAGTCGGCGGCGCCATCGATCTCGGCGCGGTCGACCTGCAGAACATCACCTCGCGCGGTGTCGACATATCCGGCACGCTCGGCTCGACCTTGGGCTTCGACAGCCTGAACATCGGGCTCAATGCAGCCAATGCGGTCGGCTTCGACCTCAACGGCGCTGCGCTCGGCACGAGCAACATCAAGGCCGGCGATTTCGACGTCGACGGCGGCAGCTTCGCCGGCACTATCGGCATCGACATGGCCGGCACGACCGGCACCGGCACGATCCAGCTCGGCGACACTGCCAACAACAATCCGGCGGGCCAGACCTCGAAAATCGAAAATGTCGGCTATGGCGTCCAGTTCTCCAGCGCCACCAACGCCAGGCTGGTGTTCGGCGACGGCGCTGGCCTGGCCGAATCGACGATCGCGACCACCGGCGGCCAGGCCATCCATGCCATCGACACCCTGCCGACCAATGGCGACTACAATTTCAACGACGTCACCTTCACCGGCGACACGTCGAATCTGTCCGCTTACAAGGTCTACTACGTCACCACCGACGCCACCGGCGGCGGCGACGGCAGCTTCGTCAATCCAGGCACCTATGCCAACGCCCAGGCGTCCACGGCCAATGTCATCGTGCTGATCGACAAGAACGGCACCGGTAGCCAGGAAACGATCGACCTGAGCGGCACGTCGTTCCAGCTCGATGACGGGCAGGTGTTGCTCGCCTTCGGGCAAAGCGATACGGCCATCGATGTCTCGCAGCTCGGTGTCGACACCAGCAGCGGCGCGTCGGCGGCATTCCACTTCACCACGGTGCAGAATTCGCCGATCATCGCCGCACCGGCCGGCATCGACACGCTGCGGCCGATCCTGCAGAGCAACACTGCCGGGTCGGTGATCACCCTGGCGACCAGTGGTCCCAGCCCGATCACCGGCGGCATCGAGAATCTCATCATCCGCAACACCGGCACCGGTGCCGGTGTTGCCGTCGATGCGTCGACCGCGTCGAGTTTCTTCCTCCGCAACAATGACATATCAGCCGGCGGCAGGGCGCTCGACTTCTCCACGACCGGTGCGGCGGCCAACACGCTGCTGCTTTCGATCGACGGCAATACGCTGCGATCGACGGGATCTGCGCTGGCCGCGTCCTTCGCCGGCCAGAACATCAGCGCGACGGACAATTCGATCGCCATCCGCTCCTTCGCCGGCAACACGGTGCTCGGCGGCACCGGCGGCGGCATTGCCTTCGACAATGTCACGTTCGACTCCACTGGCGCCGGCGGCACGGTCAGCGCCGGCACGCTCGACGTCGGCACATCAGGCGCGCGCGTCCAGGGCAACGGCCTTGCCTTCACCAGCACCAGCGGCACGCTCGATCTCGGCACGTTCACCACGTTCAATGATGGCGGCACTGGCGTCCTCGTCGACACCAAGGGCCCCCCGGCCACAACCTTTGCGCTGAACAGCAGCGGCGGCACCGTCGACACCATCAACGGCGTGGCGTTCAATCTCGATCCGCTGACCGTCAGCATGATCGTAAACAGCGTCAACGCCAGCGGCGGCGCCAGCGGCTTCATCTTCGACGGCGTCGCCGGCACGTTCACGGTCACGGGCGCGACCACCGTCACCGGCACGACGGGTGCCGGCATCAGTTCGAACGCCAGCAATCCCACCGGCACCTTCAATTTCAACACGGTGACGGTGAACAACACGGCTTCGACGGGCGGCGGGATCGGCTGGGAGAGCGGCACGCTCAACGTCGGCGGGCTCGCCGACATCGATACGACCAGCGGGGCCGGCCTGTTCCAGGGCGGCGGCACGACCAGCTTCAACGGCGGGCTGACAATCGACACCACCACCGGCGCCGGCATTACCGGCCCCGGCGGGACGATCAACATCATCGCCACCGCCGGCAGCGAAACGGTGAATTCCACCAGCTACAAGGCGATCGATCTCACCAATGCCGCCCTCGACATCGCGCTCGACTCGACGTCGTCCGGCGGCGGCGGTGTCGTCCTGACCAATGTCACCGGCACCGCCGGCCTCGGCACCGGCACGCTGAGCGGCGGCGGTGGCACGGCATTCAGCGTCGGCGGCGGCACCGTAACCACCACCTATGGCGGCAACATCACCCAGGCGGGCAACGCCGCCCTGGTGTCGGTTTCAGCAGGCCATACGGGCACGCTGACCTTCTCGGGCACGCTGTCGGCGAACAACGGCACCGGCCTGCAGTTCGACAATGCCGACGGCACCTACAATTTCAACGGCACGACGACGTTGAATGGCGGCGACGCCGGCATCGATATCGTCAACAATTCGGGCGGCACGTTCAACTTCGGCGCCGGCACCTCGATCACCAACCCGAACAGCACGGCCTTCAACGTCGACGCAAGCGCGGCGAACATCACCTATAGCGGCAACATCACCCAGGCCGGCAATGCCGCGCTGGTCGGCATCGCCGGCCACACCGCGGGAACGATCACCTTCCAGACGGGCACGCTGTCGGCAACCAACGGCACCGGCCTGCAATTCGACAATGCCGACGGCATCTACAATTTCAACGGCACGACGACGTTGAATGGCGGCAATGCCAGCGTCGACATCCTCAACGATTCCGACGGCACGTTCGGCTTCGGCGTCGGCACCTCGATCACCAGCCCGAACGGAACCGCGTTCAGCGTCAATGGCGGTAACGCGACCGTTACCTATGCCGGCACGATCACACAAGGTACCGGCGGCCAGCGCCTGATCGTCGTCGCCGACACCACCGGCGGCGCGGTGAACTTCACCACCGCCCTGGCGAATGGGCTCAACGACACCAGCGGCACCGGCATCGTGATCGACGGCGTCGCCGGCAACGTCACCGTGAACAACGCCAGCCTGACCGGGACGACCGGCATCACCATCCTTGGCGATGTGGCGAACAACGCGACCGGTACCTATACGTTCAACAACGTCGCTATCGACACGGTTGCCGGCGCGCTGACGAACCATGCGTTCGCCGTCGACGGCGATCAGGGTACGTTTACCAACGACGACGTGAGCGCCACGATCAATCTCAACAATGTCGACATCACCAACCCTGGCGGCAACGTCGCCAACATTCGCGGCATGGCTGGTGGCTCGGTCAATTTCGACAACGCCAGCTCCGTCACCCGAAACGATGGCGGACTGGGCATCGTCGCGCTCAGCAATTCCGGCGGCACGATCAATTTCGGCGGCGCGTCGAAAACGCTCTCGACCGGCACCAACGCCGCCGTGCTCCTGACCAGCAACGCCGGCGCGACCATCAACTTCACCAATGGCGGCCTGGCGATCACCACCACGAGCGGCATCGGCATCGGCGCCTCGGGCGGCGGCACGGTGAGCGTCACCGGCTCCGGCAACACGATTTCGACCGGCAGCGGCGCTGCGGTCGACATGGACACCGTCGCTATCGGCGCCGGCGGCATGACCTTCGCTTCCACGAACACGAGCGCCGGCGGCGGCAGCGCCGTGATCCTCGACGCTGTTACCGGCGGACCGGTCAACCTCGGCGGTGGCGCGCTGGTCGGCGGCGGCAGCGCCACGATTCGCATCGGCGACGGCGCCGGCAGCGCCAACACCGGCGGCACGGCGGCTTTCACCTATGCAGGCACCATCACCAGCGGAACCGGCCAGGCGGTCAATATCCAGGATCGCGCCGCCGGCGCCGGCAACATCACGCTGTCGGGCAACATCAGCCACAATGTGGCCGGCCAGACCGGCGTCCTCCTCGACGACAATGCCGCCGGCACGATCACCTTCTCCGGTGCTTCCAAGTCGATCACGTCGGGCAGCGCGGCCGGCGTCAACCTGACCGACAACACCGGCGCGACGATCAACTTCACCAATGGCGGACTGGCGATCACCAGCAGCAGCGGCACCGGCTTCGGCGCCACGGGCGGCGGCACGGTGACAGTGACAACCGGCGCCAATCCAAACACGATCACATCCGGTACCGGCACCGCGCTCAACGTCGCCAACACGACGATCGGCGCGAGCGGTCTGACATTCAGGAGCATTTCGGCCAATGGTGCTGTGAATGGCATCGTGCTCAACAACACCGGCACGATCGGCGGGTTGACGGTGACTGGCTCTGGTTCCACGGTCACAGATGGAAGCGACAGTTCCGGTGGCACGATCCAAAACGCCACCGGTGTCGGTATCTCTCTCGTCAATACGACAAGTGCCTCGTTCACAAACATGCTTATCCAGAACACCACCGGCAGCGGTGTGCTGGGAACGAGCGTTCACGGGTTCACTTTCAATAACGGCAAGATCAGCGGTTCCAACAGCGACGGCAACGTCACCACGGAAGAGGCAAACATCTCGTTCGCGACGACGACCGCCGGAACCGAGAACAACATCGACGGGACGATCTCAATCGCCGGCAATCTGCTGACTACGGCTCAATATCACGGCGTTGACATCTTCAATTTCTCCGGGACGATCGATAATCTTACGGTGTCGAATAACACCATCACCAGCGCCACTGCTGCCGCAAATTCGCAAGGCTCTGGTATCAGGGTGGTCGCCTTCGGCAGCGCGGCGACTGTCGCGAGCATTGTCAAAGCGACAATCGACAACAACCATGTCAACAATTTCCCCGGCGGAACTGGCATCCAGGTTCAGGGCGGCAATGCCAATGCCGGTGGCCCCCCCACCGGCTTCCTCGGCCATGTTGGAAGTGCGACTGACATCATTGCCATCACCAACAATGTGGTCGCCGGGCAGAGCGCTGCCAACAGAATTGCCACGTTTGGGATCTCAGCGACCGTCAACGGCCGCGGCCAAGGCAACTTCAATATTGGCGGGAACTCAGTCTCCAACACGATTGGCAACGGGATCAACGTCGGGTCCTTCGGTTTCGCCAATGTCTTCGCGAAGGTGAACAACAACACCCTCGATCTGCACAATCAGGCCGGTGCGGCCGGTATCGGCGCAGGGACGAGTCAGACATTTGGCTCAAACACGGAGACGCCAACGATGACCATCTATCTCGACAACAACATCGTCCACAACAGCGATGGCAACGGGATACTGGTGACGGCGCGTGACGCCAGCGGCACTGTCAATGCGCACATAACTAACAATCACATCGATGCCCCGCTTTCCGGCAACCGCAACGGCATCAGGGTGGATGCTGGGAACGCTGTCAGCGGCAACGAAACCATGAATCTTGAGATTTTCGGCAACACAAGCGCCGGCAGTGGTCTGTCGCCGGAAGGCATCGGCCTGCGCAAGCAGGGCACCGTTGCCACTATCAACACGTTCAACCTTTACGATGCGCCCGGAGGTCCCTCGCTTGTCGCTAATCCGACGACTGCACAGGTCGTCTCTTTTATCGGCGCTCTCAATCCAGGAAGCGCGGTTAATGGAGGCACGGGAGATCGGGTTCTGATTATCTCCGGCGATGCTTACCAGGTGATCACGACCCTAGTTCCGTAAACGCGTTCAGCGCGGCGGAGCAAAATTTTGACGGTTAAGGCTGAGTTGCATGGACATGTGCCGCCGTATATTTTCATAATTCTAAGATAGGATTGAATCTTCCATCGTTTGCCGTAGGGTTACTTGACTAACGTGAGGGATGTACGTGGCAGAGCCATTTTTATCCGAAATTCGGATCATGTCTTTTGTGTTTGCGCCCAAGGGGTGGGCTCTGTGCAACGGGCAGCTGCTGCCCATTAATCAAAACCAAGCCCTGTTCTCGCTGCTCGGCACGACCTTTGGCGGTGATGGCCGTGTGAATTTCGCACTACCCGACTACAGGGGACGCATTCCTATCCATGTGGGTGCCGGTCACACGCTTGGTGAGCGCGCCGGTGAACAATCCCACACGCTTTCGATCTCGGAATTGCCCCAGCACACACATATGTGGAACGCGAATGCGGCGGCGGCCGCTCCAACCAATACGCCCGACACTTCGTTGGTTATGTCCAACTCAACGGGTGACCAGCCTTGGGGACCGGCGACAAACTTGGTTTCAATGAGTTCCGCGACAATCCAGAATGTGGGCGAGTCTCAGGCGCATCTCAACATGCAGCCATTCCTCACCTTAAGCTTCTGCATTGCCCTGCAGGGCATTTTCCCCTCGCCGACCTGAGGAACGAAATCATGGCACAGCCCTATGTTGGTGAAATCCGAATGTTTGCCGGCAACTTTGCGCCGGCCGGCTGGATGTTTTGTGAAGGGCAGCTTCTGCCAATCTCTGAAAACGAGACTTTGTTCCAGTTGATCGGCACGACTTATGGTGGTGACGGTGAAAGCACCTTCGCGTTGCCTGACCTGCGAGGTCGTCTCCCTCTTCACCAGGGCAATGGATTCGTTTTGGCCGAGACCGGTGGGGCGGAAGAAATCACGCTGACGATTCAGCAGATACCTACTCACAGCCATCCGGCGCTGGGATCAACGAACACTGGAACAGGCACATCTCCGACGAACAATGTTTTGTCCAACTTAACTGGCGCTACGAACTCGGCCTATGGGACGGATGCGCCAAAAACGAACCTTAACAGTTCACAAAGTGTTTCGACGATAGGCGGCAGTCAGCCGCACACCAATTTCCAGCCTTATCTCTGCGTCGACTTCATCATCTCGCTGTTCGGCATATTTCCGTCGCCGACTTAAGAGGGACCGCCACGGCCGATCCGTTCGTTGCCGAAATCCGCATTTTTCCTTTCAATTTCGCGCCCAAAGGCTGGGCGTGGTGCGACGGGCAACTGTTGCCGCTGTCGCAGAACACGGCACTGTTCTCGTTGCTCGGCACCACCTATGGCGGCAATGGCAAATCCAATTTTGCCTTGCCCGATCTTCAGGGCCGTGCACCGATGCACCCGGGACAAGGCCCTGGTCTGTCCCTGCATGATCTTGGTGAAGAGGGAGGTTCGGAAACGGTTTCGTTGTTCGAAAGCGAAATTCCATTCCACAGTCATAGCGTGCAGGTTTCGGCTCAGGATGGAACTACCCGTATCGTAGCTCAACAACAACCGGCGACCGGCATTGGAGTATCGATGTACGGTCCGGCGCCCGTGAATACGACCCTCAATCCTGGTGCCCTCGCCCCCGCTGGCGGCGACCAGCCGCACAACAATCTCCAGCCTTATCTCACCTGCTATTTCTGCATCGCGCTGCAAGGCGTTTTCCCGCCGAGAGGCTGAACTCCGAGCCAACAGGGCAATACCGATCATGGCTACCGAAGACGCTCATCTACCATCCCAGGCGGTGCCCCA
Organism: Mesorhizobium sp. B2-3-6; assembly: GCF_006442305.1. Lineage (NCBI taxonomy): Bacteria > Pseudomonadati > Pseudomonadota > Alphaproteobacteria > Hyphomicrobiales > Phyllobacteriaceae > Mesorhizobium > Mesorhizobium sp. B2-3-6. Next base: position 51,258 of record NZ_VFVW01000010.1, on the reverse strand, counting down.
TGGCCAGATGCCCGCCGGCGCGACGTTTTTCGAATTGTCGCGGCTGATGGTCGTCGGCATCGATTCGGCCAAGGGACAATTGATCCAGAAGGCACAGACATCGCCGAACGGACCATGGCCGTCGGCCTGGTCTGTCATCGCGCCCGGCGCCTGGGTGATCATGACCGCGGGTCTCACCAAGGATGGTCGCGTCGCCGTGGTCGCGCAGCCTTCGGGCACCACCAGCCTCTCCTTCGTCACCGAGGACGCCAACCAGATCGGCCCGATCGACAAGTGGACCGCGCCGGTCGGCATCGGCGCGCCGCCCGGCGCCTTCAGCTACCAGAAGCTTTCCATGGCGCGCGATGCCGATGGCCGCATCGAGATCTTCCTCACCGACAATCTGGGCCGCGTCTGGTGGATCTACCAGAACCCGGATGTGATCGTGCAGGTGCAGAAGACCATCACGCCGCCCGGCACGACGACACCGATCGTCGTCACCGTCGACGAGCTCAGGCCGCCTGCCCAGCCCTGGAGCGCCTGGATTCAGCTCACAGGCCAGCTTGTGGCGATCACCGCATTGCGCCAGGCTGACGGCCGCATCGCCCTGTTCGGCATCAATTCCGGGCTCAACCTCTACCGTTGCCAGCAGGCCAAGGCCCAGGCGCTGACGGTCGCCGACTGGACGCCATGGGTGCAGATCGACGCCGGCTACCCCTTCACGGAAATGGCGCCTATCATCGGTCCGCTGGGCGGCACCAATCTGTTTGCCATGACGCAGCAGGGCCAGGTCCTGCACACCAAGCAATTGCCGGCAGGCTCCGACACCTGGACGGCCTGGGCGACGCCCGGCTACAGCAGGGTTCCCAAATATACGCTCTGCGCCGGCATCCAGGGCGACGGCGACATCATGCTGGTCGCCTCCGACCAGCAGCATGTTCACTCCTTCAACGCCCAATACGACGCCGCCACCCAGAACTGGTCGGGATGGCGCGATTTCAACGCCTCCGGCGCCAACACCCGCCTGTCGCTCGACTACAATGCCGATGGCCGTCTTGCCTTGTTCTCGATGATGATCCAGAACGACGGCACGAATGGTCTGTGGACCATCAATCAGATGGCCATGGACAGTTCGGAATGGGAGTGGACCTGGACGGCGCTGGCCACCAGCAACCTCAAGCAGATTACCGTGGTGCGCGACCTGACGCCGCCGGTGTGACGTCAGGCAGCGTGACAGAAGCGAAACATGCGCAGCGGCTCCCGGCCTGGCCGCGGTCGCGGCAGGCCGGCCTCGCTTTCCGCCCCGCCGCGGAGGCCGACATGCCGTTCCTGGCGCGGCTCTACGCCTCGACGCGCATGGAAGAGCTCGCCGTGACGGACTGGAGCGAGGCGCAGAAGGTCGCCTTCCTCGACATGCAGTTCCAGGCGCAGCACGCGCATTACCGCAAGCATTATCCCGAGGCCGACTGGCTGGTGGTGGAGCGGGCCGGACAGCCCATAGGCCGCCTCTACATCGAGCGCTGGCCGAGCCAGCACCGCGTCATCGACATCGCCTTGCTGCCGGCCCATCGCCGCAAGGGCCACGGCGCCGCACTGCTGCGCGACCTCATCGACGAGGCATGGTCATCGGGCAAATCGGCCTCGATCCATGTCGAGAAGAACAATCCGGCCAGGCGGCTCTATCTCGAGCTCGGCTTCGCAGCGGTCGAGGACAAGGGTGTCTACGATCTCATGGCATGCGCGCCGCCGCGGGGTGGCGTAGACAGTGGGTGAACGGGACGCCATCCGCTTCGTCATTCCCGGGCCGAGAATCCTGTTCCGGTCGTCGCACAATTCGGCGGTGCTTGTTCGGTATCGATCCTTCGCGCCAGCGTCTCACAAATCGCACCGCTGCTGCGCTCACGCCTGCTTCCAAACTCTAATTGAACACCGCCTCATACAGCCGCCCCGTAGCGTCGGCGGCCACGGGCACGATGAAGATATCGTGGGTCGCGCCACTGCCGGCGAAGCGGTAAGTCGCCTGCGGCAGCGCGGTTTCGCGCGGACCCTTGAACAGCAGCGAGAAACCGCCGCCCGGGCGCGGGCTGGAGGCGATGCGGTTGACCGCGCTCAATTCGAGCGCGATCTGCCTGCCGCCGGCCTCGACGGTGAATGCCTGTCCGACCGCCTGTTCGAAATCCGATGCCGACGCCATGCCACCCCGCCTCAAAGCGCTTGCTGAGCGGGCGGCCAAGGGCAGACCCGCTCCGGTTCCTCATATCCTCGCAATTTCCGGACGCAAGACCGCTACGGCTCCCGGATTTTGCCATGCGAGGCCACTGTCGCCGCTTCGCGGCAAGCTGTCCATAGAGCCATTCCAGGAAAAGTGTGTACGGTCTTCCCGGGAAAGCGCGCAGCGCTTTCCCTGGGGAATTGCGCAAAAACAAAGAGATAGCGCGGCTCGCCGTTTCCGCGAAATGGTGAACCGCTCCAGGGCCGGCATCGTTGCGGGCGTCCCGCAAGGCGATTAGGGCGCAAACGCCAAAATACAGCAGCGCGTGTCCTTTTATGCGCGCCGGCGACGCTGTAGTACTTTGTCCCTGCGCAGGATTGCTTCGAAGCAAGGCCGGCGCGACAAGAACAGACCCCGCTTTGGGAATTCAATGCTGGACGGGCCGGCCTGGTTGGCCGGCGCGAGGAGGAAAACGGACACATGGCTGACAGCGGTGCGAAGACGGAAACGGCGGGCGAGACCTTGCCGCTGTTCTATTCCAGGCCCGAGGCGCTCAATCCGGCGCGGCACGGCTCGCTCGGCCTGACGGCGCGCAGCGATTTCTCCTTCGCCCGCTCGGCGCATGCCATCCCTGTGGTGGCCTCGGAAATGCCGGCGGCGATGCGCTCCTACCCGATCGTTTTCATCGGCGCCGCCAAGGCGCCCGTCATCATCACCGGCCTGCGCCAGGACGAGAACCTGTTCGTCGAACCCGACGGCAACTGGGCCGGGCCGCACTACATCCCCGCCTATGTCCGCCGCTATCCCTTCATTCTCGCCGACGATCCCAAGCAGCCCGGCCGGCTTACGCTGTGCGTCGACCGGGCGAGCGAGCGCGTCATCGACCAGCTGCTGGCGCCGTTCCGCGACGACAAGGTGCTGCCGTTCTTCAGCGGTAACGAGGCGACCGAGGCGACGAAGCAGGCGCTCGCCTTCTGCAACCAGTTCCAGATCGACTTCAGGGCGACCCGCGAGATGGTCGACAAGATCGACGCGCATGCCCTGTTCGCGCCGCGCCAGAGCAAGGTGACGCTGGAAGGAGGCGAGGTGCTGAACCTCACCGATTTCCAGGTGATAGACGAGGCCGCCTTCAACAGATTGAGCGACGAGGCCTTCCTCGACCTGAGAAAGTCAGGCGCGCTCAGCCTGCTCTACTGCCACCTTGCCTCGACCAACAGCTGGACGTCGCTGGTGCATCAGGCGTCGCTGCGCAAGGCGGAGGGGGCGAAGAGCGCCTGAACAACCCATGCCGAGATCCTTCGCGGCGCGGCTGGTGAACAAGGTTCGGCGCTAAGCCGCGGCCCGCCTGTCGTGCCGCCCTTCCCTGATCTCTTCCGTGAGCTTGTCGCAGAAGGCGTCGAGATCGCCGGGATTGCGACTGGTGACCAGCCCCTGGTCGGTGACGACCTCGCTGTCTTGCCACAGGCCGCCGGCATTGATCACGTCGGTCTTGATCGACTTGTAGGATGTGACGCGGCGGGCTTTGATGATCCCGGTCTCGACCAGAAGCCAGGGCGCATGGCAGATCGCGCCGACGACCTTGTTGGCCGACCAGAACGAACTGATGAAATCCAGCGCCTTGCGCTCGACCCGCAAGAGGTCGGGATTGATGACGCCGCCGGGCAGAACGATCGCATCGTAGGCATCGGCACGGGCCTCGTCCAAGGTCTTGTCGACCGGAACTTCGCGGCCCCAATCCCTGTGGTCCCAGCCCTTGATCTTGCCGCTTTCGAGCGACACGATTTCGACCTCGGCGCCGGCCTGGCGCAGCTTGTTCAGCGGCACCTCAAGCTCGGACTGTTCAAAACCATTCGTCGCAAGGATGGCGACGCGCTTGCCGGAAATATCCTGCATCGTTTTTCTCCATGATTGGATTGGATGCAGGGCTAACGAGCCTGAACCGGTACCGTTCCTCGCTGTAACCTTATGTGACCGGAGGGATCTGTGGTGCGCTGTACTGCACCACGGGTCTCCTTTCCTCATCAGCTCTCCTTAGTGAAGGACTGTTACCCTTTTCGTGTCTCAGACTCGGGGTGCACTACGAAATTCTGCTCGCGGATCGCAGCCGCGCAGCAAACGTACAGGCCGCCCGCCGCATCCGGTTTTCTTCCTAGAAGCGGGGGCAGGCAGGCGGCCCTTCATGCCAGCGGCTTACTCGATGACGCGGGCTTCACCGACATCTGCGGCCGACGGATCCAGCCCGTAAGCCTTGAGCGCTTCGGCGATAGCGCCGTTCTTGCGGTAGACATCGAGCGAAGCGTCGACCGCCTTAACGAAGCCCTCATTGCTCTTGTCCAGCAGGAAGGCGGTCTGCGACGGGTTCATGGTCGCATCGATGCGCGGATCCGGCTTCAGGACATGCACCTTGTAGTTCTGCCCTTCGTTCTGAATGACAGCGGAGCCGAAGCCGTCGAGCGCCGCCTCAATACGACCGGCATGAAGGTCCTGAGCGAGGTTCAGCGACGATGGATAGGTCTTGGAGCCTTCGTAGAGCTTCTCCATGTCCTGGACCCACAGATATCCTTCCACGGTGCCGACCTTCTTGCCCAGCAGACCGTCGACGGTATCAATGCCGTTGGTCGAGGTGACGGACAGTTGGTCGAGATAGACCGGCGTGGACAGAGCGACGACCTTCGCGCGGGCGGCGGTACGATAGAAGCCGCCAAGCGCGATGTCCGCGCGCCGCGACTGAACTGCGGAAACCGCGCCTGGATATGTGAAGATCTCATAAGCGATCTCCAGGCAGTTCTCCTTGGCAAAACGCTTCACGAGATCGCCGTCGATACCCGCGATGCCGCCGTCTTTTTCGAGCGAATACGGAGCGGTGTTGGTGAGCGCGACGGTGAGTTTGCCCGCCGACACGGTTTCGAAAGCATGCTGCGGCTTGCAATCCTGTGCGGACGCGACGCTGGCACCCAAGGCCGTGGCAATGGCTGCGGCCGAGATGATCTTACTCCAATTTTTCACTTTGCTCTCCTCTGACATTGATGGTTTTTGATTGCAGGTCAGCCGAGATGGCTGCCCAGCCTACGTTCGGTGTACGAGACCAGCCACCCGAACGGGACGGTGATGGCGAGGTAGAACAGGCCCGCCAGGATCAGGACATCGAGGTAGAGGTAGGTGGCCGCACCCACGCGATAGGCGCGCGCCAGAAGTTCGGGGATGGCGATCGTGTATGTAAGGGCCGTCGCCTGGAAGATGAGAATGGCAAAGCCCATCAGCGCGGGTATTGCGAACAGGATTCCCTGGGGGACCACCACGAAGCGCAGGATGTCCCGGCGGGTCATGCCGAGCGCCAAGCCCGCCTCGATCTCACAATGCGGAACCGCGTTCAGACCGGCCCGAAGGATCTCGCTGGTGTAGGCGCCTGTCGTTAGCGCCAACGCAATCACGCCGGAGGTGAAGGCACTTACGGTCATCCCCGAAGCAGGCAATCCATAGTAGACCATCTGCAGGACGACGAGTGCGGGCGCGCCGCGCCCGATCTCGACAAGTACCACCGCGAAATAGCGGACGAGCCTCTTTCCAGAGGAGGAGGCAAGCGCAAGAACGAGACCGATAGGCAATCCGAACAGCAGCGCCAGGCCCGCCAACTGGAGACTGACAAGAACTCCTTGGAAAAGCTGGGGGGACCAGTCCAGCCAGTTGGCCAGCATCTCGCTCATTTCGCTTGCCCCCTTGAGCGCAGCCGCTCGTCAACGGCGCGTGCCAGCACGACAACGGGTATCGACAGCGCGATGTAGAGAAGCGCCGCGAAAATGAACGGCATGAAGCTGCCGCCTCCGCCTTGAGCCTGCTGCGATGCGTACATCATCACGTCGCGGACACCGATCGTGGAGGCCACGGTCGTGTCTTTGAGCAGGCTGACAAGAAAGGTCGCCATGGGCGGAACCGAGACGCGCAGGACCTGCGGCGCCAGGATGTAGCGCAGCGTATCCAGGCGCGTCATACCGAGCGCCGTGGACGCCTCCCGCTGGCCCTTCGAGAGGGCCAGGAAGCCACCCCTGTAGATTTCAGCGAGATAGGCCGTTGATACCAGCCCCATACCCAGGATGGCAGCCTGATAGGAACTGAGAACGATCACTCCGCTGCCCAATCCGAAGAAGATAATGAACAGCCAGACGATCGGCGGGATTCCCCGTACAACGTCGATGTATATGCGCGCCGGCATGCTTAGAAGGAGCCACCGGGAACGTCGCATCAGCACCAGCGGCACGGCTGCGATGGCCCCGACTGCGAAAGCGCCGAAGGTCACCAGCAGCGTGGCCGGAACGCCTCTGAGCAGTGAAACCAGCAGGTCGATCATCTGCGATCGACCACGGCACGGAAGAACTGCCGCGTGCGCGGCGACGACGGGTTGCGGATCACGGCATCAGGCGGACCCTGCTCGATGATCTCGCCATTGGCCATGACGATCACGCGGTCGGCGACGTCTGCGGCAAAGGCGATCTCGTGCGTGACGATGATCATTGTCATGCCTTCCTGGGCGAGCTCGCGCATCACGGCCAACACCTCAAGCCCGAGTTCGGGATCCAGGGCGCTCGTGGGTTCGTCGAAGAGCATCACCTTGGGGTCAAGAGCCAGGGCGCGTGCGATCGCGATACGCTGCTGCTGGCCACCCGACAGGCGCGCCGGGTAGGAGTGCGCCTTGTCCGTAAGGTGTACGCGTTCGAGCAATTGGGCGGTGCGCGCGTCCGCCTGCTCCCTGGTGCGCCCCAGAACCCGCATCTGCGGCAGCGAAATGTTGCGCTGCACGGTCATGTGCGGAAACAGGTTGAAGGACTGGAAAACCATCCCGGTGGAACGTCGGAGCCTCAACAGCTCTCCGGCGGACAGATTGCGGTCGACCGAAAACCGGATGGCGCCCACTTCGAGGGTACCGGATGACGGCTGTTCGAGCATGTTGATCGCACGCAGCAGCGTGCTCTTCCCCGCGCCGCTGGGTCCGACGATCGCCACGACCTCGCCGCGCGTAATGTCGAGCGAGACGTTTTTCACGGCGTGATGGCCGCCATAGATCACGTTGATGTTCTTGATGCGGACGATGTTTTCTGCCTCGGGCATGGCTTCTTTGTCCTTGCGCTAACGCCGGTGTCCTACTGGTCAAGCCGCCGCAGTATGTACGGCGGGGACGTTTCTTTCCGGAGTTGGAGCGAGACTCTCGGTGCCTGGGATCGATGCGGGAGAGCCCTTGAGCACCCAGTCCGCGACGATCAGGCCTATCACCGGCGCGAGCTGGATCCCGTAGCCGCCCGCACCGGCCGCGGTGATCAGACCGGGCTCGGACTGATCGACTGGTCCGACATGGGGACGGTGGTCGGCGGTGACAGGGTAGAGGCCTGCCCAGCCCCGGCCGAGCCGGGCGCCCGGCAGATCAGGCACGCGCTCGATCAGCATCTCGGCCAGCATGACCTTGGACCCTTCCTCGCACTGCTCGTTGTAATTGTCCGGATCCTCGGGCGAGGGCGAACTTACCTTGTGTATCTCGGCGATGAGCTCGCTCGCTTTCTCGTGCCGAAAGTTGAGTCCGGTGCCCTGCCCGTTCACCAGATCCATGACCATCGGCATTGTGTAGGGGAGCGGCGCGTCCAGGTGGATTGTCAGCGCCTCGTGGCGCTCGGGGTGGATGTGAAGCGTCTGTCCAAGCATCTCGGCAACGCGTGGCGCCCAGGCGCCTGCCGCGTTCACGACGAAGTCGCAGCCGATCGGACCCTTGCTGGTGTCCAACCGATAGCCACCGGATGTCCGCGCGACACCAAGCAGCTTGCGGAACTGGAAAACCTCGGAGCCGAGCTTCTTCACCTCTTGCGCCAGCAACGTGCACATTTCGTGGGGATCGAGGAAGCCGTCGTCCGGCCCGAAGATGCCGCCTTCGAGCCCATCTGAACTCAAGTGCGGCACGAGCTGCTGGAGCTCGCTCGCCTGGTAGACCCTGGACCTGAAGCCGGCATCGCGCTGGATCTCCACCGAGCGGGCGAACAGTTCCATCTGCTCGGAGGTGCGCGCCAGACGCAGATAGCCGATAGGGTTGAAGCCGAGACCGAGGCGCTCCTGCCATCGACGGATGCGCTGCACGGATTGCATGCGCAGCTGGATCTCGAACGAATCCGTCAGCTGTGTGCCAACGACGCCGACCGAGCGGCCGCTGGATCCTGACGCAATGGATTGTGCGTCGATGACGGTGACGCGAGCGCCCTGTTCCGCGAGCGCGTGCGCAGAGCACATGCCGAGGGTGCCTGCACCGATGACGACGACGTGAGGAGAAGCTGTCATGTGACTTCCATCTGTTGCTGCGTCGTCCCGTGCCGGATGGATCCGGCGCCGGACGCGCTACGTCATTGCTTCGCCGCGATTGCTGCGAGGGCGCCGTCGATTGCGGAAAGGATTTCGCGTGCGTCTTCCTCGGTCATCGAGGTGGAAAGCGCGAAGAGTCCGTAACTCGCCGAAAGCACGCCGCGGTCGAGCAGACCCTTGTGGAACAGGTCGAGCTTCGTGCGTTCGGACGCACCCGGATAGACCGACCGATAGTCCGTGATCGGCAACGCCGTGAAATGGACTTTGAAGAGCGAGCCGAGACCGACGCACTGCCCGTTGAGGCCGTGGCGAGCAAGCGAGGCCGTGATGCCGTCGCGAAGCAGGCTGCCGATAGCGTCCAGATGCGCGAAGCTGGCCGGGGTCAACGCGCGCATCGCCGCCAGACCGGCTCGCATCGTCACCGGGTTCGCGGTGAAGGTGCCGCCATGCGGCAATGCAGGCTTGCCTCGCGTTGGATCGAACACCGCCATCACGTCGGCGCGGCCGCCGACGGCGCCGACCGGGAACCCTCCGCCGATGATCTTGCCGAGAGCCGTCAGATCGGGCGTGATGCTCCACAGGCCCTGCGCCCCCGAATAGCCAAGGCGGAGCGAGATCACCTCGTCGAAGATCACCAGCGAGCCGGCGGCATGAGCGATCTCGACCATCGCGTCGAGATAATCCTTCCGCGCGGGAATAAGTCCGGCGCGGTTCGGCATCGGGTCGATCAGAACACCCGCTATCGAGTCTCCATGCGCGTCGAAGACGGCACGCAGCGCCTCCGTATCGTTGAACGGCACCGCGATGACGTCGTCGAGAACTCCCTTCGGCGTGCCTTTCGCGTATGCCGTCGAGGCAGGCATGTCGCCCCAGTTGGCGGGCGAGCTGTCCAGGCTGACTTCCGCGAAGTCGTAGGAGCCATGGTAGGCACCTTCGATCTTGACGATCTTCGGCCGCTCAGTGAACGCCCGAGCCGCCTTGATCGCCATCATGACGCCTTCCGTGCCGGAGTTGGCGAAGCGAACCTGCTCGACCGACGGGAGGCGCTCCACCAACAGTTCAGCAAGATCAAGTTCGCTCTCGGTGGGCGCTCCGAAAGCCGATCCCCGGGGCATCTGGTCCACCACCGCCGCCGTGACGGCGGGATGGCCGTAGCCATGGATCATGGCCGTGAAATTGTTGATGCAGTCGTAGTAGACGTTTCCATCGACGTCCCAGACGCGGCAGCCCTCGCCGCGCTGGGCATAGATCGGAAACGGGTCGATGAAGACTGTTGTCCGGGTGTTGCCTCCCGGCATGACCTTGCGGGCCCGTTCGAACATCTCGCGGGACTTCGGCATTGAATCTGGATAGTGGCGCATAATCTTGTAAACCGATGAGGGAGACAGCCTTGGATGGCAGCGACGAAGGGCGCGACCTCTTTCGATCACCTGGTCATGATCGTGTGGCTCTGCTCGCGCAGGTACTGTGGCAGGAACCAGGAGCCGAGACCGCCCTTGCCGCTGACCCCGGTGCCCTTCCAGCCGCAGAATGGCTGCGCGCCTGGCCATGCACCTGTCGTCGCGCCGCTCGCACGGTTGGCGTAGAGAACCCCTGCTTCGGCGGTGTCGAGGAAGTGACGCAACTCTTCCTGGTCGTTGGTAAAGATGCCGGCCGATAATCCGTAGGCGATGTCGTTGCCCTCTTCGATCGCGGCATCGAGACTGTCAAAACCGCGGACGACCACGAAAGGCATGAAGAGTTCGTCGCGGGTCAGCCGGCCCGGACCATCAAGTTCGACGACCGTCGGCAGGACGTAGTTGTCCGCAAAGCCCTGGCCCAGGGCGGCGCCCCCAAAATGCACCTTGCCTTTGTCCTCGACTTCCGACAGCGCGGCCTGGAAACGGGCGACTGTGGCGTCGCCATAGACAGGGCCCATAAAGGTCTCGGCCTTGCGAGGATCTCCGACGACCAGCTTTCCGGCGAATGCTACCAGCTTCTCGATGAATTCCGCCTTGACCTTCTCGTCGACATACACGACCGAGCATGCGGAGCACTTCTGGCCTTGCAGGCCAAAAGCGGAGCGCGCCACTCCCTGCGCCGCACGGTCGAGATCGGCCTTGCTGGTCACGTAGGCAGGGTTCTTGCCACCCATTTCGGCGATGACGGGCTTCATGTGGGGCAGCGTTGCCATATGACGGAAGATGCTCATGCCGGTCTTATGGGAGCCCGTGAATGCAACGCCGTCGATGCCGTTGTCGGTGGCAAGAAGGCGCCCCACCTCTCCATCGCCAAGCACGATGTTGAAAACACCTTCGGGCAATCCCGCCTTGCGAAGCGTTTCGGCAATCAGCAATCCGGTCAGCGCGCAACCCGGCGACGGCTTGTAGACCACCGCATTGCCTGTCAACAGCGCACCCGAGACCATGCCGATCGACAAGGCGAGCGGAAAGTTGAAAGGAGCGATGACCGCGAAGACGCCATAGGGCTTCATGACGCTCGTAGCGGTCTCGTTTTCGACCAACATGTTCATCGGCCGGACGAACCCGTTGTTCGCCTTCATCTCCGATGCGTAGTACTCGACCATGTCGAGGCATTCCTCGGCTTCGCCGACTGCCTCGAGGCGGGACTTTCCGATCTCGTATAGCGCTGCCAAACCAAGGTCATACTTCCGCTCCGCCAGCGCCTCTCGCCAGCGGGCGCCGAATGCAAGGCGATCGTCCAGCGTCGAACGGTTCCAGGCCTTCGCGCCGGCTCGGGCAGCCTGGATCGCCGACTTGACGTCTGACGGGGTTGAAGCCGGGAACTTGCCGAGAGAGATCTTCTTGTCGATCGGGCTCAGGATCTCTTTCCGAGCGCCAGTCGCAAACGGCGTCGACCACTCGCGACCCAGTGTGTTCTTCTCGAAATCCGGGATCATTGCGTCGAGGTGAGCGTGAACCGGGGAAAAATCCACTCCGATGTTCGAGTAGGTCACACGCGGGAGTTCAGCCATTTCAAGTTCCTCCGAAAATCGGTATTTAGTCCGATAATCAGGATTTGGCTTGCGAGTCAATCGAGGGGACCATAAAATGGGGATAATACCGAATTTCGGAATTTGCGAGGACATTTCCGGATTCGGGTTACTAACGGAGCCCGACCGATCGAGGGCGTGCGGCCGTTCGGCTATTCTACGGAGCCCCCGGGCTCAAGGCGCGGCGGAATAACAAGGGACCGACCTTGCCCCTCATGTCTGTTTTGAACGATAACCTTCTTGCAGTTGCAATTGTCAGATCGGCGTAGGTGCCCTTGAATACGAAGTCGAAGAAGCCGAGCGCCAAGGACAGCCCCCTCGAGCGCTATATCTCGATCATGGAGACGGTCGCGCCGTTCGAGCATGGCCTGACGGCGATCGAACTCGAAACGACGCTTGGACTGCCCAAAACCACGATCAACAGGCTGCTGCACGCCTTGATCGAAAGCGGGATGATCACCGCCGAGAGCGTTCGCAATCGGACATACCGTCTCGGCGATCGCTTGCTGCAGCTGCTACAGATGTCTCCGGATAGCGGCTGGCTGACGACGCTCGCGCAGCGACCGCTTCAGGATTTGGCCGACCGCACCGGCCAGTCGGCGTTCCTGTCGAAGTTCGACGGTACCGAAGTGCGCTCGGTCACCTGCGTCGCGCCCGACACTCCGGTCCGGACCTATGTCATGCCGGGCATGGCCATGCCTGTAAATGCGACCGCTTCGGCCAAGGCGATCCTTGCGTTTCATCCGCAGGAGACCGTGAAGAGGATCCTGGCGACGGAGCTGCGCAGCTATACCGATCGGACGAAAACGAAGATCGCGGAGTTGACCAGGGAATTGGCCGAGGTTCGGGAGCAGGGTTACGCCATGGACCTGGCCGAGCATGTTCCGGGCCTTGGCTCGATCGCATTTCCGATAAGGCCGACGAGCGGTGAGGTGATATACGCGGTGGGACTTACGGGACCCTACGGTCAGATCATAGAGCAAAACTTCAAGCAGCATTGCGCAGCGCTCGCGGAGGCCGCCCAGCGCATGGCGAAGCTGGCGCAGATGCACGCCTACAACGGATCGGCTATGGCCGCAAAGAATGCCGCAGCGGATCAGCGACAGGGCGGTGCGTGAGCGGCCGGTCACTTGCGCGAAGAAACGTCGCGCTTTGAACCGAGAATGTAGTTTCGCGATCTCCGTCTCGACGGCGGCGAATGTCCGGCTCCACCCTCCGAAACCACTCGATGGAAATCCTCGGGGTTGAAGGCCTCGCCCATTGCGTTCAGGGTTTGCTGCCCGGATCGAATATCGCCTCACGCCCAAGGGTGCAGGCGCTGGAGACCGCCTTCTCGCGGATGTTCCGGACGAGGATGTGTTCGGCGTGATCCGCCACCTCGATCTTCCATGAGCTCGCCCGCCGCGGCTACGATGAAGCGGGCGTCGACAAGATCATGGGTGGGAACATGCTCTCCTACTTCGAGCGACTTGGACGCTAGTTCCCTCTGTGCCAGCGCCCTAACGTAGCACTGCCCGCAGTTCAGCTTGAAGTGCACGCAACGGCTCCAGGTAGAGCGCAACGAGATTGCTGACACTCACCTGTGTCGCCGCCACGCCGACGTTCACGGCTGCGATCACTGTCCCGCGCACGGTCATCAACGGCACGGCGATCGAGCGCAATCCGAGCTCGACCTCCTGATCGATCAACGCGAACCCTTGCGTCCGCACCCGCCCCAACTCCGCAAGGATGGTGTCGGGGTCGGTCAAGGTGTGAGCAGTCCGCGCCGGCAGGGCATGGGAAGATAGAAGATGTGCAGCGCGTTCCGGAGGCATGGCTGCCAGGAGCACGCGCCCCATGGAAGTGCAGTATGCCGGAAGCCGCGAGCCGGGCATCAGCGCGATCGACATCACCTTTCGCTGCGCCGCGCGCGCGACGTAAACGACGTCGGTGCCGTCCAGAATCGAGACGGACGAGCTTTCGCCGAGCCGCTCCGAAAGGTCATCCAGCAAAGGCTGCACCAGATGCGGCAGCGGCATGGTTGCCAGACAGGCTGTCCCGAGCCTCAACACGCGCGGCGTGAGCGTGAAGAACTTTCCGTCGTAGTCGGCGTAGCCGAGATGGGAAAGCGTAAGGAGACAGCGTCTGGCTGTCGCCCTGTCGAGACCGGACGCATTCGCGACGTCCGTGATCGACTGCCGTGGCCGTTCCACCGTGAACGTCTCTATGACGGACAACCCCTTGGCCAAGCCACCCATCGTGTCTCGTTCGGAAATGGGCATCCATTCACCTTGTGCGATATGTCAACAAACGAATGATATCGCACAAGCCAGCTTGCCGAAAGATCTCGTCTGCCGATACGTGTGGCGGCGAAATCCATCTTGGTGCCGGGAAAGGCAGGTTACGTGGACAAGACAATCGCGAGCCTCGCGGAAGCAGTGGCAGTCGTCGAAGACGGCATGACCGTCATGATCGGCGGCTTCGGCGGCGCAGGTGCTCCGATAGAGCTGATCCACGCCCTGATTGACCATTTTCGCGCTACCGGCGCCCCGAAAAACCTTACGATCGTCAACAACAATGCAGGGAACGGACGGATCGGCATCGCCGCCATGATCGACAATGGCATGGTCGCCAAGATGATCTGCTCGTTCCCGCGCTCGTCCGATCCGCGGGCATTCACCGAGCGGTACCTCGCCGGGAAAATCGCGCTCGAACTGGTTCCACAGGGGACCCTGGCCGAACGAATCCGCGCCGGTGGCGCGGGCATCCCGGCTTTCTACACGCCGACGAGCTACGGGACCGACCTCGCGGCCGGCAAGCCTGTGGCCGAGTTCGAGGGGCGCCACTATGTGCAGGAACGTTGGCTGAAGGCGGATGTGGCCCTCATCAAGGCGGAACTTGCCGACCCTCATGGTAACCTCACCTACAGGAAGGCGGCACGCAACTTCTCGCCGCTGATGGCGATGGCCGCACGCACGACCGTCGTTCAGGCGCGCCGGATCGTCCAGCCCGGTGCGATTGATCCCGAGCTGGTCGTGACGCCCGGGATCTTCGTGGACCAGGTGATCGAGGTCTCGAACCCGATGCAGGAAGAGGCGCTTATCCGCCAAGGGGTCGCATACGCATGACAGTCAAGCTGACCAACGCGCAGATTGCATGGCGCGCCGCGCAGGACATCGAGGACGGCGCTTATGTGAACCTCGGCATAGGCTTTCCCGAGATGGTGGCGAGCTTTCAGCCGCCTGGGCGTCGGGCGATCTTCCACACCGAAAACGGCATCCTCAATTTTGGCGAAGCCCCGGCGGCAGGCGACGAGGACTGGGATCTGATCAATGCGGGGAAGAAGGCGGTCACGCTCAATCCGGGCGCTTCGTTCTTCCACCATGCCGACAGCTTCGCGATGGTGCGCGGCGAACACCTCGACGTTGCCATTCTCGGCGCCTACGAGGTGGCCGAGACCGGTGACCTCGCGAACTGGAGCACAGGACCCAAGGGCATACCAGCGGTCGGTGGCGCCATGGATCTGGTGCACGGAGCAAAACGCGTGGCCGTCATCACCGATCACGTCACCAAGGACGGTCGTCCGAAACTGGTGAAAGCCTGCAGCCTTCCCCTGACCGGCGTGCGCTGCGTGACGAGGGTCTACACGAGCCTTGCGGTCATAGACATCATCGATTGTCGTTTCGTGTTGCGCGAGAAGCTGCTTGCGATGAGCTTCGATGAATTGCAGGCGCTGACCGGCGCAGAGCTTAAGGTCGATGGCGAAATCAAATCCTTGACGGCACCGGAGCTCTGAATGACCGAGACCTTCATCTGCGACTACATCCGCACCCCGATCGGCAGGTTTGGCGGTTCGCTGTCCTCGGTCCGGACCGACGATCTCGGCGCAGTGCCGCTGCGAGCGCTGCAGCAACGCAATCCACGCCTGGACTGGTCCGCGGTGGATGAGGTCATCTTTGGCTGCGCCAACCAGGCAGGCGAGGACAACCGCAATGTCGCGCGCATGTCATCGCTGTTGGCGGGACTGCCGATCGAAGTCCCGGGCAGCACGGTCAACCGCCTGTGCGGTTCTGGAATGGACGCCGTGGGCATCGCTGCACGGGCCATCAAGGCCGGCGAAGCCGACCTGATCATCGCCGGTGGCGTCGAGTCCATGAGCCGTGCGCCGTTCGTGCTTCCGAAGGCGGGCGAGGCGTTCTCGCGCAACGCCGAGATTTACGACACCACGATCGGTTGGCGCTTCGTCAACCCATTGATGAAGAAGCAGTACGGCGTCGATTCGATGCCGGAGACGGGTGAAAACGTTGCGGAAGCCTTCAAGGTCAGCCGCGCCGATCAGGATGGCTTCGCCGCACGCAGCCAGGCCAGGACCGCCGCCGCTCAGGAAAATGGCCGGCTCGCGCTGGAGATCACGCCGGTGACTGTGCCCCAGCGCAAAGGCGATGCGATCATGGTCGATCGCGACGAACATCCACGCGCCGGAACGACAACCGAGTCGCTCGCCAAGCTTGCAGCGCCGTTCAAAAAGGAAGGCGGCACCGTCACCGCGGGCAACGCCTCTGGCGTGAACGACGGCGCGGCAGCGCTGATCATCGCGTCCGAAGCTTCCGTCAAGGCATTCGGGCTCACACCGATCGCCCGGATTCTGGGCGTCGCGACCGCCGGGGTTGCCCCACGGATCATGGGAATCGGTCCGGCTCCGGCGACACGCAAGCTTTGCGCGCGGCTCGGCATCGCGCCTTCGGACTTCGACATCATCGAGCTGAATGAAGCATTTGCCTCCCAAAGCATCGCCGTGCTCCGCGAACTCGGTATCCCCGAGGACGCGGAGCATGTGAACCCGAACGGCGGAGCGATCGCGCTCGGGCACCCGCTTGGGATGTCGGGCATTCGCATCACCGGCACTGCCGCGCTTGAGTTGCGGTCCCGAAAAGCACGACTGGCCTTGGCCACGATGTGCATCGGTGTCGGACAGGGTATCGCGATCGCTCTGGCCAGTGCGTAGCGGAGATGGTGCGACAGTCCGAGTCAGGCGGATTGCATCGATCCGCAGCAAAGCAATCACGGGTATGGATCGGTTGACGTTCGTCAGCTTGTCGATTCGCTAACAGACCAGCGCTGTGGCGAGCCGACAAAGATCGTGCCCTGGCTCGCCAAGTCGTGGGAGATATCCATGACCTACGGGCAAAAAAGAAGCGCCGCACTAGGCGGCGCTTTCTTTTAATTGCTTGATTCCCCAAGAGGAAACTGGAGCGGGTGAAGCGATTCGAACGCTCGACCCCAACCTTGGCAAGGTTGTGCTCTACCCCTGAGCTACACCCGCTCGCGCGGCTTTGGGCCGCAAGCCGGGCCTATATGGCTGAAGAGCGCGGCGATTGCAACAGGGAAATCGCAGGCTTTTTTCAATGCGCCGGACGAGGCCGGCGGGCCGCCGGCGGCAGCCGGAAGGATTCGGCGCCGCGTCGCGCGGCGGTCTTGTCTCGACCATGTCATTGGCCGTAAACGGCATGGCTGGAAACCAGCCGAAGACGAGAACCCCATGCCCAGGACCGAAGCCGAGCTCTTTGCCTTTCTTGCCGAACTCGGCATCGCCGTTTCGACGAAACGCCATCCGCCGCTCTATACGGTCGCCGATTCGCAGGCGCTGCGCGGCGAAATCGCCGGCGGCCACACCAAGAACCTGTTCCTGAAGGACAAGAAGGACGCCTTTTTCCTGGTCACGGTCGGCGAGGACGCTGTCGTCGACCTGAAGCAGATCCATCATGTGATCGGCGCCGCCGGCCGCGTTTCCTTCGGCAAGCCGGAGATGCTGATGGAGCTTCTGGGGGTCGCGCCGGGCGCAGTCACGGTGTTTGGCCTGATCAACGACACGCAGCACAGGGTCAAGGTCCTGCTCGACGAGGCGCTGATGCGGCATGCGGTGATCAACGCGCATCCGCTGACCAATGAGGCGACGACATCAATCGCATCGGGCGACCTCGTCAGATTCGTCGAGGCAACCGGGCACGATGCTGCTATCTTGAAAGTCTCGGCATGATCGCCACATGGATGGCGAAACCGGTTTCCAACCAAGGACAGTGCGCCGATCCGCTGGCGCCACCGAAAGGGCGACGACATGAGTGACAACAATCCGTTTGGCGGCTCCTTTGGCAACAGCGGCGGCCAGTATGCCACGACGGTGCAGTATGGCGGCGGCGCGGAACCGCAGAAACCTGCGGCCGGCGCCGCCCCCGCCGGCGACGTCATCAAGGATACGACCACCGCGGCCTTTGCCGCCGATGTCATCCAGGAATCGCGCCGCCAGCCGGTGCTGGTGGATTTCTGGGCGCCGTGGTGCGGGCCGTGCAAGCAGCTGACGCCGCAACTGGAAAAGGCGGTCCGCGCCGCCGGCGGCAAGGTCAAGCTGGTCAAGATGAACATCGACGACCATCCCTCGATCGCCGGCCAGCTCGGCATCCAGTCCATTCCCGCGGTCATCGCCTTCAAGGACGGCCAGCCGGTCGATGGCTTCATGGGCGCCATCCCCGAGAGCCAGATCACCCAGTTCATCGACAAGGTCGGCGGCAAGGGCAATGGTGCGGCTGATGTAACCGAGGCGCTGACGGCGGCGGCCGAGGCGCGCGCTGCCGGCGACGTGCAGACGGCGGCCGACATCTATGACGCCGTGCTCGAGCAGGCGCCGGAGACGATCGAGGCGATAGCGGGGCTAGGCGAATTGCTGTTCGAGGCCGGTGATACCGAAGGCGCCGAGGCGATGCTGGCGCGGGCGCCGCAGGCCAAGGCCGATGCGCCGCCGCTGGCCGCGCTGCGCGCCAGGATGACCTTGGCCGCGCAAGCGTCCGAACTCGGCAACCCGGCGGAGTTCGAGCGCCGGCTGGCTGAGAATCCCGGCGACCATCAGGCCCGCTTCGATCTGGCCATGGTCCAGAACGCCAGGGGCGAGCGCGATGCGGCCGCCGACAATCTCCTGGCCATCATCAAGGCTGACCGCGGCTGGAACGAGGACGGCGCCAAGGCGCAATTGCTGCGCTTCTTCGAGGCCTGGGGCATGACCGACGAGGCGACGCTTGCCGCGCGGCGCAAATTGTCGTCGCTGCTGTTTTCCTGAGCCGGCGCGGCCGAATGGTCGCGCGGGGCTTGCACCCGGCGCCGGCCGCGCCAGATAGGACGAATCCGGCCCGCCTTTCCCTCGGGAAGCCAACAACCCCGGGCAGCGACAGGCGGATCGCGGCATGGAGGCGCTTCCCAGGCGAAGCGATCGGAGGAACGAGGTGCAAGCGGGAAACGCTCACTACCGGCTCGCCAGGGATCTGCCGTCGACCATCCCGGTCTTTCCGCTCGAGGGCGCGCTTCTGCTGCCGGGCGGCCGCATGCCGCTCAACATCTTCGAGCCGCGCTACCTGCAGATGGTCGACGAGGCGATCGCCGGCTCACGGCTGATCGGCGTCATCCAGCCCAGCCTCGACGGCGCCTTGCGCGACGATGGCGAGCCGGAACTCTGCAATGTCGGCTGCGCCGGCCGCATCATAGCGCTTTCCGAGACCGGCGACGGCCGCTACCTGATTTCGCTGCAGGGTGTGTGCCGGTTCCGTGTCACCCATGAGCTGACGGTCAAGACGCCGTTCCGCCAAGGCAAGATCGCCCCCTTTCTCGCCGATCTCGACGACGACCAGGCGGCCGCCGAGGTCGACCGGCCGGCGCTGCTGCGGGCGTTCCGCTCCTATCTGCAGGCCAACGACCTGGAGGCCGACTGGGAAAGCGTCAGCCGGGCCGAAAACGCCATGCTGGTCAACGCGCTGTCGATGATGGCGCCCTATGGACCGGCCGAGAAGCAGGCGCTGCTCGAAGCGGCCGATCTCAAGACCCGCGCCGAAACGCTGATCGCCATCACCGAAATGGCGCTGGCGCGCGAGAACGAGGATTTTGGCTCGAGCCTGCAGTAGGATGTTGAGAGAGGGCACGATGGCGGCGGATGGGCGTGACGGAAAGAGAGCGAATGTCGACCCCAGGATGCTGGAGCTGCTGGCTTGCCCGCTGACCAAGGGGCCGCTGGCCTGGGATCCCGAGCGCGGCGAACTGATCTCGCGGGTCGCCAAGCTCGCCTATCCCGTGCGCGACGGCATCCCGATCATGCTGCCTTCGGAGGCACGGAGCATCTCGGCGGAAGACGTGCTGCCGCCGCGGCTGGGCGGGCCGGCCGGCTCGACGTGAAAATTATCGGTCGGCATTCTACGGCGCCCCCCTCTGCCCTGCCGGGCATCTCCCCCTCAAGGGGGGAGATCGAATGTCACCTCCGCCTTCGCCAATCTCCATTGTTGCAGGAATTGGCGGAGCGTTGAAACTGCCAATCTCCCCCTTGAGGGGGCGAGGAGTGGTCCATGAAGTGGACGCAAAGCCAATTGCTTGGCTTTGCGAACGAAGAGCGCCCGAAGCGACAGCGAAGGGCCGGGTCCGGCAGGCGAGAGGGGGGCTCGCCCGCCAGCGTCAAGTTTCGCACCGCTGCGGTGCGGAGACGTCGCGGCATGAATCCTCGCGCCGCGTCGCTTCGCTCCTTGCTCCGCCGGTGGATGACGAAGGCATTGATGTGTCTACTGAAAATTGCGGCCCCTGGGCATGACGCTTTCCGCTTCTTCCGACAGTGTTGCCAAATCCTGCCCGGCCGGTGGGTTCCGCATCGCGGGCCGGCCGGGACGATCCGGATCCTCCCTCGAGGCATGCCCCTGAGAACCGGCCCCCGGCAAACTGGCCTGGTCGACCTTCTCCAGCAACACCGTCAGCCAGGGCGTCAAATCCTCGATCTTCTCGGCGACGATGTGGACGACATCCGATTCCGACTGCAATTTGCCGGTGACCTTGACGAAGCGCGCGCCCATGACGATGGGACGGAAGCGGTCGAAGGTCCGCTGCCAGAAAATGACGTTGGCAACGGCCTCGTCATCCTCCAGCGTCAGGAAGACCGCATTGCCCTTGCCGGGGCGCTGCCGCACCAGAACGAGCCCGGCGACCGAGACGCGCCGTCCGTCCCGCACCGAGCACAGCCTGGCATTGGGCGTCACGCCGGCCCGGTCGAGCCGTTCGCGCAGGAAGGCGACCGGGTGCGCCTTCAAGGACAGGCCGAGCGAGCGGTAATCGTGGATGACATGCTCGCCGAGCGGCATTTTCGGCAGCTTCGTCTCCGGCTCCAGCTCGCGTAGCCGCAGCGCCGGCTGGTCGAAAAGCGGCAGCTTTTCGGCGGCACTCTTGCCGTCGAGGGCGCGCACCGCCCAAAGTGCGGCGCGGCGGTCCAGGCCGAGCGAGCGGAAGGCATCGGCCTGCGCCAGTCTTTCGATCTCGGCGACATCGAGGCCGGAGCGCAGCCAGACATCCCGGACGGATATGTAGCCTGAACCGCGTCGCTCGACGAAGGCGTCCATGCGCTCCTTGGAAAGTCCCTTGATCTGCCTGAAGCCGAGCCGCACTGCGTGCTGCGTCGCGATGACGCCGCGCATGTCGGCATGGCGCGGCAGGATGTGGGCCGGGTCGAAAGTCGCCTGTTCCAGCGTGCAGTCCCAGACGGAGAAATTGACGTCGACCTCGCGGATGTCGACGCCATGATCGCGTGCATCACGAACAAGCTGGGCCGGCTGGTAAAACCCCATGGGCTGTGAATTCAGGATCGCGGCGCAGAACACGTCGGGATAGAAGGTCTTGAACCAGCAGGAGGCATAGACCAGCAGCGCGAAGGAGGCGGCATGGCTTTCGGGAAAGCCGTATTCGCCAAAACCCTCGATCTGCTTGAAACAGCGTTCGGCGAAATCCCGGGTGTAGCCCTTGCCGACCATGCCGTCGATCATGCGCCGGCGGTAATTGCCGATCGTGCCGGTGCGCTTGAAGGTGGCCATGGCGCGGCGCAACTCGTCGGCCTCGCCAGGCTTGAAGCCACCGGCCACGATGGCGATGTTCATCGCCTGTTCCTGGAACAGAGGAACGCCCAGCGTCTTGTGGAGGATCGCCTCCAGCTCCGGTTTCTGATACTCGGGCTGCTCCTTGCCTTGCCGGCGGCGCAGATAGGGGTGGACCATGTCGCCCTGGATCGGGCCGGGCCGCACGATCGCCACCTCGATGACAAGGTCATAGAATTCTTTTGGCTTGAGACGCGGCAGCATCGACATCTGCGCGCGCGATTCGATCTGGAAGACGCCGATCGTGTCGGCGCGACCGATCATCTTATAGACCGGCTTCGCCTCTTCCGGCAGGGTGGCAAGGACATAGGGCTGCCCGTAAGGGTCTCGCGCCTGCGGATAATGGTCCGTCAGCAGAGTGAAGGCGCGTTTGAGACAAGTCAGCATGCCGAGCGCCAGCACGTCGACCTTGAGGATCTTGACCGCGTCGAGATCGTCCTTGTCCCATTCGACCATCTTGCGTTCCTCCATCGCCGTCTTGACGATGGGCACGATCTCGTCGAGCCGGTCCCTGGTGATGACGAAGCCGCCGACATGCTGGGAGAGGTGACGGGGAAAGCCCATGATCTCGTTGGCACGCTCCATCACGTGCCGCGATATGGGGTCGGCGCGATCGAGGCCGCCGGCCCGGGCTTCCTTCTCGCCGAGCTCCGAGGTCGACCAGCCCCAGATCGAGCCGGAGAGCGATGCCCTGACATCCTCGGACAGGCCCATCGCCTTCGACACTTCGCGCAGCGCCGAGCGGCCGCGATAGCTGATGACGGCGGCGGCCAGCGCGGTGCGCTTGGAACTGTATTTCTCGTAGATATATTGGATGACCGTCTCGCGCTTCTCATGCTCGAAATCGACGTCGATGTCGGGCGGTTCGTTCCTCTCCTCGGAAATGAAGCGTTCGAACAGCGTGTCGATTCGCTCCGGCCCGACCTCGGTGATGCCGAGGCAGAAGCAGACGACCGAATTGGCGGCCGAACCGCGCCCCTGGCAGAGAATATCCTGGCTGCGGGCGAATTTGACGATGTCGTGGACGGTCAGGAAATAACGGGCATAGTTCAGGCGCTCAATAAGGGCGAGCTCTTCCTCGATGCGCCTCGTCACCGATTGCGGCACGCCCGAGGGATAGCGCCTGGCCGCCCCCTCCCGCGCCAACCTTTCCAGCTCCGCCTGCGGGCCGAGCCCTGATTGCGTCGGCTCGTCGGGGTAATTGTACTGAAGGTCGCTGAGCGAGAAAGTCAGTTCCTGCGCGAAGCGCAGCGTTTCGGCCAGTGCCTCCGGGTGCCTGCGGAACAGGCGCGCCATCTCCAGCGGCGGTTTCAGATGGCGCTCGGCATTCGCCGTGAGTTCCAGCCCGACCTCCGAAACGGGAATGTTGAGACGGATCGCGGTCAGCACGTCCTGCAGCGGGCGGCGTTCGGCCGTGTGGTAGAGGACGTCGTTGGTCGCCATCAAGGGCAGGCCGGCCAGCTCCGCCATCGCCGCCGCCTGCTCGATCCTGAAGCGGTCGTTTCCCGCGTAGTCGGGCGAGACACCGAGCCGCAGGGCCCCGCCGAAACGGTCCTTGAGCTGGCGAAGCAGGGCAAGGCTGTCTTGCGCGCCTGTCGCCAGAGCGGGCAGGACCGCCAGCGACATCAGTTCGCCCCATTCGAGAAGGTCGTCGCGCCGCAGAAGGGTCGCGCCCTTTTCGTTCTCCTCGCGCAGATTGGCTTGCGTGAGCATGCGGCACAGATGTCCCCAGCCCTTGCGGTTCCGCGGATAGGCGAGAATATCAGGCGTGCCGTCGCAAAAAACCAGCCGGCTGCCGGGGTGGTAGGCAAGCGTCTCGACCTTGGCCTGCTGCCAGGCGCGCACCACGCCCGCCACCGTGTTGCGGTCGGCGAGCCCGATCGCGGAGAACCCCATGAGCTTGGCCGCGACCACCAGCTCCTCCGGCTTGGAGGCGCCGCGCAGGAACGAGAAATTCGACTGGATGCCGAATTCCGCATAGGGAATGGCGGTCAGCGCGTTCATGCGAAGACCCCGTGCAGGAACCAGCGCGGCGGGATTTCAGAGCCGCCATAGAGACCTTGCCGGTAGAGCCAGTAGCGGCGGCCGTCGGCATCCTCGATGCGGAAATAGTCGCGTGTCGACGCCGCTTCGTCGCTCGAAAATTCACGCCACCATTCCGGCGCGATGCGTTCAGGGCCTTCGGCGCGGGCGACCCTGTAGAGCGCACGCCGCCAGCGGAAATTCAGCGGCGGTCCCTCGGGCATTTCGGTGGCCGGCACCTCAATCGGCTCGGGCGAGCGGAAAAGCCGGATCGGCCGCTCCGGCGGGAAGATGGTCATCGGCGCCTGCATCCTGTCCGGTTTCTTCGGCGGCGTGATGCGGCGCGGGGTTTCCGTGAAGGGGATGGTGGCGACGGCACGCTCGGGCAGATGGCTTTCCACGACGACCGGCTTGAGAACCGCGCCCTCGCCGAGCCGGGCGCGGATGCGGTCGGCGAACAGCGCGATATCGGCGCCGTCGTCGGTCGTTTTGCCTGTCAGGTCGGCCTGCGGCATGTCGAAGGCCGCCGCCGCCAGCACCGAAAGCCGCACCAGGTCGAAGCCATAGCCGGCATCGATATGCTGCTCGAGGGCGGCCAGCCGCTCATGGAACAATTTCTGGATCAGCCGGGGTTCGCGCATCGGTCGCGACGTGCCGAGCGCGATGCGGCTGACGGCGCCGTCGACGCGGAACAAGAGCAGCGCCAGGCTTCTCGCGCCTTCGCCGCGCCGCTCGAGGTCGATCTTCAGGGTCGTCGCCAGCATGCCCACCAGCCGTTCTATGTCCTCTGTCAGCGTGACGGGCTCGGCCAAATGGCGTTCGACCGAAAGCGGCGCGACGGGCAGGCGCGGCGACACCGCCTCGTCGAGACGGCCGAGCGCCTGGTCGAGGCGCAAGAGCAGGGAGGCACCGAAGCGGCGGGCGAGCGGCGCGCGCGGCGCGGCCATCACCGCGCCCGCCGTGCGCAGGCCAACACTTTCCAGGCTGGCGCGGGTTTCCGGCGCGATGCGTAGCGCCGCCAGCGGCAAGGGCGCCAGGAGCGCTTCCTCCTCGCCGCCGGCAACGATGCGGTCGCCGCAGAACCGCGCCGCCGCCCAGGCGGCGCCGGGTGTCGCGGCAAGGCCGGCACGGACGTCGAAGCCCTGATGGAAGAAGCGCGACAGGATCTCGTCCAGCATGGCGCGTTCGCCGCCGAAAAGATGGGTGCAGCCGGTGACGTCGAGGAACAGGCCGTCGGTCCCGTCGAGCGCCACCAGCGGGGTATAGCGGTCGCACCAGTCCGCAAGGCCTTCGAGCAGGCGCCGGTCGGCTTCGGCATCGGCCTCCATTATGTCGATCGACGGATGCATGGCGCGCGCATCGGCGATGCCCATGCCGGGCTTCAGATGCAGCGCCTCAGCCCGCTCGTCGAGGGCTAAGATGCGCTGCGCGTTGCTGTCGCGATGGCTGATCACCAGCGGCCGGTGATCCGATGGCCGGGAACGCCAGGACCGCCCCAGGCGCTGCCGCAGGATCCGTTCGGCCGCGAGATAGGGAAACCACAGGGACAGGATTCTTTGCTCGTTCTTCCCCAATCCGTCTTTCATCGAATATGCGTTCATCGGGGTTCCACTCCAATATGAATTGTCCTGGCAGGGCCGTGCGGCTCTTGCCGATGCTGATGGTGAAGGCGGGGCGGCCGATCGAGCCGGCAAGCGGCCCGGCGACCGTGTCGCGCGGCCCTGCCGGCGCCGGCGAGACGATGAGGCGGACGGGCGCCGCCGTCGGTTCGGGTTCGGCCGCCTGCCGCAGCAGGAAGACCGGCCGGCCGGCGCTCTGCGCGCGGGCGTGCAGCCGGCGCGTCGCGGTCAGGTCCAGCCGCTGCGGATTGCCGCGGACTTCAAGGATGACGGCGGCGAGCGCCGTCATGCGGGCCGCCTCCTCGGCGACCCACAGCGCATCGGCGAGCCTTGGCGCCTCGGAAAACAGCAATTGCTCCGGCTCGATGCCGAAGGCGGCGTGAAGGCCCCGGGCATAGGGAAAGCCCGCCTCGCGAAAAACCTCCTGGGTGCCGATCCACAGCACCGGCAATCGCGGCCCTTGCTTGAGGATCAGGCTGGGCTTGAGGATCAGGCTGGCGAGCGACAGGGCGAAGCCGGCGACCGCTCCGGCATCGCGGGTCTCGACGCCATGGATTTCGCTCAAGGCCGCTTTCGGCAGGCCGCCGCCCAAATCGCCGCCCCAATCGCCACCGAGGGCGGCATCGAGCCGGCCGATGCCGGTGCGCAGGAAAGCATCCGGCCTGGCTACGGCGATGCCGCGCCGGACCACGGTGCGGTCCGCGGCGGCCATGCCGGCGTCGGAAACCGCGCCGGCCGGCGCCTGCAGGCGCTCGGGCAGCGTTCCCTCGATCTTCGCGATCTGGCGGCGCAGGGCAAAAACAGTCTCCCGCGCCACGGCGCTCATCGCCATGACGGTCAGTGTCCACTCACAATTGTTCCTGTTATGTTCTTATAGATTCCAGAGGCGACCCGAAGAGTCAAGCAGACTCATGGGGGAATTTATTCCTCTCCGATAAGAGGGCCAACATGGGTCGGACAGCCGACCGCCCCTCAAGCCATGCGAAACGGCTCCCGGTGCCGTAAGCAATCCTGGGGTTGGCCGCCGCGTCATTTGCCGATTGTGGCCCAAAAGCCTATATGCCGGGATCAAAGGACAAAGCATGGCCCGCATCTACAAGACCCGCATTTGGCACGACCAGCTTTCGCCGTCGATGGACGAGATCGAGTTCCTGGCGCTGGAGGCCTACGCCCATCTGCCCGAGGATTTTCGCAAGCTGACCGGCGAGATCGTCATCCAGATCGCCGAATTCCCGACCGACGAGATCATGGACGACCTGTCACTGGAAACCCCCTTCGACCTGCTCGGCCTGTTCGAGGGACGCGGCATCGCCGAGCGCTGGAACCCGCAGACCGGCGAAGGCCCGAACCGCATCACGCTCTACCGCCGCGCCATCCTCGATTACTGGGCCGAGAACGAGGAGACTTTGGGCGACATCGTCACCCATGTGCTGATCCACGAGATCGGCCACCATTTCGGCCTCTCGGACGACGATATGGAGAAGATCGAAGAGGCAGCCGAGTGACCGGTTCCACGTCAGGCCGTCATTTCACAATGAGTGTGACGAAATGTTTTAATACGTTCTGCACAGTCTGCTCCCCGGTATGTCCTGCCACTGCCCATTGCGCAAAATGTCCATCAATGTACATGCGTGCGAGCCCGTAGACGAGCGCCCTCGCGGCTATCTGGGTCTCTGCCATGTCGTCCGACCGGAGCATGTTTCGTCGCTGTGCTTCTGCCATTGACGCTTCCATCAGCGAACGCACCGCTTCGTTATCGTGACGCAGCGACTCTGAAGCATCCCAATCAATAAGATTGCGTGTCGAGATGATCTGGAAGTGGGTGGGGTTTCGAATTGCCCAGCGCAAATAGGCGATTCCAACAGCGGCAAAGCGTTCGATCGGATCGTCCGTCGCAACCTTCTCGACCGCATTCGTGATCTCCGAGCGGAATCGGCTCATTGCCTGCTCCGCGACAGCCGTCATCAACGCGGTCTTGTTGCTGAAGTGACGGAATGGCGCGCCAGGGGAAACGCCGGCACGTTTTGCGGCTTCGCGCACGCTCACATTGTCGGGGCCGCCTTCCTCGACCAGTTGAACCGCGGCATCGATCAGGACCTCCCGCAAATTGCCATGGTGGTAACCAGTGCGATGAGGCGCCTTGGCTTTTGCCATCTCTTTCCCTTCGTTCCGTGGAGCAGCTCCCCGCCTCTGTAGCATGATTCCGCGATTTATGTAATCGCCGTTTACAATTCCGGCCAGAGGATGTAAGCAGTGATTACTGATGGGATCGGAACAGGCCTACGGTCTTCGCGGCTCCCGAACTCCCAGCTGAGGAGACGAACATGCTCGCCAGAACAGCCCCACCCCGCTCGCAATCGGTCATTTCGCATCAGAGTCCAGCCGAAGAATTTCAGCAGGAGAATTTCGCGATTGTTCAGTCGAGCGCGACTGTGCCCAGCCTCACGCTTTATCGGCTTGCCGCCGTTGCCGGGATGGGAAGCGCGCTTATTCTTCTGGTCAACGCGGCTAAACGCAGCTCGCTCATCGCGACCACCGATCTGACGCAACTTCTCGCACCAGTCGCCGAGATATTGGCGCTTGGCCTCGTCGTGGGCCTGTTTCTTGCGTTTGGCCGGCGCGCGGGGCTGTTCGGCACTATCGCGTTTGTCATCAACTTCGTTGCGTTGGCAAGTTTGGTAGGCGTGGAAGCAGTGATCAATCTGGTATTTTCGAAGCTTCCGCTCACAACCATCGTCGAGCTGCGAGCCGGACCGCTCGGTCTGGCTCTGGTCGCCAGTTCGGTTCTTTTTCTGGTTGGAACGCTCGCGTTTGTAATCTCTCTCGCCGTTGCAAGAGGCGTGCCGCGCATTCCTCTCGCTCTCTATCTCATTGGCGCGGTGCCGATCGCGCTTCGTGCGTTCGTTCCGGAGCTGGCTCTTGACCTGGGCTTGGCGATGCTTGCGGCATCGATCGCCTGGCTGGCGGCGTGGCTGTGGATGCGAGGGGCTACCACTCGCTGAGCTTGGTGTCCGGCCCGTATTCCTGGCCGTCGACATCCTTCACCACGGCCTGGCCGCAGCGCATGGTCTTGGTCTTCTTGTCGTAGGCGTAGGTGGGGGAGCCGAACAGGTGCCAGCCCTTGTTCAGCGCCGCCGTCACCTTGTGACAGAAGCTGGCGTCGTCCGGAGCGGTGAGAAAGCGGTAGAGTTTCATCATTCAATTCCTGTCGTCAGTCCATCGCCCGCGATCGGCAATCCAACACGGCACATCATGCGCCGACGGCCGCCGCCTTCGCCAGAAGTTTTTCGGCCTGCGCAAGGTGCAGCCGTTCGACCATCCTTCCCTCCAGCGCAATCACGTTCTTGCCGGCATTTTCCGGAAGCGCAAAGGCCTGCTTCACCGCGCGGGCCTTGGCCACCGCCTCCGCCGACGGCGCAAAGGCGCGGTTCGCCGCCTCGATCTGGGCGGGATGGATGAGCGTCTTGCCGTCGAAGCCCATGGCGGCCGCTTCCGTGCATTCGCGGCTGAAAGCATCGAGCGCGCGAAAATCGTTGAAGACGCCGTCGACGATATCGAGATCGCCGGCACGCGCCGCCAGCACCATCTGCATCAGCCACGGCAGGAGATAACGCCGGTCCGACGTCGCCATAATGCCGGTGTCCTTGGTCAGGTCATTCGTTCCGGCAACGAAACAATCAAGCCGCGAGGCAGGATCGCGGCCAAGTTCGGCGATGGCGCCGACATTGAGCACGGCCTTCGGCGTCTCGATCATCGCCCATAGTTTCACGCTGTCGGGGGCGGAATTGTCGTCGAGCACGTCACCCGCCTCGAGCACGTCGCGGGGCGTGTCGACCTTGGCCAGCAGGATGCCGTCCGGCTCCGCCTTCGCTGCCGCCAGCAGGTCGGCGCCGCCCCATTCGCTCGAGAGCGCATTGATGCGCACCACCATCTCGCAGCGCCGGCCACTATGGTTGGTATCAGGACGATTGCTGAAGATGCCGGCCAGCCTTTCGCGCGCCGCGGCCTTGTCGGCCGGGGCGACGGCATCCTCCAGGTCGATGATGACGGTGTCGCAGGCAAGCTGCGCCATCTTGGCCAGCGCCTTGTCGTTCGAGGCCGGGACATAGAGCACCGAGCGGCGCGGGCGGTAGAGATCGGTCGTCATGCCAGATCTATGCCGCCTGCCGCGGGTTGAGGCAAGGGAGCAGGCGGCATCGCGCGGTGCTCTACCGGGGGCACCGGCATGGGGCTCGGCATCGTGCTGGCCCTCCTGAAAGCGCAGGATGGCACGATCAGGCTGGTTGACTCCGAGCGCGGCACGCGCTTCGAGATTGTCTTGCCGGTTGCGTAAGGACGCCGGCAGCGGATCGGAGAAAAAAGTGCGCTACGACATCGTCATCATCGGCGGAGCCATCGTCGGCTCCTCGATCGCCTATTATCTGCGCGAGGAGGGCTTTTCCGGCAGGATCGCGCTGGTCGAGCGCGACCCGCAATTTTCCCACGCGGCGACAACGCTATCCATGGCCTCGAT
The DNA here is from genome assembly GCF_006442305.1 of Mesorhizobium sp. B2-3-6. Classification (NCBI taxonomy): domain Bacteria; kingdom Pseudomonadati; phylum Pseudomonadota; class Alphaproteobacteria; order Hyphomicrobiales; family Phyllobacteriaceae; genus Mesorhizobium; species Mesorhizobium sp. B2-3-6. Next base: position 21,668 of record NZ_VFVW01000010.1, on the reverse strand, counting down.
CCGTCAGCAATTCTCCATTCCGGAAAATATCCGCCTGTCGCAATTCACGCTGAAACTGTTCCGCCGGCTGAAGGAAGAATTCGGCGCAGACGCCGACATCGGTTTTCGCGAGGGCGGCTATCTCATTCTCGCCGGCGAGGCCGGGCTGCCGATCCTCAGGGCCAACCACGAGGCACAGCTTGCCGAAGGCGCCGACATTTTGCTGGAGGACGCCGAACAACTCGTGCGCCGTTTCCCTTGGCTGTCGGCCGACGGCATCACCGCCGGCGCCTATGGCCGCAGCGGCGAGGGCTGGTTCGACGCGCATGCCATGCTGATGCTGTTCCGCAAGGCGTTGCGCGAGAAGAAGATCGACTTCATCAATGCTTCGGTCACGGGCATCGAGCGGCAGGGTGACCGCGTTACCGGCGTCAGCCTCGACAATGGCGAACGGCTCGAGGCCGGCATCCTTGTCAATGCCGCAGGGCCGAATGCGGGCAAGGTCGCCGCACTCGCCGGGCTGGCGCTGCCGGTCGAGCCGCGCAAGCGCAACGTCTTCGTCTTCGAGGCGCGCGAGAAATATGCCGACATGCCGCTGCTGGTCGACCCGTCCGGCATCTATGTCAGGCCGGAAGGCTCGGTCTATCTCACCGGCGGCGCCGAGCCGGAGGAGGGCGACGGCCCGGCCGATCCCGCCGATTTCGACGTCGACTGGCCGCTGTTCGAAGAGGTGATCTGGCCGGTGCTGGCGACCCGCATCCCGGCCTTCGAGGCGATCAAGCCGACGCGCGCCTGGGCCGGTCATTACGACTACAACACGCTCGACCAGAACGCGGTGATCGGCCCGCATCCCGAAGTCGGCAATTTCCTCTTCGCCAACGGCTTTTCCGGCCACGGCCTGCAGCAGGCGCCCGCCGTGGGCAAGGCGCTGGCCGAGCTGATCGTCCATGGCGGCTACCGCACGATCGATTGCTCCCCCTTTGGCTACGAACGCGTTGCCGAAGGGCGGGCGTTCCGCGAGTTGAATGTGATTTGAGCCGAGTCAAGGTCCCTCTTTGACGCTGACATCAAAAGGGTCTGCACCGCCACCAGTCGGCTAAGCCGCCACTCGGCTTCCCGCACCCAAATACGCCTGTAGCCAGCCCAGCACGCGTCCCCAGCCCTCGGCATGTTCGGCCGCCGCTTCGGCCAGCCCGGCGAAGCCGCCATGGCAGATGGTGAGGCGCGTGCCCGCGGCGGTTGGTTCCAGCAGCCAGGCGACCGTCGTTTGCCGGCGGCCAAGCGTCGGGTGATCCCAGGCATAGAGCCTTGTCTGCACGATCCGCCGCGGCACCTCGATATCGAGGAATTCCCCGTTGGCCGGCAGCTCCCTGCCGTCGGCTTCACGGACCGTGACGGCCCATCGGCCGCCGGCGCGAAGGTCTGCCGACCATTTCACCATCGGTAGGTGTCCGCGGACCCCCACCATTGTTCGACCTCGTCGGAGATCAGCGCGCGGAAGACGCGCTCTGCCGGCGCGTCGATCTCGGCCTGGGCCATAACGGTCTCGCCATTGGTCATGCTCTGCACGGCTGAAGTTGGCACTGGGACATGCAACATCGATGCCTCCGGATGATTGTTTCGGCTCGAAAACGATGATTTTCAGCCTTTCGACGCCGGCCGAGACAGGCCCTGCCCGGTTTCGAGCAGGCTTTTCAGGCTCGACAGGACGAGCGGCCAGCCCTTGCCGACATGCTCCAGCAGCTTGTGCGGGCCGTCGGCCGCATGGGTGACGGCAAGCTTCATCATGTCGCCCTCCTGCTCGATGACGAAGGTGCAGGTGGTGTAGCCGTCGGCCTTGACGTCCGGCATGAACTCATTGCGCCATTTGATCACCAGGCGCCTTGGCGGATCGATCTCGAGGATCTCGCCGCTGTCGGTCACCCGGCCGTCGGCATAGACCATCTTCCACGCGGAGCCCTTTCTCCAGTCGCTCTGCATGCGGGCGCCGAGAAAATATTGCTGGTGGAATTCCGGTTCGGTCAGCGCCTGCCAAAGCTTGTCGGGCGTGGTGCGGATGTAGGTCACATAAACGAAGGCGTTGCTCATCAGTCTTCCCTTTCGAGGCGTCTCTTCAGATCGCCGAGGGCGGAGAGCCGCCCCCGCTCGAATTTGCCGATCCAGCGCTCGGCGATCTCGTTGATCGGAACCGGGTTGAGGTAGTGCTCCTTCTCGCGCCCCTTGCGGATTGTGGTGACAAGGTTCGCCTCCTCGAGGATCGCCAGGTGCTTGGTCACCGCCTGGCGGGTCATATCCATCTCAGCGCACAGCCCGTTCAGCGTCTGCCCGTTCCTGTCATGAAGGCTGTCCAGCAATTGCCGGCGGGTCGGGTCGGCCAAAGCGCGAAAGACGGCGTCCATGCTCATGGCTCTAATATGCAACCATTTGGTTGCATGTCAAGGCGACATGTCATGCCAACGGCTGCTGGATCCGGCCACAGGAGAAAAATGTCAGCGCGTGCGGGAGAACCAGAAGGCGTCGGCCATGCGCATCATGCCGATGCATTCGTAGAAGCCGGCGGCGTCGGGCACGGAAACCAGGCTGATGGCGACGGACGGGCCGAGCTGCCGCCGCGCCTCGTCCATCAGTCCCTTGCCGATGCCGAGCCCCTGCGCCGATCCGGAAACGGCGAGATCGGAGATGTAGCAGACCCAGGAGAAGTCCGTCACGGCCCTGATGACGCCGACCAGCGGCTTGCCTTCGGTATCCAGCCGCGCGGTCAGCACCAGATTGGCGCCCGACAGCATCGCCCGCAGCCTGTCGGCATCATCGACGGGACGGATCTCGCCAAGGCCGGAGTCCACCAGCACGCGGCGGAATTCGGCGACGTCGAGCGCGGGTTCGCGTGCATAGAGAATTTTTTCAGCCATCACAGCCAGACTGCACCATCGGGCCGCGAATTCGAAGCCGTTTGTGCGGCACCCCGTGCCGACGCGCGCGAACACCTGCCTTTTATTTGTCGCCGGCTTTGTGTAAACCGGGCGCCAGCAATCCCCCGCAATGCCAGGAAGACGGGCAAAGACCATGGAAAAATTCACCAAGCTCACCGGCGTCGCCGCGCCCATGCCGATCGTCAACGTCGACACCGACATGATCATCCCCAAGGACTATCTCAAGACGATCAAGCGCACCGGGCTCGGCAGCGGCCTGTTCGCTGAGATGCGCTACAAGGACGACGGTTCGGAGAATCCGGATTTCGTGCTCAACAAGCCGGCCTACCGCAAGGCGCAGATCCTCGTCGCCGGCGACAATTTCGGCTGCGGCTCCTCGCGCGAGCACGCGCCGTGGGCGCTGCTCGATTTCGGCATACGCTGCGTCATCTCGACCTCCTTCGCCGACATCTTCTATAACAACTGCTTCAAGAACGGCGTGCTGCCCATCACCGTCAGCCCCGAGGATCTCGACAAGCTGATGGACGACGCTTCGCGCGGCTCCAACGCCACTTTGTCGATCGACCTCGAGGCCAAGGAGATCCGCGGGCCCGACGGCGGCGTGGTCAAGTTCGACCTCGATGACTTCAAGCGTCATTGCCTGCTGAACGGCCTCGACGATATCGGCCTGACGATGGAGAAGGCCGGCGCCATCGCTTCGTTCGAGAAGAAGAACGCCGAGCTGCGCCCCTGGGCCTGAACGGCGCGGCTGACGATATCGGCCCGGCCGTCGCTGGCCGGGCTTGCGGCGGCTGAAGGAGGAACTGTCATGATACGCCCGCTTCTTGCCAGCGCCTGCGCCCTGGCCATGACCGTGGCGACGCTGGCCGGCGCGCATGCGCAGGCCGAGACGGGGCAGCAGCCACCGGCAGCAAGCGAGACGCCGGCCACGGATCAGGGAGCCGCCGACGTTTCCGACGACGACAAACAGGCGCCGGTGCCGTTCGAGGGCGGCCAGTTCACCATCACCCAGCAGGAACAGTATGGCGAGAAGGTGCTTGCCTATGACGGCAAGCATCTGGCCAGCAATTACGACGTCTTCTTCGACAAGATCGTCGAGGTCGGCGGCGTCAAGGTGGCGCTGTTCGACGTCGGCGACGGAGGCAATCAGTGCGGGCCGGCGACGGTGATCGTCTGGAAACCGGAAGGCGCGGAGATCCAGAGCACCACCGTCGAGCAGGACGAGTGCGGCGCCCCGCCCACGGCCGTCTCCGACAGCGCCATCTATTTCGTGCCTTATCTCCTGCCCGGCGATTCGAAGCCGGCATTGCAATGGTCGCCGACATCGGGGCTGACGATCGCGGGCAATCTGACCTACATGCCCGAACCCGGCACCGACTGGAAGGACATCGATCCGTCGAAATACGACAACATCATCGACGCCTTCCACAATGAGGCCGTCTACAAGGCGGCCGAGACGCTGCTCGGCAAGGAGATGCCCGACATGGCGACCAGCCTGCTGGTCGGTGGCGGCACAGAAAAGACCGCGTCCGGCGCCTTCTACGCCAGCGGCTGCGTGCCGCACGATTGCGGCGGCAATGACGGCTTCATGGCGGTCGACCCGGGCCAGCACAAGCTCTATTTCGCCCGCCGCGGCGAGAACGGCCAGCCGGACGCCAAGCCCCCGGTGAAGACCTGGCCGGCGGACGTGAAGGCAGCGCTCGACAAGGCGATGAGCGCGGCGAATTAACTCCGAATTGCGCACCGTAGGCGGGATGTGCGGGGCTCCTAAGCTGCCAATCTCCCCCCTTGAGGGGGAGATGTCCGGCAGGACAGAGGGGGGTGCTTTCCGCCGTCCCGAATTAGATATGCAGCGCGTGTCCCAGCGCCTTCAGGGCCGCTTCCTGGAAGCCTTCGCCCTGTGTCGGATGGGCATGGATGGTGCCGGCGATGTCCTCCAGCCGCGCGCCCATTTCGAGCGCCAGGCCGAAGGCCGTCGACAGTTCCGACACGCTTTGCCCGACCGCCTGGATGCCTAGCACAAGATGATTGTCCGCGCGGGCGACGACGCGGACAAAGCCATCCTCGCCAATCCTGGTCATCGCGCGGCCATTGGCGGCGAAGGGAAACATCCCGACCTTGATTTCCCCGCCGAGCGCCTTGGCCTCTTCGGGCGACAGGCCGACGGTGACCAGCTCCGGATCGGTGAAGCAGACGGCGGGGATAGCCCGCTTGTCCCAGCCGCGCTTATGGCCGGCGACGATTTCGGCGACCATCTCGCCTTGCGCCATCGCGCGGTGCGCCAGCATCGGCTCGCCGGTGACGTCGCCAATGGCGAAGATGCCGCGCATGGAGGTGCGGCACTGCTCGTCGATGCGGATGAATCGCCCCGCCATGTCGAGGTCGATCTGGTCGAGCCCCCACCCTTCCGTCACCGGCTTGCGGCCGACCGTGACCAGGATCTTGTCGGCGGCGATCCTCGCATCCTTGCCATCCGGGGTCTCGACCAGCAGCGCATCGCCTTTCGTCGACAGGCCCTTGGCCTTGGCGCCTGGCATCATTTCGATGCCGAGTGCCGCCAGCCGCTTGACCACCGGCCGCGTCAGTTCGGCGTCATACTGCGCCAGCACGCGCGGCAAGGCCTCGACCACGGTCACCGCCGCGCCCATCTTGGCGAAGGCCGTGCCGAGCTCCAGGCCGATATAGCCGCCGCCGACCACCGCCAGCCGCTGCGGCACCTCCTTCAGCGCCAGCGCTTCCGTCGACGAGATCACCGGCCCGCCGAACGGCAGGAACGGCAACTCGACCGGCGCCGAGCCGGTGGCGATCACCACCGCTTCGGCGCGGATCACCTGGCTTCCCGTCTCGGTCTCGACCGCGACGGTCTTGCCGTCTCGAAACGTCGCCCAGCCGTGCACGGTCTTCACCCCGGCCTTCTTGAGCAGGCCGGCGACCCCGCTGTTAAGCCGACTAACGATGCCGTCCTTCCAGGCGACCGTCTTGCCCAGATCCAGCGCCGGCGCGGCCACCGAAATGCCGAGCGGGCTGTTGCCGCCCGCCATCTGCGCGACCTTCTCGAACTCCTCCGCTGCATGGATCAGTGCCTTGGAAGGAATGCAGCCAACATTGAGACAGGTGCCGCCCGGCTTGCCGGCCTCGACGATGACGGTATCGACGCCGAGCTGCCCGGCACGAATAGCGCAGACATAGCCGCCCGGCCCCGCGCCGATGACCAGCAGCTTGCAGGAGATTTCTTTCATGACGTGACCCTTCGATCCGAGGAAACGCTCCGTCGAGATTCTTCGCGCCCCCCTCTGTCCTGCCGGACATCTCCCCCACAAAGGGGGAGATTGGAGGCTTCGGCGCCTCGCTCAATCCCGCAGCGCTGGTGATTGGCGAAAGCCGGCGTGACATCTGATCTCCCCCCTTGTGGGGGAGATGCCTGGCAAGGCAGAGGGGGGCGCTCTCCCGCCATCATCTCGAATGATCCACCGTCAATCCACGAAAATCAGCGCCGGCGTTTCCAGGAGCGTCTTGATGCGCTGGATGAACACCGCCGCGTCCCAGCCGTCGATGACGCGATGGTCGAAGCTCGACGACAGGTTCATCATCTTGCGCGGGATGAACTGGGTGCCGTCCCATACCGGCCGCACCATCATCTTGTTAACGCCGAGGATCGCGACTTCCGGGTGGTTGATGACCGGAGTCGTCGCCACGCCGCCCATGGCACCGAGCGAGGTGATGGTTATGGTCGAACCGGAGAGCTCGTCGCGCGTCGCGGTTCCCGACTTGGCCGCCTCGGCCAGCCTGGCGACCTCCGCGCCGCATTCCCAGATGTCCAGCGCCTCGGCGTGCTTGACGACGGGCACGACCAGTCCCGACGGCGTCTGCGCGGCGATGCCGATATGAATGCCGCCATGCTGGTGGATGATGCCGGCCTCGTCGTCGAACAGCGCATTGAGGTTGGGCTGGTCCGCGATCGCCCTGACCATCGCGCGCATCAGGAACGGCAGCAGCGTCAGCTTTGGCCTTTCTACCCCCTTGGCCGCCCGCTTCTCCTTGTTGAGCGCGGCGCGCAGATCCTCGAGCGCGGTAACGTCGACCTCCTCGACATAGGTGATGTGCGGGATGCGCGACGCCGCCAGCGTCATCTTCTCGGCGATCTTGCGCCGCAGGCCCACCACCTTGATGTCCTCGACGGCATCGTTGCGGGCGAGGCCGGATGCCTTGGCCATGTGCGGCCCGCGCGCCAGGAACGCCTCGATGTCCTCATGGCCGATGCGACCGGCCGGGCCGCTTCCCTGGACCTGCCTGAGGTCAGTGCCCGCTTCCTTCGCACGCAGCCGCACGGCCGGCGAGGCCAGCGGCCTTTCACCTTGCGCACGCGGCGCGCTGTTGACCTTGGACCTGGCGCCGTCATCCTCGGGCTTGTCCCGAGGATCTACCGACCTTCCGGAACTGGTCGCGTCATATCCCTGTGGGACGGCGGATCCTCGGGACAAGCCCGAGGATGACGGCGACAGATTGGGCGATGACGGCTCCAGGTCCGAGACCGGGCGAGCCCCCGTATCATCGGAGATACTTTCAGCCGTCACTTCCGCCGGCATCGCACCGCCAACGACATTGCCCTCGCCGGCCACCTTCAGCCGCACGATGGGCGAGCCGATCGCCACCGTGTCGCCGATATCGGCGCCCAGCCACAGGATCTCGCCGTCGACGGGGGAAGGGATCTCGACCGTGGCCTTGTCGGTCATCACGGCGGCAAGCATCATGTCCTCGCGCACGATGTCGCCGACCTTGACATGCCATTCGACGAGTTCCGCCTCGGCGACGCCCTCGCCGACATCGGGCAGCTTGATGATGTGTTCGCCCATGTCGGGCCTCCCCGTTCTAGGCTTCCAATGTTTCCGTAAGCGCCCGGCCGACGCGGGCCGGACCGGGGAAATAGTCCCATTCCTGCGCATGCGGATAGGGCGTGTCCCAGCCGGCGACGCGGGCCACCGGTGCCTCCAGATGGTAGAAGCAGTTTTCCTGCACAAGCGCGACCAGCTCCGCTCCGAAGCCGGAGGTCAGCGTCGCCTCGTGCACCACGACGCAGCGTCCGGTCTTCTTCACCGACGCCACGATGGTGTCGAGGTCGAGCGGCAACAGCGTCCTGAGATCGACGATCTCGGCATCGATGCCGGTCTCCTCGGCCGCCGCCTGCGCGACATAGACCATTGTGCCGTACGCCAACACCGTGACGGCGGAGCCGGCCCGGCGGATCGCGGCCTTGCCGAGCGGCACGGTGTAGTGGCCGTCGGCGACCTCGCCCAGCTCGTGCTTCGACCACGGCGTCACCGGCCGGTCGTGATGGCCGTCGAAGGGGCCGTTGTAGAGCCGCTTCGGCTCGAGGAAGATGACCGGGTCGGGATCCTCGATCGCCGCGATCAGCAACCCCTTGGCGTCATGCGGGTTCGAGGGCACGACGGTCTTCAGCCCCGACACATGGGTGAACAACGCTTCCGGGCTTTGGCTGTGCGTCTGGCCGCCGAATATGCCGCCGCCGGTCGGCATGCGCACCACGATCGGGCAGGTGAAGTCGCCGTTCGAGCGGTAGCGCAGCCTCGCGGCTTCCTGGGTCAGCTGGTCGTAGGCCGGGTACATGTAGTCGGCAAACTGGATCTCCACGCACGGCTTCAGACCATAGGCGGCCATGCCGATGGCCGAGCCGACAATGCCGGATTCATTGATCGGTGCGTCGAAGCAGCGGCTCTTGCCGTATTTCGCCTGCAGGCCTTGCGTGCAGCGGAACACGCCGCCGAAAAAGCCGACATCCTCGCCGAACACCACCACTTTCTCGTCGCGCCCCATCGACACGTCCATCGCGTCGCGAATGGCCTCGATCATGGTCCGCCTCGGCATGGCTCAGACCCCCGCCTGCTGGCGCTGGCGCCGCAGATGCGGCGGCATCTCGGCATAGAGGCCCTCGAACATGTCGCGCGTCGACGGCTTGCCGCCGGCGTGCAGCGTGCCGTGGCTTTCGGCTTCCTTCTGCGCCGCGATCACCGTGTCGAGGATTTCCGCTTCGGCCTGCTTGTGCCGCTCCTCCGACCAGACGCCGAGCCGGATGAGATGGTTCTTCAGCCGAACCACCGGGTCGCCGAGCGGCCAGGCATCGGATTCGGTCTTCGGCCGGTAGGCCGAGGGATCGTCCGAGCTCGAATGGGCGCCGGCGCGGTAGGTGACATATTCGACCAGCGTCGGCCCCAGGTTGCTGCGCGCGCGCTCGGCCGCCCATTTCGCCACCGCATGGACGGCGAGATAGTCGTTGCCGTCGACGCGCAGCGCCGGGATGCCGAAACCCAGCCCGCGCGCGGCGAAAGTGCCCGCGCCGCCGCGCGCTATGCCTTGAAACGTCGAGATTGCCCACTGGTTGTTGACGACATTGAGCACCACGGGCGCCTTGTAGGTGGAGGCGAACACCAGCGCCGAATGGAAGTCGGATTCCGCGGTCGAGCCGTCGCCGATCCAGGCCGCGGCGATCCTTGAGTCGTTCGAGATCGCCGAGGCCATAGCCCAGCCGACCGCCTGGATATACTGCGTCGCCAGATTGCCCGAGATCGAGAAGAAGCCGTGCTCCTTCGACGAATACATGATGGGCAATTGCCGGCCCTTCAGCGGGTCGGCCTCGTTGGAATAGATCTGGTTCATCATCGTGACCACCGGGTAGCCGTCGGCGATGAGCAGCCCGGCCTGCCGATAGGTCGGGAAATTCATGTCGCCGGGGGCGAGCGCCTTGCGGAAGGCGCAGCTCACCGCCTCTTCGCCCAGATGCTGCATGTAGAAGGAGGTCTTGCCCTGCCGCTGCGCCATCTGCATACGCGCATCGAAGGTCCTCAGCGTCATCATGTGGCGCAGGCCTTCGAGCAGTTCCTCGTCGGAGAGCAGCCCCGCCCACGGCCCCACCGCCTCGCCGGCGCGGTTCAGCACCCGGATGATCGAGAATGCCATGTCGCGGATGGCGCGTGGATCGACGTCGATTTCGGGGCGCGGCACCGAGCCGGCGGCGGCGATGGTCACGTTGGAGAAATCAGGCGTGCCGCCCGGCCGCACCTCGGGCTCCGGAACATGGAAGCGCAACATCCCAGCATCGGCCATGACCTTCGTCCTCCATGTCGCCCGGCACCGATATTTGCATATCCGCGCCGCCAGTGCGAATTCACCGGGCAAGCCTCCGGGCATCGGGCCGGCCAAGCCGGCCGATACAGCCTGCCGCGCACCAAGATGAAGATATGTCGGCGAAATTTCTTGTCGATGTTGGGCGGCGCCGCGCAATTAGGCGCAAGGTCGCGTGAGGTTTGTCGCCAGATAAGGTGATTGTTTGGCAAGCTTGGCTGCCGCGCCCACTTTCACGCCTGCGGAAGGAGAGGAGAATCGAGGGTCCGCCAACCGTGGCGCCCTTCCTCTCCCCCGTCGATCGGGGGAGAGGTGTCGAGCGCAGCTCGACGGAGTGGGGGTCGATCTTCCCTCGAAGCAGTTCTTCGGAGTTGAACTGGAAGACGTTCACTCCGCCCCAACATCATGCTAACCACCCTCGATGGCACAGAAGAAAGCATACGAGGTGGATTCCTGGCTCGCGAAGCCGGACCCGCGCATGGCGATCGTCCTGCTTTATGGCCCCGATCGCGGCCTTGTCTCGGAGCGCGCCAAGGCTTTTGCCGCCGCGACCGGCCTGCCGCTCGACGACCCCTTCTCGGTGGTCAGGCTCGACGGCTCCGAAGTCGAGCGCGACGAGGGCCGGCTGCTCGACGAGGCGCGCACCGTGCCGATGTTTTCCGACCGCCGCCTGCTGTGGGTGCGCAATGCCGGCGGCCAGAAGGCGCTGGCCGACGACGTCAAGGCGCTGACGGCGGAGCCCGTGCGGGACGCGATCATCCTCATCGAGGCCGGCGATCTCAAGAAGGGCGTCGGGCTGCGCGCCGTCGTCGAGGCGGCCGACAACGCCATGGCGCTGCCCTGCTATGCCGACGAGGCCAGGGACATCGATGCCGTTATCGACGACGAGCTGCGCAAGACCGGCGCGACGATGACGCTTGAGGCAAGACAGGCGCTGCGCCGCAATCTCGGCGGCGACCGGCTGGCCTCGCGCGGCGAGATCGACAAGCTGCTGCTTTATGTCCATGGCCAGAAGGAAATCGGCCTCGACGACGTCAGGGCGATGTCCGGCGACGTTTCCGGCGCGTCCTTCGACGATGCCGTCGACGCGCTTCTCGAAGGCAAGGTCGGCGAGTTCGACACCGCCTTCACCCGCCATTGCCAGGCAGGCGGCCAACCCTTCCTGGTGCTGTCCTCGGCGATGCGGCAGTTTCAGGCGATGCAGTCCATGCGCGGCCAGATGGAGGCCGGCGGCCGCAATGCCGCGTCGGTGGTGGCGGCGGCGCGCCCGCCGGTTTTCTTCTCGCGCCGCAAGCTGGTGGAGAAGGCGCTGGAACGCTGGAGCGTCGAGGCGCTCGGCCGCGCGCTGACCCGGCTGCAGACCGCCGTGCTGCAGACGCGGCGAAGGCCGGACCTGTCGGTGGCGCTGGCAAGGCAGGCGCTGCTCGGGATCGCGGTGGAGAGCGCGAGATTGGCGCAACGTTAGGCCCTTTCGGCACCGGGCGCCTGCCTCCGTTGGTCAATTCCTTCCGTTGGTCAATTCATTGTCATGGCGCCTACCGGCTCAAAGGTCGGCAGCGCCTGTGGAAAGACCAGCACCGCCGCGCCATAGAGCAGCAGAGCGATCCCCGACAGCTTCGCGATCCCATTTCCAGACGGCAGGGTCTTTTCCGCGAATATCAGCAAGGTGACCACGGCCATTGCGGCAACGTTCATGATCCCCAGAGGAAAGAGGGCGAGAAACAAAAGCCAGCAGCAGCCGAGGCAGAAAAGTCCATGCTCCAGGCCCATGCGAACCGCGCCCCAGTAACCATCGCGCCATGAGGTCAGGATGAAGCCGATCGGCGTGCGGCATTTGGCCAGACACAGATCCTTCAGCGGGGAAAGTTGATAGGCGCCCCCAAGCATCAGCAGCGCGCCGCCGAAACGCGCGGCCGTCGCCGTGGACGATCCCACATGCCCGGCGAGCATCTCCGCACCCGCCGCGCCGGCAAAGGCGATAACGCCCATCACGCCCCAGACCAGCATGTACCCGGCCACGAACACCCAGCTCGAGACAAAGGTCTCGCCCCGGCCCCGTTTGCCCGCCTGGACCCGGTGAAATGTCAGGATCATGGGTGCGGCCGTCGGAAACATCATGGCAATCATCATGATCATCCAGACGGCAAGAAACAGCGGCGCCTTCATGCCCATGGTGAGCGAGTACATTTCCATGCGCATGTCCGCGCCCATGCCCGCCTGCTGCCGGATGAGCAAGGTCCATGCCGCCGCCGCGATAGCGATCAGCAGCGCGAGAATGATGTATCGCTGCAACGTCTGCACCATGGACGAAGTACGTCCCGTACTCTGCGGCCGACGGCTACTGCTGGCCGGACCAGTTGATCGGGGCGTAATGTCCGTTCCGGCGGGAATTGTCCCAGCTCATGCCATGGTCGCTGAATGTACTGCCTTCCGCCCCCATCGCCAAGGCGAGCCAGTCGGGATTGACGGGATGGCCGGTGGCCGCCCACATCTGCCCGTCCTCGCGCATCGTCGGCAGCGGCTCGACCGCCATTCGCATGACGCCGGCAATCTCCGCCGACCGCTTCTTGCCGTCTATCCGGTAGCTTATCGGCACCTTCTTGGCGCCGAGATTCGTGCCGATCAAGGGTGCCAGCACCGCCATGGGGCCGCCCGCGACGCCAGTGAAGATGGCGCCTAGCGCCTCTGTCTGCCTGTCATCGGCCCGTTCGTCGATATAGGCGGCGGCCGTCCAATCGCCGTCTGCCATCGGACCCGGCGTGTGGGCAACCATGGCGACGCTGAGCCCATCCAACCGAACGTCGCCGTAACTGCCCGTATCGATATGAAAGACCAGACCGACGTCGCAAAAGCCTTTCGTCGGCCTTGATGTCAGCTGCGCGTTGGTGGACAGCAGGCAAGGACACACGACATCGCAGCTACAGTTTTCGAAGTAACTTCCGGACAATTGCCAACGGACTGCCATTTGCACCTCCCATTTGCGTCAGGCGCGCGTCGGCATATTGCTTTGGCGAGGCGGTGCCATTTCACGCCTGTTGCAGGAATGGCAGATAGCCCTCGCCGCGACTGACCGGCACGCTAGGGCAATTAATTTAAGCCTTGTCTAATAGAGGTTACGCCGTTGCCGGGCACTGTCAAGCCGCGAGCGCGGCTGGCGACGGATGCCGATGGCGCTGCTTTTTCGCCAATCGCCAGCGCTTCAAACGAAAGGGCTGGCGGACAGCCAGCCCTCGTTTTCCCTGCGTTGTAGCTTCCGCTTTGTTGAAGTTCGCCGGCTAACTACCGCTCTTGTTTCAATCTCCGACACAGCTCGTCAAGCTGCTCCAGCGTCCGGTACGCCACGCGAATCTCGCCGCCTTTGTTCGTGTGGTCGATGGTCACGATCATGCCGAGCGTGCCGGTCATCAGCTTTTCCAGCGCCAGCGTGTCGGCGTCTTTTTCCGGCGCGCTTTTCGCCTGCTTCGGCTTCGCCGGGGTCGGACCGGCCGGCATCTGCGCCAGCGCTTCGGCCTGGCGCACCGAGAGCCCTTCCTCGACGATGCGCTTGGCAAGCCCTGCCGGGTCCTCCGCCGTCACCAGCGTGCGGGCATGGCCCGCCGACAAGGCCCCGTCGACCAGCATGTCGCGGATCACGTCGGGCAGCTTCAGCAGCCGCAGCGTGTTGGCGACATGGCTGCGGCTTTTGCCGATGACCTGGCCGAGATCGGCCTGGGTGTAGCCGTGATCGTCGATGAGCTGCTGATAGCCGAGCGCTTCCTCGACCGGGTTGAGATCGGCGCGCTGGACGTTCTCGATGATTGCCAGTTCCAGCGCCGTGCGGTCGTTGACCTCGCGCACGATGACCGGGATCTCGGTCAATCCGGCGCGTTGCGCGGCACGCCAGCGCCGCTCGCCGGCGATGATCTCGTAGCGCCCGGCCTGCGACGGCGAAGGCCGCGCCACCACCGGCTGCACCACGCCATGCTCGCGGATCGATTGCGCCAGGTCGGTCAACTCGGCGTCGCCGAAATGCCGGCGCGGGTTTTTCGGATTGGGCGTCAGGAACTCGATCGGCACCTTGCCGTCGGCACTCATCCCAGACTTCTCCGGCGCGCTCGGACGGTCGATCTCGCCGATCAGCGCCGCCAGCCCGCGGCCCAGTCTCTTTCTCGAAAGGTCTTCGCTCATTTCGGTTCCAGATTGTTTCGGTATCGAATCGGCTTTTGCTCCATGCGCGGCCGCTTGTTAAGCGGCGCGCAATTTACGCTCGCGGCGGATCACTTCCGACGCAAGCTGCAGATAAGCCTGGCTGCCGGAGCATTTGAGGTCGTAGAGGATCGCCGGTTTGCCGTAGGACGGCGCTTCAGAGACCCGCACATTGCGCGGGATGATGGTCTCGTAGACCTTGTCGCCCATATGCTCGCGCACGTCCTGCACCACCTGGTTGGCGAGGTTGTTGCGGCCGTCATACATGGTCAGCACGATGCCCTGGATGGTGAGATCCGGGTTGATCGAGCGGCGCACCTGCTCGACGGTTTCGAGCAGCTGGCTGAGACCTTCCAGCGCGAAGAACTCGCATTGCAGCGGCACCAGAACGGAATCGGCCGCCGCCATCGAATTCAAGGTCAAGAGATTGAGCGACGGCGGACAGTCGATCAGCACATAGCCAAACCCGGCCGAACGCGCCGATGCGGCGCGCAGGGCGTTGCGCAGCCGCAGCACCCGGTCCGGCGCCGAGGCGATCTCCATCTCGATGCCGAGCAGGTCGAGGGTCGACGGCACGATCGACAGGCCGGGCACCGCCGTCGGGATCGCCGCCTCCTCCAGCTCCAGCTCGCCGGTCAGCACGTCATAGGACGACACCGTGCGGTCCTTGCGGTCGATGCCGAGGCCGGTACTGGCATTGCCTTGCGGATCGAGGTCGACGATCAGCACCTTCTCGCCGATCGCCGCCAGCGCGGTGGCCAGGTTGATGGCAGTGGTGGTCTTGCCGACACCGCCCTTCTGGTTGGCTACGGTGATGATTCGAGGGCCGTTCTTCATCATGGGTCTATGCCAGGAATTCATTTTGGGTCGCCAACACGGATTCGGACAGGTCTTTGTTCAGACAGGTCGCACATTGGACAGTTCAAGGATGACGCCGCCAGGGTCGGTCATGCTTGGATGTTCTACCAGATCGAAGCTCCAGCGGTTAACGCTTTCTTGCACTTCGGCGCGGTAATCCCGGCCTTTGTGGAACAGCCCACGCGCGCCTGATGTCAGCCACGGTCCCGCCAGCTCAAGCAAGGTCCAAAGCGGCGCCAGCGCCCGCGCCGTGACGATTTCCGGTGCCGCGACAAGCGCATGGCTGTCATCGATGCGGCGCGCCACGACACGCGCCGGCAGGCCGAACTGGCCGACGACGGCTTGCAGGAATCCCGCTTTCTTGCGATTGCTTTCGACCAGGTCGATGCTGGCGCCGTCACGCTCGGCAAGCAGGAACGCCAGCACCAGTCCCGGAAATCCGCCGCCCGAGCCGATATCGACCCATCGCCGCGCTTTGTCCTCGATTCGCCAGAGCTGCGCGCTGTCCAGTATGTGGCGATGCCAGACATCGCCGGACGTCGACTGCGCGACGAGATTGATGCTGCGGTTCCATTTCTGGAACATCTCTTCGAACGCCACCAGGCGATCGAATGTTTCACGTGAAACCGGACCGGCAGCGTTGCGCAGGCTCTCCCAGGAAGCAGCGCTCACGCGACGTCCCTTTGCGCGCCGGCGCTCTCGGAATGCCTGATATGAGCGACGATGATGGCCAGCGCCGCCGGCGTCATACCCTCCATGCGCTGCGCGTCGGCAATCGAACGCGGCCGCCGCGCATGCATCTTCTGCTTCAGCTCGTTCGACAGTCCCGGCACCTCGGCGAAGTCGAGCGCCTCGGGGATGAGCCGGCTTTCCTCGTGCCGGATCTGGGCGACGTCGCTCTTCTGGCGATCGAGATAGACTGAATATTTCGCTTCCGTTTCGAGGCGCTCCGCCGTCCTGGCGTCGATCGTCCCGAAATTCCCATCGATTCGGGCCAGCCAGGCCACGTCGACGCCGGGATAGGCGAGCAGTTCATAGGCGGATCTGCGCACGCCGTCGCGATTGACCTCCAGCCCGTGGCGCGCCGCCTCGTTGGGTGTCAGCTTTACGCCGAGCGCCAGCCGGCGCGCTTCGGCGAGGCGCTGCTCCACCTCGCCGAACCGCTGCATCCGCCGGGCTGACGCTATACCCAGCTTTGCAGCCAGCGGCGTCAGCCGCTCGTCGGCATTGTCGGCGCGCAGCGAAAGCCGGAATTCGGCGCGCGAGGTGAACATACGGTAAGGCTCGCTGATGCCGCGGCTGGTCAGATCGTCGACCATGACGCCGATATAGGCTTCGGTGCGGCTGAGCACGACCTGCTCGCTGCCCGACGCCCGCCTTGCGGCATTGAGGCCCGCGAGCAGGCCTTGCGCGGCGGCCTCCTCATAGCCGGTCGTGCCGTTGATCTGCCCGGCGAGGAACAGGCCGCCGACGCGCTTTGTCTCCAGCGTCGGATGGAGCTCGCGCGGGTCGACATGGTCATATTCGATGGCATAACCGGGCTGCAGCATCACCGCTCGGTCCAGCCCCGGGATGGTCTTCAAGATTTCGAGCTGAACCTCCTCCGGCAGCGAGGTCGAGATGCCGTTGGGATAGACCGTGTCGTCGTCCAGGCCTTCCGGCTCGAGAAAAATCTGGTGGCCTTCGCGGTCGCCGAACTTGACGATCTTGTCTTCGATCGACGGACAGTAGCGCGGCCCGACGCCTTCGATCGAACCCGAATACATGGCCGAGCGCCCGAGATTGGCGCGGATCAGTTCATGCGTGGCCGCGGTCGTGCGCGTGATGCCGCATTCGATCTGCGGCGTCTCGATGCGGTCGGTCAGCAGCGAGAACGGCACCGGTTCGTCATCCGCCGCCTGGCTTTCCAGCGACGCCCAGTCGATGGTGCGCCCGTCGAGGCGCGGCGGCGTGCCGGTCTTCAGCCGGCCGAGCTTGAAGCCTGCGCGGCTCATCGTCGCCGACAGCCCTAGGCTCGCTTGTTCGTTCATGCGGCCGGCGACGATCTTCTTCTCGCCGATATGGATCAACCCGCGCAGGAAAGTTCCGGCGGTCAGGACCACCGCGCCGCAGGCAAGGCGCCGGCCGTCGGCCAGGAGAACGGCGCGCAGGCACCCCGAATCGTCGATGTCGAAGTCGAGCACCTCGCCCTCGATCACATCGAGACCGCCCTGCTGCCTGACCGCCTCTTGCATGGCGAGCCGGTAAAGTTTCCGGTCGGCCTGGGTGCGCGGGCCGCGCACGGCTGGCCCCTTGCGTCGGTTGAGCAGGCGAAACTGGATGCCGGCGGCATCCGCCACCCAGCCCATCAGTCCGTCCATGGCGTCGATCTCGCGCACCAGATGGCCCTTGCCGAGCCCGCCAATGGCCGGATTGCAGGACATCACGCCGATCGTGTCGAAACGCAGCGTCGCCAGCGCTGTCCTGGCGCCCGCACGCGCAGCCGCGCTGGCCGCCTCGCTGCCCGCATGGCCGCCACCCACCACAACCACATCATAGTGATCGGTCATTTCAAACGCCCTGGATTCGAAGTTTGGTGGACAGATGTCCCCGCAGCGGGACGGTGTCAAGAAACTTTGCGGGAGTTTCACGTGAAACAGGACGGCGAGCCTCGTTGCGTGTTTCACGTGAGTCAAGTGCTAGGTCGGCGCCGACCCTCATCCGCCTGCCGGCACCTTTTCTCCATATAGGGACGGGGAGAAGGGAATCGGCCGCAACGCCGGCGCCCATTCTTGCAACGTTAGCGATTGGCCAAGCCGGCGATGACAGCACCCCTCTCCCCGTCACTTTACGGGGAGAGGATGCCGGCAGGCAGGTGAGGGGCGGCGCCGACGCTGGCGATTGGCCCGGCGCAGCCGTTTCACGTGAAACAACGTCGGGTCGGAGAGCCCTTCTGTTTCACGTGAGTCATTGGCCGGGCCCGTCGTGATAAAAGCCGAGGTCAGCGCTGCCCCTCATACGCCTGCCGGCACCTTCTCCCCGTATAGTGACGGGGAGAAGGGAGGCTCGACGGCGTCCGCGCCCCGACAATGTTCCACGTGAATCATTTCCCGATGCAGAACTGCGAGAAAATCACATCCAGCATGTCCTCGACATCGACCGCGCCGACGATCCGGCCGAGCCGGTCGGCGGCCAGCCGCAGATCCTCGGCGCGCAGTTCCTGCCCGGCGTACGGGCTCTCGGCCGCGCGCAGCAGGAAGCGGTTGGCTTCGCCTAGCAATTCAACGTGGCGAAGCCGTGAGGGCAGGATGTCGCCCGCTTCGCCGACCTGCGCGGCCGCGAGCCTGGCGATCTCGGTCAACAGCTCCGCCACGCCGGTCCCGTCCTTCGTCGAGATGGCGCGATCATAGCCCCCGGCAGCGGCTTGCCCGTGCACCAGATCGAGCTTGGTGCCCACGCGCAGGGTCGCGATCCCCTCGCGTTGAAGAGCAACGGGATGCGGGTCGGCCATATCCACGAGGATGAGCAAGAGGTCGGCGCCATGCGCCTTGGCTCGCGCCTTCTCGATGCCGATCGCTTCCACCTTGCCGGCCGCATCGCGCAGGCCTGCGGTGTCGGTCAGCCTGACCCGCAGGCCTTCGAGGTCAAGTACGATCTCGAGCAGGTCCCGCGTCGTGCCTGGCTCATCCGTTACAATAGCTGCATCGCGCCGCGCCAAGGCGTTGAACAGGCTCGACTTGCCGGCATTCGGGGCGCCGAGGATAACAACCTCGAACCCGTCGCGGATGATTTCGCCGGCACGAAACCCGGCAATGTGGCGCTCGATCTCCCCGATCATCGCCGAAACATCAGACCAGACCGTATCCGAAACGGAACCGGGAATGTCGTCTTCGTCGGCAAAGTCGATCTCGGCCTCGATCATGGCGCGCGCATGGATCAGCCGCCGCCGCCAGCTCAGATAAAGCTCGGCCTGCGCGCCCTCGGCATTCTGCACCGCGAAGCGCCGCTGCCCCTCGGTCTCGGCGTTGACCAGATCGGCCAGCGCTTCCGTCCTTACCAAATCGACCTTGCCATTGAGGAAGGCCCGGCGCGTGAACTCGCCCGCTTCGGCGTGCCTGACGCCTTCGAAACCGGCGATCGTCTCCAACAGCCTCGCCACCACGGCGCGGCCGCCATGCACCTGGAATTCCGCCACGTCCTCGCCGGTGAAGCTGCCGGAGCCGGGGAAAAAGATCACCAGGCCACTGTCGAGCACGCCGCCATCGGGCGCCCGCAGCTTGCGCAGGCTGGCCACGCGGCCCTTAACCATACCGCCGGCGATCGTTTCGACAACGAATCGAGTCTTTGGCCCCGAAATGCGGATGACGGCGACGCCGGCGGGCAGGCGGCCGCTGGAAAGCGCGACGATGGTGTCGGCCGAAATCATTTGCCCGCCTTGTTGGACCGCCCTAGCTTCACTATCCAACCCCTGTTTCGCCGGACCGCTCATCGTGACACTGCCTGCGCAAAATCTGCTTGCCGACGAAGCCAGCCCCTATTTGCAGCAGCACAGCGGCAATCCGGTGCATTGGCGGGCCTGGTCGCCGGCGTCGCTTGACGAGGCGAGGGCGCTGGATCGGCCGATCCTGCTGTCGATCGGCTATGCGGCCTGCCACTGGTGCCACGTCATGGCCCATGAAAGCTTCGAGAATGACGACGTCGCCGCCGTCATGAACCGTCTGTTCGTCAATATCAAGGTCGACCGCGAGGAGCGACCCGACATCGACCAGATCTACATGGCGGCGCTGTCCTCGATGGGCGAGCAGGGCGGCTGGCCGCTGACCATGTTCCTGACCCCGGACGGCAAGCCTTTCTGGGGCGGCACCTATTTCCCGCGCGAGCCGCGCTATGGCCGCCCGGGCTTCATCCAGGTCATGGAGGCGATCGACAAGGCCTGGCGCGAGAAAAGAGGCAGCCTGAACCAGAGCGCCGACGGGCTGACCACACATGTCGAGACCCGGCTCGCCGGCGCGCATGCCCGCACCGCGCTCGACCGCGACACGCTTGCCGCGCTCGCCAGAGGCATAGACGGCATGATCGACAAGGATCTCGGCGGCCTGCGCGGCGCGCCGAAATTCCCCAATGCGCCATTCATGCAGACACTGTGGCTGTCGTGGCTGCGCGACGGCAATGCCGGTCACCGCGACGATGTCCTCCTGAGCCTCGAACGGATGCTGGCCGGCGGCATCTACGATCACGTCGGCGGCGGTCTCAGCCGCTATTCCACGGACGCGCAATGGCTGGTGCCGCATTTCGAAAAGATGCTCTACGACAACGCGCAACTCATCCGTTTTTGCAACTGGGCCCATGCCGCGGGCGGAAAGGATTTGTTCCGGGTCCGAATCGAGGAGACCGTCGACTGGCTGCTGCGTGAGATGCGCGTCGATGGCGGCGCCTTCGCCGCCAGTCTGGATGCCGACAGCGAGGGCGAGGAGGGCCTTTTCTACACCTGGAGCCGGGAAGAGATCGAGGCCGCGCTCGGCGACGATTCTCCGTTGTTTTTCAACCGCTTCATGCTCTCCAGCCCACCCGGTTGGGAAGGCAAGCCTGTCATCCACCGGACGCTGGCCCAGCAGGGGCAAGGCATTGCCGAGCAACCGCTTCTGACCGCTCTCAAGGCAAGGCTGCTGGCGGTCCGTGAACGGCGCGTCAGGCCCGGCCGCGACGGCAAGGTCCTCGCCGACTGGAACGGCCAGATGATCGCAGCACTCGCCGAGGCCGGCCGCTCGCTGGCGCGGCAAGACTGGATCGACGCGGCCATGGCCGCATTCGACCATATCGCCTCCTCCGCCGAGGGCGGACGGCTGCCGCATTCCATGCTCGGCGCCAAGAAACTGTTCCCGGCGCTGTCGAGCGACTATGCGTCGATGACCAATGCGGCGATCGCCCTGTTCGAAGCCACCGGCGACTGGAGCTACGCCGATCGGGCCCGGCAATTCGTCGAGCAGCTCGACCGCTGGCACGCCGATGCCGACGGCACCGGCTATTATCTCACGGCATCCGACAGCATCGACGTGCCGATCCGCATCAGGGGCGATGTCGACGAGGCTATTGCGTCGGCCACCGGTCAGGTCATCGAGGCGCTGGTCCGGCTCGCCGCGCTGACCGGCGATCTCGACCTGCAGGAGAAAGCGACGAAAGTCGCCGAACATGCCGCCGGCCGCGCGGCGCACCAGGCCTATGGCCAGGCCGGCATCGTCAACGCCTCGGCGCTCGCCATAGAGCCGCTAAAGCTGGTGCTTGTGGACGATTTGACAAATCCAACGCTTGTTCCGGTAGCGAATCGCAATCCCGATCCGCGTCGGGTGGATATCGTCGTGTCAGTCGGTACGCAGGCGAATCGACCGCTGTTGCCAAGCGGGATCCTGCCTCCCGCCGACAGGCCGGGCGCGTGGCTGTGCACGGGGCAGGTGTGTTTGCCGGCGGTGAGCGATCCGGATGAATTGGAAGGGCTATTGCGACGAAGACCACAGAGTTCGTCATCCTAGAGCATTTCCTATTTTGGGAGAATCGTAGGATTCCCAAAACCGGATGTTTGTGATTCAAGATGCTGGCTGGATT